>JAFSCR010000005.1 GCA_017436645.1 Clostridia bacterium | reverse complement strand
TAAAAGTGTCCCGTCTTATCAAAAGGCGGACGGTAGCCAGCGAGGCCTGCAGCGGAGGCCGTGTGAAAATCGGCGATAAGGTGGTAAAACCCGGCGCAGAAGTCAAGGTGGGGGACATCATCGAAATCGGTTTTGGTGAAAAAATGGTACGTGCTGAGGTGCTTTCCTTAAATGAGCACGCCACGAAAGAAAACGCAGCTACCATGTTCAAAATTTTAGAGGATAACTAAAAAAGAGGGCATATGCCCTCTTTTTATTGATCTTCCTCTTCGCTTTGCATAATAGCCTCATATTCTGTATCGCTAATTTCATAAAAAGCGAATTTATCCATGCCTTCGGCCAGATAGATTCTTTTGCCGAATATCTCGCCGTTTGTCATCACATGCCCTTCACGGGCGTCAATATATTCTCTCATATTACCCTCCTTATATAAGCGATATGGTCCAATTCGGTTTTGTGTCAACAAGTGATTTCCATTCTTCATCGTCTACGCCGCCAAAGGTTTTGTTTACTGCTGATTTGGAAAGTGTTAGTGTTTGTCCTGCACTTCCTTCGTATAAAGCATTTATAAGGCTTGCAATACTTGCCTTTGTCATATTTGCACTAACGCACCTCACACTATAGCCGAGTTTGCCTTCGACTTCTATGTTCACCAAACTGTTTGGAAGAAACCAACTCGCATTTGATATTGTCTGGGAGCCGTCATCCTTCAAAATCAATTTTTTTACGGTATGTAGCGTACTGCTGTTTCCCAAAAACTGTGCAAACGCCCCTTTTGCTCGTGTGTCTATTATGCCAAACCTTAAAACGCCAGAGGTATATGCAAGATATTGGAAGTCTGTACATTCGCTAAAATCAAATGTGATACCGCACTCTTCTTCAATTTTTACCAAGTCTATGTTTGCACCGGCTTCCAACTGATAAAACATCATATATGCCGATGTGGGTTTAATGTCATACTTTGGCTTTAACGTATGTTCGTTCCACCCTTTGCCACCGAAAGCAACGCCATAATGTTTACGGTTTCCGTTCTGTTGGTAGGAATCCCAAAACGCATCATATTCCGATTTCTTTCCTGCTTCGTATACTTTCGGCACATTCTCTGCAATTTGTGTCAGTTTTTCAGAAGGTGTCATAGAGCCGCACCTCCCATATAAGCGTTTTCAAGTGTGAGGACGGCATCAAGGGCTTCATGCAAGTCGCCTAAGGATGCTTTGATGTTTTCGAAATGTGTTCGACTTTCCAACGCAAATTTTTCTGCACCCCTTAAGGCGTCGTAGGTGTCCCCCTGCATTTTTTCAATGCTTTCCTGTGTGGTTTTAATTGCTTTTTCAAGCACCTTTATCTGCCCTAATATTTCGCCGGCTTTTGCAACACTGTTTTTACAGGCTGCGGCAGAGGCAAAATAGGTTTCCGAAAAGGAGGCAGCTTCGCCTGCGGCAGCTTCTGCCGATTGGGAGGCATCTTTGGCCGCATTTAAGAAAGTCTCTGTTGAAAGCGATGCATCCTCTGCGGAACGCAGAATTTCAGTCATTCTTTTTTCCATTTCAGCAAATTCTGTCGGCACAAAATGGGGGAGCTGTTTTTCAGCCTGAAGACTCCGGCAGACAGAGAATTCCGCAATATCACTATGCCAGACCATATCCTCATCATTAAAGGCACGAAGCTGTGCAAAAAGAGGGCCGGCAAATCTTAGACAGGATGCAGGAACCTGCCAGGTGAGAATGAGGGCGTCGTCCTCCATTTCTCCGGGAAGATCCATGATGTTTATAAAAGAGCCGTTTTCAAGCTCAAGTTTAAAAGAAAACGAATGAAGGGCAGGGTCTGTAATCTTGAATTTACGGGTTTCTACAAGGTTGTCATCCACATATCCCAGCATTTTTTCGTTTTCGGGGACGCACAATAAGCGACCGAATACTTTAATCATATTTATTTCCTCCAAATAATATAATTGCAGAAGGGGAGGAAAACAACTTTGACGGGAGAAATCAAAGCCAAAGACGTGAATCACTTCTGCTTGTTGCAACAAATTCATCATAGATGATTTCCACATAATTAACAAGTGCAGAATTAAGGCACAGAAAAAATGCAAAAAATATTTCATAAAAAGCTTGACAATTTGCATATATTATAGTATAATTATCAATACTCGAGAGAGTAAGTGAATATCGCGGAGTGGAGCAGCCTGGTAGCTCGTCGGGCTCATAACCCGAAGGTCGGTGGTTCAAATCCGCCCTCCGCAACCAAAACAAAAATCCTGTCGAAAGATAGGATTTTTTTGTTTTATATTATTCATTTTTCATTATTCAATAATCATCATGCATTAAATGCGACAGGATTTTAATGAATACTTCATAATTGTGGGAGTTTTGCTTACATGAAACTATTATTGCAAAAATTCTAAATTCACAAGAGCCATCCTAATATGCAAAAACACTTTGGAAACGAATAGGAGCTAATATATGCAATTCTTTAGAAATTATTGACAAACAGCACAAAGAAATGTATAATATAATATTGAATGAGGTGAATCTATGCAGGACTTTTTTCTAAGCTTTTTTGAAAGTCTAGGCAATTTACCCCGAGAAATAATTGTTCTTTTCATGTCAATGGTTCCTGTTGTGGAATTGCGGGGTGCAATCCCCGTTGGTGCCACATTGGGACTCAGTACATTTTCAACCTTTGTTTATGCTGTTATCGGGAATTGCCTGCCTGTTCCGTTTATCATTCTTCTGGCGCGTCCCCTCGTCAATTACCTTAAAAAAACAAGAGTTTTAGGTTGGTTTGCCCGTTGGATGGAGAAGAAAACGGAAAAAAACAGAGATAAAATCATGAAGAGAAGTGCCTTCGGGTTATTCTTGTTTGTTGCCATACCTTTGCCGGGCACAGGCGCCTGGACAGGTGCACTTTGTGCGGCGCTGCTTGATATGCGGTTCCGCTTTGCATTGCCGAGTATTATTGGCGGTGTTCTGGCGGCAGGCTGTATTATGACCGTTGGAACTGAATTTGTGAAATGGATTATACAGATATTTTAAGAAAGAAGAGGATATTATGAGACACTTTTTTACGTCGGAATCTGTAACAGAAGGCCATCCGGACAAGCTGTGTGACCGTATTTCTGACAGTATTCTGGATAAGATTCTGGAGAATGACCCGAAAGCCCGTGTTGCATGTGAAGTAACAGCAACAACAGGCCTTGTTATGGTTATGGGCGAAATTACAACAAGCTGCTATGTGGATATTTCTTCCGTGGCAAGAGATACAATCCGTGAAATCGGTTATGATAAAACAGATTATGGATTTGACTGTGAGACGTGTGCAGTATTAAACTGCATTCGTGAGCAGTCCCCTGATATTGCCATGGGTGTTGACCGTTCCTATGAGGCGAAAGCAGAAGGCAGAGAAGAGCATGGCGCAGGTGACCAGGGCCTCATGTTCGGATACGCCTGTAACGAAACAGAGGAACTGATGCCCCTTCCCATTTCTTTGGCACATGCGCTTGCAAGAAAGCTTACGGATGTCCGTAAAAACGGCACGCTTTCCTATCTCCGTCCCGATGGTAAGAGTCAGGTGACGGTTGAATATGAGGATGATAAGCCCGTCCGTGTGGAGGCTGTTGTCATTTCTTCGCAGCATGATCCGGATGTAACCATTGAAACCTTAAGAAAAGAAATTTACGAAGAAGTTGTGCTTCCGGTTATCCCGAAAGAACTTCTCGATGAAAATACAAAGGTCTTTATTAACCCCACAGGTCGCTTTGTAATCGGCGGTCCTCACGGGGACACCGGCCTTACAGGTCGCAAAATCATTGTTGATACATACGGCGGCTATGCCCGTCACGGCGGCGGTGCGTTTTCCGGTAAGGACGCCACAAAGGTAGACCGCACAGCTTCCTACATGATGCGCTACATTGCTAAAAATATTGTAGCCGCAGGCCTTGCAGATAAATGCGAACTGCAGGCAGCTTATGCCATCGGGGTTGCCCGTCCCGTTTCTCTTCGTGTAGACACGTTCGGCACGGGGAAGGTCTCGGAAGATAAAATGGCAGAAGCAGTGCAGAAACTGTTTGATCTCCGTCCCGACGGCATGATTGAAGCACTGGGACTTCTCCGTCCTATTTATGCACAGACGGCGGCATATGGTCATTTTGGAAATGAAGCATTCCCATGGGAAAAAACAGATATGGTAGACGCCCTTAAAAAGGAATTACTCGGCTAAAAAGCACATATAAAACTGTAGCAGCATACTATGTTCTAGGAGGCGAAAGGTATGTTGATGCAGTATGGAATTCCTCTCCTCATTACGGGGTTTCTTGCACTTTTTGCGGTGCTTCTTTTCAGGAGTTTGCATGGAAGCACAGAGGCGTCGGTAGAAATCATAATTTCCGGCGATGAGGGAGCGGAACAACTTGAAAATACGGTTATGATTGCTAAACAAGCGGCCGAGCGGTATTTTAAAAATGCAAGCGTGTATATAAGAGGCGGAGAAGGTGCATACATAGATGCTTTGTGCCAACGGTATCACGTTTTGCGGAAAGAATAGAGAGGGATAAGATGGCGGAACTTCTCGTCATAGAAGGCATCGTACAAGAAATAATTTACCAGAATATCGCAAACGGGTATACCGTTTGCGATATTGACGTGGAAGGGGTTTTTTCTACGGCAGTCGGCATCATGCCGGGAATTGCGCCGGGGGAGGGTGTACGCCTTACCGGCAAATGGGGAAACCACCCTGAATACGGCGAGCAGTTTAAAGTGGAATTTTGTGAAAAAATTCTGCCTACAAATGAGGCGCAGATTTTCCAGTACCTCTCTTCGGGCATTATTAAGGGCATCGGTCCTGCAACGGCGCAAAAAATCGTAGAGCGTTTTGGTGCAGATAGCCTGCATGTAATTCGTGATAATCCTGACCGGCTTGCAAAAATCAAAGGGATCAGCCTGAAAAAGGCAGGGGAAATGCAAGCCTCCATGCTGGAAAAACAGGCTGTGCAAAATGTAGTTATGTTCCTGCAGCCCTTCGGGGTTACAGCCAATTTCGCTGTTCGAGTTTTTAGAAAATTCGGTCCTATGGCGGTGGAAGAAATTAAAAAGAACCCATATTGCCTGTGCGAAGTGGACGGCATCGGCTTTAAAACGGCCGATAAGCTTGCCATGCAAATGGGAATAGACCCTTCCAACGAAGAACGGCTGAAAAACGGCGTTAAATATGTTTTACAGGAGTCGGCGCAAAACGGGCATACGTATTTGCCGCTTGAACTGCTTTTAAAAGAGTCAGCCGAGATTCTCGGCGCAGATATGCCTTCTGCTGAAAATGCCGTCACGGCAATGCTCCTGTCCGGCATGCTTTTGCAGGAAACGGCAGAAGAAGGACGCCGTATTTATCTGCCTGCATTTTTTCATGCAGAAATGGGCATTGCCAGAAAGCTTTATACCATGCTTCGCAATGCACAGACCGGACTCGGCATCCCCATGGATGCGGCTGTGGCTAAAGCAGAACGTCGAACAGGCATTACGCTTTCGGAAAAACAGAGGGAAGCGCTTTATATGGTTATGCAAAACGGCGTTTCGGTTATCACGGGTGGACCGGGAACGGGGAAAACGACGGTTATTAATGCTATTATAGAAATGATGACTGCACAAGATGCGGCAGTTGCCCTTTGTGCACCAACGGGCCGTGCGGCAAAACGTATGGCAGAAACCTGCGGCATGGAGGCAAAAACCATTCACCGCCTTTTGGAACTGAACTTTTCCGGCGAAGGGGACAAGCAGGTTTTCGGCAGAAATGAAGAAGTGCCGCTCGATGAGGATGTGATTATTGTTGACGAAATGAGCATGGTGGACGTGCTGCTTATGCATGCACTTCTGAAAGCAATGCGCCCCGGCTCCCGTCTTATCATGGTAGGTGATGCGGACCAGCTGACAAGTGTTGGCGCCGGTGATGTGCTTCGGGATATTCTCCGGAGCGGTGCTATTCCTGCATGCCGCCTTACTGATATTTACAGACAAGCGGCAGAAAGTATGATTGTTGTCGGTGCCCATCGTATTAATCGTGGAGAAATGCCGGAGACAAACCGGAAGGACAAGGACTTTTTCCTGATGCATCGGGAAGATGCAGACGGTATTTTGGCAACGATATGTGATGTTGCAGCCGCCCGTCTTCCAAAAGCTTATGGCTTTGAACCCCACCGCCAGATTCAGGTTATCAGCCCTTCCAGAAAATCGGTGCTGGGCGTTTATGCCATAAACCGTGCCCTGCAGGCACGGCTGAATCCGCCGGATGCACATAAGCAGGAAAAAATAAGCGGAGAATGGACGTTTCGGGAAGGCGATAAAGTCATGCAGGTCCGCAATAATTACGACCTGACATGGAAAACCGATGACGGAGAAGAAGGCGTCGGCGTATTTAACGGTGACGTTGGCATCATCAAACGGATTTCCCACGAAGGGAAATATATGGAAGTGGTGTTTGACGATGAACGCCGTGTCCGCTATGATTTTACCGAACTCGAAGAATTGGAAATGGCTTATGCTGTAACGGTACATAAAAGCCAAGGCAGTGAGTTTGATGCGGTTATCATTCCCATGTTCCCTTGTGCCCCACAGCTGATGTGCAGAAATCTTTTATATACTGCCGTAACCCGTGCCAAAAAGCTTGTTGTCCTCATTGGCAGAGAAGAGGTTATGTGCAAAATGATTGAAAACAACAGGCAGGTGGAACGGTTCTCCGGCCTTTGTGAGAAAATTCGGGGGATGCATGCATGGTAAACGGGTTTCTTCGGTTGCTTTATCCGCCGAAATGTGCATTTTGCGGAAAGATTGTCGAAAATGAACGGTTTGCCGTTTGCGATGATTGCCTTGCCGCCCTTCCCTTTAACTTGCGGGCGTGCTCGGTGTGCGGAACACCGCTTGACACGGTGTATGGCGATCTCCTGTGCCTTTCGTGCCGCAAAAAACGGCGCCGCTTTAAAAAGGTATATGTACCTCTTATCTATAAAGAAATTGTGCGTGATGGGATTATCGGCATGAAGTTTCGGGGCAAAAAAGGCAGAAGCGTAACTTTTGCCGCATTTATATTTTTAAAGCTCAAAGAAGAGAATGCACCGAGGCCGGATTTGATTACATATGTTCCCATGCATTTTATCCGTCTCGGACAGCGTGGGTATAATCAGGCGTACCTGATGGCGAAAGCCCTCGGTGAAATGATGAATGTTCCTGTAGTAAAAACCCTTCGCAAAATAAAACACACTTCGCCCCAATCCAAATTGAACGGACGAGCAAGACAGGAAAATCTGGAGGGTGCGATTAAACCGCATCAGGCGGAGAATTTTTCAGGTAAAACTGTGCTACTGATTGATGATGTAACCACCACCGGCACAAGCCTTAATGTTTGCGCTAAAGAGCTGAAAGCTGCCGGTGCAAAAGAAATATATGCGGCCACAGTTGCCGCAACACCATTTACGCATTAAAAAGGAGCGGAAATATGATTCCTTTACTCGTAATCACCGGACCGACGGCCTCGGGGAAAACAGCGCTCGCCATTGAAATTGCCAAACGAATCGGCGGCGAGGTGGTTTCTGCGGACTCCATGCAGGTTTATAAAGAAATGAATATCGGCACCGCAAAGCCGGACGAGGCAGAAATGGCGGGAATCCCGCATCATCTATTGGACGTGGTTTCTCCGGATGAAAACTTTTCGCTTGCCGCTTTCGTGCCTTTGGCGCATAAAGCCATTCGTGACATTCACGACAGGGGCAAGACGCCGATTTTGGCCGGCGGCACAGGCCTCTATGTGGATACGGTAATGGAGAACCGCCCCCTTTCGGAAAATTCCTTTGATCCTGCAGTGCGGCTGCGCCTTGAAAAGGAATGGGAGGAAAAAGGCGGGGAGAGTATGCACAAAATGCTCTTTGACCTGGATCCGGAAGCTGCTGAAAAGCTTCATCCTGCCGAAAAACGTCGTATTTTACGTGCACTTGAAATTTATTATACCAGCGGCGAAACAAAAAGTGCACATCTCAGAAAAAAACCGGAAAAAATTTACGATTATTTTGTATTTGCTCTTGAACTTCCGCGAGAAATTTTGTATAATAGAATAAATAGGCGTGTTGACGCCATGCTTTCGGCAGGCCTTCTTGCGGAAGTGGAAAAAATTTATAATGATTTACGCGGAAAAAAGCGGACGGCACTGCAAGGCGTAGGGTATAAAGAGCTTATCTGGTACCTTGAAGGAAAAGCAAGCTATGACGAAGCTGTCGAACTTTTAAAGCGGAATACAAGGCGGCTTGCGAAACGGCAAATGACGTGGTTTCGGGCAAATCCTTCCGTCATCTGGCTTGACGGCATGCAAAAAGTGGACAAGCTTGCGGATGAATGCATTGCCCGATTTATGCGTCAAAAAGGAGAGGCAAAGTGAAGAAAAAGATAAAACTGATTGTGGCCGTTTGCACCGCACTGTTTATCCTTATAAATTTGATTTTCTTTTTTGTTTTTCGCACATCCTCCGAGATTGTGTATTTTGACACAATGGAGGAGGCGTTTGGGACAACCCTTTATCTTTTCAAGGATGAGGTTGTTATTCCAACACCCGATGGCGGCGTGCTCCGTCCCACGGCGAAGGACGGTGAGCGTGTGTACAGAGGCGCTAGAATCGGTGCAGTACTGTCTTCTGATACAGATGAGGCGGCATTGCACGAATATTTGCGGATTCAGGACCGAATTACTAGGCTTTCGGAGGCGGGAAATGAAGAGAGCTATGCAGATACAGTCCGAACGGATGAGCAGATTTCGTCTCTCTCGCTGCAGATTTCTACTGCCACGGAAAAAGGGGATATGGCAAAGCTCGGCCGCCTGAAGGATGAACTTTTGATTGCAAAAGATGAAAAAAGTGCCGCAGGCGGACAGACGAATGCCCTCATCGGTATTTTGCAAGACAGGCAAAAAACACTTGCAACCGGAATTGGAAACAGCATGAAGGAAATTTACAGTCCTGAAGCCGGTACCCTTCTTTTGCATACGGACGGTATGGAAACCGATATGGGCACAAAAAAGGCGGAAAAGCTCACACCGTCTTCGCTTGCAGAGATTGTCCAAAATATTTCGCCCGCTTCGGCAGGCTGTAAAGTTTTATATAACAGCACTTGGAAAGGTGCCTGCACCATAGATGAACATACGGCAGGGCTTCTCAAGGTAGGTCAGGTTGTAAATCTCCGGTTCCATGATGCGGACGAGGCGGAAGAAAAAGCAACGGTTTCCGAAATTTCCGAAGCGGAGGACGGGAATTGTGTTGTAGTCTTTTCCTCTAACAGAACCGCAAACGGACTTCTTGAACGAAGAAAGGTTTCGGTAGATGTTATTCTGCACCGCCATCAGGGCCTCAGAGTCCCGGCAAAAGCCATTACGGAAGAGGAAGGCGTGCAGGGCGTATACGTGCAGACGATTACGGATAAAGTGTTCAGAGCTGCAGAGGTTTCTTATATTGGCGAAGGCTATGCCATCATAAAAGAGGGCGAGAAAACAAAGCTGAAGCTTTATGATACGGTGATTTACTAAAAGGAAGGATCCTTAGTGCAAATTTTAGATAATCTCGAGAAGATTCAAAACGAAATCAGT
Organism: Clostridia bacterium; assembly: GCA_017436645.1. GTDB lineage: Bacteria > Bacillota > Clostridia > UMGS1883 > UMGS1540 > SIG447. The sequence goes on along the minus strand of JAFSCR010000005.1, from coordinate 35,798 downwards.
GTAGCGGCAAAGCGGGCAGGCAGAGATGCAAAAGATATTATATTGCTCGGTGCCACAAAAACTGTAGACCCCGAAATTATTCAAAAAGCAGTAGACGGTGGTCTTTCGTATATCGGTGAAAACCGTGTGCAGGAATTATGCGATAAATACGATAAGGTACACCGTGCCCATTGGCACTTTATCGGCCATCTGCAGACAAATAAAGTAAAATATATTATTGACAAAGCAGAGCTTATACATGCCGTGGATTCGGCGCATCTTCTGGATGAAATCGAAAAACAGGCAAAAAAGCATAACCTTGTCTCCCGGGTGCTGATTGAAGTGAATGCTTCAGGTGAGGAAAGTAAATTCGGCACCGGCTTTGATGCAGTCCTTCCGCTTATCGAAGCGAATGAGAAAAACACAAACGTGCAGATTGCGGGGCTTATGACAATAGGGCCTCACACCGATAATACGGATGAAATCCGCACGGCGTTTCGAAATATGAACGCCCTTTATGAAAAAATAGGGGTTTCATCCTATCACAACACAAAGATGCAGTATTTATCCATGGGGATGAGCGGCGATTATACCGTCGCAATTGAAGAGGGAGCAAATATTGTGCGGATTGGCAGCGCAATATTTGGACATAGAAAATGGAGGTAGAAGAGAATGGCAAAGATTTTTGGTAAACTCGGCGAAATGATTTTTGGCACCGAAGAAGATGACTTTGAAGAATTTGAGGTAGAGGAAGAAGAAAAAAGCAGAATGGACTTAAAGCCCATCGGCACAGTCCGCAAAAGTGCGCCCACAGGCTCCGGCCGCGTTGTCAGTATGACTGCAACCACACAGCTTGAAGTGGCAGTTCTTCAGCCTGCATCCTATGAAGATGCAAGCGATATTGCAGACCGCCTCAAGTGCAAAAAAGCTGTTGTTGTAAACCTGGAAGACCTCACAAAAGAAGATGCAATCAAAGTGCTGGATTTTGTCAGCGGTGTTGTATATGCACTGGAAGGCAATATTCAGAAGGTATCCAGCGGCATTTTCCTGATTGCACCCTATAACGTCAGCATCGCAGGCGATGTCCGTGATGAGCTGAAGAACAAAGGTTTCTTCCCGTGGACGCTGTAATGCGGGAAAACTGAAATTACGAAAGAAGGATGAAAAGCTATGTTTACACCGCTTGAACTGGAAAAAATCGAATTCGGCAGTGCCGTTATGGGTGGTTATAAGCGGCAGGATGTTGAAGAAGTCTTCAATGAACTGACTGCAGATTACGAAACCCTTTATAAAGAAAACATCGCACTGAAAGATAAGATTCAGATGCTGGATAGCCTTGTTGATAAATACAAGAACATGGAGGATGCACTCCAAAATGCCCTTCTTCTTGCACAGACATCCAGTGATGCAGCAATTCGTGCAGCACAGGAAAAGGCACAGAATATTGTGAAGGAAGCGGAAGACAGAGCTTCTTATATAAAAAGAGAAGCAGAGGAAAGCGTACAGTCCCTCGTGCAGAGAGAGCTGGATTTAAAACGTAACATCAGCGTAATTGCCACGAGAAACATTTCTCAGCTTCGAACCCAGATTGAAATTTTAAATGGTATGGTTGTGCAGGAAACAGGCGATACGGTAAACACCTATATTCCCACCGTAAAAGTGGCGGAAGCACCGAAGGCTGTCATGCCCGAGCCGGCACCCATTCCTGATGTGTCGCCCATGGAAGCGACGAGAATTTCAAAACCTCTTGTACCCGGTGCAGAGGGCGACGAATAAATAACGACTAAATTTTGCGGAAAGGATTGAAATCGCATGGATTATGGCAAAACATTAAATTTGCCCGAAACCGAGTTCCCCATGCGCGGTAATTTGCCTACAAGGGAACCTGAAACACTGAAAAAGTGGGAAGAAAATGATTTATACGGAGGCCTTATGGCAAAAAATGCCGAAAAGCCTCTCTTTATCTTGCATGACGGTCCGCCGTATGCAAACGGCGATATGCACATGGGTCATGCCCTTAACAAAACGCTCAAGGATATTATTGTCCGTTATAAAAATATGAGTGGCTACCGTGCGCCCTATATTCACGGCTGGGATACCCACGGTCTTCCCATTGAACGTCAGGCTATTAAAAAGCTGGGCATTAACAGAAGCGAAGTTTCCGTTTCCGCTTTCCGTGAAGAATGTAAAAAGTTTGCACTCGGATACGTTGAAAACCAGAAAGGCCAGATTCGCCGTCTCGGCTCACTCGGTGACTACGATAATTCTTATTTAACGCTTGCACCGGAATTTGAAGCAAAGCAGATTGAAATTTTCGGTGAAATGGCGAAAAAAGGCTATATTTATAAAGGCCTTAAGCCCATCTACTGGTGCCCGGATTGTGAAACGGCGCTGGCAGAGGCTGAAATTGAATACGAAGAAGATAAAACAAACTCCATCTATGTCAAATTCCGTGTTGCCGAAGATAAAGGTCTCTTTAAAGAAATCGGCGCACCCGTATACTTTGTCATCTGGACAACGACAACCTGGACGCTTCCCGGTAACGTTGCTATTGCTGTAAATCCTGATTTTACCTATAGCCTTGTACGTGCAGGGGAGGAAGTCTATGTAATCGCAGAAGAACTTGTCGAAAACGTAATGCGTGTCGGCGGTATTTCCGATTATGAAAAAATCGGCGAATATAAGGGAAGCGACCTTGAATATATTAAGTGTGACCATCCCTTTATGGACAGAACTTCTCTCGTTATTGTTGGTGACCATGTAACACTTGATGCCGGTACCGGCTGTGTTCATACGGCGCCCGGCCATGGCGGTGAAGACTATGTTGCATGCCGTCCTTATAAAGAGATTCCTATTCTCGTTCCCGTAGATGCTAAGGGGTACTTAAATGAACTGGCAGGCGAGTTCTGCGGTCTTCATTACTCCAAGGCAAACCCGGCAATCGAAGAAAAACTCCGCGAGGTGAAGGCACTTTACGCCATTGAAGAAATTATTCACCAGTATCCTCACTGCTGGAGATGTCACGAACCCATTGTATTCCGTGCAACGGAACAGTGGTTTGCATCGGTTGACAGCATTAAAGAAGCAGCGTGCGAGGCCATCCATAAGGTTCGCTGGATTCCCGGTTGGGGCGAAGAAAGAATTACCAGCATGGTTATGGACAGAACGGACTGGTGTATTTCCCGCCAGAGAACATGGGGTGTTCCCATTCCCATTTTCTACTGTAAGGATTGCGGCGAAGCGCTTATCACCGATGAATCTATCCGTGCAGTTGCTGCTCTCTTCAAAGAAAAGGGAAGCGGGGCATGGTATGAAATTCCTGCAGAAGAAATTCTGCCGAAAGGCACAGCCTGTGCAAAATGCGGCTGCGCCGAATTTACAAAAGAAAATGATATTATGGACGTTTGGTTTGACTCGGGTTCCAGTCATGCAGGCGTTTTAGATGTAAAAGAAGGCCTTCGTTTTCCTGCAGATTTATATCTTGAAGGGAACGACCAGTACAGAGGCTGGTTCCAGTCCTCACTTCTTACCTCCATTGCCGCCCGTGGCGAGGCCCCCTATAAGTCGGTTATTACCCACGGCATGATTGTAGACTCTGACGGGCAGAAAATGTCCAAATCCAAAGGTAACGGCGTAAGCCCGCAGGATATTATTAAGGACTTTGGCGCCGATATTCTTCGCCTTTGGGTTGTATCTGCTGACTTTAAGACGGATATGCGTATTTCCAAAGAAATCTTAAAGCAGATGAGTGAAGTTTACAGAAAAATCAGAAATACCGCAAGATACATTCTCGGTAACATTCATGATTTCGACCCGAAGAAGGATTCGGTAGCTATTGAAAATATGAATGAACTCGATAAGTGGGCCATGATGCGCCTTTCCCAGATGACGGAAAAGGTTCTCGCCGCTTACGAAAGCTACGATTTCCACCTCATCTACCACGCAATTCATAACTTCTGCGTTGTAGATATGAGTAACTTCTATCTGGATATCATTAAAGACCGCCTGTATGTTGAAAAGGCAGAAAGCATGCAGCGTCGTGCCGCACAGACGGTTATGCACACGGTTCTCGATACAATTGTACGTCTTCTGGCACCTGTGCTTGTATATACTTCCGAAGAAATTTGGCAGTTTATGCCGCACCGTGACGGTGATGACGAAAGAAGCGTTCTTTATAACGATATGCCTGCCTTTGATACAAAATTCGACAGCGCATTCGGGGAAAAGTGGGACCGCTTCATTAAAGTCCGCGCCGATGTTTCCAAGGCACTTGAAATTGCACGTGCTGAAAAGAAAATCGGTAACTCTGTCGGTGCATGTGTAGAACTTTATGTATCTGCAGAAATGAAAGCGTTTTTAGAATCCTTTGGTGATACGCTTTCCACCCTCTTTATCGTTTCCGGCGTAAAGCTTTTGGAAAAGGATGCACCGGAAGGCGCTTATAGCGGCGAAACAGAGGGACTGAAGGTTTCTATTGTAGCACCGGAAGGCGAAAAGTGTGAAAGATGCTGGCTTTACAGCACTACCGTTGGCAGTGATGCAGATCATCCCACACTTTGCAGCCGCTGTGCTGAAATTATTAAAGAGTAGGAGAATATAATATGCTTTGGCTTCCTTGTTTAGTGGGGGTTATCATGTTTGCGGCGGACAGAATATCGAAGCTTTATGTTTCCGCCAACATGCGCCTTGGACAAAGCATACCGGTGATTGAAAACATATTTCATATCACGTTTAATACAAACGACGGTGCGGCATTCAGCATTTTAAGCGGCAAAGTTCCGTTTCTTATCATTGCCACAGTGCTCATCATTGTCGCACTCGCCGTGTTCATTATCGTGAAAAAGCCGAAGAGCAAGATTTTCGGTATTGCGGTATCGCTCATTTTAGCCGGTGCACTCGGAAATCTTACTGACAGGATATTTTTAGGGTCAGTCATTGATTTTCTGGATGCGAAATGCATCCATTTTCCCATATTCAATATAGCAGATTGCTGTGTTGTCATCGGGGCGGTGCTGTTTTGTATTTATGTTTTCAAAAGTACGGATTTTGACTGATGGAATACGAAGCGTTTGTAGATGAAAGAATTGATAAAGCGGTAGCCTCGGTGCACACCGAGCTTAGCCGTTCCTATATCAAACAGCTGATTGAAGATGGTAATGTTACTGTTTCAGGGAAAACGGTACGCCCCGGCTATAAGATAAGAAAAGGGGATAAGGTGGAAGTGATTATTCCGCCGCCTAAGACTTTGGAAACAGTGGCACAGGATATTCCGCTTTCCATAGTGTATGAGGATGACAGCGTTCTCGTAATTAATAAACCTGCCGGCATGGTGGTCCATCCTGCGGCAGGAAATTATGAAGATACGCTTGTCAACGCCCTTCTGCACCATTGTGGAGATTCCCTCTCTGCAATCGGAGGCGTTATGCGCCCCGGCATTGTCCACCGCATTGATAAGGACACGACAGGTCTTTTGATTGTAGCAAAAGGGGATAAAGCCCACCAGTCTCTTTCCGGCCAGTTGAAAACAAGAACGCTTTCCAGAAAATATTTTGCCCTTGTGCACGGCAACGTAAAAGAAGATACAGGAACTGTGGATGCGCCCCTTGGGAGAGACACTCGTGACCGCAAAAAAATGGCGGTTACAAAGGGCGGCAGAGAAGCGGTTACGCATTTTACGGTGCTGGAGCGATTTGGGCAGTATACCTTGGTAAAATGCAAACTGCAAACAGGCAGAACCCATCAGATTCGTGTCCATATGCGCCATATCGGTCACCCGATTGTGGGAGATAAAACCTACGGCGTTAAAAAAGAACCGTTCGCACTTTCCGGCCAACTTTTGCATGCCGGTGAGATAGGGTTTATCCATCCGGAAACGGAGACGGAAATGACGTTTTCTGCGCCACTTCCGGAAGTATTCGAACGTGTACTTGATAACTTAAGAAATAAAAACACATTTGGCGGATGACATCATCCGCCTTGTTTTTAAGGAGGGAATGTATGACAACCATATATATTGTGCGCCACGGCGAAGCAAGAGGAAACGTGGAACGAAATTTCCATGGCTGGTATGATTCGGACCTTACAGAAAACGGACTTGCACAAATCGGGCGCCTCCCTGCCTATTTTAAGAATATACATCTTGATGCGGCATACTCGAGTGACCTTAAAAGGACTCGTATGACGGCAGAAATCGTTGCAAAGGAAAAAGGACTTTCCGTTATAGAAGTGCCCAATCTTCGTGAAATTCACGGCGGCGAATGGGAAGATGTTCCTTGGGATGATTTGCCCGTCCGTTTTCCTGAAAGCTACGGCAATTGGCTGGAAAAACCACATTTACTCGAAATGCCCGGCGGCGAGAAAATGACGGATTTTCAGGATAGAGTATATGAAGCGGTTTTGGAAATCACGAAGGCGAATGAAGGGAAAAATGTTCTCATCGCCACCCATGGCACAGCAATTAAAGTTCTCCTTTGTAAAATCAAAGGTGTTCCTCTTTCCAAAATGCCGGGGGAAAAGTGGTGTGACAATGCATCCGTGACAGTGCTAAAAGCAGAGAAGGATGGCATAAAAATCGAACTTGACGGGGATAACAGCCATCTTGCAGATATTAGCACGCTTGCCAAGCAAAAATGGTGGCGTGGGGGAAAGGATGGAGAATAGATGGAAAGAAAGTTAACGCTTACAGATAGGGTGTATTTATCGCCGTGTAAAAATTATAAAAGGGAAAACGTAGAATCAGCACTGATTCCAATGCTTGAAAATATCCTTCAGGATAACGGCTTTGCGGACGACTGGAAGGGGAAAAACGTAGTCATAAAGCCGAATCTTCTTGCAAAGCGTGCTCCCGAGGCGGCGATTACGGCAAATCCGCTGCTTGTGGAACTCGCAGCCGCCTACTTTGTCAAACGTGGCGCAAACGTAACCATTGCGGACAGCCCCGGTGGGTTATATCTCCCGAAACTTCTGGAACGGCTTTATGAAACCACAGGGATGCGTCATGCAGCAGAAAACAGCGGCGCTCGGCTGAATCTCGATATAACCTCGGAAAAAAGCGGCGAGTTTACCATTATAAAACCGCTTTTGGAGGCTGACCTCGTGGTCAGCATCGGCAGACTCAAAACCCATATGCTTGCCAATATGACGGCGGCGGTAAAAAACCTGTTCGGCTCCATCCCCGGCGCAAAAAAAGCCGAATACCATGCAAAGTATCCGGATAAAAGGGACTTTTGCGATATGCTTGTGCGGCTTTGCATGGAGAATGCACCGCAGGTAAATATTATGGATGCCGTTGTCTGTATGGAAGGGAACGGACCTGCAAGCGGCACATTAAAACGTGTGGGTGCACTTTCAGGTAGCGCCAACCCCTTTTCGCTGGACCTTCTCCTGTGCCATCTTATGGGATTTACACCGGGGGATGTTGAAACAGTAGCGCTCAGTATCGAAAAAGGACTATGCCCGAAAACGGTGGGTGAACTTAATGTAATCGGCGCACGGCTTTCGGAATACGCCACAAAATTTAAACGCCCCAAGGCAAGCCGTGATGCAGGGCTACTAAAACTACTTCCCAAAACTGTAGCGGCAAGGCTGAAAAAAGAAAAAAAGCCCGTAATTTTGGAAAAGAAGTGCATTGGCTGCGGCGAATGTGTCCGCTCCTGTCCGCAGGAAACCATGGGACTTATCAATAAAAAAGCAGTTATCCATAGGGAAAACTGCATTAAATGCTACTGCTGTCAGGAACTTTGTCCGCAGAAAGCGGTTGTAGTCAAATAAGAAAGAGGTGCATTTGGCACCTCTTTTTCGGTTTATATTAAATCTTTTTCTGCCTTCTTTTCTCTTTGCATCAGCTTTAAAACTTCCTCTCTCGGAGAGGCATCTTCAAAAAGAACACGGTAGGCGGCGGAAACAATAGGCATTTCCACATCGTATTTTTGTGAGAGCTTATAGGCGCTTTCTGCCGCATATACGCCTTCTACCACCATGTGCACTTCTTCGAGGGCTTCTTTTACGGACTTGCCTTGTCCTATCAGAATACCGGCACGTCTGTTTCTGCTGTGCATACTGGTACAGGTAACAATCAGGTCACCAATTCCCGAAAGGCCTGCAAAGGTTTCCGGCGCGGCTCCCATTTTTATACCAAGGCGGGACATTTCCGCAAGCCCACGGGTCATAAGAGCGGCTTTTGTGTTATCTCCAAACCCAAGACCGTCCATGACGCCGGCACAAAGAGCAATAACGTTTTTGAGGGCACCGCCAAGCTCGGCGCCGATGACGTCCGATGAGGTATACACACGAAACGTCGGGCTCATAAAGGCTTCCTGCACCATTTCTGCCGCATCTGCTTGTTTGGAGGCGGCAAGGACCGTGGTCGGAATCCCTTTGCCAACTTCTTCCGCATGGGAAGGGCCGGTCAGGACTACCACGGGATTATGCGGACAAAGTGCGCCAATCACCTCGGAAAAACGACGGTTCGTTTCAGCACAGAGACCTTTTGTAAGGTTTACAATGGGAATACCTGTGGGCACAAAGGGTGCCAGGTTTTCCACTGTTTTCGGAAGAACAGCAGATGGGGTGGCAATTACAATCAGCTCTGCCCCTGCCGCCTCCTCCAGATTTGCTGTGTAATGAATACCATCAGGAAGCGATACCCCGGGTAAGAATTCTTTGTTTTCTTTATTTTCACGAATGGCGTCACTTTCTTCCTGTTTCCAGGACCAAAGGGTAACGGTGTGCCCGTTTTTTGCAAGAAGGGAAGCGATTGCCGTACCCCAGCCGCCGCTGCCGATTACTGCTATTTTCATTTTCCCAGCTTCCTTTCTGTTCCGGTCATAAGCCGTTTAATGTTGCCAGCATGCCTTATGGTGGCGAGGAGTGCCGTAAGCACTGCGAAAATGCAAAACGGAATATTATCCGTATGGCGGATTACAGCTAGAACTCCAAAGAGAAGCGAGCCGAGAATAGAACCGAGGGAAACATAGCGTGTGGCGGCAATAATGATAATGCCAATGCCAAAAGCAATCAGCGCAAGTGAGGGGGAAACCGTAAGCATCACAGCAAGGCTTGTGACAATTCCTTTCCCGCCACGAAAGCCAAAGTATATGGGGAAGTTATGCCCTATGATGGCCAGAAAACCGCCGAGGTAACTACCGATATCACCGCCGAGAAGACGGCCGATTATGGCGGCGAAAACGCCTTTTAATATATCAACAAGAAAAACAATTCCGGCGGCACCCTTTCCGAATGTACGGAGAATATTGGTGGCACCTGCATTGCCGCTTCCCACGGTGCGGATATCCTTGCCTCGAAGTTTGGAAACAATTACGGCAGAATTAATACTGCCAAGGAGATACCCGATGAGAGCGCAGAGTGTATATTTTAGTATTTCCGGCATATCTATTCCTCTTTCTAATTTTTATTTTCCTGCCGCTCACGAACAATAAACCGAAGCGGCGTGCCTGTAAGACCAAAGGTTTCACGAATTCTGTTCTCGAGATAGCGAATATAAGAAAAATGTGCAAGCTCTTTATCGTTGACAAACAGAACGAAGGTGGGGGGATTCGTGGAAGCCTGTGTCATGTAATAGATTTTAAGGCGTTTGCCCTTATCGGAAGGCGGCTGCACCTTTTCCGTAGCATCCGTTAAAATATCATTGAGAACGCCGGTGGAGATTCGCATGGAGTTTTGTTTATATACACTCTCAATAAGGGGAAACAGTTTATCCACTCTTTGCCCCGTTTTTGCGGAAATAAAGAGGTTCGGCGCATAGGTCATAAAGCTTAAGGTGTCATAAACGCTGTTTTGGAAAACCTGCATGGTTTTCGTTTCTTTCTCAATTAAATCCCATTTGTTAATAAGAATAACAGATGCTTTTCCTGCCTCATGCACATAGCCTGCAATTTTGGCATCCTGTTCGCTGATCCCTGCGGAGGCATCAATTACAATCACGGCAACATCGCATCTTTCAATAGCGGCAAGGGCACGCATAACGCTGTACCGCTCCACCGTGTCGTCCACACGGCTGTGACGGCGCATGCCTGCAGTGTCAATGAGCGTAAATTTCTGCCCATCCTTTTCCACGTGGCTGTCAATGGCATCACGGGTTGTTCCTGCAATGTCACTAACAATCATACGGGTTTCACCTAAAATATGGTTTACAAGGGAGCTTTTGCCTGCATTGGGTTTGCCCACAATGGCTACTTTGATGGAATCGTCCTCTTCTTCACCGTCTTTTTCTTCGGGGAAGAGCTCGATGGCCTTTTCCAGTACGTCGCCCACGCCCATGCCGTGGAGGGAGGAAACGGGGTAGGGGTCGCCAATGCCGAGAGAGTAAAATTCGTAAATGCCAACAGGCGGCTCACCCGGTGCGTCACATTTATTTACGACAAGAAGTACGGGTTTTCCCGATTTCTGGAGCATAGTGGCAATTTCCATGTCGTTGGCCGTTACACCCTCGTGTAGGTTTGTAATAAATAAAATTACGTCAGCCGTGTCCATGGCAAGCTCGCATTGCATGCGCATTTCCTTAAGAATTACGTCCTTGCCTGCAGGCTCAATACCGCCCGTATCCACCACAGAAAACTGGCGGCCGAACCATTCGGCGTCGCAGTAAATGCGGTCACGGGTAATGCCCGGCGTATCCTCCACGATGGAAAGACGCTTGCCGATAATTTTATTGAAGAGTGTGGATTTGCCCACATTCGGGCGGCCGATGACCGCAAGAATTGGTTTCGTCATTTTGGTTTCCTTTCTTAAATCTCAGAGATACCCCTGAGCTTATCCCATAAATCAAACCCGTCACAAGCTGTAGAAAAAATGGGGGTGCCCAATTTTTCGGAAAGCTGGGGGACGGTCATATCATCTAAAAATACATCCGTTCCGCTTCTGAGCATGGCGGAAGGAATGAATGCGGCTTCGCCTAAATCTTTGCCTTGGAGCTGAGCGGCAATATCGCCGCCGGTAATAAGCCCTGCCACGGTGATTTTTTCGCCGAAAAAATCGTTCCTTATAGCGTGGACGTCAATAGAAAGCGTGGGAAACTTTTCCATGCTGCGTGCAGCAAGCTTTTGTAGGAGAGGGAAGGCGGCTTTTCCTGTAATAATGGAAACGTGTCTCTCTATAGCTTTGGGATACATTTCCAAAGCCTCCATAAATTCATCCTCCAGGCTTCTGAGAAGGCCCACGCCGTTTTCAATCTGGGCGTATCCTTCATAGTTTTCTGCCGAGGGAATCTCTTTTTCTGCAAGAAGATAAAATTCATCGGCGGCATAAATAAACCGTGTGCCGATTTCTTTTTTGAGCTTTTCCTGCCATGCTTCCACTTGGGAAAGCACTTTCAAAGCGCTTTCTTTCGTAAACCCGTCAAGATGTGGAAGTCCGTCACGGTATTTTGTAATGCCCACGGGCACTACGGATACGCTTGTCATGTAAGGAGAATAGGCAGATAAATCTTTTATGGTTCTGTCAAGCTCTTGGCCGTCATTATAACCGGGCACCAGCACAATCTGGCCGTTCATGTGAAGGCCGCCGTCATATATGGTTTCAATATGGCGGAGCGCATCGCCTGCAAATCTGTTTTTCAGCATTTTGATGCGAAGGTCAGGGTTTGTGGCATGAACGGAAATATTAATAGGCTCAAGCCGCATCTTTACCACTTTTTCGATTTCCTCGTCCCTGACGTTCGTAAGCGTTATGTAATTCCCCGTAAGGAAAGAAAGACGGGCATCGTCATCTTTAAAATATAAGGTTTCCCGCATGCCTTTCGGAAGCTGGTCGATAAAACAGAATATGCAGTTATTAGAGCACCTTTTGGCATTTCCGAAAAGGGCACTTTCAAACTGAATACCAAGGTCAGGCGATTCCGGTTCTATAAATTCAATGCATTCCTCTGTGCCGTCCTTTTTCAGAACAGTTAACAAAACCGTATCTTCACAGCCGTAAAAACGGAAATCCAACTCATCCTCAGGCACATGGCCGTTGATTTCTAAAATAATGTCACCGGCAGAAATGCCGGCGGCCTCTGCATCCGAATCGGGAAAAACCCTGTGTACAACTGCTTTTTTCATCTGCGCTGCTCCTTCAGTACCCTGTCCATATTTCGGGCTGCATCCCGCTGGGCGGCGCTTTCACGCTTGTCGTAAAGCTTTTTACCACGGCAAAGACCGAGATTCATTTTCACATTTGAGCCCGACCAGTGTAAATCAAGCGGGATAAGAGAATATCCCTGCTGCATAACGGATGCGTGCATTTTCCGGATTTCGTTTTTATGAAGAAGAAGTTTTCTTTCACGAAGCGGGTCTTTATTAAAAATATTCCCTTGTTCGTAAGGACTGACATGCATGCCAAGGACGAACATTTCGCCTTCTCTTATGGTGGCGTAGGAGTCTTTTAATGAAACGTTGCCGCCACGAATGGATTTTACTTCCGTGCCGGACAGGGAAATTCCTGCTTCAATGGTTTCTTCCACGAAGTAATCGTGTCTTGCTTTTTTGTTTTGTGCGATGATTTTTTCCATTTTCGGGCGCCTCCTTCAGTACAAAATCAATGCGGGAAGTTGCAGCATCCACGCTCTGGAGCCGCACCTCCACTTTGTCGCCAAGCCGGTATACCGCACCGCTACGCTTGCCGGTAAGCGAAAGGGTCGTCTCGTCAAAAATATAATAATCGTCCCCGAGCGTGCGCACGTGGACAAGACCTTCTGCAAGGTTTGGGAGAGATACAAAAAAGCCAAAATCCAAAACGGAGGAAATGACGGCCTCGAATTCCTCACCGATTCTGTCCTCCATACAGCGGCACATATAGTACCGCACAGCTTCCCGCTCGGCTTCCTGCGCCGCTTCTTCACGCTCTGAGGCGTGGAGTGCATAGCGTGAAACTTTGTTTTGAAATTTCTTTGTATCTTCACCGTTTATAAGCGCTTTCACAATTCTGTGACAGCAAAGGTCCGGATATCTTCGGATGGGGGAGGTGAAGTGACAGTAATCAGAAAGCCCCAGACCGAAATGACCAAGATTTTCAGGACTGTATTTTGCCTTCATCATGGCACGGAGCAGTATGGTGCTGACGATATATTCTCTGTCCTTACCTTTTTCACTTTCAAGTAACTCTGCCGCCTTTTTTCCGGAAAACCGTCCCGGAATAGAAAGACCCAAAACGCCAAGCGCGGCAGAAAGACGCTCCAGCTTGTCACGATCCGGCTTTTCGTGAACACGGTAGACAAACGGGAGTTCCTTTTTGTTTATATACTCGGCAATAATACGGTTACAAAGAACCATTGCCGTTTCAATCATGCGGTTTGCACGGCCTTCTTCCCGTTTTTCAATGGAAACGGGTTTCTTACCGTCAAAAATAATTTTTGCCTCCGGCAGGTTAAAATCAATGCTGCCTTTTTCTTTTCGTCTTGCCGTGAGCAAAACGGAAAGTGCATCCAGCGCCCGTAAGGCAGGAAAGACGCTTTCGTGCTTTTTGTCGGGCTTTCCGTTTTCCAGCACTTTTGTGACTTCTTCGTAGATCAGTCGATAGTCAGAGCGAATCACGGCTTCCGTAATTCGAAAATCTAAAACATTTCCTTGCTTGTCAAGAAAAATTACGGTGGAAAGTGTGAGTCTGTCCACGTTTGGATTTAAACTGCAAATGCCGTTTGATAATTCTCTTGGGAGCATAGGCACATTCCGACAGGGCAGGTAACAGCTTGTGCCTCTTTTGCCGGCTTCTTTGTCTATTGCGCCGTTATATTTTACATAGTGGGCAACGTCTGCAATATGCACATAAAGCGTAAAACCATCTTCGGTTTCATCAATCGAAATAGCGTCGTCAAAGTCACGGGCATCAGCACCGTCAATGGTAAAGGTTAAAAGATGACGAAGATCCTCTCTGCCTTCCGTGTTTTGAACCGAAGAAGGGATTCTTCCGGCTGCTTTTTGCACCTCTTGCGGGAATTCGGGAGGAAAACCGTGGGATGAAAGGATGGTTTGCATCACAGCATCGTCCGAAAGCGTTTTCTTGGCCGCAAATCTGCCTTTGTGGGACGTGATAAGTCCTGAAAGGGTCAGTTCTTCTAAGATGATTGAAAGTTCAAACCTGTCAAAAGCGGGAACGTCCAAGATTGCGGCAATTTCATCTTCGGAAAGCGGCACACGGGCCTCGCTTAATAAAAATGCATAAACCTTTTCCTTTTTGTTCAAACGAAACCTCCTGAAAATTACAGAGGCTGCCGCAAAAGGTCACAAAGTACATAGTACTCTTGAGAGAAATGCGGCAGCCCGGTCTTTTTAGTTTGCAAATAAATTATTTAAATACTACTGCAAGCACTACGGAAAGAACGATAAAAAGTCCTGCTAAGATAGCGGTCCATTTTTCCAGAATGCCATTAAGCGTTCTGCCACGGTTCTTGCCAAAAAAACTATCAGAATTACCGCCGGCGATTGTGCCGGAAAGACCTGCATCCTTGCCGTCCTGCATTAAAACAACTACGGTAAGGAGAACTGCTACGATAATATGTACGATCGTACATACCATTTTCAAGGTTGCCATAAAAACACCTCCCAAAAAATTCATATACAGTAGTTTACCACAATTTTATGATTTTTACAAGTTTTTTTATAAAATTTCTTTTAAAAAAGAAACATTTTGGTTGATAAGGCGGTATAAGCCGCACAGATGCGGGGAAACAATATGTTGACAGACCTATAAAAAATGTATATAATAAGAGTATATAAAAAGAAAGGTTGGTTATTATGGCAGAAATTATTAAAACGCAAGATTTTGAAGTAAAAGTTAAAAATGCAGACAAGCCTGTCCTTGTAGATTTTTATGCAGATTGGTGCGGCCCTTGCAAAATGATGCTTCCGGTTATAGAAAAGCTGGCGGCAGAATATGCCGGCAAGGCGTATATCTATAAAATCAATACGGATGCTGATGGAGCACTTGCGGCAGGCCTCGGCATTATGAGTATTCCCACAATGATTCTTTTTAACGGGGGCGAAGAAGTAGACAGAATTATCGGTGCAGTTCCCGAGAGCACCCTTCGCGGAAAGCTGGATGCCGTATGCTAGGAACAGAATGGATAAAAGTCAGCATTGAAACTACCACGGAAGGCATAGAGCCGCTTTACGGCATGCTTCTTTCCATGGGAATTGAAGGCGCTGAAATTGAAGATGAAGCTGATTTTGAGAATTTTCTCGAAAATAATAAACGGTACTGGGACTATGTGGACGAAGAACTTCTCGAGGCAAAAAAAGGCCCTACCCGTGTCAGCATTTACCTTCGGGACGACGAAAACGGCAGAGATACGCTGCTCCTTTTAAAAGAAAACCTTTTAAGACTTCGGAATGAGGACGAAACACTCGGCTCGCTTGCCGTTTCCCTTGACAGTATTGACGAAAATGATTGGTTCGAAAAATGGAAGCAGTATTATAAACCCTTTACAGTCGGGGAGGCTATCACGGTAGTGCCCGCATGGACGGATTATGAGGGCGAAGGGACAGTCCTTCGCATAAATCCCGGCATGCTGTTTGGCACGGGTAGCCATAATACTACACGTCTTTGCATCACTATGCTTGAGAAAATCGTAAGAGAAGGCATGGAAGTGTTTGACGTGGGCTGTGGCAGCGGTATCTTATCCATATTGTCCCTTCTTTTGGGGGCAAAACATGCTGTGGCATGTGATATTGATGCGGCGGCACCCCGTATTGCATACGAAAATGCTGCCCTTTCCGGCATATGCGAAGATACATACACGGTAATATGCGGCAACGTTTTGGAAAGCGATGTGACGGATAAAACCTTTGACGTTGTCGTTGCCAATATTGTGGCAGATGTTATCATTCCTCTTTCGGGAAAAGTAAGCCGCTATCTGAAAGAAGACGGTCTGTTCCTTTGCTCCGGCATTATTAATGACAGAGTGGAGGACGTTCTCTCCGCACTTTCTGAAAACGGTTTTACAGTTTTAGAAAAAAGACAGGACGGCGAATGGTGGGCCATCCTGGCAAGAAAGTAAGGGAAAAGTATGGCGAGATTTTTTGTACCGCAAGAAGCTGTTTGCGGCAATCGTATTCATATTTGCGGCGAAGATGTAAATCATATCACCAAGGTTCTGCGCATGCGGGAGGGGGATACCCTCACCGTGTGCGACGGATGCCGTGGTGATTATTTTTGTAAGTTAGTATCTCTGGATAAAAAGGAAGTTATAGCGGAAATTTTAGAAAAAACCGAAAACGGTTCGGAACCGCCGTGCGAAATTACACTTTATCAGGGGATGCCCAAAGGGTCAAAACTGGACTATATTGTGCAAAAATGTGTTGAAATCGGTGTTTGCCGCATTGTACCCATGGTAACGGAACGAGTCGTTAAAGGCGGCGATGCAAAAAGAGAACGCCTTTCTAAAATTGCGCTGGAAGCGGCGAAACAGTCGGGTCGTGGCATCGTGCCCGAAATCGGGGAAACTTTGCCCTTTTCCGAAGCTGTGAAAAAAGCGGCAGAAGCGGATATGGCGCTTTTTCCCTATGAATGCGAAAAAGAAAATTCTTTAAAAAATGCCCTTCGGGGGAAAACGCCGAAAACGGTTTCGGTGCTTATCGGCCCTGAGGGCGGATTCTCCGACGGGGAGCGGGCCATGGCGGAGGAAGGAGGCCTTCTGGTCGTAACCCTCGGCAGCCGCATATTGCGGACGGAAACGGCAGGCCCCGTGACAGTGGGCAATATTCTATATGAAATCGAGGGATAATATGCAGTATAAAGGAATTATATTTGACCTGGACGGGACACTTTTAGACACTTTGGAAACGCTGGCGTATTACTGCAATGCAACACTTGGGAAATTCGGCCTTGCACCCTACGAAAAGGATGCATACCGCTTTATGATCGGCAACGGTGCCAAAACACTCGTGCACAGAATGCTGGAGGGCAGAGGGTGCGATACGGAAGAAATGTTTGAAAAGGCTTATCCTGCATACATAGAGGCGTATCACGCCAATTCGCTTTATAAAACGGAAATTTACCCCGGCGTAAGTGCACTTTTGAAGGGCCTTTCGGGAAAAAGGGTAAAAATTGCCGTTTTGTCCAATAAACCCCACGAGGCAACCGTTCCCATTTTAAAAAGCTTTTTCGGCGAAGAAATTTTTACGGATATGCGAGGCGCCATGGAAGGCGTCCCCATAAAGCCGGACCCGACTGCGGCACTTGATATTGCCGAAAAAATGGGAATTCGGCAATCGGAATGTGTCTATGTGGGTGACACGGCTGTTGACATGGAAACAGGCAAAAGTGCCGGCTTTTATACAGTAGGTGTTTTATGGGGATTTCGTGACAGAGAAGAACTTGAAAATGGCGGGGCAGATAAAATCGTGTCAGCGCCGGAGGAAATTCTCACACTTTTTTAGGAGGTTAAGCTATGCCTAAAATCGGTAACGACTGGGACGATATGATTGGCGGTGAATTCAAAAAACCATACTATGCATCCCTTCGTGCATTTTTAAAAGAAGAATACGAAAACCATACGGTTTACCCCGATATGTATGATCTGTTTTCGGCCCTTAAGGTCACGCCTTACGAAAAGGTTAAGGTTGTGATTTTGGGGCAGGACCCTTATCACGGGGAGGGACAGGCCCATGGCATGTGTTTTTCCGTGCGGCCCGGTGTTCCTGCACCGCCTTCCCTTGTGAATATTTATAAAGAGATTGTAAGCGAAGTTGGCGGCTTTATACCAAACACAGGGTATCTTATGCCTTGGGCAGAGCAAGGGGTGCTTCTTCTGAACACGGTTTTGTCCGTTCGGGAAGGGGAGCCGAATTCCCATAAGGGCAAAGGCTGGGAAACATTTACCGATGCAGTCATTGATGCGCTTGACCGGCGGGAAAAACCCATGGTGTTTCTGCTCTGGGGAGCAAATGCAAGGCAAAAAGCAGCACGTGTAAACCGAGAAAAACACCTCATTCTTTCCGCACCGCACCCAAGCCCTCTGTCGGCGTATAACGGCTTTTTCGGATGTGGGCATTTTGAAAAAGCAAACGAGTTTTTAATCGAAACAATCCAGACCCCAATTGATTGGCAAATCCCGAATTTGGAATAGGACAAAAACTGTAAAAAAGTGAAATAGATGTTTGACAAAATGCTGAGAGTGTAGTATAATAATACCATACAGAGTCGCGTAGACTAGGTGGGAGGCGTAATAAGATATGTACAGCATCGGTGACAAGGTGGTTTACCCCATGTACGGTGCAGGGATTATCGAATCAATTGAAGAACAGGAGTTTCAGGGCGAAGTAAATAAGTATTATGTTATGAAGATGCCCATGGGAGACATGAAGGTCATGATTCCCATGCTCAATGCCGAAAGAATCGGTATTCGTGACGTGATTGACGATAAAGAAGCAGACAAAGTACTCGGCGAATTTGCAGTGCTGGAAACCGAATGTGAGCTCAGCTGGAACAAACGCTATCGTGAAAATATGCTGAAAATTAAAGGCGGCAATATTTATGAGGTGGCAGGTGTTGTGAAAATGCTGATGTGCCGGGATCGGTCCAAGGGCCTTTCCACGGGCGAGAAGAAAATGCTGACAAATGCGAAACAGATACTTGTAAGTGAGCTTGTCCTTGCAAAAAATATGGCGCAGGAAGAAATTGAGCGCATGTTTGAAGAGGCGCTTGGCGAATAAAAAATCAGAAAGGAAAGCCGGGCGGCGTAGCCGGGCAGTCCCGTTTCAGATGAAAGAAAAGGTTGTAGCCATCATTCCGGCCGCAGGCCGCGGAACGAGAATGGGGGCAGAAAAAAACAAACTATTACTGGAAGCGGTGGGGCGCCCCGTTATTTCGTGGACGCTTTCGGCCTTTGAAAGTTGTCCCGTTGTTGACGAAGTTATACTGGTCGCAAACGAACAGGACATCTTTTCATATAGAGATTTAATTTGCGAAGAAGGCTTTTGTAAGGTTTCTGCCATCGTTCGTGGCGGAGAAACAAGAGCTGAAAGCGTTTGCCGTGGCATTCTGGCGGCCGAGGATGCGGACATAGTCTGTATTCATGACGGCGCACGGGCACTTATAACGCCGGATGAAATCCGGAAAGTGATAGAAGGCGTCGGGGAAACGGGCGCCGCTATTGCGGCAGTTCCTGCGGTGGATACTATTAAAAGGGCAGAAGGCGAATTTATTGCCGAAACTCCGCCGAGGGAAACCCTATGGCAGGCACAGACACCGCAGGTTTTTAAAAGACAGCTCATACTCGATGCCATGGAAAAGGCGGATGAAACCGTAACGGACGATGCATCCTTGGCAGAAAAAGCCGGCATTCGGGTAAAGCTTATTGAAACAAGTTACCGGAATATTAAAATTACAACACCGTTTGATATTTGTGTTTTGGAAGCGGTGCTTACAAAGAGGAGTGAAGAAGGATGCGTATAGGTCACGGGTATGATGCCCACCGATTTGCACCGGACAGACCTCTTTACTTAGGCGGCATTCTCATTCCAAACGAAGAAGGGCTTTTAGGCCATTCGGATGCGGATGTTTGCATTCATGCGCTTATGGATGCCATGCTTGGTGCGGCAGCGCTTGGTGATATCGGCAAACTTTTTCCGCCCTCGGATATGCAGTTTAAAGATATAAGAAGCACACGCCTTTTAGAAATCGTAAATGAAAAAATCTCCGCAGAAGGTTATCGCCTCGGCAATGCGGACATTACAATAATTGCACAAAAACCTCGCCTTTCTCCTTTTATGGAAGAAATGCGGCACGAACTGGCAAAGATACTCCATGTCTCCGCCTGTGAAATTAACGTCAAGGCAACAACAACCGAGAAAATGGGTTTTACGGGACGGGGAGAAGGCATTGCGGCAGAAGCCGTATGTCTTTTACTAAAAAAATAGAAGGGAAATATCATCGCTATGAATTTTTCGTGTAGGTATGCCGGCGGTTTTTTCGGCCGCGAAGAGATGGAAAACCTCCAAGACCTTGTCTTGGAAGCACATAACCGTTTGCACGACGGAACCGGCGAAGGTAGTGACTATACAGGTTGGCTTGATTTACCCGAAACATACAATAGAGAAGAAGTAGAAAGAATAAAAGTTGCTGCAAAAGAAATCAGAGAAAAAGCAGATGTTTTGATTGTTATCGGCATTGGTGGCTCTTATCTTGGCGCAAAAGCGGCAATCCGGATGCTCACCTCACCGCTTAGGCCCTTCTGCAAATGCGGTGGACAAAAAATCCCGAAAATCTTTTTTGCAGGCCACAATATTAATGGCCCGTATGTAAAAGATGTTTTGGAAATTGCGGAAAATAACGACTTTGCCATTAACGTAATTTCCAAATCCGGCACAACCACTGAGCCGGCCATTGCATTCCGCTTTTTCAAAGACCTTCTGGAAAGAAAGTACGGCAAAGAAGGTGCGCGGGAGCGTATTTACGTTACAACCGATAAAGAAAAGGGCGCACTTTTCTCCCTTGCAGAGGCGGAAGGCTATGAAAAGTTTGTTGTCCCCGATAATGTGGGCGGCAGATATTCCGTTCTCACGCCTGTAGGTCTATTGCCGATAGCAGTAGCAGGTATTGATATTGATGATATGCTTCGGGGCGCCAGAGACGAAATGATTGCATCTTCTGACCCGAATCTTGATCATAATCCTTGTTATCAGTATGCGGCGGCAAGAAATATTTTGTACCGCATGGGTAAAACAACAGAGGTTCTTGCAAACTTTGACGGACGGCTCCAGTATTTTGCAGAATGGTGGAAACAGCTCTACGGCGAAAGTGAAGGAAAGGACGGCAAGGGGATTTTCCCCGCATCCGTAAACTTTTCTACAGACCTTCACTCTGTCGGTCAGTATATTCAGGACGGGCTTCGCAATATTTTTGAAACCGTTATTTATGTAAAAACACCGGACGGCGATGTGACCATTCCCGGCATGGAAGGGAATATTGACGGTCTTCGGTACCTTGAGGGCAGAAACCTTTCCGAGGTAAACGAGAACGCATTCCTCGGTGCCATTATGGCCCATAAGGATGGCGGCGTGCCGTGCCTTGTTATCGAAATGGAAGAGCTTAATGCATATAACTTCGGCAAAGTGGTTTACTTCTTTGAAAAAGCCTGCGCCATAAGCGGTTACATTTTAGGGGTAAATCCCTTTGATCAGCCGGGCGTGGAAGCTTATAAGAAAAATATGTTTGCGCTCCTCGGCAAGCCCGGTTATGAAGAAGAAGGCGTCAAGCTTCGGGAAAGAATCAAAAACTTATAATTGTGAAAAGCAGATTGCGAAAGCATCTGTTTAAATAAACATTGAAAGGTTGGCGAAAAATATGATTAGAGTAATTCTTGGCGAAAAAGGTACAGGTAAAACCAAAATGCTTCTTGACAGCATGCACAAGGCTGTTGAAAGCGAAAAGGGTAATGTTGTATTTATTAATAATGGTTCTCAGCATACAACCGACGTAACACATAAGATCCGTCTTGTTGATACCTCTGAATTTTCCGTTGGTACATATGACGAATTTTACGGTCTTGTATGCGGCATTCTGGCACAGAACTTTGATGTTTCCTACATTTTTGTAGACAGCATCACAAAGATTGCCAAAGGTGAGGCAGAAGAACTTGAAAAGCTTCTTGAAAAACTTTCCGCACTGTGCGAAAAGTTTGAAACACAGATGCTCATGACCATCAGCCTTGCCGCTTCGGATGCAAGTGAAAAAATCCGCGCATTTGCATAAGACAGAAAGGATCGTTTTTAGCTATGAATTTTAGGAGTACCCGCGGCGATGCGGCGGTTTCGGCATCCAGAGCCATTGTTAAGGGTCTGGCGCCGGACGGCGGCCTGTATGTGCCGGAATCTTTTCCGAAAATAGACAATATGGAGGCACTGCTGCCGCTTTCCTATAAGGAACGGGCAAAGTACGTATTATCCCGCTATTTAACGGATTTTACGGCTGAAGAAGTTGATGCATGTGTAGAAGCCGCTTACACGGCCGAAAAATTCGGCAGTGAAGAAATTGCACCCTTAAAAAAGCTCACAGATCATGCCTATGTACTGGAGCTTTGGCATGGCCCCACATGTGCATTTAAGGATATGGCGCTGCAGATTTTGCCCCATCTGTTAACGACATCTATGCAAAAATGTGGTATTCGGGACGAAGTTTGCATTCTTGTAGCTACAAGCGGGGACACAGGAAAAGCTGCCCTGGAAGGCTTTAAGGATGTAGACGGCACAAGGGTACTTGTTTTCTTCCCCCGTGACGGTGTAAGTAATATCCAGAAAAAACAGATGGTCACGCAGGAAGGAAAGAACGTCGGCGTCATGGCTGTCGAAGGCAACTTTGACGATGCCCAAAACGGTGTAAAAGCTATTTTTACCGATGAAGCTTACGGCGCATTCCTGAAAGAAAATGGCATTTCTCTGTCTTCTGCAAACTCCATTAACTGGGGCCGTCTTGTGCCGCAGATTGTATATTACGTTTCCGCCTATCTTGACCTTTTGAAAAAGGGCGAACTGGGCGAAGGGGATACCTTCAATGTGGTCGTTCCCACAGGCAACTTCGGCAACATTTTGGCGGCGTATTATGCAAAGAAAATGGGCGTGCCCATTCATAAGCTTATTTGTGCATCCAATGCAAATGACGTTCTTACTGAATTTATTTGCACCGGCGTGTATAACAAAAAGCGTAACTTCCATCTTACCATTTCCCCGTCGATGGACATTCTCATCTCCAGTAACCTCGAACGGTTCTTATATGACCTTTCGGGAGAGGATGCCGAGAAGGTTTCTGACTGGATGCGTGACCTTAAAGAAAACGGTGAATATTGGATTGAAGATGATATGCTCGAAAAAATGCAGGAAATTCTCTGGGCAGGCAGCTGTGACGATGCGGAAACGAAAGAAACAATTCGCTCCGTCTTTGAAAAGCACGGCTATCTTGCGGACACCCACACGGCAGTGGCCCTTCGGGTGTACGATAATTATGTAGAGAAGACGGGGGATACAAGGAAAACCGTGATTGCCTCTACTGCAAACCCCTATAAATTCGGGCAGAGCGTTTTAGATGCACTCGGCGAATCTACAGATATTGATGATTTTGAAATCCTTTCCGCCCTTAATAAAAAGAGCGGTCTGGCAATTCCTGAAGCACTTTCTTCGCTTCAAAACAAAGCTTCTCGTTTTGAAAAGGCATGTGCGCCTGAAAAAATGCGTGAAGCTGTAAAAGAACTTCTGCTTTTATAAAGGTATCGCCCTGCGGGAATTCCTGCAGGGCGAACTTGGGTTTTTCTAGAAACAACCCTGACACTTGTCACGGTCAATGAAGGTGGCACAAAGTGTACCTTCACAGCCTGTACCCGAGCAGGGACTTACTTCGATTTCCTCTGCGGTACAGTTTCCGTCATGGTCGTTAAAGTGGCAGCTTTCCACGCTGCATTTTACGTCATGGATGACGTCTTTGTTTTCATAGGGTTTCATTTTTTAAACCTCCTTAAAGCGTATGTCTCTATTAGCATGCGCAAAAAATCAAATTGTATACTAAGGGAGAATTTATATGGCGATATTTGCCATGAGTGACTTGCATCTGCCCCTCGGCATAGATAAGCCCATGGATGTTTTTGGCGGCGGATGGGAAAATTATGTTGAAAGAATTTCCGAAAACTGGAAGAAAACAGTAGGGGAGAATGATACGGTGCTTATCGGTGGCGATGTTTCGTGGGCTACGTACCTTGAAGAATCTCTTCCTGACTTTCAGTTTATTGAGGCACTTCCGGGTCGTAAATTTATATCGAAGGGAAACCACGATTATTGGTGGACAACCGCCGCAAAACTCCAGAAGTTTCTTTCGGAAAACAGCCTTGAAACCATTACCTTCCTGCACAATAACAGTGCGATGGCGGACGGGTATGCGGTATGTGCCTGCAGAGGGTGGAAATCCCCGTTTGAATCGGATTTTTCCGGCGAAGACCGAAAAATTTATGAGCGTGAAATGGTGCGGTTGGAGCTTTCTCTAAAGGAAGGCGCAGCACTTTCCGAAAAAAGAATCGTCATGATGCACTATCCGCCGGACGTTGGTTTTCAAGAAATACTTATGGAATATAACGTAGAATTTTGCGTGTACGGACATTTGCACGGCAAAAATGCGTGGAATAAATTTATGCAAAGTGAAAGAGATTTGCTTGTTTCGGCAGATTATTTAGGGTTTGTGCCGAAACGGATTGTATAGAGAGGAGAATGGATATGGCAATTACAATGAAGGAAATAGAGCATCTCGCAAAGCTTTCAAGGCTTGCCCTTTCCAATGAAGAAAAAGAGCGACTGACAGGTGAAATGCAAAGCATTCTTGCATTTGCGGACAAGCTTTCGTCCCTTGAAACGGAAGCAGACCCCACCATGTTTGCGGCAGACGGGAAAAATGTTTTCCGCAAGGACGAAGTGAAACCTTCGCTTTCCCCTTCGGAAATTCTGCAAAATGCCCCGCAGGCAGATATGGAATGCTTTGTTGTACCGAAAACCGTTGAATAGAAAGGACGAATCAATATGAAAGCACTTGTTTCCATGACGGCCCACGAGCTGCATGATAAACTTGTAAACCGTGAAGTTTCAGCTTTAGAGCTGACACGTGCCCAGCTTGCCCATATAGAAGAAACGGAAGCCGAAATTGAAAGCTATATTACCGTAACGAGTGCGTCAGCTCTCAAAAAGGCGGAGGAAGTAGACAAAAAAATTGCGGCAGGAGAAGAAATTTCTCCTCTTGCAGGCATTCCTGTGGCCATTAAAGATAATATTTCCACAAAAGGCGTTTTGACGACTTGTGCCTCCAAAATGCTTTATAACTATGTGCCTCCGTATTCTGCAGATGCCTACGAGCGACTTCTGGGGCAGGATGCAGTCATGGTAGGGAAGGCCAATATGGACGAATTTGCCATGGGCTCCTCCACGGAAAACTCTTATTTCAAGAAAACCAAAAACCCGAGAAATACAGCATGTGTACCCGGCGGCTCCTCCGGCGGTAGTGCTGCGGCAGTTGCAGCAGATGAAGCTGTGTTTGCCCTCGGTTCCGATACGGGCGGTTCTATTCGTCAGCCTGCATCTTTCTGCGGCGTTGTGGGTATGAAGCCTACATATGGCCTCGTTTCCCGCTATGGCCTGATTGCATTTGCATCTTCTCTTGACCAGATTGGGCCCATCACAAAAGACGTTCGTGACTGTGCCACCGTTTTATCCGCCATTTGCGGAAAGGATGAAAAGGATTCCACCTCCCTGCATGTCTCCACGCCCGATTTTCTCGGCGCGCTTACCGGAGAATGCAAGGGGATGCGCGTTGGTCTTCCCAAAGAATATTTAAGTGATGCCGTGGATCCGGCTGTTCGTGAAGCTGTTCTTTCTGCGGCAAAAGCCTATGAGAGTATGGGTGCTGAAATTGTGGAATGTTCTCTCCCCATGCTGGATTATGCTCTGGAAACCTATTACCTTATTTCCTCCGCAGAAGCAAGCTCCAACCTTGCAAGATACGATGGCGTTCGCTATGGCTTTCGTGCAGAGGGCTGCGAGGACCTTGACAGCCTGTTCTTAAAGACAAGAAGTGAAGGTTTCGGCAAAGAAGTTAAACGCCGCATTATGCTCGGCACCTTCGTTTTATCCAGCGGCTATTATGATGCATATTATAAAAAAGCACAGAAAACACGTACACTTATCTGTCAGGATTTCGCCCGTGTTTTTGAAACTGTGGATTGTATTTTAACACCCACCTCGCCTTGCACGGCTTGGAAATTTGGTGCAAAAAGCGCAGATCCCGTGCAGATGTATCTTGCAGATATCTGCACAGTTTCCATTAATATTGCAGGCCTGCCCGCACTCAGCATGCCGTACGGTACCGATGGAGAAGGCCTTCCCATCGGCGTTCAGCTCATCGGGCCCCGCCTTGGCGATGCGAAAATTCTGAAGGCGGCTTATGCGCTGGAAAAGGGAGGTAGATAACATGAAGTATGAAACTGTCATCGGTCTTGAGGTCCATGCAGAACTCAGCACCAAAACAAAAATATACTGCTCTTGTGAAAACAGCTTCGGCGGTGACACAAATACCCGCTGCTGTCCCGTTTGTATCGGTTTGCCCGGTGCACTGCCCGTTTTAAATAAAACGGTTGTGGACTACGGCATTAAAGCAGGCCTCAGCATGCATTGTGATATCGCATCCTACTGTAAGCAGGACAGAAAGAATTATTTTTATCCTGACCTTCCCAAGGCCTATCAGATTTCCCAGTTTGACTTGCCTTTATGTGAGCATGGCTTTGTTGAAATTGATACGGATGAGGGCATGAAAAAAATTGGCATAACCCGTATTCATATCGAAGAGGATGCCGGCAAGCTTCTCCATGCAGAGGGCGCAAACTTCTCTCTTGTAGACTATAACCGTGGCGGTGTACCCCTTATCGAAATTGTCAGCGAGCCGGACCTTCGCTCTCCCGAAGAAGCACTTGCCTTTTTAGAGGCTATCAAATCTACCCTGCAGGCCATCGGTGTTTCCGACTGTAAGATGCAGGAAGGCTCTCTGCGCTGTGACGTGAACGTTTCCGTCCGCCCCGAAGGGCAGAAGGAATTCGGCGTCCGTTCCGAGTGCAAGAACGTCAACTCCTTCCATGCGGCCGCCCGTGCAATCCGTTATGAGCGTGACCGCCAGATTGCAATCCTCGAGGCAGGGGGCACGGTAGAACAGGAAACGAGAAGATGGGACGATACAAAGGGCGAAAGCTTTGTTATGCGAACCAAAGAAGAAGCCCACGACTATCGCTATTTCCCCGAACCCGACCTTATGCCCATTTTCGTGGATGAGGCATGGAAAGAAAACCTTAGAAATTCTCTTCCCGAGCTTCCCTCCGAAAAGAAAAAGCGGTATGTGGAAAATTACGATTTGCCAAAATATGATGCAGGCCTTTTAAGTGCCTCTCTCGGCCTTTCCAAGCTTTTTGAGGAAGCCGTAGGCGAAGGCGCTAAGCCGAAAACCGTTTCCAACTGGCTCCTCGGTGAAATCAGCAAGATTTTAAACGAAACCCTTATGGAAGCGGAGGATATTCCCTTTGGCGGCAAGGCACTTGCAGAACTGATTTCTATGATTGAAAGCGGCACCATTTCCGGCACCATTGCAAAGCAGGTTCTCCCCGAAATGTTCAATAGTGATAAGAACCCGAAACAAATTGTGGAAGAAAAAGGTCTTGCACAGATTAGTGACGAAGGCGCCATTATGGAAATCATTCACGGGGTGCTCTCGCAGAATGAAGCTGCCGTTAATGACTTTAAGGCAGGTAAAGATAAAGCCATCGGCTTTTTAACCGGTCAGGTTATGCGTGCCTCCAAAGGCAAGGCAAACCCGGGCGTTATTCAGGCAAAACTTCGTGAAGCACTCGAGGCATTAAAGTAAAAAAGGGACTCAACCGTCATAGCGGCGGTTGAGTTTTTTATTTATCATCATTTTGTCGTATCCGGTGCCGGATTTAAAGCCTTCCCCAAGAACTTCACGGGCATCGGAAATAATCAGGAAGGCAGAGGGGTCCATTCGGCGTATTAAGTGAATAAGACTCGGTAATTCTTTTGGACTTACCACGGAAAGAAGCATCAGCCCTTCTGTCTTTCGGTACATACCTCTGGCAGGAATTCCCGTTGTGCCACGGGAGAAAACCTCACCGATGGCGGTAGAGATTTCCTCGGTTTTGTCTGATAGGATATATACAGATTTTGCTGCATCGCCAAAGGCTAAAATAAGGTCCGTTGTTTTCATGGAAACGGCAAGGGCGAGAGCGGAATAAAACGAAGTGGAAAAGCTTTTAAATATAAGTCCCGAAAGGAAAATGATGATAAGGTCAATGAGCAGAATAAATAGGGAAACGGAAATGTGGGGAAAAAAGCGGTGCAAAATCAGCGCCGCGAAATCACTGCCGCCGGTGGAGGCTTCTTGCCTTACGGCAAGCCCGACGCCAAGACCCATCAGTATGCCGCCGAAAACACTTGCGGCAAAAACATCCCCTTGTTCCAAAGAAATGTTGTCTAAAACCGCAAGGAAAAGGGAAGTAAATATTACGCCACAGGCAGTTTTCAGTATTCCGTCTTTTCCTAAATACTTGTATCCAAAAAGAAATAATACGCCGTTTACAAATAGGTTTGTAAAAGAAAGCGGCACTCGAAAAAGATAAAATAATACGGTAGAAACTGTGCTGACGCCACCCGGAGAAAGCTTAAATGGTACCAAAAAGAGGCGAAGGCCTATACAAAGTGCCAGCGTTCCCAAAAGAATAAATAAATACGGTTTTATTCGGTTTGCAATCGTCAAGCTTGTCTGCCTCCTAAAAAACTTGATAGATTCATATTTTTTTCTTGCTATTTTCTGCAATTGGTGTTATAATTATACCATTCAAAATTTACCATTACTATTAAGAGAGGATGAGCGGAATGTTAGACAAAAGACCCGATTCCATGGAAAGAATCACAACAAAAGCACTTGCAGATGCTTTTATTGAAGAACAGGTTGCGGCAATTCGTGCCCAGGTTGGCGATAAGAAGGTTCTTCTTGCGCTTTCCGGCGGTGTGGATTCCTCCGTTGTTGCGGCGCTCCTTATCAAAGCCATCGGCAAACAGCTCGTGTGTGTGCACGTAAATCACGGCCTTATGCGCAAAGGCGAAAGCGAGCAGGTAATTGAAGTGTTCGGTAAAGAACTGGATGCAAACCTTATTTATATTGATGCTACTGACCGCTTCCTCGATTTACTGAAAGATGTTGCTGAGCCTGAAAAGAAACGCAAAATCATCGGAGGCGAATTCATTAAAGTGTTTGACGAAGAAGCTTCCAAACTCGAAGGCATCTCCTTCCTTGCACAGGGCACAATTTATCCCGATATTTTGGAAAGTGACGGCGTTAAGGCACACCATAACGTAGGCGGTCTTCCCGAAGATATGCAGTTTGAACTTGTGGAACCTGTTCGCCTTCTTTATAAAGACGAAGTTCGCGTTGTGGGTGAAGCCCTCGGCCTTCCCCACGGTATGGTTTACCGTCAGCCGTTCCCCGGCCCGGGCCTTGGTGTCCGTTGCCTCGGCGCTATTACTCGTGACCGCCTCCATGCGCTTCGTGAAGCCGATGCAATTCTCCGTGAAGAATTTGACAAGTGCGGCCTTGCCGAAAAGGTATGGCAGTATTTCATCGCCGTGCCTGATTTTAAGAGCGTAGGCGTTCGAAACGATAAACGTTATGAAGGTTGGCCGGCAATTATCCGTGCCGTTAACACTTCTGACGCCATGACTGCAACCATTGAAGAAATCCCCTATGCAGTTCTCCATAAAATTACCGACCGCATCACACGCGAAGTTGAAGGCATTAACCGCGTCCTCCTTGACCTTACACCGAAACCCGTCGGCACGATTGAGTGGGAATAAGCCAAAAACCTTGAAAAGCCCCTAAAATCAAGGCTTTTTCAAAACACAAAGTGCTTCTGACAACACTTTGACAACACTTTTTTAAAGTGATTATACTATGTAATCAGAGAGACTCCCCAATTTTGAGGAGTCTCTTTTATTAGTTTTCGCCCATTTTATCAATAAGTTCCAGCAGATATTTTATATTCTCAAGCACATCATTATTCTTCTCAATGCTTCCAAGTCTTTTTAACTGCTCTGTTAGTTCAGTCAGGTATCGGCATATATAAGTTTGCACCCTGATATTAGGATGCACAGTGATTTCTTCGTCCAAGACCTTTTTGGTACAATAGTCCTGCTTGGTCATTCCCGAAGTATTTACCTTCAAATCAAGTGCATAAGCTTCTTCAGGTGATACACGAAAACCTATTGTAACACTTCTAAACCTGCCCTTAATAAGGTAAATTAAATTTTAGATATATAATTTCTGTTCATATATTCCATTGGTGTTAGACCTGTTTTCTCTTTGAAAATGCGGCAAAAATGGTTTGAATTTGAAAATCCACATTTTTCAGAAATTGCATTAACTTTTAATACTCCATCTGTTAATAGCTGCTTGGCTTTATTTACGCGTATGTTTATAATATATTGATGTGGAGTTATGCCATATTGTTTTGAAAAAAGTTTGCGAAAATATATTTCACTTATTCCGCATTGTTTTGCAAGCATTTCATTTGTGATTTTTGGATTGTCAAAATTATTTTCCAAAAATTTTTCTGCATTAAGCAAAATGTTGGAATTTTTGCCATCCTTTGATAATAACCTGTAAATAATATCATAAAAGATACTCATAACCTTTGGGTTATTTCTTTCAAAAATAGATAGTGCCTTCATATACTCAAATTCTTTTATATATGTGCTTGGGTTTTCAATAGGCAATACTATCATTGTGTCACACAATTGGCTCATACATTTAAAGTTGATAAGCGGGAAAGTACCTTGTTTGTCACCATATATGCTATAGCTTTGTCCCTGGGGCAGAATAATTGCGTGATGTGGGTCGGATATGTATTTTTTGCCAAGGCATGTATAAGTTATTTGTCCCTCTATGCAAAACGATAGACCATAGCATTTTCTGTTATTTATTTTTACGCGTTTTCTTTTGGGATATGAGATAGTAGCTATATCCTCAATGTCTGTAATAATAATTTTATTTGCTATTTCCATTTCAAATCACACTCCATATACCTTGATTATATTGTTTTTGATAATATAAATCAAGGTTTTTAATTTATTTTATATCGGAAATGTTAATATTGTATCGTTTTTTTCATTGAATGCAAGTTGATTTTTTAATATAATAATACAAGAGAGGAGTGTAATTATGAATTTCACAGGAAAAACCGCAATATCAACAGGAGCTGCTTCCGGAATGGGGCTTTTGTTTGCACAAAGCTTTGCTTCCCTTGGCGGAAATGTTGTTATGTGTGATGTTAATGAAGAAGTTTTAAATGAGAAAGTTGCAGAGATAAACATTCTTAATAAAGGCAGAGCAATAGGCGTTGTATGTGATGTACGTGAGTATGCACAGGTTTGCGCAGCCAGAGATAAGGCTGTTGAAGTTTTCGGCAGAATTGACATTGTAGCAAATTTTGCGGGCGGAACAGCTGTAAGAATGAGAAAGGTTGATAGAAGTGAGTATCCGGAGTTTCCGGATGTTCCGATTGATGTGTATGACTGGGGAATAGATGTTAATCTTAAAGGCCCCTTTTACTTTGCTCATGCTGTTTTAAAACAAATGCGAAAACAAAAAAGCGGTCTTATTATTAATATAGGCTCTATAACAGGACAAGAAGGAGACGGCTATGGTATTGACTATCCCACATCAAAAGCAGGTCTCATGTTTGGCCTCACCAAATCCATTGCACAGTTTGGCTCGCCTTATAACATAAGATGTGTTTGCATATCCCCCGGACCTGTTCTCACAAGAACTAATATGGCAAATATGAAAACTCTTGTTGGAAGAGCTGCAGATCCTCAGGAAATTATTGATTTGTGTCTTTTTGTTGCGTCAGATAAAGGACAGTTTATAAATGGTGAAAACATAATGATAGATGGTGGCAGAAATGCTATGGGAAGGTGGAAGTAAATGAACCCAACATTTTTAAAATATGACAAATCTCTTCTCACAGTTATGGTGCAGGCGGATAACCCTGACAGAATAAAAGAACTTATAGATAAGTCACTGCCTGAGGGAGCCGAAGCTTTTGGAATGCAGTTTTGCAGAATGAAGGATGAATACAGAAATAAACAAACATATAAGGATTTGTTTTCTTATACAGGCGGTAAACCTGTTTATGTAACCAATTACCGCTACGGAAATAATGAAGGGAAAACAGATGAAGAAATAGCGGCAGAAATACTTGAAATTGCAGATTGCGGCGCAACCCTATGTGATGTAATGGGAGATTTGTTTGATAAACAAGATGATGAAGTGTCAATCGATAAAAATGCAATCAGAAAACAAGAAGAAATTATAGATAAACTCCATAAAAAAGGTACTCAGGTTCTTATGTCTTCCCATATTTTTAAATATACTCCTGCAAAAAGAGTTCTGGAAATAGCGTTGGAACATCAAAGGCGCGGAGCAGATATATGCAAAATCGTTACTGGGGCAGATACGATGGAAGAACAGTTGGAAAATCTTAAAATAATTAATATGCTCAAAGAAAATTTAAAGATTCCGTTTTTGTTTTCATCAAGTGGTGAGAGCACAATATTAAGAAAAATAGGTGGGGAACTGGGGTGCTGTATGTATCTGTGTGTTTATGAATATGATGAGCTATCCACAGCTTCGCAACCGCTTTTGAAGAACGTAAGAGAAATAAGGAATAATATGTAATTAGGAAAGGAAATAAAATGAAAGCTATACTTGTAAATAACGATAAGAGCTTAAGGTGGGATGAGGTTCTGAATCCTGTTCTTAAAGAAGATGAAGTTTTGATAAAGGTTGAATATGCAGCTCTGAATCGTGCAGACCTTATGCAAAGAGAGGGTGACTATCCTCCGCCCGAAGGCTGTCCTGAATGGATGGGACTTGAAGTTTCAGGCGAAATTGTTGAAATGACAGAGGGGGTAAAAGAAAAATCAAATTACAAAATCGGTGATAAAGTATGTGCACTTCTTGGCGGCGGAGGATATGCTGAGTATGTGGCAGTTAAATACGATATGCTAATGCCGGTACCTGAAAATTGTTCTATGATAGAAGCTGCTGCAATCCCCGAAGCCTTTGCAACCGCTTACCTTAATTTATTTGTGGAGGGAAATATAAAGGCAGGCAATACTCTTTTAATGAACGCCGGAGCATCTGGTCTTGCAAGTGTTATAATACCTATGGCAAAAGCATTTGGTATAAGGGTTATAACTACAGTTTTGGATGATGAAAAAGCAGATTCCATAAAACATTTAAATGCAGACAGAGTTGTGGTAACAACAAAAGAAGATATAGCAGAAGTCTTAAAACAAGAACTTGAGAACGGTCATAGTGTTGATGTAGCAATAGACTGTCTGGGCGGAGAAATAATGGGCAAGTGTATTCATTATTTAACCCATGGTGCAAGATGGATTATGATTGCCGCATTGGCAGGTCAGAAAACAGAAATTGACCTTAAAAATATTTATGTTAGAAACGTAAGAATAATAGGCAGTACCCTTCGTTCAAGAACTCCTCAAACAAAAGCTCAAATTCTTTCAAAGCTTGTGGAAAATGTGTTTCCCAAAATAGAAACGGGAGAAATAAAACCTACTATTCACGCTGTGCTTCCTATAACAGAGGCCGAAAAGGCACATGATATTCTTTATAAAGGTCAAAATGTTGGTAAGGTAGTTTTGAAAGTAAAATAAAATGTAAGCACACGACAAATTAAGTCAAGGAAAATTTTATGTTTTTTTGCTTGACAAAAATATGGTTATGTCTTTGGAAATGGTAACAAAGTTTTGGGTGTTTTTAAAGGAGATTAAAAGATATGAATATAAAAGCGATTAAAACAGTGAAGGGCAGCAATCCAATGCAGGAGGCTTTTGATTTTTCCTTTTCAATAGATACTGAAAGGGAAAGAGAGCTGATATGTATATTTCCTGATATTGAATATCAGGAAATAAAAGGCTTTGGTGGTGCATTTACAGAGGCTGCATCTACAACAATTGATAAATTAAGCAAAGAAAACAGAGACAAAATCATAAAGCTATATTTCGATAAAAACGAAGGAATTGGGTATAATTTCGGTAGAGTTCATATAAACAGTTGTGATTTTTCAATGGGGAATTATACTTATGTGGAAGAAAATGACAATACATTGGAAACATTTGATGTAACTAGAGATGAAGCTTCCATTATACCGATGATACAGGATGCAAAAAAATACGGAGATATAACCTTGTTCGCATCTCCATGGAGTCCTCCTGCATATATGAAGACAAACGCTCAGATGAACAAAGGAGGAAAACTTAAGGAAGAATATTTTGAACTTTGGTCAGACTACTATGTAAAATTTATAGAAGAATACAAAAAAAGAGGGCTTGATATCAGCGTAATCTCTGTTCAAAATGAGCCAAAAGCTGTTCAAAGATGGGATTCATGCATATATACAGCCGAAGAAGAAAGAGATTTTATAAAAAACTATCTTGGCAAGAAAATGGCAGATATTGGCGTGAAAATTCTTTTCTGGGATCACAATAAAGAGCGCATAATTGAAAGAGCCAAAGTAACTATTGATAAAGAAACCGATAAATACATCAGCGGTATTGCAATTCACTGGTACAGCGGAGATCACTTTGAACAGCTTGATATGTTCAAAAAGCTCTATCCCGATAAGGATATAGTATTTTCAGAAGGATGCCAGGAATACAGCCTGGGTGCTGCCGATGCCGTTAAAACAGCAGAAAGATATGCCCATGATATAATAGGCAACTTCAATAACGGATGTAATATATTCTGCGATTGGAACCTTGTTTTGAATGATGAAGGAGGTCCTAACCATGTTTGCAACTTCTGTGACGCACCTATTATGGCAGATATCCAAAACGATAAGTTTTGTATTCATAATTCCTATTACTACATAGGTCATTTCAGTAAATATGTTCAAAAAGGAGCAAAGAGAATAGGAAGCAGTAAGTGGTCATCAAAGCTTGATACAGTTTCATTTAAAAACCCTGATGGTTCAGTTGTTACCGTTGTACTCAATACAACAGAGGAAGAAATCTCTTTTGTACTTTATATTGAAAACAACATGGTTGAAACGAAAATTGAGCCTCATTCAATAGCAACGTATATTTTTGAAAATTAAAAAATGCAATATCCTACGGATACGATATGTGTCTTACGACAAGAGAAGAGGAATTTATATCATATCACAACCAAACAAAGCTCCGTTATGGTAAGACGGATGGAATTGTGGCATTTCACGCCATACAGAGTTTCAAACCGGGAGAGGTTACACCTGAAATGGCTCATGAAATCGGGAAAAGACTTGCAAAAGAAATGTGGGGCGATAGCTTTGAGGTAGTAATTCAAGAGATATTCCGTCAGTTGACAATAGCTTGTTTATTCTTGCGAGAAAACTGATATTGGAAAGTAAATAGCGCAGAAAGGTGTAGCCTTAAGGTTACACCTTTCTGTTGTTTCAAATAAGCTCATATTCCATTGACAAAAGGCAAATTATGTAATATACTAAAACACAGTTTGGTAAACCTCATTATATCCATTGGACTTATTGGTTAGAATTTCGGCAGCAAGCAGGAACTTTTTCTGTCTGTTGTTCGTGATGGGTATGATAACCTGCATAAGATTTTTAATGACATAGGCGAAAATAAATCGTGGGAAGAATACTTAATCGGATTGATTCAACATTTCAAATCATCTATGAATGATGAGGGAAGAAAAAAACGAATAGCTTTTACCTCCACTATTGCAAACAGTAAGGATACTCCACCTTGCTATTTGGAAGAATCGGTGAAAGAACTTGAAAAAACACCTGTTGCAGATGCACTTCGCATCGGACAGAAAAATGGTGAGGTTAAAGACGGACATCCCGGTATTCTTTATGCGCTATTCTTCCGTACAGCCTGCAATATAATTGTATCATGTAATAAAAACAATATTGCTCTGCCGGAAGATGAATGGTTTTTAAGTTTGGTAAGAAAGTAGGGTGGAAACATGAGAATAGCGATATGCGATGATGAAACAATAATCTTGGACGAGGTTTCATCCTATATAAAAAAATATTCTAAGCTATGCGGAAAGTCGGAGCTTGAAGTTTTTCCGTTTAACTCTGCAAGTTCGCTTTTGAATAGCATTGATAACGGTGCCTTGTTTGATATATTTATGCTTGATGTATATATCGGTGATGAAATGGGGACAGAACTTGCAAGAGAAATCCGGAGAAAAGGCATTGAAAGTCCTATTGTATTTTT
>JAFSCR010000033.1 GCA_017436645.1 Clostridia bacterium | reverse complement strand
TTTTTTAATAGGTGTACCATGCCACGTATTAAAGTAATAGGTGTTTTTACCCTTAAAATTCAGTCCTCTTTCAACGCTCGAATTTGTAATCCACACCCGGGCACGCAGGGCGGTTACAAAATAACGGAAGGTGTCGGTCTTAATGCACGTGACACCGGGAATTTCTTTCCCTTCCGGATTATGAAACGCCCAGACCTTTTTATAATCCTGAAAACGAGGGTCTTTTTGCATTTTTTCAAAAATCGCTTTAGGGCTGTCATCATACTTTCTGCCGCCGAAACTATTAAAAAGAATCAGCTTATCATCGGGTTTTACAAAAAGGCGCAACGCAGAAAGCAAAAAGCTGAACACATAATAATAGAGGCTGTATATAAATTTGAAATATTTAATAATATTTGCAAGTTTTTTCAACGTGCCTACCTCGTTTTCTATTTCTTTTCTGTTTTTTGCACAATGGCTTCCCGAATCTTTGTGCTGCTCGTTTTCTGCGTGTAGGGGAAATAGATAATTTCTACGTCTTTATCCTTAAAATACTCCTCATAGCGCATAAAGCGCTCTGTTCCCTTATAGTCGGAGCCGACAAAAAGATAATGATACGGGATTTCATTATATACATCCACGTCCTCGGGTTTCGAGGGGATGACCTTGTCTACATACTTGATGCTTTTTAAAATTTCCACACGCTCATCATAGGGAATAAACGTTTCTTTTCCCTTATGGCTGCCATTGTGGTGTACGCCGACCACGAGATAGTCACAGTAGGCTTTCGCACGGCGAAGAAGATTTAGGTGCCCAACGTGGAATAAATCAAACGTGCCGCTTAAATACCCTATTTTCATCTGCGGGCGGTTATTGATTCTGCCACTTTGCATTTTGTAGTCATAACTTTCTGCGCCGAATTTTTCGCCGTCCGCCCGGTATCTTTCCAGAACGCCTTTATAGATGGAGTCATAGTCAGGAATATAAAGTGTTTCTTTTTTCTCCATTTTATCGAGAATTGTATCCGCCACCTCCTCCAGAAGGGAAAGGTCATTCTCGCCGCCGTTAAATCTGGTGCCCCGCAGAGAACCGGGGGATACATTTAAAATTCTGTTTTTCGTCCCGCTTTTTAAAAGCTCGATATTCACACTTTCAATGAATCTGCAAACTGCCGCCTTTGTTGCCGCATAAACGGAAAAGGCAGGGGAGGAAACAAGACCTGCTATGCTGCCCATAACGACGCAGCTGAAGTCTTCTTTTCCCGCAAGACGGTCATAAAACTGACGAATAATCCGAATGGGCGAAAGCGCATTTACACGAAAGCCGTTTTCGATTTCTTTATCGGCAAACGTGGAAAAGAGAGCCGGTCTTCCGAACCCTGCAGTGATTATAAGCGTATCCACATGCTTATACGCCTGAAACATACTAAAATCACAGTCTCTTAAATCTACGGGGACAAATTCAATTTTTTCATCTTCCAAACAAGGTTTTGTTTTGTCCAAAACATAGATGTGAGAATAGCCTTGTTTCAGGAGTCTTGCCGTAAGCGCCGCACCGATGCCGTTGCCGCCGCCTACAACCAAAGCAGTTTTATTCGCCATATGTGCCTCCTATATGCCTACATAAATGGATTCCATTTTTGCCGAAACCATTTTTATATCAAACTTCTTTACAGCTTCACGGTTGGTTTCTCCCATTTTCTGCCGTAAAGCGCCATTAGCTGCCAGTATGCGAAGGCCTTCGGAAAAGCCCGCCGCATCCATCGTGTTATACAAAAATCCACCTATGCCGTCTTTTATCAAATCCGTGTTGCCGCGAATGGACGACACGATACACGGCATCCCTGCCGCCATAGCTTCCATAAGGGAAACGGAAAGCCCTTCCCGTTTTGAAGGGAAGGCAAAAATGTCACAAGTGCGGCAAATCTCCTGTGCATCCGTGCGGTAGCCGAGGAGAATGAGCTTTACCCCGAGCTCTTTTGCGAGGGCAGAAAGGGGTTCTGCCTTGGGCCCTGTGCCGCAAATCACGTAGGTCGGTTTATCTTCCAGCATACCGATGGCACGAAGGATGGTTTCGTGGTTTTTATTATCGTTTAGTTCCCCTACGGATAAAACGGCAATTTCACTTTCGGAAAGTCCCAGTTCTTTCCGTTTTTCTGCTCTGTCAATTTCCATGGAAAACAGCTTTTCCGTGTCCACGCCAACGCCCGGAACGTACGTCGTTTCTTTGGCGTGGAAATGTTTTTTTGCCCGTTCATAATCTTCAAGGTTTATGGTGATGAGGGTGTCCGTAAAGAAAGAGCAGAGCCACTCCATGGGGTAATAGAAAAGCCAGTTTACAAGGGGTGCACCGTTATAAAAATGAAAGCCGTGGGCCGTGTAAATCACCCTTGTTCCAAGCTTCTTTCTTGCCTTGATCGCCGCCAGACGGCATAAAACCGCCGCCATAGGCGTGTGACAGTGAATCACATCATACTTTTCCTCCAAAATCAGCTTTCTGAGAAGGAAAAAGGTTTTAATATTATTCTTTTTCAGCGGGTTTCGTTCAAAGGGGAAATCAAAGTGCCTGTTGCAATATGGGATTTCGCACTTTTCCGGTTCCTCGAAATCATTTCGTGCGCAAACATGTGTTTCCCACCCGTTTTCCTGAAACATTTTTAAGTAAGGCAGGTGAAACACATTAATATGTTTTTTGACAACCGTTGCAACGAACAGGCATTTTTTCATACTGCATTCTCCGTTTTCAAGAATTCTTCCGAAAGGGATTTATCATAGGTTAAAGAGCCGAAAAGCTTTTTCCGGACGGAAAAGGGCAGGCGTTTTATAATGGGATTAAAAAGGCGTGTAAACCATATTTTTCTGCCGTATTTTTTCGCAAGACCCCGTACCATTTCAGTGGTGCAGACATACTCGGGGTCCTGTGGAAAAAAGAGACCGCTCCCGTTTGTATCCAGCACCTGTTTTACGGCTTTGCACAGATTTTCAATGGAAATCATACTGCGCGCATTCTTTATATCGGGAAATGCGGGCGTCTTTTTTGCAAGTGCCGCCAAAAGGGGATAATTTCCCTTGCACCCTTCCCCATATACCATGGGCGGCCGCAAAACTGCCACACGGAATGATGCATCGCAAAGGGTTTCCAGCATTTTTTCTGCTTCCAGCTTCGATTTGCCGTAGGCAGACGTGGGGGAAGGCTGTGTGTCTTTATCAATATGTCCTTCCAAAAGGCCGTAAACACTCATGGAGCTTAAAAATACAAACTGCCCTACGCCACAGTTTTTGGCATGCCGAGCCGTTTCTATACAAAGGTCACGGTTTACCTTAAAATATAAATCCCTGTTTTCTGCCGTTTCTTTTCGGTGGGCAATGCCGGCAACGTGAAAAACGGCGTCATAGCCCGAAAAATCTTTTTCACGCCACGCTTCGTTTTGCATATCCAGTATGTCGACCGAAAAGGCATCATCGTTTTGAAGATAGGCTGCAAACGAATCACCGATAAAGCTGCCTGCGCCGCAAATTAAAATCCGTTTCATTATTTTGCCACCTCTTCTTTTTCCGGTGCACGGGCGCCTTCCACCACGCCGTCGGACCGAAGGACGCTCAAAATGGTGCTGAAGAAAAGCTTCGCATCAAAAAGAAAACTCATTTTCTGGACGTACTCGCCGTCTAAGGCGGCTTTAACGTCTATGGGCAGTTCGTCACGGCCTCTTATCTGGGCAAGGCCCGTAAGACCCGGCTTTACGTCATTTGCGCCGTACTTATCTCTTTCACGAAGAAGGTCCTCCTGATTAAAAAGGGCGGGGCGGGGACCGATAATCGTCATGGTGCCGATAAAAATACATAATATCTGGGGAAGTTCGTCCACACTCATCTTCCGCATCCATTTGCCGAACTTTGTGATATAAGCATCGGGATTTGAAAGCATATGGGTGGGCATATCATGGGGCGTATCCGTCCGCATGGAGCGGAACTTCAGTATTTTAAACGGTTTTTTATGTATGCCGACTCTCTCCTGCGTAAAGAAAACTTTGCCGGGGCTGTCTATTTTTATAATCAGTGCAATGATGAGCATCGGAATCAAAAGAACCAATATGCCGATGCCGGATAAAACCACGTCTATAAGCCGTTTACCGAAGGCCTTATACATAACCTTATCTCCTCTAATCATTTATGGGTATTATTATTTATAATTATATAATATTTTTCGTTTCCCGTCAACCTTTATTGTGCATTTTAACAAGGAAGAAAACAAAAAAGCGCCCCCGAAATGCTGGGGGCACTTTTGTCTTTATTTTGCGTAGTCCACGGCCCTGGTTTCCCGAATGACATTGACTTTAATCTGACCGGGATACTGCAGTTCGCCTTCAATGCGTTTTACAATGTCACGTGCCAAGATAATGGCATCGTCATCATTGACTGCTTCCGGTTTTACCATGATACGGATTTCACGGCCTGCCTGAATCGCATAAGATTTATCAACACCCTTGAAGGAATCTGCAATTTCTTCCAGTTTTTCAAGGCGTTTGATATACGTTTCGATGTTTTCACGCCGTGCGCCGGGGCGTGCGGCACTGATGGCATCCGCAGCCTGTACGATAGAAGCGATAAGCGTCGTCGCTTCCACGTCCCCGTGATGGGCATGAATCGCATGAATAACCTCGGGGTTTTCCTTGTACTTCTTCGCAATATCCACACCGATGGTAATATGGGTGCCTTCCGTTTCATGGTCAACTGCCTTACCAATGTCATGGAGAAGACCTGCACGTTTTGCAAGCATAATATCGGCGCCCAGTTCACCGGCAAGAAGTCCGGATAAATGGGAAACTTCAATGGCATGCTTCAGTACGTTCTGCCCGTAGCTTGTACGGTAGTGGAGTTTACCGATCAGTTTGATAATTTCAGGATGTAAACCGTGTACCCCTGTTTCAAAGGTAGCTTGTTCGCCTTCCTGTTTAATCGTAGCATCAACCT
This sequence comes from Clostridia bacterium, assembly GCA_017436645.1. Classification (GTDB taxonomy): domain Bacteria; phylum Bacillota; class Clostridia; order UMGS1883; family UMGS1540; genus SIG447. The sequence goes on along the minus strand of JAFSCR010000033.1, from coordinate 23,181 downwards.
CTTTTTTCGCACGGTCAACCATTTCTTCGATGCGGGCGGGATGAATTCGTCCGTCAACAATCAGCTTTTCAAGTGCAACACGTGCAATTTCACGTCTTATAGGATCAAAGCCGGAAAGGATAACGGCCTCCGGCGTATCGTCGATAATCAAATCTATACCCGTCAGGGTTTCCAGGGTGCGGATGTTTCTGCCTTCGCGCCCGATAATTCGTCCCTTCATGTCCTCACTGGGTAGCGGTACCACCGATACGGTTGTTTCTGCCACATGGTCTGCGGCACATTTCTGAATTGCCAGACCTAAAATGTTCTTTGCGCGTTTGTCCGCCTCTTCTTTTGCCTGATTTTCAATTTCTTTAATCATCATGGCCGTTTCATGGCGAACTTCACTTTCAATGTTTTTGAGAAGATATTCTTTTGCTTCTTCTGCAGTAAGACCCGAGATTTTTTCGAGAAGTTCAATCTGCGTGTCTTTGAGTTTTTTCAGTTCTTCACGTTCTACGTCAAGATCACGATTTCGTTTTGCGAGCTGTTCTTCTTTTTGTTCGAGAGCTTCCGTCTTCTTGTCCAGCGTTTCTTCCTTCTGCTGGATACGGCGCTCCTGTCTTGAGATTTCGTTTCTGCGTTCACGGACTTCTTTTTCGTGCTCTAAGCGGCTTTTATGAATTTCGTCCTTCGCTTCAAGGAGCGCTTCACGTTTTTTGCCTTCCGCCGCTTTCTGCGCATCGGTTATAATGCGTTTTGCTTTTTCTTCCGCACTGCCGATTTGCGCTTCCGCAATCTTTTTGCGATAAGAAATACCAAGGCGAAATGCAATAAAGCCTACGATTATCGCTACCAAAAGGCCCGAGCCCACACCAATCAATAATCCTAGATTTCCTGTCATCTGGCTACCACCTCCTTAAAAAATTTTTTATGTATTCAGTTTTCAGGATTAGACAACTATCTGCCTCATTATATTGTAAAGGTTTTTTCGGGAAATGTCAAGGTTATTTCATAAAAAAAGCGGATTTCATGCAAAAAATTCCGCATAAGAATCCGCTTTCGAGGCCATTTTACATAAGTGGGGCAAAAAGTCTTAAGATGCTCTGAATGGTTTTGCCCACGGCGCTCTTTTTAATTTCCTTTTCAGAAATGGGAGAAGATACCTCCAAGGTTTTCAGAAAATCATCCCGTATTTCGGAAACAGATGCGGTCTTGTAAAGCTTTACGCCGCACTCAAAATGGAGATAGAGAGAACGAAAATCAAGGTTTACGGTGCCCACCGTTGCCACCTCATCGTCGGACACGAAGGTTTTGGCGTGGTTAAAGCCGCCCGTGTATTCATAAATTTTCACGCCGCCACGAATAAGCGCACGGTAATAGGAACGGGTGGTCAGATGAACAAGGCGCTTGTCCCACCGCTCGGGGGTTAAAATCCGCACGTCCACGCCGCTTTCGGCAGCGGTAACAAGGGCGGAGAGCATGCTGTCATCAATAATGAGATACGGGGTGCTGATATAAAGATATTTTTTTGCGCCCGAAATAATTTGCATATACGTCCGCTCGCCCACATTGTCACGGTCCAAGGGGCTGTCACAGTAAGGCTGGACGAAGCCGTCCGATTCTTCGGCGAGGGGGGACGATTTATAGGGATAAAAGGCCATGGGGTCTTCTTTTTTGCCGGTACAAAGCCCCCACATATGGAGGAACATGACGGTAAGGCTCCATGCGCCCTTGCCCGAAAGGCGAATGGCCGTATCCCGCCATTTGCCGTATTTTTCCACCCGATTTATGTATTCGTCCGCAAGGTTTACACCGCCCGTGTAGGCAATGCGCCCGTCAATTACGGCAATTTTTCTGTGGTCACGGTTATTTTGCACCGCTGAAAGAAACGGACGGAAGGGATTAAAGACCATGCATTTTATGCCTTTTTTCTCCAGCGTTTTCCGATATCCCCCGGGCAGAAGGGCAAAACAGCCCATATCGTCATACATAAAGCGAACTTCGATGCCCTCTTTTGCCTTTCTCTCCAAAATTTCCAAAATGCTGTCCCACATATACCCCGATTCCACGATAAAATACTCAAGGAAAATATATTTTCCCGCTTTTTCAAGGTCTGCAAGGAGGGCGGCAAATTTTTCTTCGCCGCTTCCGAAAAACGTGGTTTTTGTGCCGTCATACACGGGGAACCCCGAATGCTTCTGCAGGGAAACGAGTTCGGCGGAGCGATGGGGCAGTGCCTCTATTGCCTCCTCGAGACTGTCACTTGGGGCAAAATACGCCTTTTCCATATGGGGCCAACGGGGAGAAAAGCTGTGGGTGGAGGCCTGCAAGCGATAGAGAAGATAGAAAAGGCCGCCGAATACGGGCGTGACGAGAATCAGCACCGCCCACGTAAGCTTATAGGCCGCCGTGTCTTGCCTGGAGACAATATAAAGAACGGCGGCGGCACTTATGATTTCGAGAAAGGGAGCAAGAAATGCAAACCGCGCAATGCCGCTTTTGACAAGGGCAAAAAGGGCCCCGATCTGAAAGAGGAGAAGCAGCGCCACAATCATGCGGCGGCTAAAAAGGCTGCGTATCCATTTTTTTCGCATATGTTCTGTCACCTCTCAGTTCATGGCAAAGCGGTCATAAAGGGTTTTGACCGCCTTTTTAATTTCGGGGTGTTTTCTGAGGGCCAAATCCCCTTTTAAAATTTCCTCCGCCGAGGCGGCGGCGAGGGGAAGAAGGCGACTGTCCTCCAAAACATCGGCATAGAGAAGCTGCATATCCCCGTGCTGTCGTGTGCCGAAAAATTCACCGGCTCCCCGAAGGCGTAAGTCTGCCTCGGCAATCTTAAAGCCGTCCCGCTCGTTTTTCATGGTACTGAGGCGTTCCTTGGCCTCCTTTGTGTGAGGCTCGGAAATGAGAATGCAGTAGGATTTTTCCGTTCCTCTTCCCACGCGTCCCCGCAGCTGATGGAGCTGGGAGAGGCCGAACCGCTCGGCATTTTCAATCACGATTACCGTGGCGCTCGGCACATCCACGCCCACTTCCACCACCGTGGTGGACACAAGGACTTTCGCTTCGCCTGTGGAAAACGCTTCCATCACCGCATCTTTATTTTTCATTTTGCCGTGGAGGCAAAGAACGGTTTCTTTGGAAAAGCGGGAAGAAATGGCTTTTGCATAGCTTTCCGCCGAGGGAAGCTCGTCCTCCTCCCCTTCCGTGGCAAGGGGGCAGATAATATAGGCACGATTCCCCTTTTCAAGCTCTTTTTCAATAAACGTATAAATCCGTTCCCGATATGAGGGCGGAACGAAAAATGTATCCACAGCCTGTCTCCCTTTGGGAACGGCAGGGAGAATGGAAATATCAAGGTCGCCGTAATACGTCAGGGAAAGGGTCCTCGGAATAGGCGTTGCACTCATAACAAGAACGTGGGGACTTTGGGGAAGGCCGGACAAAAACCCTCTTTGTCTTACGCCAAAGCGGTGCTGCTCGTCCACAATAACCGCCGCCACATTTTTAAGGTCCAGTTTTTCATTTAAAACGGCCTGTGTTGCCACAATTACCTGTGCCCTTCCCGTTTGTATGTCTTCTTCCGCCATTCGCCTTTCCGCCGCACGGAGGCGGCCCGTCAGAAGGCAAACGGAGAGCGAAGGCAAAAGTTTTTTTAAGGTTTCGGCGTGCTGGCGGGCGAGAATTTCCGTAGGTGCCATTAATACGCCCTGTTTTCCGCCCATGGCGGCAATATATAAAGCGGCCGCCGCCACAACGGTTTTGCCGCTGCCCACGTCCCCTTCAATGAGGCGGTTCATGGGTTTGCCGCTCTCCATATCCCGAAGAATATCGGAAATGGCATCGGTCTGACCTTCCGTAGGCGTAAACGGAAGGTTTTTATAAAAGGGTGCCATATCTGCCGAAAGGCGAAGGCCCTCTTTTTTTTCAAGGCTCGCCCGCTGCATCCGCATGCCCGTAAAGAGAAGGAAAAGCTCTTCAAATTTCAGCCTTTCCAGCGCTTTTTCCGCATCCGCCATGTCCAGAGGGTTGTGGAGTGCTTGTATGGCACGGTTTTTTTCATAAACACCCGCTTTTTTTCTGATTTCTTCGGGCAGAATATCGGAAACGGGCTCGGAAAGGGACGAAAGACAGGATGTGACCACACTGCGGATAAGGGACTGGGAAACGCCTCCGCCGCCGGGATATATGGGCACGATTCTGCCGATTTTATCGGTTTTGGCGCCTCGGGGAGAAAACACGGGCGAAAACATCCGCCGCATATTTCCTCGGACGGAAACGGTCCCGTAAAGGGCATAGGCCCTTCCGCTTATAAAGGCACGGGTGACATACGGTGAATTTTGAAATGTGACGGAAAGGGTGCCGGTGCCATCCCGAAATGTGCCGGTATAAAGGGTTCTTCCGTTTTTTCTCACGCCTCGCATTTTTCCCATGCAAACTGCCAGAACGCCTGCCTTTTCCCCATGGGAAAGGGCGGCAATATCTTTTCTTTCCCGCCTGTCCTCATACCGAAGAGGTGCATGGAATATGGCATCCGCCACAGAATGAATCCCGATGGATGCGAGCTGTTCCTTCTTTTTCGGCCCGATGCCGGACAATACGGAAATATCATCCGTAAGCTTTACCATTTGATGCACCTCCTTTTTTAAAAAATTTTTCGGCATAATATGCCGCTTTTTGTACACAATAGGATAAACGTTAATTTTAGTATACACAAAAATCGACCCGAAAGCAAGTGGGGACGTAAAAAAAGGAGATGCGGCATGATTCTTTCGTTTGTGCGGACGGTAATTTTATATTTTGCCGTCATTTTGTCCATGCGGGTTATGGGGAAGAGGCAAATCGGGGAACTGCAGCCTTTTGAACTTGTGGTAACCTTAATGCTTTCCGACCTTGCCGCCGTCCCCATGCAGAACACGGGCATTCCGCTCCTTTCGGGCCTTCTGCCCATTGTTGCCCTTCTTATTTTGGAAATTGTATTTTCCTATGTGAGCCTGAAATCCAAAAAACTCAGAACGGTTATCATCGGGCGGCCTTCCATTATTATAAGGGACGGCGCCCCCGTAGAGGCGGAAATGCGGCGCCTTCGGGTGAACATTGACGATTTACTGGAAGAGCTTCGGAAAAAGGACATGGAAAGTGTGGAGGAGGTGGCCATCGCAATCCTTGAAACGGACGGGACTTTAAGCGCCTTCCCCAAAAGCGGTGGGCCCCTTCCTTATACCCTCATTTCGGACGGGCGGATCATTACGAAAAATATGGAAAAATGCGGTCTTTCCGAAAAAGCTTTACAGAAAATGCTTGGCGGCACCGCACCGAAGGATGTCTTTCTTGCCACCTATACGAAAGAGGGCGGCCTTTCGGTACAGAAAAAGGAGAAATAGATGCGGACTTTTGTGATTGCTCTCTTGCTTTTAAGCCTTATTTGCGGCGGCCTTAGCCTTTACGGCGTTTATCTTGACCGTGAAAGCGAGGCGCTTCTTTCTGCCCTTTCGCCCCTTTATGATGCCACGATAAAAGAGGACTGGGCCCATGCGGAAAGTCTGCTTTCTGCGTTGGAAGCGCTTTTAGAGGAAAAAACGCCCCGTCTTGCCGTTTTCACCGACCACGATATTTTAGATGACATAAACGAAACGGCGGCACGGGCACGGGGTTACGCCAAATGCCGTGAGGCGCCCGAATGCATAGCGGAAATTGAAACGCTTCGGGCTATGATCGAGCACATACCAAGACGGGAAGCCCTTACCTTTTACAATATTTTTTAAAAGAAAGCCGAAGGAGAGATACCATGAAAGCAATTATTATGGCAGGCGGCGAGGGGACACGCCTGCGCCCCTTAACCTGCACCATGCCAAAGCCCATGGCACGGATTTTAAACCGCCCTGTGATGGAGCATATTCTTCTGCTTCTCCGAAAACACGGCATTTTGGACATTGGCGTGACCTTAATGTATATGCCCGAAAAAATAAGGGAATATTTCGGGGACGGGTCGGATTGGGGCGTCCGTCTTACCTACTTTTTGGAGGAAACACCCCTCGGCACGGCAGGAAGCGTTAAAAATGCCGAAGATTTTCTTGAGGATGACTTTCTCGTCATCAGCGGCGATGCGCTGACGGATGCAGACCTTTCTGCCTTCCTCGCCTTTCACAGAGAAAAGGAGGCGGAGGCTTCTCTGCTTATAAAACCCATGGATGTGCCGCTTGAATACGGCGTTGTGGTAACGGACAAAGAAGGGCGCATTACCCGTTTCCTTGAAAAGCCGAGCTGGTCACAGGTTTTAAGCGACACGGTAAACACGGGTATTTATCTTTTAAAGCCCTCCGCTTTGGCGCTTTGTGACAAGTTCCCCTGTGATTTTTCAAAGGACATTTTCCCACGCCTTCTCTCGGAAGGACGGCGGCTTTTCGGCTTTACCTCGAAGGAATACTGGTGTGACATCGGGGATCTGGACGCCTACCGCCACTGCCACTATGACGTTTTGTCGGGAAAGCTTCGCACGGAAGAAGGCGCATGCCGCCTTTCCGACGGTGTGTATGCAGAGGAAGGCGCCATCATTGAAAACGGGGCACAGATTGTTCCGCCCGTTTTTATCGGCCGTGGGGCACGGATTAAAAGCGGTGCACGGATTGATGCCTATTCGGTCATCGGCGAAGGCACGGTGGTGGAAAGCGGTGCCTCCATTAAAAGAAGCGTTTTATATGACCATGTGACGGTGGGGAAAAACGCCGAGGTGCGAGGCAGTATTCTCCTTTCGAGGTCCTATATAGGGGATAACACGGCACTTTTTGAGCAGTCCGTTTTAGGGGAAGAAAGCCGCATCGGGGACGATACGGTCGTAAAACCCGGTGTGAAAATCTGGCCGGGGAAGGCTGTGGGAAAAGGCGAAATCATATCTGCAAACCTTGTGTGGGGTACGGCACAGAAAGCGGACCTTTTCTCACCGAGAGGTCTTACGGGAAGCATCGGTACCGAACTTTCTCCCAAAGCGGCCCAAAACATGGGCGGCACGGTGGGCACTGTAATGGGGCGGCGCATCGGTATCTCCTCTGACGGAAAAAATGAAAGCATGATGTTGAAGCTTTCAGCAGAAAGCGGTCTTTTAAGCGCAGGCTGCGAGGTGTTTGATTTCGGCACCCAGTCCCTTCCCATTACCCGTTCTGCCGTAAAAGTATACGGCCTTGACGGGGCGCTCCACACATCCTTCTCGGGCGGAAAGGGGACGGTGGAAGTCCTTGCAAAAGGTGGTCTTTCCCCCGACGAGGCCCTTTCGAGAAAGCTGGAAACCGTCTTTTTCCGTGAAGAATTCCATCATGAAAGCACCATTTCCCCCGTAAAGAAAATTGATGCATACAAGCTTCGGTATTTACGGCAGATTCTCTCTACGGCGGAAAAGGAGACGGGTCTGTCCTTCGCCGCCGCAACCACCTCGGATATAGGCCGTGAGCTTTTATCGGCGGCAGCCGCTTCCATGGGGTGCACGTTATATCTTGAAAACATAGATATCCCATTTTCCGACAAGGAGGGCCTCCGCCGCTTTGCAGAATCTGTGCCCCGCCGCGCTTGCGCCTTCGGCGCCGTTTTGGACCCTGCCCTCGAGAAAATAACACTCATTGATGAGCGGGGCCGCATTTTGAACAGCGAGCTTTACGAAGCCTTTGCCGCCCTTCTTATCCTGCGGCAATTTAGAAATGCACGGCTTTATGCCCCCGTTAGCTTCCCCGATGCCATAGACAGCCTTGCGGCAAAATACGGCGGCACCGTTATCCGCACAAGGGAAAATCCTGCCGCCTTTATGAAGGGGCTTACGGGCGAGGATGGGGCAGGAGAAGTCCAGTTTATTCTCCATTTTGACGCTGTAGGTGCCATATTGCGGATTCTTTCCTTCCTCTGCCGTGAAAATAAAAGCCTTTCTGCACTTTTAGGGGAAATCCCCGATTTTTCCGTGGAAAAACGAAAGGTGGATTGCGAGGGAAAGGACAAGGGAAAAATTATCCGTTATTTTCTTGAGGAAAAGCCGGATGCGGACAGTACGGACGGGGTGAAAATTCATGAAAAAAACGGCTGGGTGCTGATTTTGCCTGATGCCGCTTCCCCTGCCTGCCGCATTATTGCCCACGCGCAAAACGAGGAATACGCCAGAGAATTAACAGACATTTATGATGCGAAAATCAGGGAAATTTTAGATTCGGAATAAATAAAAAAATCCACCCGTATCAGGTGGATTTTTTGATTAAAGCGTCAGTTCGTCAAGTGTTTTGCCGTATCCGTCAATAAAGTGTTTGAAGAAAAGCGCCACTTCGGGTACACCGCACGTATCGAGGGCGGCTTTGGTGGATTTTTTTGCTGAGGCAAACTCCATGTTGCCGCTTTTTTCTTCTTCTATGCACTTTATGTATGCCGAAAGCTTATCGGCAGCTTTTACAATGCGGCGGACTTCCGTGTCCGAAGGGGAAATAAGGGGCAGAAAGCTTTCCCGCATCTCGGTCGGCAGCATGGAAAGAAGCTTAGTTTCCGTTTCTTTTTCAAGCTCTTTATATGCCAGAGAAAGGGTTTTGTTATTATACTTTACGGGCGTTGGCATATCTCCCGTAATAATCTCGGGGGCGTCATGGTAAATTGCGGCAAGGGCGCAGGCGGCCGCATCATGGTTTTTCCCGAGATAAGTGTTGCCGAGGACGGCAAGGGCATGGGCAAGCATGGCTACCTCAAGGGAATGCTCGCTGACGTTTTCCCTTCTTGCCGAGCGCATCAGCGCCCAGCGGTCAATATATTTCATTCTGGATAAAAGCGCAAAAAAGTTACTCATTCTCTTTGCCTGCCTTTTTTATAATTTCTTTCAGAAGCCTTTTAAAATCGGCGCCTGCCCTTTCGGCGTTTTCACGTACTTCCTCGTGGGACAGGGGCGAAGGAGAAATCCCTGCCGCCATATTGGAAATACAGCTGATGCCGAGGACGGAAAGTCCCATATGACGTGCCGCCATGGCTTCCACCGCTGTACTCATTCCCACACATGCGGCACCTAAAGTACGAAAAGCACGGATTTCTGCAGGGGTTTCGTAATTGGGGCCAGAAACCTGAAGGTATACGCCTTCGGGAAGGGGAATGCCAAGCTTTTCCGCCGCTTCCTTTGCCAAGCGACGAAGAGCGGGAGAATAGACATTTGTCATATCGGGAAATCTTACGCCGAGGCTATCGTCATTTTTTCCACGAAGAGGTGAGGGAACGAAAGAAGAAATATGGTCGGCAATCAGCATAAGAGACCCAGCCGAAAGCCTTTCGTCAATACCGCCTGCGGCGTTTGTTAAAATAATGGTTTCGGCACCCAGTTTCCCCATCAGGCGGACGGGAAGGACCACCTCTTCCATAGAATAGCCTTCATAATAGTGGACTCTCCCTTCCATAAGAACAAGGGGCACGCCTTCCATATAGCCGAAAACGAACCTGCCCCGATGCCCGTCCACCGTGGAAGTGGGAAAGGACGGGATTTCTTCATAGGGAATTGCAGACTCCGTTTCGATTTCCGCTGCAAAGGCGCCAAGGCCCGAGCCGAGGACGATGCCCATACGGGGCACAAAATCCGTTCTTTTTCGGATTTCACTAACAAAAAAGTTTAAATCCATTCTTTCTCCTTTTTTAAAAAGGGCAGACGTTTTTGCCTGCCCTTTTGCGGTCTGGACTTTTTTTACATCCCACAGATTATGGCATTAACCAGCCGTATTCCCCGGGAGACGATTCGTGCTTACCGAGAACGTGTACGGGGTCCTCTTCCTTTACCCAGAGGGTGGGAATGGTTTCACGGATGGCTTCGCCGATGCGGAGCTTCATAGGTCTTGTCTTTTCCCAGCCGAAGTCTTTACGGTTTAAAGTAATCAGATGGTGGAAGCCTTCGGAAGGAATAGATGTAAGCTTCCATTTTTTCGCATATTCTTCCAGACGATTTTCAATAATCATGGAGAAGTACATACCGTTATTCCAGCCGTTTACGAGTGTGCCGTCCGCATCGATAAGAACGGAAGGTGCGGCATGCATAAGGGTAAACTCGGGGGTAACCTGAATTCTCTTTTTCTCGCTGCCTTCAATTTCCAGATAGATATTTTCTGCATCATAGGAAACACGGAAGCGGCTTGTGCCGTCCAGAAGGTCTACCCACTCTGCATTTTCAATGGTGCCGTGACCCATATTGTAGTGGGGAATGCCTTCTTCTTCGCCTTCATAGTAGGCAAGCGGGGTAAGGCCGTCCCGAATGCGTTTTTCAACGACGGGGAATTCTGTTTTGAGAAGTTCTTCAAGTTTTGTGATGCGGTATTCGATTTTTTCGGGGAAGAACTTATAGTTTTCTGCTTCGGAATGGTACCCGAGGCGCATATCGGCACGGTTGAGTTTTACCATTTTGTGGCTCAGTTCAATTTCACGTTCTACAAGGGCACGCATCTTTCTGAGTGTTTCGGCGGCGTCTACTTCCCCGAAGCCCATTTTCTCACGGAGCTGATAGAACTTCGTAATGTTATAGCCGCTTTCAAAGAGAATGTCGAGAGCGGTAGAGCAGGAAATTTGTTCTTCCGTTATATAGCCGCCGTCCTTTTCTATGCCGTCCAAAACTGCCATACCTTCTTTCCAGAATTTTACCAATTCTTCGGTTAAGGTTACAATTTCGTCGATGTTGTGACCCGTCTGCATACTTTCATCAATGCGGTCACCGTCCGGCTTATCGGTGGAGTACCAGCTTCTGGGGAGGGAGAAGTTCTTCGGCAGAAGCTGCAGTTCCCAGGTAATACCGTCGTGCATGGGGCCGTAGTAGCTGTACATAATGTTTAAGGGGTATTTCTTATAGCCTTCCGCAAAGAGCTTCCATGCCTTTGCCACTTCGGCGGCACGGCTCTTGCCCCAGTAAATGGCGGCAAGGCGATTGAGGAAGCCTTCTTCATCAGAAAAGTCGTGGCAGAAGGAAAGCTCACCGGCGGCTTTCGTCATAAAGGACGGGTAGTTACCGAAATACCAGCATTCCATAACACCGGAAACGCCCAGCTCGTGCATCCCCTTCCACTTTTCGAAAATAATGCCGGGGGTGGGGATATAAGGAACGGTTGCCACTTCGTGGGAGCAGCAGACCTGTGTTTTTGCATACATGGTTTTGCCGAGTTTTCTTGCTCTTTCCGCCGTTTTGCGGAAAAGAGGCGAGGGACCCGGATAAGAAAGCCAGTAGTCAACGCCGACACGGTTGCGGCCTAATTGGTCTACAACGCCCATATCGTCAAAGTTTTGCATCAGGATTACATCGGAGGGAATGGCGTCTACATAATCATCAATATCTTTCTGCTTCCAGGCACGGTGACCGTAGGTCCAGCTGATATAGGGCAAATTGGTGCCGCTTCTGCGAATGCCCTCCTGGATGCAATCAATGGCCTGCGCCAGGATTTGCCCTTTCGGGATACCGTGGCAGTTGGGGCAATCCGATTCGCCTGTATCGGAAACACCGCCGGAGCAGTTTGTGTTTCGTTCTCCTGCCGTAATGGAAAGAAAGCCGCCGAGACCGGGGAGAAGTTTGCACATGGTTTCCGAAGAGTCAATGCAGTAGTTTCTGCCAAACTCGGTGTTTGCACAGAAGCATTTTTTCAAATCCCATGTGGTGTTACCCCAAATCTGGGGGTATTTATTCAGCATTTCCCAAGTTTCAAATGCTGCAGGCTCCATGGCAAAAACATAAACCTTTACGCCGTATCGGGCGCAGTTTTTAATAATGCGGCGGAGCTTTTCGAGGCGCTTTTCATGCCCCTCACCATATTCGGGAATCATGCCCGGGGGGAGAAGATCTTTAAATCTTGTGTAAATCCAGAGACCGTTTGTGCCGTCATGGGCGAGGCGGTTTAAGTATTCATCGGGATAGTACTCAATGTCATCAAAAAGCTCGTCACCGAATTTGGGGGGACGGTTTGTGGGGCTGAAGAACCCACGGGTGATTCTTTCTTTGATATGAGGCCATCTTTCCGTCTTTTCGGGAAGAAGGAAAGGGGCTTCCCCGCTTGTAATTCTGTCTTCTATGTAAATAAGACCACGGCGAATGCCTTCCGTATCGGCGGCGGTGAGGGTGATGCCGTCTGCCGCAATTTCAACGGTGTACGCTTCAAAGCAGCGGGTTTCACCTTTTGCGAGACGGACAGGGTACTCTTTCCCTGCAATTTCATATACGTTTAAAAACAAATTAAAGTCATCGTAGGCTGTTTCCAAAACGCCTTCGGGGTCGGGGAAATCGCCTGTAAGATACATACCCGAAGCGTTAATTTCACCTTCTTCGATAGCTCTTTTACCGAAGGTGGCAGGCTTATAGGTGTGAACGGGTTCCTTTAAGAGATTAACAAACTCTCTTTCCGGCTGACGGTTAAAAAACTCGTCAAATTTCTCTGTGCGAATCATACTTCTTCTCCTCTCTTTATATCGGCATAAAAATGCCGCCCTAGCGGTGCGCTTCCAAAGGGCGGCTTTTTTTATCTCTTTTTTTGCGCAATGTCGATAAAAAGGCCGAGAATAATTCCTTCAGAAAAAAGCGAAACCGCAGTTTTACAAATCATTTGCGAAAGCAAGTATTCTTCATACGAAATGCGGGGCAGCATAAAAAAGCTTACCGCCGCAAGCATTAAAAGAAGTGCCGGCACCATGCCCCAGAACATAATTCTTCTGGGCAGGCCGGAAACGGCTTCAATTGCAGAAAATAAACGTTTCAGCATTTCGGTAACCCCCTTTACCTTCATTGTAACGGTAAAGAAGGGATTTTTCAAGGCACAATAAATGGTTCTGCGCCCAGTTTATATGTCGGGGGCGTCTATTACAAGGTCCTCTCTTCCCATAATGGACGCACACCAGACGGGGTGTTTTTCCCCGGGCTTTGTGTCCTCCACGTAACTGAGGAAGAGATTTGTGATGCGAATCTGGTCCTCTTCTGCGGCAAATCGGGCATACATATTGTCCATGGCCGAAATCATAGGCACGCTTTCCACCGTTTTGCCCGTTTCTCTGAAGCGGCGGAGGAGGTGGCGGTATTCCACGATTCTGCCGTCTTTCACATGGATTTCAGCCGCATGGCTCATATCCCGTGCCGAGATGGTGATGGGGGTGCCTTCGTAATAATAGTCAAGGGTAAAGGTATAATCGCCGCTTTCGTTTTCCACAAGGTCGGAGGAAACGAGGGCATCGAAAGGCTGGTCGGGTACGAGGGAAGACCAAACCCGTGCGGCAAAGCTTACGGCACCGTTTAAGGCATCATAAAGGGAGGCGCTGCCGCCTTCTGCAGGCAGAATGTTTACGCCTTTTTTCTCATCCACGGCATAGTATTCTACGAGCCCGTCGGGATAGAGGTTAATGGAACCGTAATTTTCCACAAAATGCATGGTGCCGTCCGTTCCCGTGAAACGGTTGACGCCACGTTCCCGATAGTTAAAAACAGAAAGAAGGGCTTCCGTATCGGCCGCCGAGCCGATGGGGTTTTCTCCCGTAATAACGCCGTTTTGCGAAGAGCGGGGCGAAATCAGAATCAGGGGGTCCATTACGACCTTCTGTTCAACACCGCCGCCGATTCCCACGACGCTGTCATGGAGATTCAGTTCAAAGGCATAGGAATAATTGGCGTTTTCCTCCATGCCCGTTATACGGGCGTACAGGTCGCTTTTTCCGCTGTAATTGATATAGAATTTCTTGATTTTTCCGTCCGTATGGTCACGAACATATAAAAGAACATCCGTCCCCGTATCCCCGATGGGGGCAAGAATCATTTCCTGCATGGCGGAAACGTGTTTTTCGAGCCATGTGCCCTCCACGCCGCACACCTTGGCAAAAAGGCTGGGCGAAAAGGCCGTAGTGTAGCTGAAATAAAGAGAGCGGGTGTCAAGGAGCTCGTCGTTTCGAAGAACGTCATACCACTCTTCCTCGCCCACTTCCGTTGACATGAAAACGGCACCCTCATTTATCAAAACCTCTTTAAAAAAGGCGTTAATCAAATCATAAAAGGATGAAAAAAACGTATCGCTGTTATAATATACGGCACGCTTTTCGCCGTTTGTGACAACGAGTTTCTGTGGCTTTGCCAGATTCTCCATGGGGCTTATATACGGCTGTCCCTGCCCGAAAAACTGCGAAAAAAAAGCGCGGCTCGGTAAGGTTACGAAATAATCGTACCCCTGCGGCCAGATGCCGCTACCAAACCACACATTTGCGGCCAGTGTAATTGCACTGCATATTAATATAAGTAAAATGCCCGTTTTGAGCTTTTCCTTTTTCATCTTCATACATCTTGCGGTTCCTCGCCGCTTTTATTACCAGCCGCCGAAAATAGAACGGAAGTTTGCCGCAAACCCACGGATACTGTCTAAAAGTCCCTGATCTAAAAGGGTAATATCCAGGCGGACGTGCTGATAATTGCCTTCACCGTATTCGCAACGGAGAAGGAGATTGTTGGTTTCCTTTTTAAGGTCCACTTCCTGCAGATAAAGACCCAGAGCGTTTACATTCTGCACAAGGGCATTGCCTGCCCCGTCACGTTTCAGACGGAACACGCCTGCTTCTTTATCATAGCTGTATAAAGAAACCTCTGAACCGCTTACGCAGACTGCCGAAAGGGTATACATCTGCTTTGTGGTGGAGGAAACGCTCGTTTCAGGTTTCTTAACAATCATAAGACCCGATGCCGTGCCGTTATCATATACATCGACAGTTTCCGGTGCGGCGAGCGCAGGGAGGCTTGTTACAAGAAGTAACAGCGCAGTAAGTATGGATAATAATGCTTTCTTTTTCATGATTTTATTCCTTCCAAACGGTGCCTTGGCACCCATTACCTCATTTTCTGTATTTTTATTATACACCCATCATGTTACAAACGTGTTACGAGGCTTTATCTTTTGGATAACATTGCAAATTTTTTTAAAATGAGGCGGAAAACCCAATTAAATTGCGGGAACGGGCGTGGGGCGTTCGCTGTCAAAAACATCGGAAACATTAAACAAATCTTCGAGCATTTCGGGGTTATGGTACATTCTGTATCCATCGAGATTTCTTCTGCCCTGTCTTAAATAGTTATCCCCAAGCTGTACCCAGTACTGGTGTGCATCCACGTTACAGAAATAACGGAAGCCGAAGTTTCTTAAAATGTTAAACTTTTCATTGGAGCTGTCATATTTTTCAATGCCTGCAATATCTTCGCCGTGGGCGTAGATGATAATATCGCTGTCTCCCAAAATGGGCTGTACTTCATTTTCCCATTTTTCCGCATCGGTGCGGAGTTTTTCCACGCTGATGGAACCATAGAGCTGATGGCCCCAGCTATGGCTTGCAAATACCCAGCCTAATTCCTTCATTCTGTCTGCCACGGCCTTTGCCTTGGCGATTTCTTCTTCATTATAGCCTTCGCCCGAGGGGCTTGTACGGTAGCCGAGTACCCCGTCATACCCCGTAATGGCCAGCGTTGCACGGGCACCCTGATAGGAAAAATCGGGGTGTTCTTTTATAAAACGCTCCAAAATGGGCACAAGGTCATAGTCCCCATAAGAAACGGAACCGTCATCATTTATATATTCACAGGTGGGATAGCCGTCCTCCCCGATTACGATTCGGGTTGCAAAGCCGTCACCCTGCATGTACTGATAGTAGCTGACGTCATCCTGACTGATGACCATGGGTTTTTTGCCCGGAGGAAGCATGATTTTCTGCGCCGTCATTTTAGAATTGCCGTTTTCATCCGTTTCCATCTTTGCCATATCGTCAAGATTTACGAGAACATAGCCTTTTTCATGGAAAATGCGGAGCATGGCCTCAAATTCCGAAATGGTGGTCATATACTGATTATACCCGTCCTCGGTATACTCCCCGTCAAACGCCTTGGCGTTATCTTTAATGAGCGTATGGAAAAAGACGTGGGTCACTTCATAAATATTGGCAGGCGCAAGGGTGCCTTTCGTTTCTTCAAACTCGGTTATTGCCTCCGAAAGCGAAGGATTTGCTTCGTAGCCTTTAAATTCACGGATAAGGGAGATGGCCTTATCGTAATCATACCCTGCGGCAAGGCGGCGTGCCTCCACGAGCACCTCATCTGCCGAGGAAAGGGTAACTGCCGGCGCCTTAGGCTCGTCCACAGGTTTTTCGCCCTTATCAAAGAGGCTTATAATGCCACGGATGCCGAAAAAGAGAATACTGATTACAAGTGCAACTACCACAAAAAATATAATAAAAAATATCGCTTGCTGTCTTCTTTGTTTTCTGAGACGTCTTTTCCGTCTTTCATCTGAAAGTGTCATAAAAAAAGCCCCCTTTATATTTTTATCCTACCACATATTGCCCCTTTTGTCAAGGGTGACAAACGAAGTTATCCCTTGACTTTACGGGTACATACTGGTATAATAAATGTATCAACGTTATGGCGCATCTTTCTTGCGCCGGAAAGGAAACGCAAATGAAAAAAACAATCGTCTTTTTGCTCTCCGCAATTCTTCTTCTCGGCGGCTGCACGGGTAAACCTTCGGAAACCGGTCCCGGTGCCGTAATCCCCACAGATGCCCCCGTCGCTTCCCTTTCCGCAGATGCTTTTTACACCAGATACAAAGAGTCTTCTTCTCGTCCCGTTGCCGTTATGGTGGATAACGATAACGGACAGGCCCGCCCCCATGCAGGGCTTACGGAAGCTTACATGATTTATGAAGTGCCGGTAGAAGGCGGCGCCACACGCCTTATGGCCCTCTTCTATCCGGAAGGCAAGGAAAAAATCGGCCCCGTCCGTTCCTCCCGCCACTATTTCCTCGATTATGTTCTCGAGCATGATGCTCTCTATACCCATTTCGGCTACAGCCCCCGGGCCCTTGCCGATATTCCCGCCCTCGGCATTAACAACTTAAACGGCGTGGAAGGCTCCGGTGCCGATATTTTCTGGCGTGAGGACGAGGCAACAAGGGCATATCACAGCGCCTTTACGTCTATGGAAAAGATTTTAAATAAGACCGGCGTTTTAGGCTACCGCACCGAAAGAGAAAAATCGCCCCTTGTATTCGCCGAGCAGGTTACCGAGCTTGCGGAAGGCAAGGACGCCACAAGCGTTAAAATCCCCTATACCGGATTTTATTCCTCCGGTTTCTCTTATGATGCAGAAAGCGGCAACTACAAAAAGCTTATCGGCGAAAGTGCCCATCCCATTCAGGAAGACGGCGAGCTTCGTGCCAAAAACATTATTATCATGCAGATGAAAACCTATCCTTTGGGTGACGGCTCTGCCCGTATTAACATTGATACAGTGGGCACAGGAAAAGGACAGTATATCACCATGGGCAAATCCATTCCCATCACATGGGAAAAGACAAGCCGCTCCGCAAAGACCGTATGGAAGAACGAAAAAGGCGAAGAAATTAAACTGAACCCCGGCACCACCTGGGTTATGCTTCTTCCCTCAGGCGTTTCACCGCAGATTGGATAACATGCAGAAAAACGATATTTTAGAAGTAGAAATTATATCGCTCGGATGTGAGGGGGAAGGCGTCAGTAAGCCGGACGGCTTCCCCGTCTTCGTGCCGGGTGCCCTTTGCGGAGAACGTGTGCAGATACGGGTGCAGAAGGTAACGAAATCCTTTGCCTTCGGCAAGCTTCTCAAGGTTCTGTCCCCCTCCGCCGAAAGAACGGTGCCCCCTTGCCCCGTTTATGAAAAGTGCGGCGGCTGCAGCCTGATGCATATGGACAGAAGCGCACAGCTTTTATGGAAGCAGGCAAGGGTGCAGGACGCTTTTCGCCATATCGGCGGTCTTTCGGTTACGGTGGCCCCTTGCGCCTCTGACAATGTGGACTTCCGGTACAGAAATAAAATACAGATGCCTGTTGCGGCTACCGAAGAAGGGGTGGCCGCCGGCTTTTTTGCGCCCCGAAGTCACAGAATTGTGCCGCACGCAGGGTGCCTTTTGCAAAGCGAAAAATGCCAAAAAATTATTGAAGAAGTGCTTGACTGGATGCGCGCTTTCGGCGTTGCGCCCTATGACGAAAAAACCCATACGGGGGTTGTCCGCCACATTTTCATAAGAGAAGGTGACGGGGAGGATGCCATGGTTTCCATCGTTACCCGTGCTTCCTCCCTTCCGGGGAAAGAGGCACTTTGCGACAGAATGCAAGCCATGGGCGTTTCTACCCTTCTCCAGAACATAAACCCCCACCGCACCAACGTGATTTTGGGGGACAAAACAAAGATTTTATACGGAAGCGGCACCGTTACGAAAACCCTTTCGGGCATTGCCTTTTCCGTTTCCCACCATTCCTTTTTTCAGGTCAACGCCCCCATGGCAGAGATGCTTTATGAAAAGGGCCTTTCCCTTCTCGGCGATATTTCCCAAAAAACCGTGTTTGACCTGTATTCGGGCATCGGCTCCATTTCTCTCTTTTTAGCAAAAAAAGCAAAAAAGGTTATCGGCGTGGAAATTGTGCCCGAGGCCGTGGCGGATGCCGAAGAAAATGCAAAGCGAAACGGCTTTCATAACGCCTTTTTCTATCAGGGCGATGCCTTCGAGGTGACGGACCGCCTCATAAAAGAAGGGGAAAAAGCCGATATTTGTGTGGTGGACCCGCCACGGAAAGGGTGCTCCCCCGAGCTTCTCAAAACCCTTCTTCATATGCGCCCCAAAAAGATTTTATATATCTCCTGTAATCCTGCAACCCTCGCACGGGATGCGAAGTTTCTTTCCGAAAACGGGTATACGGCAGGAACGGTCTATCCCCATGATTTGTTTCCACAAACAAATCATGTGGAATCTGTCGCACTACTCGTGCGGACAGATTCATCGATATAAATCTCTTACGAGATTTTCGATATATCCCAAGGGATTCGATTTGTGGGGGGAAGCATGGATTTTTGCCATAACCGCTTTTCTTGCCATGCTTTTTGATGCCCAGTTTATCCTAATACAAAGATTTAACCGTCCGAGAGTCCTGCGGATACTGGAAAAACAAAAAAACCTTCAAAAACGTGTGACGGAGACGGCACCTTTGCTTTCTTAGTAAATGGAAGCCTTTTAAATAAACTTTTATTCTAAGGAGAAAAATTATGAACGGTACAAAAAAATTATTTATCCCCGCCGGCATCTTTTTCATCGCATTCGTTTTGACGAACATTCTTCGGCTGATTACCCTGGCCGGAGAAATCCACGCCACAATTTCGATTTCGTGGGACTTTGTTCTCTATCTTGCTGCCATGCTCGTTTTGGGCGTCTCTCTTTTTACAAAGAAAATCAGCCGCTTTACCCTTTATGTTTCGGCTGTAATTACATTTTCGCTTATTTTTGATGCCTTTTCCGGCATCGGTCATTTCTTTGGGTATCCAAGATTTTATCTTTTTATTTCTATGCTCGCTGGCTTTTTAAAACTTGCAGGTTTTCTGTTTTTAAGCCTGTTTCTTGCCGTATGTGACAAAAATGAGAACGTGAAAAAGCTTTGGGCGGTGCCGTTTTTACTGACGGCCGCATCTTCCCTCGTTTCCCTTCTTTCCCTGATTATTTCCGCCTCTTCCACCTTGTCAAATCTCCTTTACTATATAAGCGGCATTATTTTTCTTACCCTTGGCATGTTGTTTTTGACCGTTTGCCTTAAAGAAAAGGCATATTCCGAACAGAAGAGCATACACTTTTAAGAGGTGACAAAAATGCACGCAATTGTACTTTACACATCGAAATACGGCTCCACCAAGGATTATGCCGGATGGATTGCCGAAGAAATCGGCTGCGAAGTCCGTGAAACGAAGAAAACCTGTATTGAAGACCTTGCGCCCTATGACACCATCATTCTCGGCGGCGGTCTTTATGCCGAAGTGATTGCCGGCGCAAGTCTTCTTGTAAAAAATGCCGCAGCACTCAAAGGCAAGAAGGTTGCCATCTTTTCAACGGGTATTACGCCGCTTTCCTATCGGGAATATTATGATACCCTTGTTCTCGAAAAAAACTTTAAAGACGGCATCCCCGAAGGCTTCAAAGTGTTTAACTTTATGGGGAAAATGATACTGGATGAACTTTCTCTTCCGCACCGCACCGCCATAAAAGCTCTGAAAAAGCTGATGAGCGGAAAGAAAAACCCGACGGAAATGGAAAAGCTTTTAATCGAGCTTTGCGATGCGGACGGGGACTTTACGGATAAAGATGCTATAAAACCTTTACTTGATTACATACGAAACTAAAAAAATTATGTACTAAACAGTCGTATCTGCAAGCTTCTCGCTCACCTGACAAATTAAAGAAACGCCGAACCGCTCTTTAATTCTAAAGAGCACTTCCACGCTTAATCTTGCAGGCAAAACACCCTGTTCCATTTTATTAAGCGTTTTAATGCCTATTCCTAAAATTTTAGCCATTTCTTTCTTTGTAATATGGTGTCTTTTTCTCAGATACAATATATTATGCGAAAGATATTTCATAACTTCATCGCTTGACGTACGGTGCATCACAAAAATCCTTTCAAAAAAGTTTAAAATGTAACAAAATGTACCATTTATTATTGTAACAAAATGTTACAATAATGTCAAGAGGTGATTTTTTTGAAAGGCTTAAAACAAATCAGAAAAGAACGGCGACTGACACAGTTAAAGGTTGCACAGGACTTAAATATTTCCCGTGAAACACTTTCTCACTATGAAAATAATAAACGTGAGCCGAGCATTGAATTGCTGATTAAAATGTCCGAATACTTTAATGTTTCTATTGATTTTCTGATTTGCGGAAAAGAATTTAAGAAGTAATTTGTCTTTTTGATATCAAGTCCATATAAAAAAGGTTCTGCATTTTGCAGAACCTTTTTTATTGCACTTTCTTCTTAAGAGAATTAAGGCGATGAGAAAGCAGTGCAGAACGGACAATCCGAACCCGAAGGGGTACCCGAAGCCGTACGTGGGTACGGCGACGGTGAGGATTGTTCGTAGCAAAAAGACGTACAAAAAAAGGAAAGCTTCTTTTTGGAAGCTTTCCTTCTTTAATTTAAATCACAATCTTAAATTGTCTTTTTGCGTTCTGTGCGCTTTATCGAGCCTTAAGGCGATGAAAAAATAGTGCAGAACGGACAAATCAACCCCCGAAGGGGGAACCCGACGGCGTACGTGGGTACGCCAAGCGGGTTGATTTGTTCGTAGCAAAAAAGACTTTAAAAAAAGAAAAGCTCCCGAGGGAAGCTTTTCTTCTTTATTGTTGTTTAAAGTATATTTATCTTTTTTGCGTTCTGTGCATTTTTTCGAGCCGTACTTACGGCATGATGATGATGGCTGTTGCTTCGAATGCTCCGTTTGTGGTAACACCGGTTACAGATACGCTCATGCCGGGTTTCAGGTCACGAACAGCTTTTGTAGCACCGTCAGCGCTATCAATAACCTTCAGGTTTGTGCGCTTTGTGAACACCTGAACAGATGTGGCGTTGCCGTCTTCATCCTCTGTGGTAATGGTGATAAAGCCGTAGGAGCTGTTTACCGTTTCAATGGTACCCATTGTTGCGGTGTTGGTGGAAGGTGCGGTGCTGGAAAGGCTTGTAATCGTTTCGCTTTCCACGCTTGCGGTAATGTTTGCACCGAGGCGCAGATCGTAAATTGTAGCGGTTTTGCCGTCTACGGTGTAGCTGCAGTCACGGGCGAGGCTATATTCTTCCACAGTATTGCCAACACGGATTTTGATAGAGGGCATGGTTGCAATGCGGATTTCTTCAATGGTGCCCTTTTCGGTGGATTTGGTGCTGGTTGCGGTTACAACGTATACTCTTTCATAGCGAAGTGTAATCGTTACCTTATCGCCAACGAGAATTTCACTAATCTTTGCTGCTTTCTTGTTACGTGTTGCGGTTGCGCTGTCAGCAACTTCATAATTTTCGGTTGTGCCGTCGGAAAGGAGAATGGAGAAGTTGAGGCCCGGTTCAAGACCAATTTCTTCAATGGTACCTTTGATGGTACGTTCTCTGTCCTTCGCTTCGATAACAACGGCCTGCCCGTCACGAATCTGGAGCGTTACGCCCTGGAGACGCTTAAGGTCGCCGATTTTTGCAGGATTGCCTTCATAGGTGATGGCACAGTCTGCACTGATGGGATAGGTTGTTACATCATTGGTATCGGAAATGGGGAATACACCGATTTCGCTCTTGCCGTCCTTTGTGTTTACGGATGCAATGCCGCCAACAAAAATCTGGTCGGGTTCGTTGGAAAGGGCATCTACAGCAAAGAGAACGCCGTCACGCTCTGTGATGACAATGTCAGCACCGAGAGAGAGGTTTGCGAAATCTTCACGGTAACCGTCCTGCTTTACAAGAAGGTCGATTTCATAGGGAACAACAAACTTTTCTTCGTCTCCGTCACTGTTTACAACGGTAATACTTTCAAGGTTTGTGTCAACTGCCTTTACAGTACCTACAGTATAGGTTTCCTTCAGAAGGCCACGGACACGGTAGAGAAGGGTTGCAATCTGTGCACGGTTTACTTCGCCTAAAGGGCCAAAGGTTCCGTCACCCATACCATTCATAATGCCTGCATCCGTTACAAAGCGGACATAAGGCTTTGCATCGGCAGGAATATCGGCAGAGTCATCATATTCCGAGGTGGAAGCGCCGGGGTCAATTTCCTTTTCGGCACCCATCACACGGGTTAAAAGCTTTGCCACTTCGTAGCGCTTCATGCCTTGGGTGGCATTGTCGCCGCCGATATAGTAAGCCAGTTCTTTTTCGCTGATAATATCCTTATAAAGAAGAAATGCAACTTCATCCTTATAAACAATGTCATAGGATTCTAAAACATCTGCATAGTATTCGCCTGCAAACTCTGCAAAAGGTGCCATTTCATCGGCGGTGTAGCCGAGGATACGGGCAGAGAGAACGAGGGACTCCATTTTCGTAACAGTACGTTCCGGCTTAAAGGTGTTATCGGTGTACCCTTTAATAATGCCGTCCTCTACCATTTCTTCAACGGCCTCAAGCGCCCAGGCAAAGGTTTCCTCCGTTACATCCGGGAAGGTAGCAGCCACAGAAGGGAGCACAGATGTGCACAAAAGCAGTGCTGAAAGAATGCCGCAAATCAGTTTTTTATTCATATCCAATCCATCCTTTCCTATAATTAGACTAATTATACCATATGTTGTATTATTTTTCAACTATTTTTGTAAAAAATTCAATATGTAATGGAAATGTAAAAAAACAAAAGGCCCGTTTCACGTGAAACGGGCCTTTTGTTTTTTTACATTT
>JAFSCR010000032.1 GCA_017436645.1 Clostridia bacterium | reverse complement strand
TTATCTGTCTGATTCGACAGATTTCTTTTACTCAAAAATTTCTTCTTGAGCCCTTTTACGCTATCTAATTTTCAAAGTCCGGCGTCGCATCCCGCGACGGATTTTTATTCTACCACATAAGACCAAGTTTGTCAAGCATTTTCGAAAACTTTTTCAAAAACTCAAACCCGTCAAATGCGACAGCTTTAATATATTACCACGCCCCAAGGGAATTGTCAAGCATTTTTTGAAATTTTTTTTAATTTTTTTCAAGAGGTTTCGAAAACCCCGAAAATTCGGGGTTTTTCTATTTTTTCAATTTTCAATTTTTGCCCTGAATGTATGCACCGACTGCCGAGAAAACGCCGCCGGTATACATTTTTTTAACTACAAGTGCCAATACGGGACCGAGAATCATACCGAAGAACCCCATGATGCGAAGGCCCGTATACATAACCATTAAAATCATCAGCGGATGAATGCCGATCTGGTGTGCCACCAGTCTGGGCTCAGTCAGCTGCCGTACTGCAAGACAGATAAGATATAAAACGATAAGCATAATACCAAGCCTTGTATCGCCGACAATGACTGCATATACGCCCCAGGGGATCAGCACCGTACCCGTCCCCATAATGGGAATTGCATCAATAATACTGATAACAAATGCCAAAAGCAGCGCATAATTTGCAACCGAGCCCCCGATAATCAGAAAACCGATGGTCAGTTCAAAAAAGGTAATGCAAATTAAGATAAGCTGTGCTTTTACATAGGCACCCAGCGCCGAGAACACATTATCGATAAGACCGCCTACAAAATCCACGACTTTTTGCGGGATAAATTTATGCATGCCTTCACGGATGCGTTCACGATCGCTGCTCATGAAAAATGTAGCCAGAATGAAAACGACAGTAAAAATGATGCCTTGCGGCACGCTCATCACAACGCCAAGCGCACCTCGGAGGGCAGGCTCCGTATACTTTGCGGCAAATTCGGAAAATCTTTGCCCGAAATCTGCAAAAACGCTGTCAAGCCAGCCGGACAGGCCAAATCTGGTTGCAATCGTATCACGGAAAATGTTATATTTTTCCGTAATCGTTGCCCAAATGACATCACTTTCGGCAATAATATCATTAATTTCTTTCCAGATACGTCCGACAAGAAGGTAAATGAGGCCGCCAATTATCGATAGTGCCACGGCGATGCCCACAACAGAGCCAACAATTCTGTGAATGTGAAGCTTCTTATGCAGAAAGGAAACAAGGGGTTCAATGATTTTAGAAAGCACAAATGCGAGCACGAACGGCAAAAACCAAATAAGAAGGCGAGGCAAAAGCAGGAATACAAATAAAACACATAAAAGTGCGCCTATGCCGACAACCGCAATGCGAGCTGCTTTTCCTTTATTCATTCTCTTTCCTCCCCTTTAAAAGATCGGGACGCTTTTCCCGTGTGCGTTCCAGTGATTTTTGTCTGCGCCACTCGGCAATTTTTGCCTGATGACCGCTTAAAAGTATTTCCGGCACTTTCCGCCCCATAAATTCGGGCGGACGGGTATACTGCGGATATTCGAGGAGCCCGTCGGAATGGGATTCGCTTTCCGTGTTGCCGTGCTGCACGGTGCCCGGCACCATTCTTGCCACCGCATCAATAATCGCCATGGCCGGAATTTCACCGCCTGTCAGAACATAATCCCCGATAGAAATTTCCTCGTCCACAATTTCCTCCAGAATCCGTTCGTCAACACCCTCATAATGTCCGCAAAGAAGAATCAGGTGGTCATAGTCAGTTGCCAGGCTTTTTGCCTTTGCCTGGGAAAACACCTGTCCCTGCGGTGACATATAGATAACATGAGGGCGATAGGAAAGCCCGTCCGTTATATATTTCCATGCATTGTAAATGGGCTGGGGTGCCATAACCATGCCGCCACCTGCGCCGTAAGGATAGTCATCCACCCGTTTATGTTTATCTTCGGAAAAATCCCTGATATTTATGTATCGTAAATGCAAAAGACCCCTTTCTACCGCACGTCCGATTACGCTGTCGCCAAGGACCGCTTCAAACATGTCGGGAAACAGGGTCAGTACATCAATCTTCATCGTCCAAAAGTCCCTTCAATGGTTTAATGATGATGCGTTTTTCTGCAAGGCTTGTAGAGAGAATGACCTCATCAATAACAGGGATGAGAAATTCCCCCTCGTCACCGCGGACGGTATACACGTCATTACTGCCTGTCTTGAAAACATCCACTACCTTCCCAAGATTTCTGCCTGCATCGGTGATCACTTCCATGCCCAGAATATCGGCAATATAAAATCTGCCTTCAGGAAGGGGCGGAAGGTCTTCCCGTTTTACGGAAATCTCCTGATTTTTCAATTCTTCGGCCGCTTCAACCGTATCTACACCGGTGAATTTTAATAAAACCGCACCTTTGGAAACCCGCCAGTTTTTCAGTTTCAAAGTACGGCCGTTATCTGTGTATAAAGTTTTTACCGCATCAAAAAAGTCCGGACTGTCCACATAGGCAAGTGCTTTCACTTCGCCCCGAAGTCCGTGTGTATTTACAATTTTGCCGCATACGAGCAAAACGATTCCTCCATTCTTCGCCGGGATGCGGAGGGACTGTGTACGATATGGCACAGCCCTCCCCTATACGACTGCCGCAAATTAGATAATATCAACGTTAACCTTAACGTTTTTCTTTGCGGCTGCCGCCTTCATCAGCGAACGGATTGCTTTTGCAATCTTGCCTTGTTTACCGATAACTTTGCCCATGTCGCATTCATTGACGTGGACTTCCAGCGTAATAATATCGCCTTCTGTCTTTTCGTCAATCACAACATCATCCGGGCAAGTGACCAGTGATTTCACAATAAATTCCAGCAGCTCTTTCATCGCTTTTCTCCTCAAAATTAGTCTACGATGCCGCTTCTCTTCAGAAGTGCCTTAACACTGTCTGTGGGCTGTGCACCATTGGCCATCCACTTCTTAGCCTTTTCGCCGTCGATTTTAATTTCAGAGGGTTCGGTCATAGGATTGTAAGTACCGATTTCTTCGATGAATCTGCCATCACGAGGGTATCTGGAGTCTGCAACAACAACTCTGTAAAACGGAGCCTTCTTTGCACCCATTCTTCTCAGTCTAATTTTTACTGCCATTTCTTTTCACCTCCTTTATTACATTCCAAAGGGAAAGCGCTTGTGCTTTTTCCCTTTGCCCATAAACTGCTTCATAAGCTTTTGCATATCTTCAAACTGCTTTAAAAGGCGGTTTACGTCCTGTACCTGTGTGCCGCTGCCCTGCGCTACGCGGCGTTTTCTGGAAGCATCCATCACACTCGGATTTTCTCTTTCCTTCGGCGTCATGGATTTAATAATCGCTTCCGTTCTTGCCATCTGTTTTTCATCGACCTGCGCGCCCTGCAGTGCCTTGGAATTCATTCCCGGTATCATACCCAGAAGATTGGATATGGGACCCATATTTTTTATTTGCTGCATCTGGTCGAGGAAATCCTGTAAGTCAAACCGCTGCTGACGGATTTTTGCCTCCAGCTGTGCGGCGGATTTTTCATCAAACGCTTCCTGTGCCTTATCAATAAAAGTGAGCATATCGCCCATGCCGAGGATACGGGAAGCTAAACGGTCGGGATAAAACGGTTCAATATCCTGCAGTTTTTCACCCGTACAGGAAAACTTTACGGGTTTGCCCGTTACGGCCTTTACGCTAAGTGCCGCACCGCCACGGGTGTCACCGTCCATTTTCGTGAGAATGACGCCGTCAATGCCCACTTTGCCGTGAAAGCCTTCTGCAATGTTTACGGCATCCTGCCCCGTCATGGCATCCACAACAAGAAGAATTTCCGTCGGCCTTACCGCCTCTTTCATGCGGACAAGCTCATCCATGAGGGTTTCATCCACCTGAAGGCGACCTGCCGTATCGAGGATGACTGTGTCATATCTTGATAAATCGCAGGTGGAAACGGCTTCTTTGGCAATGGCCACGGGGTCCGTAGACCCTTCTTTTGTAAAGACAGGCACGCCAACCTGTTCGCCCACAACCATGAGCTGGCGGACGGCCGCCGGACGGTACACGTCACAAGCGACAAGCATGGGGCGCTTACCCTGTTTTTTAAGAAGCCCTGCCAGTTTTGCACTTGTCGTCGTTTTACCGGCACCGTTTAAACCCACCATCATGAGCACTGTGGGCGGTTTTGAGGATACGGCAAGCTTTGACTGGGTGCCGCCGAGCAATTCCACAAGCTCATCACGGACGATTTTTATAATCTGCTGTGCAGGCGTCAGGCTTTCCAGCACATCTGCCCCCACTGCCTTTTCGCTGACTGTTTTAATAAAATCCCTTGCGACTTTAAAGTTTACGTCTGCCTCAAGTAGTGCAAGACGAACTTCCCGCATGGCATCCTTTATGTCGCTTTCGCTGACTCTTCCTTTGCCACGAAGCTTTTTAAATACGTTTTGCAGTTTATCGCCTAAACTTTCAAATGCCATCTGAATCCCTTTCCATGTGTGCGGCGAGTGCATCTGCCGCCTCACGAAGACTTGTCAAAGCCGCTTCGTCACCATTTTCCGCCATCCGAATGGCGCTGAGAGCTTCCGCCGCCGCACTGTACAGCGCCGCATGCCGAAGCGTTTTTTCCATTTCCTCCACACGTTTCTCGCCCTGCAGAATAAAGCGATGCACACATTGCCGTGTGACCCCGAATTCTGCCGCAATTTCCGCCAGAGAATAATCCATATTATAATACATATCCAGCGCTTCCCGTTGTTTGTCCGTAAGGAGCGGACCGTAAAAATCGAGAAGGTAGCCGGTACTGAAATTCTTTATCATGTTGCACCCGTCTTTCCTATCGGTGTAAACCAAAAAACGTTTACAGCTCTGTTAGTATACACGTTTTCTCTTTGCTTGTCAAGTATTTTTTTGTTTTTTTATTTATTTTGTTTCAAATGTGTAGTAAACGTCCACCATGTCGTCCGTTATTACGATTTTTTCCACTGCGCTTTGCACAATTTTCTTTTTCTCCCGCATGGATAGATAAGGCCAGCTTTCCCGAATTTCGGTAATTTCACGTTTCGCCCTTTGCAGCTCTTTTGCCTTCTTCTGCAATTTTTCCTCGTCGTCCATTTGTTTCTTAAGTTCTGAAAGGGTTTTTTTCTGCGCCCGAATGGTTTCGAGAAGCAACTCGTCGCCGCCATCGCCATAAAGGTCATAGAGCCTTTTAAGTTTCAGCTTTGCCGCCGCCTCTCTTTCCTTTAAGATTTCTGCCAGAGATGCTGTTTCCTCCGCTTCCGTTTCATCTTTTTTAACGGAAAGCGAAAACAAATCCTCCAGAACAATTTCTTCAATTTCCCATGCGCTGTGGCGTTTGTTGTCGCAATTCGGGTCACGGACAAGGTGACGCTTTGCACGGTCTCTCGAATAGCAGACGATTTTTGTATCCGTCTTCCCCCATTTCTGATAACGCATTTTGGCACCGCATTTGCCGCAGATGAGAAGTCCTGTTAAAAGGTAGCCGCCGGAAACGGGATGTTTTGCACGGGCACGCATGGCAGCCATAGTCTTTTCGTATGTTTCAAGGGAAATAATGGGCGTATGTCTTCCTTTATATTCTTTTCCGTTATACACAATGTAACCTGCATTGGTTTTCCGCTTTAAAATCTGCAGCGCCAGATGTTCGTAACGAAGGCCCAGTATTTCTGCAATTTTATCTGTGGAGTAGCCTGCAAGGTACAGGTCGTATGCCCGTTTTACCGTGTCGGCATCCCCGTTTGGCACAAGGATGCCTTTTTCTCTGTCATAGTCATAGCCAAAGGGAATTTTTCCGCCGCCGGGCCAAAACCCGTTTTTTACTCTTTCCTGCATGCCGAGCCGTGTTCTTTCCCGAATGGTTTCCCTTTCAAGCTGGGCAAAGGCACTCATAATGCCCAGCATGGCACGGCCGATAGGGGTAGAGGTGTCCATATTTTCATTCATGGAAATAAAGGTGACACCTTTCGGATTAAAAATATCTTCTATTAAGTAAAGGGTATCCTTCTGACTTCTTGAAAGCCGGTCCAGCTTATAGACAACGACGTGGGAAATTTCCCCACGCCGCACGTCTTCAATCAGTTTTGTCATGGCAGGGCGGTCAATGTTGCTGCCCGAAAAGCCGCCGTCTATATAAAGCTCCCGCCGTGAAAGCTCCCGTGCCGTGCAAAACGCCTCCAAAAGTGCCTTCTGTGCATCGATGGAGTAACCTTCCTCCCGCTGTCCTTCCGTAGAAACACGAATGTAAATTGCCGCACGTCTTTCCATTTATGCCTTTTCCTCCGTCCCACGGATTCGTTTTTGCACCTCCCGAATCACTTCCTGTATTTCTCTGTTGGTTACCATGTGCCGTGAAATGCCCTCGGCTTTTTCGCCGTTTATATAGCGGTTAATTTGCATCGAATCCCACCTTTCATTTTATGGTATGTCCAAAAAAAGGAAGATGCATGCATTTTCCCCGTTTTTCTGTACGATTTTGGTGCTTTTCTACTTGACAGGTCCTGTATAATTATGGTATAATGCAAACAAATATATCCCGAAAGGATGAAAGAACATGAAAAAAGCAGACATCGGTCTCGTCGGTCTCGCGGTTATGGGCGAAAACCTTGTTATGAACATGGAAAGCAAAGGCTTTACCGTTGCAGTTTATAACCGTACAGCTGACAAAGTAAAGAATTTCGTAGAAGGTCGTGCCGCCGGCAAGAACATCATCGGCACTTACTCCCTCCAGGAGCTTGCAGATAACCTTGCAAAACCTCGCAAAGTTATGCTCATGGTAAAAGCAGGTCAGGCTGTTGACAGCATCATCGAACAGCTTCTCCCCTACCTTGAAGAAGGCGACATTATCATCGACGGCGGTAACTCCCACTTCCCGGATACCATTCGCCGTGCAGAATACATCGAATCCAAGGGTCTTCTCTATGTCGGTACAGGCGTATCCGGCGGTGAAGAAGGCGCACTCAACGGCCCCAGCATGATGCCCGGCGGTTCTCCTGCTGCTTGGGAATATGTAAAGCCCATTTTCCAGGGTATCTGTGCAAAGGTTGAAGATGGCACACCCTGCTGTGACTGGGTTGGCGAAGGCGGCGCAGGCCACTTTGTAAAAATGGTACATAACGGTATCGAATACGGTGACATGCAGCTCATCTGCGAAGCATACCAGCTCATGCGTGACTACCTCGGTATGTCCGCTGACGAAATGCACGAAGTTTTCAAAGAATGGAACGAAGCTGAACTCGATAGCTATCTTATCGAAATCACCCGTGACATTCTCGCATACAAGGATACGGACGGTGCTCCCATCGTAGACAAGATTCTCGATACCGCCGGCCAGAAGGGTACCGGCAAATGGACCGGCATTGCCGCTCTTGACGAAGGTGTACCCCTTACCTTAATCGGCGAAGCTGTTTTCTCCCGTTGCCTCTCTGCTATTAAAGAAGAACGTGTAGCAGCTTCTAAGGTTTTAGAAGGCCCCACACCGAAATTTGAAGGCGACAAGAAAGCATTCATTGATGATATCAGAAAAGCTCTCTTTGCTGCAAAGATTGTTTCTTATGCACAGGGCTACACACTGATGCGTGCAGCTGCAAAAACTTACGGCTGGAACTTAAACTACGGCGGCATCGCTCTTATGTGGCGCGGCGGCTGCATTATCCGCTCTGTTTTCCTCGGCAAGATTAAGGATGCTTTCGACAAAAACCCTGAACTTACAAACCTTCTCCTTGACCCCTACTTCAAGGGCATCATCGATGAAGCACAGGCAGGTTGGCGCCGTGTTTGTGCAGCAGCTATGACAAACGGTATCCCCGTACCTGCCATGAGCACCGCACTTTCTTACTATGACGGTTACCGCTGTGAAAAGCTTCCCGCAAACCTTCTCCAGGCACAGCGTGACTACTTTGGTGCACACACCTATGAACGTCTCGACCATCCGAGAGGCGAATTCTTCCACACCAACTGGACAGGTCACGGCGGCAGCACTTCCGCTTCCACTTACACCGCATAATCTAAATGAATATAGCGAAAAATCCGCAGTTTCTGCGGATTTTTCGTTAAAAGGAATTTTATATGAGTTATCAAACGCTGAAGGAACAACTGAAAACGGGCGCACTCCTCCCTGCCTATCACTTTTTCGGCGAAGAGCAGTATTTAAAGAGCCACTATATGGGTCTTTTGAAAAAGCAACTCGTGGAAGAAGGCATGGAAACTTTTAACCTCACCGTTTTAGAGGGCAACGCCACGGCGGAAAGTATTATGACTGCCCTGGAAACGCCGCCCATGATGGCGGAGAAAAAGCTGGTGATTTTAAAAGATACGGGAATTTTCACCCCATCGGGCAGCGGCAAAGCACAGCTTGCCGATGTGTTTTCTGATTTTCCGCCCTATGCGCATCTTCTCTGTATAGAAGAAAAGTTTGATAAGAGAAGTGCTGTTTTTAAAGCATTTTCAAAAATCGGCCTTTCCGTGGAATTTGCCTACCGCAGCCGTGCCGACATAAAGGCATGGGTGGTAAAGCTTTTAAAATAAAACGGGAAAACCATGAAGGCGAATACCTTAGAGCTTTTCCTCGATGCCGCAGGCGTTGATATGCATGGCGTTCTCACCCATCTTGAAAAGCTCATCGCCCATTCTGCCGGCAGAACCGAAATAAAAGAGGCGGACGTGGAAAGTCAGCTTGTACGGGCGGTGATGACGAAGGAGTATGTCCTTACCGACGCCCTTCTTTCCAAAAACGGTCCTGCCGCCTTCTCGGCCCTTTCGGACCTTTGGGAAATGCAGACCGACCCCATTCGCATTTTAAGCGTCATCGCTTCAAACTTTATGTCCTGCGCCCATGCAAGGGCAATGCTTGATGATAAAATTCCTTACCCTGCCATTGTGGATGCCTTGCACCTTCCTGCCGCATTTTTAGCTAAGAAAACGGTGGAAGCGGCAAATAGGACGGACAGCAGCCGTCTTGACCGCTGTATAGGTGCTATAAAAGATGCGGATTATAAAATGAAACTCGGGCTTGTAGAGCCAAAGACGGGTATAACACTACTTTGTGCTGAATTATTAAAATAAACAGAAAGGCTGAACGGAATAACCGTTCAGCCTTTTTTATATCGCAATCGCTTCCAGTTTATGGTCTTCCAAAAGTCTCGGAACAAGAAGCTCCATAGGCACGCCTTCCCGTACGGGAACGCCGCATTCCTTTGCCGTTTTAATGGCGGTGAAAACAAAATCTGCCGCCTTTCCTGCTGCATCGGGAAGTTCTTTTCCTGAGAGGAGGGCGCCGGTAAGTACCGAAGTGAATAAGTCCCCCGTTCCGGGATAGTGGCTGTGAATATAGGGGTTTTCAATTTTATAGGACAGGCCCGTGTTTCTGTCATAGATGAGAACCGATACGGATTTTTCGCCCGGCACGCCCGTAATTACAACGGAACCGGAGGTCTTTTCCTTTAATTTTTCAAGACAAGAAAGGGCACAGGAAATATCATTTGTTTGCTCTACCCCTGTCAGAAAACAGGCTTCCGTAAGGTTTGGGGTGATGACATCGGCGCTTTCCACAAGGCCGGCCATTTCTTTTGCCATCTCCGCATCAAAGCAGTCATAACACTTGCCGTCATCGGCAAAAACAGGATCTACTACCAGAAGGGGAACCTTATTTTCTTCCACAAACTTTTTGGCCACATGCACCCCTCGTGCCGAGCCGATAAAGCCGGTATAAATGCAGTCAAACTCACAGTTTTCTTTTTTCCAATGGGCAAAGCAAGCGGAGAGAAAGTCCGTCATATCCACCATTTCATAGCCGGTATAAAACCCTGTAATGGACGACAAAACGGCTGTGGGTGCAGGGCAGGTCTGATGGCCCATTACGCTAAGCGTTGGCATAACAACTGTAAGCGAGCTTCTCCCAAAGCCTGCAATATCGTGAATGGCCGCTACCTTTTTCATTTTGCAGTTCTGCATGCATAATTCCTCGATTCTGTAGTTTCCTTTTTTACATAAGACCCATGCACCAAATGACGATAAGTGCCGTAAGCGTCACAAGTGTATCAATAGTTATCCCGTAAAACATGGGCGAAAGCCCCGCTTTTTTAAAATCCGTAATGCTGGTCCCAAGCCCGATGGCAGCAAGTGCCATTACCATTAGAAATTTACTTGCAGTTTTCAACATGGCGGATACTTCCGCAGGGATAATTCCTGCGCTGTTGGCAATCGCCAGCACCAAAAAGCCACCGATAAACCAAGGGATGATTTTCAGAATATTTACCTTTTTGCCGCCGCCGGATTGCATTTCCTTCCGCTTTATGCGAGTGCCGATATAGGCAAACACCAAAACGGTGGGAATGATTGCAATGGTGCGTGTCAGTTTCACCATGGTGGCAAAATCCCCCGCCACCTCGGAAAAGGCATAGCCGGATGCGACGACGCTTGCCGTATCATTAACGCTTGTGCCCGCCCAGATGCCGTAGGCAATGTCCGTCATCCCGAGGGCACGGCCCATAAGGGGATAGAGGGCAATCATGACCATATCAAAGAGGAAGGTGGAAGAGAGAGCAAAAGCAATGTCCTTATCGTCCGCATCAATTACGGGGGCAATGGCCGCCACGGCAGAGCCGCCGCAAATTCCCGTACCAGCGGATATGAGATTACTGAGCTTCCAATTCAGGCCAAACAGCTTCCTTACAAAATATCCGCCGCCAAAACACATGGCAAATGTGAAAATCATGACAAAAAAGGTCATTTTTCCGACAGACATAATCGTGCCGACAGAAAGGGATGCACCAAGTAGAACAATAGCGGCTTTTAAAACCCTTTTCGATGTAAATTTCAGTGCCGGCTTTATCCAGTCCGGATGGAAAAAGCTGTTGATGATTGTGCCCATAAAAAGAGCGATAATGGAAGACCCAAGGAGTCCGCCGGGAATCATCTTTTCAAGGAGGATGGAAAGAATGGCTACGGCCGCGCAGATGGCTACGCCTAAGATAAACATGCCTCGTTTTTTCATTTTATTTTCACGCTTTTCCTCGTGGTTTGTCTCTGTCATAACATTCTCCTCTTTTCTTTTGTAGGCGCCAACTCGCCTATTTTACTTTTTATGCAAGTCTTTCTAAACGAAGAATATTCCCCGTTTCTATATCCTTCTCATACAGATATTCTCCTTTAGCATACACCTTTTCACTTCCGCAAAGCTGATTATACAGACGGAAGGTGTCGGGGGCGATGGCGCTGTAACGGATGACGTTTTTTGCAGCATCTATTTCCACTTCTGATGTGAGCTGGCCGGAAAATAATGTTGTTACGCCGCCACTTTTGTAAAATACATAAATCGTATCGCTCATGCCATAATGCCGCATATTCCATGCGCCTTGCAATATGGTATAGTCATCCAAAACGGTTTCTTTTTCTTCTGCTATAACCCATCCTCTGCCGGCAGGGTTTCCTTCAAGCAGTTTTTCCTTTTCAAATGCAAAGTCCAAAAGCGGTGCAATATTTTTATTCTTTCGGCTTACGGGCGCATTTTCATAAAGTCTTAAAAAGGTGGCAATGGCCTGTTCTACCGTATAGTGTTCAAGCGGTGCAAACACATCATTTCCCATGCCTTGCATAACGCCGAGACGGTTTACGCCGTAAACATCCTCTTTTGCCCAGTCGGCAATAACATCATGGTCGGAGAACAAATCGTCGCTCTGTATATCTGCACATTCTCCGTAATTTTTGTAAACACGCATCAGCATTGCCGCCGCTTCCTGCCGTGTAATATCACCGTTTGGATTAAATTCCGTTTCGCTTACGCCGTTTACGATGCCGATGTTATAGGCGGCAGTTACGGCGTCATAGTATAAGAAATCCTCTGTGTATGCAAAGGGCTCCGCCATATGGATTGCAAGATTGGAATTGTACTGATACGCCGCATCGCCGGACATAAAGGGGTTCCCGTTTCTGTCCGGTTTAGCGTGGCAATAGGCACACAAAAATTCGTGGTTTATAATGCCCCTCTTCTCGTAGTCCACCTCTGACCAGCCCTTCCCCCGTGTGGCATTGGAATAGCCGTAGGAAAAAGAAAGAAAATCCATTGCCATCTTTGCAAATTCGGCACGTGTTATATTTCGCTTATAATTTTCACGAAGGTATATGGGCACAAAGCCAAGGTCTATTGCCTTTTCCACTTCCGGCTTTGCCCATGCGGAGAGAACATCTTCGCCCATTTTGTCAAGGGGTTCAAATCTTGTTTCGATGCACGTTCCTTTTTCAAGGTCAGCTTTATAATAATAGGTTCCGGCGTCGTGGAGTACAACATAATTACCATTTACCATATTCCCCGCAGACCGCTCATCAAACGAAACATTAAACGTCATATATCTGCCGTCTTCGGAAATCTTTATATCATTGTGCGCAGGGCACGCCCAAGGTGTTTCTCTTGACACCGCTTTTGAAAAATCTATCTCCTCTCCGTTTTCACGGACAAGCAGCAAGAATGGCCCTGTAGCATGCGGGGCTCCCACAACCTGCAAATACAAAACTGTGCCGTAATCAGTATCAAATTTATTATACACTTTGTATATATTAGATTCTGTATATTTCGAAACATAAGGATTCTCGGTTTGGGGAAGCTCTACATATCCCCATTTGTGTGTTTCGGCGCTTTGCACCGGCAAAAGCTTATAGGAAAGCTTATTGTATGCGCTGACCGAATACCCTTCCAGCTGTGCGATACTGTTTCCGTTTACATCAAACAAAGAAGTACTGTCAGGTGTCCAGAAAATCCCCTCGGCAACCTCTCTCAGGCCTTTATACTGCGGCTCTATGATAACCTCGCCGTCCTGATTGACAAGACCGTCCACCTGCACGGAAACCTTATTTTGCGTGGTGTATTTGTATATCTTGGCAACATAGCTGCCTTTTCTTGGCATATCTATTCGCGTGCCTTCGGGGGCGGTATAGATAATATTTCCGTTTATATCCGCAATTTGCCTTTGCCATATAATAAAGCTTTTCCCAAAAAGCTGAATATTCGGCGCCCAATCCGATAGAAGATTGCCCTGCATATCCAGCACAACATTACCGCCATCAGCGTGACTTGCCAGAATAAAATTACCGTTTGTTTCTGAAAAGTTATAGACGCCTGTGGGAAACGTTACTGCTTGCATGCTTTTGTCAATTACCTTATACTGTCCGTCCGCAATCAAGGCATAGCCGTTTGAAAAGTCCGATGCCGCCCAAAGCGGATTTATGAGAACTTCTCCTTTTTCGTTGATATACCCGTATTTACACTGGGTATAGGTGCCGTATTCACTTAAGACACCGTCATAGCCAATACGGGAGATACCCTCATAAAAGCCGAAAACGTAATTAAAGGTCGGCAAAATTGCTTCTTCGCCGCGGCTGTTAATAAACCCGAATTTGCCGTCTCTGCAAATGGGCACCAAATCACTTTCACCGTCACCGTCAAAGTAATCCGTCAGATAAGGATAGGTAACCTCGTGTGGTGTTTTCTGCTGTACCCTTTTAAATGTTTCGTAAACATAATCGGTCAGCTGCACCCCGTCCTTACTGAAAAAGGCAGCTTTGTCATTTTCGCCGAGGGCCATAATCAGTCCGTTTTTGCGAATCACGAATTTGGTGCCGTCAAACCCGAAAACTTTTTCACCCTTCAGGTTGATAACACCGGATTCCCCCACGCCGCTTTCCGTACTTGGAAGCTGCACACGTGCGATACCGTGTTTATTGAATGCGTCCGCACTTTCAAACCGGGGCTCGATTACATAAGGGAGCTTATGATTTTCTCCCTCGGCAAATACATAGGATGGAATTGCCCCAGACAACAAAAGACAAGAGAGCACCAAACAAATCAGTTTTTTCATTTTTATAGTTTTTTTCATAAACCCACCTTCTTTCGATGTATTGCATTTTTATGCACGAAGTGCAATTCACGAGCCGTCAGGCTCAATTCATGCCGAAGGCAATTCATTGATTTCATCTTCGATGAAATCATTATATAATTAGGTGATAGAAAAAATACACCTTGTTTTTAATGAATTGACAACTGAGTTGTCATGAATTGGCTAAAGCCGTGAATTCTCGCTTCGCTCCATGAATTGAATTGCCTTTATAATGCACTTTCGTGCAATTCACGAGCCGTCAGGCTCAATTCATGAAATCGTAGATTTCAATTCATGCCGAAGGCAATTCATTGCGTTTGCTTTGCAAACTCATTATACCATACCCTCTCTTAAAAAGCAACAGACTGCCGAAAAAAAACGGCAGTCTGTTTTAATAATATTATGCTTTATAAAGTTTTTCACTAAGTTCTATAAGGGCCGCCACAAGGTTTTCTGCAGTGCCTCGACCAAAGCGTGTTGTGAAGGATTCATAAGCGCCGTCATCAAAGGCGGACTGCATGGGGAAATAGCCTTCATAGCCGTTTACAATGCAAGCTGCAATCGTTACGGGGAATTTGGAAGCTTCCTTAAACCTTGTCCCCATTTCCGTAAAAGGCTCACCGGGGTAACCGCCGAAGATAACATCCCCCACCCGAAGTGCAGAAACTCTTAAGGTCCGCTCGTCGGGATAGTCTTTAAGGCGCTCAATGCGAAGTGCCTTCGCAACCTGCTGGGTTCTCTGCATGCCGGTAAGATGCGGCAGGGCATCGTTTGCGCCCACTTCTCTGTACCTTTTTGCAAGCTCCAGCGCCCACGGAATATCTTCCTCTGCGCCTTTATTATGGCGGGCATCCACAAGGGTCTGGGCAAAGTCCACTTTACCCCCCTGAATTTCTCTTGCAAGCTCGTAATTGGAAAGAACGCTCATAGCAATCTTTTTGCCCATATAACGGGCACGGTCATACCCCCAGGTGCAGGGGTCTTTTTCAGGGTGCAGTCTTATATCAATATGGTTTGTGTCCCCTTGGGGGCCGTTTAAGTACATACAAAGGGAGTTTGGCACATTTCGTTCATACGTATCTCTTACAAACTTCGGGTAGTCCGCCGAAAACTTTGCGCCGCCGATAACATCGGGATGCACCTGAAAGTTTACGATGCCGATTTCCTTTTTGCCTTCCCTTTTAATAATGAGAAGGGTAGCGGTTTCGTCCTCTTTCCCGATTTTTTCTAAAACATCAGGGTTTTGCCAGCCGGGGTTTGTGCGGACGGAGCCGTCCTTCATTCTGTACCGCCTTATAAAGGCAACGTCCTTTACCTCGGCGCTTGTGACGTACATCTTCCCTTCCGCCATATCGTCTGCCGCCATACGGCACACGTCCACAAGGCGTTTTACAAGCCAGGCGGCATAGGGGGATGCGTCAATAACCTCTTTTGCATTACGGAGAATATTGGCTTCATCCGAAAACTCTTCCACCAAAGGTCCCGTGTGAATATGGGTGCAGCCTATGAAAACGCCTTCCGCACTTGTGCCTACTGACTCTGCAATTTCTTTTCGGATAATATCGGCGCACCCCTGGGTGATGCCGATAATGTCAACGCTTAAAAGAAGCCCCAGCTTTTTCCCATCGGAAAAGGCAACGGCGGTGGCATAAAGGGGGTCAAGAACGCCGTTTGAAATTCTTTTGGAATAATATCCTGCAATCCCCAATCCAAGTGCAGGGGTAATATCCACTCTTGCAAATCCGGCTTTAAACATAGTTTTCTCTCCTTACAGCGTATATTCAATCTTTACGGGCACGCCACGCTTTGCGCTTTCTACAACTGCGGCACAAACGGCTACCGTTCTTGCGCCTTCTCGTCCATTTGTTTCAAGTGGCTTGCCGTCTATAACGGAATCGAGAAGGGTGCGGTGTTCCATAATCACATTATGGCTGTTTACGCCACAGTAAATAAGATGCTTTATGGTTTTTTCAGAAACGTTCGGGATCTGGCCTGCGGCAAAGGGTGCACCTTCAATTTTTTCAAGGTGAAGCTCAAGGTCGGGGTCCATATTGTTTACGATAATGGTACCTTTTGTGCCGTAGAGAACGGTACGCATGGTGTAGTTTCTCTTACAACCGATGGAAGTAAACACTTTGCCGATCACATTGTTGGGGAATTTCATAATGGCCACGGTTGTATCATTCACAGGCCAATCTGACAGCATTTTATGGTTACTGTATGCCATGGTTTCCGTAGGATTTCCTGCAATCCAGCGAAGCAGGTCAATGGCGTGGCAGGCGCCGCCGATAATGGGCTCTCGGTCAGGGTCGGCACGCCAGTTATCTACCCCTTCTCTGCCCATATAGTCGTGGGCGTACTCACTTTCAACAAAGTAAAGTTCGCCGATAACGCCATTTTCCACAAGTTCCTTTGCTTTCATAAAACCGGGGGCATAACGGCAGACCTGTCCAATCATAAGAAGCTTGCCGCTTTCGTCTGCAGCCTTTACCATTTCTTCGCATTCATCCAGAAAAAGAGCCATAGGCTTTTCGCAGATAACGTGGTGGCCGGCCTTCAAAGCCGCCACCGTCACGGGTTTATGTGCTTTATCGGAAGTGGCAACCGCCACAATATCTACGTCCTCTTTTTCGAGCATTTCATTATAATCTGTGTAAAAACGTGCCGAAAGCCCGAATTCTTTTTGTCTCTCTTCGCAATATTCCGGATGAATATCGCAAAGTGCCACGATTTCCGCCTCGGAAATTTTCGTAATGGCAGCAATATGCTGTCTCCCGAAGTTACTGCAGCCGACTACGGCATATCTTATTTTTTTATCCATTAAAATCACCTTCCCTTTTCTTTAATATAACACAACCCTTTTTATAAAACAATACACAATCCGTCAATAAACATATACTTTTGTTCACAAAATAATTTTATATGTTATTTTTTGTTGACTTTTCGCTGTTCAAACCGTATAATTATTATATAAACCTATGGGAGGCCGTTTTTATGACCACACGGAGAAACAGCAATCTCTATATCAATAAAAGCATGAAAACCACCGTGCACCTGCAGAAGGTTCTGCATTTTATCGAGACCACCATAACACCTGATTTTGTGGACAGTCCTGAGGTGCATGACTTCTGGGAAGTCGTTTTCCTCGAGTCGGGCGAGGCACAGGTTCTGGCGGACGGGGTGGCCCTGCCCCTTCTTGCCGGTGAGGTCTTTTTTCATAAACCGGGAGAAGCACACAGTATTAAAGCCATGGGCGGCCCTGTTCACGCTTTTTTCATTTCCTTTTATTCTTCCAGCAAAATGATGTCCCTTTTTGAAGGCGTCAAGCTTTCCCTTTCCTCGGAAGAGAAAAAGCTTTTATATAAACTTTTTGACGAGGCACGGCGCATTTTCCAAAAAGGCTCCCGCCCCACCGACCCGAAGGCCTTTGTGTCTAAATCCCTCCTGCCGGATGCCCCTTTGGGTGCCCAGCAGCTTTATCGCATATATCTCGAAGCGTTTCTCATTCTCTGTGCAAGGGAGAAGGAAAAGAATATAACGGTTTATGACAATATAGAAGAACTCGAGAAAGTGATTATGGAAAACATACTGGCCCATATGACAGAACATCTTTATGATTCCTTTTCTGTGTGTCAGCTTTGCACCGCATTAAATTACAGTAAAACGTATCTGTCCACCCTCTTTAAAAAACACCGTGGTGTTTCGCTGATGTACTACTATAATGCTTTGAAAATAAAGGAGGCGAAAAAACTGCTCGCCGCCCATTCTGTTTCGGAAACCGCCTATAAGCTTGATTTCAATAATCCCTATTACTTCGCAAAGGTTTTCAAAAAATATGAAGGCATCACCCCATCAGCATACAGAAAAAAAGGGGCTGTAAAAAAAGTCCAGACCGCAAAAAGGCGGAAATGACAGTAAAAGAAAGCCATAATAAGCAAAACTTATAATTAAAATGAAGAAAAACTTCAAACAATTGAAGTTTTTCTTTTTTATATATGCCTTTTTGCTATGAAACAAACTTCGCCTCTCGATGGCGTCGCAACTCTCGCTTATGTTCCGTTTGCTTTCGCAAACAGTCACTTTTCGCTCGGTTACTCCTTTTCCCCTTAAAGTCTTGCGACTTTCGGGGGCCCCG
Organism: Clostridia bacterium; assembly: GCA_017436645.1. Lineage (GTDB taxonomy): Bacteria > Bacillota > Clostridia > UMGS1883 > UMGS1540 > SIG447. The sequence continues at coordinate 26 of JAFSCR010000032.1, read as the reverse complement.
GAAAGTCCACCGGACTTTTTGGGGGA
>JAFSCR010000031.1 GCA_017436645.1 Clostridia bacterium | reverse complement strand
GTAAAATCACCAACCGAAATTGTATTTGCACCGTCCACAAGGGGAATTTCAGCCGTCATAGGCATGCTCTTTTCACGGTTTAAGCAGATGGCGTATATATCTTTGCCATCTGTAAAGGTTGCCCACATCACGTCTTTTGTTCTTTCATAATTCAAGAAGGTGTACTCCCCTGTTACGAAACAACCGAACATAAAGTCACGTTCCCATTTTGCCCACTTTTCACAAATGTCCTTCCATACGGGTCTTGTCATCATAGGTGAAGTGTCGGGGTCAGAGCCGTCCCAATTTAGAGAATGGAGCGTATAACCCGAAGCACCGGAGAAAAATGCTTGATAGGCGATATGGCGCATTTCATCTACAGAAGGCATATAGCCGTTATAGTTAAAGGCCTGTTCTACGAGCATAAAAGGTTTGCGGCCCTTCGAGGCTTTCATGCCTAAATCAAATACATCTGTAATGATTCTGCCGGCATCGGGGTTAGACCCGCCGTAATAGTCAATGTCCAAAACGTCGCAATAACGGAACATCCAAGGGAAACCGCCGGGTACAGAGTCAGGAAAATAAATCGGATGATGGGGATCGAGGTTACGAATGGTTTCGTAAGCCGTAATCATTTCCTCATCCGGCTGACCTTTCTGATACGGCTCATCCTGAATTTTATACCCAAAAAGCGCCGGGTGGTCCTTTACCATATTGACCATTTTAATTGTACCTGCAAGACGAGAGGGACTTCCGGCACATTCACTGCCATAATAGAGATTTACCAAAACAAGCAGGCCTTGCTCATGGGCCTTATCCATTCTTTCCATAAACGGGGGCTCACCGGCCGGAGAAATAAGCTGTACAACCGTGACACCGCCTTCTTCCGGCTTCTTTTCGAGAAGATTGGAGGTAACGCCGGGGCCTAATGTAATTGTATACTCTTTTCCGTTTTTACGAAAAACACCATCAGCGCCGAGATAGGTAGGTCTGTTAAAACGAAATACAGGGAAATCTTGTTCCTGTAAGAGAGTACCTGCGGCGTCATAAACACGCATGCGGATATGATAGCGCTTTCCAAGCTCTGTCATCCATTCGGTACGAAAAACGTAGTTTACACCTTCCGAAAGATTCGTAAAGGTTTCTTTATGTGTTTCTGTGCCGTCAAGGTTTACAAACGAAAATTCTGCTTTTGCAGTTTTGGGGTCAGACAATAACTCAGGCACGGCCGAGCACTTCCCTGTTTCCCATTCGGAATAGTAGAATACTTCGTCTGTTTCTGCATCCATAGCGTGGCGCTCTTTTACCATATAGAGAGAAATATCATCTGCAAAATAAAGACCGGGGGTCATACGGAGACGAATTTCAACAAGAGCTGAAGCTGTATTTTCCGGTGGTGTAAACTCAAGTGCAATTTTTTGCCAGTCACTTGTCCGGTTTACAGTCCAATGCTGTTTTTTCTGCCCAAGCTGACTTGTAACATCCGTCCAATCATAAAAATCTTTAGAGGAATAGTTAATCCAGTAGGAAACGTCTACAGCATTATCCTCCGGATTTAAAATCCAGGCAGAAAACTGATAGGTTGCACCTTTTTCAAGACCGGAAACGGTTGTGAATACTTCGGCATCCATTTGCCCCTCACCAATAAAGAGGCGAATGCTCTTTTCGCCGCTATGCGCGTATTCGTCGGAAACGGTTGCATTTCCAACATGCTCCCAGCCATTTTTGGTGTCCGGCTTTTCACCTGTTGTATCCAGCTCAAAACCGGCATTTGGTACGGTTAAATCTTTTAAAGATGCGAGGGGTCTATCTCCCAAAAGTTCCTGCGTTGCTTCCGTTTCATCTTCTGCAAATACGGCCACGGGCAGCATAATACCTAATGAAAGAACAAAAGCAAGAAATATTGCAATTTTTCTCATCAAAAAACTCCTTTTTTAAAGAGAGACACGGACAAAATCGCGTCCGTGTCTCCATAGCTTTTATTTGAAAGAATTATTTTGCGATAATTCGATTCATAATTACAGCAGCTTCCGCACGGGTAGTATTACCAAGAGGATTGATTGTGCCGTCAGCATTACCTTTTATAAGACCTTCTGCAACCATTGCAGAAACGTGCGCCTTGGCATAGTCGGCAATTACGCCATTATCAGAGAAGGCGGAAAGGTCGGCACTGCCTGCAAGGGACATGGCGCGCGAAGTCATCGCCATCATATCCTGACGGGTAATCTGGGCTTCGGGGTTAAATTTGTTGTCCCCTACACCGTTAATGATGCCTGCAGCTTTACCAATTGCAAGTTCCTTTGCATATTCGGCATTCGGGTCAACGTCTACGAAGTTTTCTGTGGCAGCGCCGGTTAATCCCAAAGTGCGAACGAGGAACATGGCATAGTCACCACGTGTAATATTTTCGCCGGGGCCGTAAAGGTTTGGTGCCTTGTCATTGATAATACCCTTTTCCTCTAAAACTGCAACGGCATTATATGCCCAGGTATAGCCAAAGAGATCCTTATATTTCGAGGATTTCAAGTGCGAAACATCTAATGAACTGCCGTTAGGGGTGATTTTCCACACGACGGCTTCCATAGGTTCGAGAGAAAGGCTTAGGGAACCGTTTCCGACAAATCTGTCATCCTTGCCAGTCATTCGTTTTGCAATATAATTTTCCACAAGGACTTTACCTGTACCGTCAGTCATAGGAATGGTAGCGGTGGTCGGCGTGTTTTTATTACGGTTTAAACAAATAGCGTAAATATCGGTGCCATCTGTAAATGTGCCCCACATAACGTCATCATTCTTTATGTAGTTTACGAAAGCATTTTTGCCTGTTACAAAGCAGTCATACATAAAGTCACGTTCCCAAACTGCCCATTCGGTACAAATTTCATCCCAGATGGGTCTATCCATAAGCGGCGTGGGATCGGGGTCTGCACCGTCGGTACCGAGGGAGTGAAGCGTGTAGCCGATGCCCCCGGAGAAGAAGGTCTGATATGCAAGATGGCGCATAACATCCATAGAGGGCATATAGCCTCTGTCGGTAAATGCCTGTTCTACAAGAGAGAAGGGCTTTTGTCCTTTTGAAGCAACAAGCGCCTGGTCCATAACATCAGATAATACTCTGCCTGCATCAATGGCATTACCGCCGTAATAGTCAATATCTAAAATGTCACAGTAGCGGAACAGCCACGGGAAACCGCCGGGAACGGAATCGGCAATATAAACAGGGTGATGCGGGTCAATATTGCGAACGATTTCATAGGAACGAATCATCACTTCGTCTGTATGGCCCTTCTGATAAGGTTCATCCTGAATCTTATAGCCGAAAAGTGCAGGGTGGTCCTTTACCGCTTCAACGGTATCTTTTGTAACGTCAATTCTGTCTTCACTACCGGCAGCAAGATATCTGCCGTCTGTCGTTCTGCCATAGAGATTAACAAGGACGAGAAGGCCTTTTTCATGCGCTTTATCCATTTTCTGAAGGATATTCAGACCGGAATTGTCGGAAAGAAGCTGTACAACCGTAACGCCCCCCTCTTCCGGATTCTTCGCAAGAAGATCCATTACTACACCGGGGCCAAAGGTAAAGGTATATTCCTTTCCGTTTTTACGGAAAATACCGTCAGCTCCAAGGTACGTAGGTCTGTCAAAACGGAACACGGGGAAATCCTGTTCCTGAAGCAATGCGCCGTCGGGGCCATACAGCCGCAGGCGAACATGGTACCGTTTACCTTTTTCCGCCATCCATTCTGTGCGGAAAGTGTAGGTAACGCCATTTGATACGTCTTTTATTGTTTCTTTATGAAGTTCTTCTCCACCAAGACCGATAAAAGAAAATTCAGCTACGGAATTTACAGGGTCGGCGAGAACGTAAGGATTTGCAGTTAAAGAACCGGTTTCCCATTCGGAATAATAGAAGGTTTGATCTGTATCCGCAAGCAGGGGATATGGTGTTTTTACCATGTAAACGGAAATATCGTCCGCATAGTATACGCCGGGTGTCATGCGAAGGCGAACTTCGATTAAAGCTGATTTTGCATTATCGGGCGGTGTAAACTCATACACAAACTGTTGCCAGTCTCCGTTTTTACGAAGCTCCCAATGCTGTTTTTCCTGACCGAGCTGGGTATTGACATCTGCCCAATCAAAGTAATCCAGAGAAGAATAATTCAGCCAGAAGGAAGGCTGTACCTTCGTTTCTTCCGGATTTAAAATCCAGCCGGACATCTGATAGGTTGCGCCTTTTTCAAAGCCGGAAATGGTGGTATATACTTCAGCATCCGTCTGCCCAGGTGAAATGCGAAGGGCAAGACTGTTATTCCCTGTGCGGGCATAATCGCTTGTAACCTTTGCATCTCCAACAGATTCCCAACCGTTTGATACGCTGGGAGTCTGACCGGCTATATCGTCTTCAAAACCGCCGTTTTTCAGCTCCAGGTACTTAATCGGTTCCTTTGCTTCTGCCATATCGGGCTTCGGCATTTCATTGGTGATGTGAAGAAGGGAAACATCATCCCAGATAACTTCACCGGGACCGTTATAACGGAGGCATACAGAAGCCTGCGTTACATAGTCGGGGCAAACAAAGCGTGCAGACATTTGCACCCAACCGTCTTTTGCGGCTACTGTTGCAAAAGGGATACGGACACGGTCATATTCCTGGGGAATCCCTTTATTTGTACCGGTAAAGAGGATATGTACGTTACCGCCGTTACCGCCGGAAAGACGCTTAAACCAAACGGAAAATTCGTATGTTCCGCCCGGCTTTAAGGCTACACCGCACAAAAGGTCATTGTTCTTGCCTTCATCCGGAACCTTAACCTTCACCGCATAATCACCGGAGTGTGCATCGTTCGTTCTTTCGGAGAGTTCATCACCAAGATGCGTATTCTTTGCACCTTTAAATGAAGTAAAACCCCAGAAATAAAGCTGGGTGGGCGAGTCAAGTATTTCGAAGCTTGTGTTTTCAAGGACTTCGTAGCAGTCCACACCGGGCGTGCGTTTTGGTTTTTCACTCAAAACCTCGAACTCGACGGGGATAATTTCGGCACTGACTGCAAAAGGTGTTACGAAACTGAGGCAAAGTGCCATGAGAAGAAACAGTGCGATTTTTTTCATAGAACCACTCCTTTGTTTGATTTACAATTTTACATTACCATAAATAAGCGAAAAAAAGCAAGTGATTTAAATCAAGTGGTCAATTTAGCAAAACTTTAAGTCAATACAGCAAAAAAAGAGGTACGGACTTTTTGTCCGTACCTCTAAAGGGTTTTAAATTATTTTGCTAAAATTCTCTGCATAATAACTGCAGCTTCTGCTCTTGTGGTATTGCCTAAGGGATTAATGGTGCCATCGGCGTTACCTTTTATGAGGCCTTCTGCTACCATTGCGGCAACGTGGGATGATGCATAGTCTGCAATCATACCGCTATCGGAGAAGGCTGTAAGGTCAGCAGCACCTGCAAGTTTCATGGCACGAGAAGTCATGGTCATCATATCCTGACGGGTAATCTGTGCGGTGGGATTAAACTTATTGTCGCCTACGCCGTTAATGATGCCTGCAGCTTTACCAATTGCAAGTTCCTTGGCGTATTCAGCGTTCGGGTCAACGTCAACGAAGTTCTCGCCTGCGCCTTCGGTAAGACCTAAGGTACGAACGAGGAACATTGCATAGTCACCACGGGTGATGTTTCTTTCGGGACCGTACCACTGGTCTGCAACACGGTTTACAATGCCTTTTTCTTCAAGGGTTGCAATTGCATTATATGCCCAAGGATAATAAATAACATCATTAAAGGAAGAAAGCTTGATCTGAGAGAAATCAACCGCCTGTGCAGGTGTAATTTTCCAAATAGCAACTTCGAAGGGCTTAAGTGCGAGAGTGAATGTGCCGTTACCGGTGATCGGGGCAGCCTCTCCGTCCATTTTAACTGCAGTATAATCACCAACGGAAATGATGCCAGCACCATCTTTCAGGGGGATTTCAGCTGTATTTGCCTTAGCTCTGTCGCGGTTTAAGACGATGGCATAAACATCTTTTCCATCTGTAAAGGTTCCCCAGAGGACATCATTCGTTCTCTGATAGTTAAGGAACTTATAGGTGCCTGTTACGAAACAGCCCCAAGCAAAGTCTGCTTCCCAAGGTGCCCACTTTTCGCAAAGTTCTTTAAATTCAGAGCGTTCCACGCCGGCCATATTATCGCCATCCTTACCGAAGGTGTGGTATGAATAACCGTATGCGCCGGAGAAAAATGCCTGATATTTGAGATGGCGTGTTTCCTCATAAGAGGGGAAGTGACCATAATCGGCAAACTGGAGAAGAATGTTAAAGGGCTTCATACCCTTGGATGCCTTCTGCACAATGTCAAAGCGTTCAGAAAATATTCTGCCGGCATCGGCGGAGCCGCCGCCGTAATAGTCACATTCAAAGATATCACAGAACTTAAAGAGGAATTCGTAGGAGCCTACGGGAGAATCGTCAATGTAAATGGGATGATAGGGGTCAATATCACGAATTGCCTTGTACCCTGCAATAAGTTCTTCTTTAGAGATACCCTTCTGATAGGGTTCGTCAATGAGCTTATAGCCGAAGAATGCAGGATGATCCTTATAGGCTGCTGCCATTCTCTTTACACCGTCAATCTGGTCCTTATGGCCACCGCTTTTATTTCCGGAATAGCAGTTTAGCATAACGAACATGCCCTGCTCATAGAAAGCGTCCATTCTTTCTTTTTGGGTATAACCAAGGCTCGGATTGTCAGCATTAAGCTGTGCTACAGTAATGCCTGCCTTTTCGGGATGGGAGTCAATTCGGTTCATATTAAGGCCCGAACCCATAGAGAAAGGAACTTCCTTGCCGTTTTTACGGAAAACACCGTCAGCGCCCAGATACTGGGGACGGTCGTACCGGAAAACAGGAAAATTTTCTTCCTGAATAACATTGCCGGAAGCGTCTGTGATTTTCATGTTAATGGTATAACGCTCGCCTTTTTGTGCCATAAAGCTTGTGGGGAATTCATAAGAGAAGGGCTCGCCAATGCCTTTAATAGCTTTCTGATCCAAGGTTTCACCACTGAGGCCGAGGAATGTAAAGGTTGCGGTAGTATTGGCAGGGTCCATAACATATGTAGGTGTAGCTTCTACATAGCCCTTATCCCAATCGGAATAGTAAAATACCCAATCCGTATCCGCTTTTACGGCGTTCGGAGGCTTAACCATATTAATTTCCACATCATCCACAAAGATGGAGCCGGGGCAGAGACGGTGACGGAAATAGAGCATTGCGCTCTTTGCACCTTGCGGTGCTTCAAATTCCGCAACATATTCCTGCCACTGGAAAGAGGTTCTGACTGACCAACGGGGCTTAGAAGATGCAAGCTGGGTTTCGGCGCTGGAAGTATATTCTTCCGAAGAGCACCAATGCATCCAGTAACCCATGTCTATCTTAACCTCAGAAGGATTCATAAGCCAAGAGGAAATCTGGTAGGTAGCACCTTCCTCCATATTTGTCAAATACATAACGCCGATACCGTCTTTGGAGCCATCTTCCGTTTTCAGTTCAAGGCTCTTTGTGCCGGTGTGAGCGTACTGGTCGGTAATTTTTGCATGACCAATGGTTTCATCCCATTGGGGAACAGTATCAACCGGTGCACCTACTGTAGCGTTTTCAAAGCTGGGGTCTTCGGTAATAAGTGCCTTGATTGCCGGTAATTTTTCAGGCATTTTGGGCTTCGGCATTTCATCTGTAACACACACCATTGTGAAATCATCAACCAGATATTCACCGCCACCGTCAAAACGAATCTGCGGAAGAAGGGTTGTGGCATAATCCGGTGCAACAAACCGTGCTGTTTTTTGCACCCATCCGTCTTCTACTTTGGAAGTCAGCGACATCTTGGGGCGTCCATAAGTCTGGGCAACACCTTCTTTTTTTCCGTTGAAAAGAAAATGAATGATAGCAGAGCCGCCTTCCTGCAATCTGTTAAACCAAACGGAAACCTCGTATGTTCTGCCTGCAACTATTGTACCGGTCTGACCAACATATAAATTCTGGCCTTTTTCCAGTTTTACATGAAGTGCCTGTTTACCGGAATGGGCATCAGAGGATATGTTTACAAAATCAAGCCCGAGATATGTATTATCACGACCTTTATGGGAAGTAAATCCCCACTTATAAAAATTTTTCCCGCCGTCTGCCATGATTTCAAAGCTTGTGTTTTCATAAATATCATAGCAGTCAAGACCTACGGTTCTTGTGGGATTTTCCTTCAGCACTTCTATTTTTGCCGGAATCGCTTCTGCCGCACTTACTGCGAAAGAAGAAACGAAGCTCAGGCAAAGTACCAGTGCCAAAAACAGTGCGATTTTTTTCATTGATTCTGCCTCCTTTTAATTTTAATCCATCCCATTTTGTTCTAACTCTTTCGAATGATAGTAAAATGGTTTTGATTACCTTTTGATTGTATCAATAAATATAATGTAATACTCGTCATATATTGATTAATAATTCATTTTATAGTGACGCCACGTCGAGTTCTACATCACAAATTTTCCCACGATTTGTGATGTGCATAATTTATACATAAACCAGAAACAATGGAAACCCTTCTTTCTGTGGGCTTTTTGGCTTTTCTTCAAAAAACTTTGTGATACTGCAATAAAAAAACTGACACCACATAAAATGTGATGTCAGTTTGATAGAATCTATGTTCGCTACTGATTTTAAACCCGTTATAGCGAATTTTATTTTGTTAAAATTCTCTGCATAATAACTGCAGCTTCTGCTCTTGTGGTATTGCCTAAGGGGTTAATTGTGCCGTCGGCGTTACCTTTAATGAGACCTTCTGCTACCATTGCGGCAACGTGGGAAGATGCATAATCTGCAATGTTGCCGCTATCGGAGAAGGAACCAAGGTCGGCTGCGCCCGCAAGCTTCATAGCACGGCTCGTCATGGTCATCATATCCTGACGGGTAATCTGTGCTTCGGGGTTAAATCTATTCTCCCCTACGCCGTTAATGATACCGGCAGCTTTGCCGATTGCAAGTTCCTTTGCATATTCGGCAGAAGGGTCAACGTCCGCAAAGTTTTCACCTGCACCTTCGGTAAGACCGAGTGTGCGAACGAGGAACATTGCATAGTCGCCACGGGTGATGTTTCTTTCAGGGCCATACCATTCGTCGGAAACTTTATTTACAATACCCTTTTCTTCCAGGGTTGCAATAGCGTTATATGCCCAGGGGTAGTAAATTACGTCATTAAACTTTGAGTTTTTCAAAACCGAGAAGTCAACTGCTTCAGAAGGTGTAATCTTCCATACAGCAGCTTCCAAAGGCTCAAGATTTAAAGAAAGCGTGCCGGATCCTGTAATGGGTGCTGCTGATTTGTTCATCTTTGTTGCCGTGAATGCACCGATATTAATAAGACCTGCGCCATCCTTCAGAGGAACTTCTGCCAGGGTGGGTTTGGATTTTTCGCGGTTCAACACAATAGCGTATAAATCCTTACCATCGGTAAATGTACCCCACAGTACATCATCTGTTTTCTGATAATTTACAAAGGTGTAGGTGCCGGTTACGAAGCAGCCCCATGCAAAATCCTTTTCCCAGGGAGCCCACTCTGCACAAAGGGACTTGAACTGTTCAGAATCAAGGTTTTGCACACCGTTCATAGAAAGACCGAAGCTATGATAGGAATAACCGTATGCACCGGAGAAGAATGACTGATAAATGCTGTGACGGAACTCTTCATATGTTGCCTGTGCGCCCATATTATCAAAGAACGGCAGAAGAACGGTATAAGGCTTGCGGCCTTTGGATGCTTTTTTCACTTCGTCCATGATTTCGGTCATTTTTCTGCCACCGTTGGACCCGGTGATTCCGTAATAGTCACATTCAAAAATGTCACAGAACTTAAAGAGGAAGTCATAGGAGCCTACGGGAGAGTCGTCGATATAAATCGGATGATAGGGGTCAATGTCGCGGATTGCTTTATACCCTGCCATCAGTTCTGCAGCGGAAATCCCTTTCTGGTAAGGTTCGTCAATAAGTTTATAACCAAAGAAAGCGGGATGGTCCTTGTAATTATTAGCCATTCGTTTTACAGTGTCAATCTGATCCTTATGACCACCGCTCTTGCTTCCCGTATAGCAGTTTAACACAACAAACATGCCCTGCTCATAATAAGCGTCCATTCTTTCCTTTGTGGTGTAACCGAGATTAGGGTTGTCAGCATTGAGCTGGGCTACTGTGATGCCGGCTTTCTCAGGATGCTTGTCAATTCTGTTCATATTCAGGCCCGAACCCATTGAGAAGGCAATTTCTTTGCCATTTTTACGGAAAATACCGTCAGCGCCAAGATACAACGGGCGATCATATCGGTGTACCGGGAAGTTTTGTTCCTGCAAAACAGCACCGGCGGCATCAGTAATCTTCATATTGACATTATACTGAGCGCCCTTTTCTGCCATTAAACTTGTGGCGAATTCATAGTTAAACTCCTCGAAAATGCCAGCAAAAGATTTCTGATCTAAAGTTTCACCTGCAGGGCTCTGGAAAGTAAAGGTTGCAGTAGTATTTGCAGGATCCGAAACATATGTAGGAATTACATTTACATAGCCTTTTTCCCATTCGGTATAATAGAAGACTTCATCCGAATCGGCTTTTACAGGCTGAGGAGGCTTTACCATATTAATTTCCACGTCATCCATAAAGATGGAACCGGGACACAGTCTGTGACGGAAATAAAGCATTGCGCTTTTTGCACCCTGCGGCGCTACAAACTGCCCAACATACTCCTGCCATTCAAAGGTGGTTTTTATTCCCCAACGGGGTTTGGAGGATTCAAGCTGCGCTTCTGTTTTAGAAGTATATTTCTCTTCGGAACACCAGTGCATCCAGTAACCCATATCAATTTTAAGATCAGTCGGGTTAATTAACCAAGTGGAAACCTGATAGGTTGCACCTTCCTTGATATTCTCAAGATACATAATACCGATAGCATCTTTGGAGCCATCCACTGTTTTCAGTTCAACGCTCTTTGTGCCGGTATGGGCGTACTGATCCGAAATTTTTGCATCACCGATTGTTTCATCCCACTGGGGAATCGTGTGAATTTCTGCACCAACCGTTCCGCCTTCAAAACTGGGGTCTTCTGTAATCAAAGATTCAATTGCCGGCAATTTTTTAGCCATACTGGGTTTCGGCATTTTGTCGGTAACACAGACAAAAGAGCAGTCATCCAGCAGATATTCACCGGCACCGTCAAAACGAATCTGAGGGACGACGGATGATGCATATTCCGGTGCAACGAAACGTATAGTTCTCTTCACCCAACCATCTGCCACGCCGGATTTTAATGACACTTTAGGACGAGCATAGGTCTGAGAAACGCCCGCATTTTTACCGCTGAAAAGGAAGTGGATTGTGGCAGTGCCGCCTTCCTGAAGTCTCTTAAGCCAAACAGAAATTTCATATGTCTGCCCGGGTGTAATTTTACCGGTTTGACTAATATAGAAATTCTGCCCCTTTACAAGCTTTACATGAACTGCCTGCTTACCGGTGTGGGCATCTGCGGATACATTTACGAAATCGAGCCCAACATATGTTTTGTCTCGGCCCACGTGGGACGTCCAGCCCCATTCATAAAAGGACTTTCCTGCATTTGCCATAACTTCAAAGCTAATGTTTTCATAAACCTCATAGCAGTCAAGGCCAACAGTTCTTTCGGGATTTTCTTTCAGCAGTTCAGCAGTTGCCGGAATTGTTTCTGCTGCACATACTGCAAAAGAAGAAACGAAGCTCAGGCAAAGTACCAGTGCCAAAAACAGTGCGATTTTTTTCATTGATTCTGCCTCCTTTAAATTTTACTCCTCCATTTTGTTATACACCTTTCAAAATATAACAAAAAAGTTTCGATTCTTTTATGATTTTATCAGCAAAATCAACATAATGCTCGACATATATTGATTAATATTTCATTTTATAGTGACACCCAGGATGCTTGAAAATCACAGAATTCCCATTGATTTGTGATATTTTTAGGGTGTTCTTATATTGTTCAAAACAAAAACAACGCCGAAATACGGCACTTTCCTTTGTTGCAAAACAAAAATTTGTGATAAAAAATGCAGCCTTTTAAGCTGCATTTTAAAAATCAGGAATTTAACATTGTGTTTCGAAAGTCCGACGGGGAAATCCCATACTTTTTCTTAAACTGTTTTCCGAAATAATCGAGACTTGAAAAACCACTGTCATAACAAAGGTCAACAATGCTCATTTTACTGTTCAAAAGCATACTCGCAACATATTCAAGCCTTAAGTTATTGACGTAAGCGCTGAGCGTTGTATTCTTATACTTCTTCATACACCTTGCCAGATGTTCACGGGTTTTTCCGCTGAGTTCAACCATTCTGGAAAGGCCTTCGGAGAAGTTTTCATGGGCGCACATCTTTTCACAAACATTTTCAAGCCAAACAGGGGTCCCGTCCCCTTTTTCAGGCTCAATATAGGATTTCTGTGCAAACACGGATATAAGCTCTGCCACAAAGAAGCGAAACAAAAGCTTTGATTCCACAGTTTCCTCCTGTATGGGAATGGCGAAAGTTTTTAACGTCGCAAGAATACGAATTTTCTCACGTTCCGTTAAAATACAAAAGGGCGGAAGTGATGATTCTAAAAGCTGCTTTTTCAGATCTTTCCCTTTTTCTCCAAGGTATACAAAAAGTTCATCAATAATTTCAGGGCGGAATGCAATATTGACATGGCAAGGTTCATTGCTTCCACGAGGCCCGAAATAATGTGCATCCCACGGGCGAACAAAAACAAGCATGCCGTCATGCAGGATTTGTTCTTCCCCATTAATATAATGTATACCGCCGGAACTTAATGACAGAAAAAATTCAAAGCAGGTATGGTCATGCAGTTCTTTGGAATAATTGCCGTGTTTTGCATAGCGATATGAAAAGTCAACATCGGAATTATCAAATATACCTCCCAGTCTCATATTATCCCACCTTTCTTACTTTTCTTCTATCTTTCCTTGAATGAAACGGATTACATCCTGTCTTGTAATAATGCCAATAAAAAGATTTCTGTCATCCACCATAGGAATAAAGTTCTGCTGCAGAATTCGTTTCAAAAGTTCTTCGGGTTTTATATCAATTCTTGCAGCCGGATTAAAATCTTTTCTGATAATTTCAGAAATTCTGTAATTTTCCTGTGCGTAAAGATCGGACTCTGTCTCTAAAATATGCCAGAGAAAATCACCTTCGGTTATGGTCCCGGCATAGCTGCCGTCCTCCCGAATCACCGGAATGGCCGTATAACCGTGGACACGAATTTTTTCAAGCCCTTGCCGCACAGTATCCGTATCTTCTATGTACGCCACCGTGCTTTTAGCACGAAGAAGTGCCATAATGTTCATTTGTTTATCTCCTTTTCAAGAAAGAGTCTTCACAAATGTTTCGAGCCTGTCAAGCCCCTTCTTGATATTTTCCATATTCGTGGCATAAGACCAGCGAACATAACCATCTGCCATAAAGCCTTCGCCGGGAACTACAGCAACAAGTGCTTTATCGAGGAAAAGCTCTGCAAATTTTGCAGCGGAATCAATAACTTCATCCCCGCACTTTTTACCAATTAATGCCTTCATATTCATCATAACATAAAACGCACCGCAAGGTTTTCTGCAGGAAAGACCGGGAATGCTGTTGATACGGGCGACCATAAAGTCACGACGTTTTTTATATTCAGCTTTCATCTCACAGACAAAATCAATGCCACCGTTTAAAGCTGCAACAGATGCTGCCTGTGCAATAGAGTTGGGGTTTGAAGTTGCATGGCTTTGCACGCTGGACATAAGCTTTGCAATCGGTTCCGGAGATGCGGTATAACCGATTCTCCACCCCGTCATGGCAAAGGTTTTGGAAAGACCATTTACAATAATTGTACGTTCTTTCATTTCTTCGCTGAGAGAAGCAATAGAAAGGCGCTCTCCCTCGTAAATAAGATGTTCGTAGATTTCATCGGAAACCACAAACATGTCATGCTTTAAAATCACTTCGGCAATTTTTTCAAGCTCCGCCCTCGTATACACCATGCCGGTGGGATTGGAGGGACTGTTTAAAACAAGTGCCTTGGTTTTGGGTGTGATGGCGGCTTCAAGCTCCTCTGCCGTAAATTTAAAGTCATTTTCTTCCTTCGTTTCAAGGGTGCAGGGAACGCCATCTGCAAGTTTTACCATCTCAGGATAGCTTACCCAAAAAGGTGCCGGAATAATTACTTCATCACCGGGATTTAAAATTGCGCCGAAAACGTTCGTAAGCGAATGCTTGGCACCATTTGAAACAACAATTTCCGAAGGCTTATAAGAAAGACCGTTCTCCCTTAAAAGCTTATCACAAATTGCTTTTTTCAGTTCAAGCGTACCGGAAGCCGGTGTGTATTTTGTAACACCGTTTTCGATAGCTTCTATTGCAGCGGCTTTAATATGGGCGGGCGTGTCAAAATCCGGTTCGCCTGCGCCAAAGCCGACCACGTCAATACCTTCAGCCTTCATGGATTTAAATTTTGCATCAATCGTAAGCGTGGGAGAAGGACTGATGGCAGAATACTTTTGAGACAATTGCATATGTACACCTCTAACATTTTCTTTTTAATATATAATACTATAATTACGGTCAAAATGCAATAGATTTTTGCAAGTTTTTTGCGAAAAGAGCGGTTTTTTCGGTTTTGTCCGTGTGCCGTGAACAAAAACAAGTGTCTGTCCACGGCGGACAGCATGCAGCGCAAAAAAGACATGGCGAATTTAAAAAAATTTGTCGCCATGTCCACCGATTAGCTTCCAAAATCTTCTGTAAGCGCCCTCGCTTCCTCGAGGCTTCCAACTTTTATCCCTCGGCAAAGCCGCTGGTAATCCTCCTGACGAAGCTGGTCAATTTCAACCTTGGCCTCGTAAATAAAAATTGCATCACCCTCGGGCGGAAGTTCATATACGCATATTTCCTTGTCGGATAAAACAAGCAGATATTTCGAGGGTTTTTCGGTCGGCTTCGGCGATGGCGTATCCTGCACGCTGTTTTGTGATAAAACACTGACATTTTCCCCCTGTACATATTCTTCCTGCTCTTCCAAACTGTAAGACTCTTGCACTTTCTTTGCCGCATTTTGCCCTATGAGCGTTCCGCCTGTAAATCCAATACCGATTAGCGCCAATAAAACCAGTGCTCTCTTCCACCGCATTCTGCTGCCCCCTTTTTTCTTCAGTATGCCGCAAAAGACTTATGTTTATTCCAATTTTTTTCAATTTGTAATACTTTTTTAATTGTTTTTGTTTATACTGTAATTAGAAATGCAGAGGAGGTGCTTTTTGTGCGTATGAAAAAAGCATTCAAAACATATTTGAAAAACTTCTTAATCTGGTTCGGCATTTTAATGATTGTTTTTGTCGGCGTATGCAGCGGCTTTGTTTTCAGCGCTATTTCCCGCGCTAAATCTTTTGACGTCAGCAACCTGAAAATGAACTTCACTACATTTGTATATTACTCTGACAGCGAAACCGGTGAGCTACAGGTTATGGACCAGCTCTATGACAGCGAAAATCGTATATGGGTCTCTTTTGACAAAATCCCCCAATATATGAAAGATGCTGTTGTTTCCATTGAAGACGAACGCTTTTACTCCCATAAAGGCTTTGATTTAAAACGAATTATCGGTGCCGCATTCAGTATGTTGAAAAAAGGCGGCTACAGTTATGGTGCAAGCACCATCACCCAGCAGCTTGTCAAAAACATCACCGGTGATGACGAAGTCACACTGGAACGAAAGATTCAGGAAATTTACCGTGCATTACAGGTGGAAAAAGAATATTCAAAAGATGAAATTCTTGAGCTTTATTTAAACACCATTTATTTAAGCCAGCAATGTAACGGCGTTCAATCTGCCTCACGTACATATTTTGGCAAGGATGTCAGCGAGCTGACACTTGCAGAATGTGCATCCATTGCAGGTATAACCCAGTACCCCTCCATGTACGACCCCATTGTAAACCCGAAAAACAACAAGCAGAAGCAAGAAATTGTTTTGAAAAAAATGCTTGAGCTCGGGAAAATTTCAGAACAAGAATACGAAAATGCAGTAAATGAAACACTCGTATTTGCACAGAAAACGGGTGAAGAAACAGAAATTAACAGTAAATCCTACTTTGTGGATGCTGTTGTGGAAGAAGTGCTTTTAGACTTGCAGGCCAAATACGGGTACTCTCGTCAGGTGGCATTGAAAATGCTGTATTCCGGTGGTCTGCAAATTCATACAACGGCAGATATAAACGTACAGAAAGCATTGGAATCCATTTATATAAATGAAAAGAACTTTCCGAAAGTATCCGGTGATGTGCAGCCTGAAAGTGCGGCTGTTGTCATTAACCACGAAAACGGAACGATTGCTGGGCTTGTTGGCGGTCGAGGCCCGAAAACGGCACGAAGGACGTTAAACCGTGCCACGGACATGCTTCGTCAGCCCGGGTCTACCATAAAACCCATTGCAGTCTATGCACCTGCCATAGAATACGGCCATATCACACCGCAAAGCACGGTTATAGACGGTCCCATTACAATTGACGGATGGTCGCCAAGAAATGCAGGCGGCGAGTTCAGAGGCCCTGTTACCGTAAAAGAAGCCGTTGCCGGTTCTATAAATACTGTAGCTGTAAAAGTGCTTAAAAAAATTAATTTAGATACGTCTTTTGATTTTATGACCAGGAATCTCGGCATTACCAGTCTTGTATCAAGCGAAACACGAGACGGCAAGGTTTACACCGACAAAGCGTACCCTGCGCTGGCACTCGGTGGCCTTACGGACGGCGTTTCCGTCGCAGAACTTTGTGCTGCATATGCTGCATTCCCTAACGGCGGCAAATATAACGCCCCCACCACCTACACAAAGGTGCTGAACCACCAAGGCGAAGTCATTCTTGAAAATACCATTGAAGAACGTGAAAGTACTGCCATGAGCGAAATCACCGCTTATCAGATGACCCAGATGCTTCAGGGCGTTATAAACGGCGGAACAGGTGGCGGCGCTGCCCGTTCAAGAATGCCGGCCGCCGGCAAAACCGGTACTACAACCAACGATAAGGACAGATGGTTTGTCGGTTTCACGCCGTATTACACCGCAGCCGTATGGTTCGGGTATGACCAGCCTAAATCCCTCGGCTCCATAGGTTACAATCCTTCCGTTGGCATCTGGCGTGATGTTATGAATGAAATTCATAAGGACAAGTCTTATAAAACTTTCCACATGCCGGAAAACGCCCATCTTTATGAGCCGATTCACATTTGTACCGAAACCGGAAAGCTCGCATCTCCCCTATGTGCTCTCGATATTCGAGGAGACATGACGAACTATATTTCGCCGCTTGCAGGAAATGTGCCGACGGACACATGCAATGCACATAAATCATATAATATCTGTAAAGAATCCGGTCTTCTTGCCACAACAGGGTGTCCGGAAACGGAAACCGTTTCCGCTCTCGGCGTTTCACAGGAAGAAAAGGATGGATTCATTCGTTCTGAATCCTGTGGTCTCCATTCTCCCGTAACGGTTCCGGATGAACCCCTTGATGAACCCCAGGATGAGCCATTGCCCGAAGACGAGGCCGCATAAAATATATGGAATAGAAAGCTCGCCCTCTGCATACGTTTTACTAAAACGAACGGAGGACGAGCTTTTTTGAAAAAAATAATTTACTTTGTTCTGATTCTATTTTTTGTGATTGTCCTTTTGCCGACATGTATCGTACTTTGCACAGGTAAAAAAACAATTTCATCAGAAATAACAAGCAACGGCCCTTTCGTGACTGTGCTAAAACACGATACCGGCCAGACGGAAAGTTATTCTCTTGAAAAATATTTAGAAGGCGTTGTGGCAGCCGAAATGCCTGCATCCTTTCATGCAGAGGCTTTGAAAGCACAGGCAGTTGCTGCACGTACATTTATCTATAATCGAATCATAAGTGACAGCCCTGATCCCGACCATCCGGATGCACACGTCTGCACAGACAGCACACATTGCAAGGCATTCTTCTCCGAGGAACATCTGGAAACAAAAATGGGCGATGGCTGGTATGAAACATACTTTCCGAAAATTCAAGCTTCGGTTATAGAAACGTGCGGTGAAATCGTCACATATGAAAACGAGCCTATTGTTGCGGTTTTTCATTCAACCGGAAGCGGAAGAACAGAAAACGCCAAGGATGTATGGGGCGGTGATCTCCCCTACCTCAAAAGCGTTGAAAGCAGTGGAGACATTTCTTCTCCCAAGTTTACGTCTACCGTTGAAGTTGCAAAAACAAAAGTATGCGAAACCCTCGGCGTCACCGAAGCGCATGTATATGGATACGAAAGAAGTGAGGGCGGTGCTGTGCTCACCGTAAACATCGGCGGATATTTATTCAAAGGAACAGATATCCGTTCTTATTTTGATTTAAAGTCTGCAAATTTTGAAATAGAAGAAAAAGACGATGCCTTCATTTTTCATGTGAAAGGAAGCGGCCATGGCGTGGGCCTCAGCCAGTATGGTGCAAACGCCTTAGCTGAGGCCGGAAGTAATTATATAGACATATTAACAACCTATTATACAGATGTTTCCCTCTCAAAAGCATGGTGATTACGGCCTTTTAAAAATGATTACACCTAAAATCATCAGTCCGATTCCCAAGTATTTTGAAAGACCGAATGCAACTTTTTCGGACCCCAGCATTCCGAAGGCATCGATGCCTGCGGCAACGAGAAGCTGGGATATCAAAATGATGGAGATTGCAACCGTGGGGCTTAAGTTTTTGATTGCGAGCATTACCGTGACTGTAATCACAAGGCCGAGCGCGCCGCCTAAAAGATACACTTTTTCAGCTGAAAAAACGGATTTAAAACTTCCGTTGCCAAAGAGAAGCATAGCCAAAACGGATAAAATAAATGCCGTCCCCTGCACGAATGCATTTGCCTCCAGAAGGCCTGCTTTTTCGCCGAGTCTTGTATTCATAACCCCCTGAAAGCTCATTGCAGCACCTGCCAGTACAGAAAAAATAACACCGAGCATTTTATCACCTCGGTGTTATTTTGTGTTTATGCAGCTAAAATATTCTAAAACCACAGCTTTTTGATGTACTTTTTGCCGTGAAGGAATTTTCTGAATCCGGTCATGGCAGAATACGTTACAAAAAGGTATACTTTGCCGCCGCATCCTTTTATCGTTTCCAAAAGTTCATCATAGGATATGTACACGGAAAGATTTTCAAACCCTGCCGTTTTAAGCCGCACCGCCATATCATAGGCACGTGTGCCGCCAACAAGGACATTTTTCGTCTGGAGCGTGCTGAGTTTTTCGAATTCCACATCGTAAATCCAGGAAACGTCCTTTCCGTCCCCCACATTATCATTCAAAAGAACACCGACGCTTACTTCGTCCTTATCCGGTAAAACAGAAGTGATTGCTTCTTCAGCGCCTGCAGGATTCTTGATGAGAATAATACGAAGGGATGTGCCGTCAATATCCACAGTTTCCTGTCTGCCGAACTTACTTTTTTGTCCTTCAATACCCTTTTTAATTTCTTCATCCGATACGCCGAGCACCTTGCCGCAAGCTGCTGCACAAAGTGCATTGTAAATGTTATATGCACCTGCCTGCGGAACAGAAACAGACATGCCGCCCATGGAAACATGGGAACTATCCTGTGAAATCGAAAAGATTTCATCTACGGAGAGATCAATGTCAGGCCTGTGAAAGCCGCAACCGGGGCAAGAATAGTCTCCCAGATGGCTGAATGTCAAAAAGTTATACGTATAAGGCGTATTACAGTTTTTGCAGAATGTACCTTCCGCATTCCCCGGTTTCTCTCCTGAGCGGGGCGGTACGGAAAAGCCGTAATAAAACCGTTTGTTTTCGGGCACAAAATCACCGAGCATCGCTTCATCCCCATTTAAAACGAGGGTGGCATCCGGTGCTTTTTTGCAAGCCTCTTCGATGAGAGATAGTGTTTTATCCAGTTCGCCGTAGCGGTCAAGCTGATCTCTGAAAATATTTGTAACCGCAATAACTTCAGGACTGATTTCGGCGGTAATATGGCGCATGTACGCTTCATCCACTTCCAGAACAGCAAAATCGCCATCAATTTTTCGAAATAGCGGGAAGTTTTTGATAAGGCAGGAAACAACGCCGCCTTTCATATTGGCGCCGCTGGCGCTAAATACTGCTCTCTTCCCTGTTTGTTTTAAAATGTTTTGCAAAATAGAAGTAGTTGTTGATTTTCCGTTTGTCCCCGTCACGAGAATTACTCTATACCCACGTACAAGACGTTTCAAGATATTCGGGCGAAATTTCAGTGCAATCTGGCCGGGAAGATTGGTCCCTCCGCCTAAAAGACCGCTTATAAATCCAACAAATTTTGCAAAAACGATTACAATATAGTCCATATTTTACCGTTCCTTTTTTAAATCTTCAATTTCTTTTGGCGTAAGATGCCTCCACTTTCCCCTCGGCAAGTGGCCCAGCTGAACATTCCCGACAGAAATACGGCAAAGTCTTGTCACCTTATGACCGATGGCCTCAAACATTCTGCGAACCTGACGATTTTTCCCCTCTCGGATGGATATGGAAATATCAACGCCATCCGGATACTGACGGATTACTGTTACTTTTGCAGGCGCAGTTTTTCCATCCTCCAGTTTTACACCGTGGCGGAGTGCACCAAGCTGCCCCGGTGTTGGAAATCCGTTAACATGAGCAATATACGTTTTATATACTTCATGTCTGGGATGCATCAGGTGATTTGCAAAATCACCGTCATTTGTAAGAAGGAGAAGGCCTTCTGTGTGATAGTCCAGTCTGCCGACCGGAAAAAGGCGTGCATTCACATCCGTCACAAGCTGCATAACGGTTGGCCTTTCAAAGGGGTCATCTGTCGTTGTAACAAAGCCATCCGGCTTGTTTAAGGCAATATAATATTTTTTTGCTTCGGCCGAAACAGGTTTACCATCTACGAGAACAACATCCGCCCCAGAAATATCCATGCCGGGTTCTGTAACCTTAACCCCATTTACCATAATGCGGCCTTCCGAAATGAGTGTGTCGGCATTCCGTCTTGAACAGATGCCGGCCGCCGCAATAAATTTATTAATTCGCATAAAATCGCTCCATAATCAGAATGGAAATATTATATCAAAACATATATTAATTGTCAATCCCCGTAATTTGATTGGTATGAACCTGCTTTTTTTTACAAAAAAGAAACAATATGAAATTTCTTGTTGAAATATATTCTTATTCGTGATATAATATTTAAAAATTTTGAAGATTAAATTCGGAGGCAAATCGATTTGGAATATTCTGTTGATCAAAGAAAAGAAAAAATACTCGAAATCCTCGCAGAATCAGGAAAGGTCCGTGTATCCACGCTTTCCAATTTATTTCAGGTTTCTGAGGTGACGATTCGGATAGACCTTGCAGACCTTGAATCCCGCGGCCTTCTTTCCCGTGTGCACGGCGGCGCCGTAAGTTCTTATAAAAACTATTATAACATGAACTTTCATCAGCGTTCCAGTACCAACGAAGACCAGAAAAGAACCATTGCGGAATATGTGGCGAATGTGGTAAAGGATAATGACACTATTATGATGAACGCCGGTACCACAACACTGTTTGCGCTCCGTGCTTTAAACGGCAGAAAAAACATTCACATTGTCACAAACTCCATTGCCATTGCTCTTGAAGCTTCGGGAAACTTAAATTTTGATGTTGTGCTCCTAGGCGGTCTTGTAAACACCATGTATCAGTTCACCTACGGTGACGATGCACTCCACCAGCTTTCCCAGTATCATGCCGATAAGCTGATTTTATCTGTTGACGGTGTAAATGCAATGGACGGTCTTTCCACATATTATAACCAGGAAGCTGAAATCTGCCGGCAGATGCTCCGCCTTTCCGACAATGCTATTATCGCCGCAGACTACACGAAAATCGGCCGAATTGCACTGACGAGAATTGCGCCGCTATCCGCAGCGGAATGTCTGGTTACAAATAAAAAAGCGAACAAGGATGAACTGAGCACCATCTCTTCATCCGGCCTTCATATCGTCACAGTATAACCTATTTTGTCATGTGCACCCCGTATGGGTGTCAAATATAAAAACAAATTTTTTCTATAAAGAAAGGAATGTTCAAGATGGAAAAAGTACGTTATGGTATCATCGGTCTTGGTGCTATGGGCTCCGGCCATGCAGACTATCTTTCCAAAGGAGAAGACCCCAATGCAGTGTTAGCGGCTGTGTGTGACAACAACCCCGCTGCACTTGAAAAAGCAACAAAGAAATATTCTGTTCCCGGTTTCTCCGACTATAAGGAAATGTATGCATCCGGTCTCATTGATGTCGTTTTAGTTGCAACTCCGCACTACGATCATCCGCAAATGTCAATTGATGCTTTTGAAGCTGGCATCCACGTTCTCTGCGAAAAGCCTGCAGGTGTTTACACAAAACAGGTTCGTGAAATGAACGAAGCACACGCAAAATATCCTGATGTAAAGTTCACCTGCATGTTCCTCATGCGCAAATATCCTGCTTTTGCCAAAATCAAAGACCTTATCGACAGCGGCGAACTTGGTACATTAAAGCGTGCTTGCTGGATTAACACCACATGGTACCGTCCTCAGGCTTACCACGATTCTTCCGCATGGCGCGGCACATGGGACGGTGAAGGCGGCGGTGTTCTGATTAACCAGTGCCCCCACAACATCGACCTTTGGCAGTGGTTCTTCGGCGTACCCGACAGAGTTCAGGCACACATGTCCTTTGGTAAGTACTATAACATTGACGTTGAAGATGATGTAACGGCTTACCTTGAATATGACAACGGCTTTACAGGAACATTTATCGTTTCCACAGGTGAGGCACCGGGTACAAACCGTCTTGAAATCGTTGGTGATATGGGTAAAGTTGTTTTAACAGATAACGAACACCTTGAATTCTACCGTAACCGCATTTCCGAAAGAGAACATAACCGTATTAATAAAGAAAAAATGGCACAGCCCGAGTGCTGGAAGGTTGAAGTGCCCGTCACCGGTGCAAATCTCGCCCACAAAGCCATTACAAGAAACCTTTCTGAAGCGATTCTTTTTGATAAGCCCCTCTTTGTTCAGGGTGAAGAAGGCATGAATTCCCTGCAGATTTCAAACGCCATGCACCTTTCTGCATGGACAGGCGAGATGATTTCTCTTCCTGTTGACGAAGACAAGTTCTATGAGCTTCTGCAGGAATACACGAAAAAAGCAAGCCGCAAAACCTTCCGCAAATAAATACATATAGAAAGAGCCTGAAACATATCGTTTCAGGCTCTTTTTTTACTCTGTTTCAAATAGTGCCGCCGCAAAATCTTTTGCAGAAAACGGCTGTAAATCTCCGACTTCTTCCCCAACACCTATAAACCGCACGGGAAGAGAAAGTTTGTTTTTTATTGCCAGGACGATGCCGCCTTTTGCTGTACCATCCAGCTTTGTGAGAACAAGACCCGTAATGGGAACTGCTTGTGAAAACAGTTCGGCCTGACTTACGGCATTTTGCCCCGTGGTTGCATCCAATACAAGAAGGCATTCTTTCGATGCACCGGGAAGTTCTCTGTCAATGACGCGGTACATTTTAGCCAGCTCGTCCATTAAGTTTTTCTTATTATGGAGTCTGCCTGCCGTATCGCATATAAGAACATCAGCACCACGTTTTTTCGCCGCCATACAAGCGTCATACAAAACAGATGCAGGGTCAGCCCCTTCACTGCCTTTTACGATATCGCACGCCGTTCTCTCTGCCCACACCTCAAGCTGCTGTATGGCCGCTGCACGAAACGTATCTCCCGCCGCAAGCAGTACGTTTTTTCCCCTTGCTTTAAGCTGGGCGGAAATTTTTCCGATTGTGGTTGTTTTCCCCACGCCGTTTACACCGATAACAAAAATAACAGCAGGAGTACCGCTTAAATCCATTTCCGTTGTTTCTTCCGAAAGCATTTCGGAAATCAGAAGCGTCAGTTCCTTCCGAACTTCCTCCCCGTCCGTAATTCGTTTGGATTTTACACGGTCACGAAGCGTATCCACAATGTCCATTGCCGTTTCTGCGCCCATATCTGCAAGTACCAAAGCATCTAGTAGTTCTTCAAATAACTCTTCGTCTACCTTGACAAATGCTTTAAACACTTCATCCACATGTCTTGAAATGGACTCTCTTGTTTTAGAAAGACCCGATTTCAGTTTTGAAAAAAAGCCGCGTTTTTCCTGTTCCATGGTTGTCCCTCGCTTTCTGCGCTATATTATATATGATTTTGGAGCGGCTGTCAAGATTTGAAATGATTCGGTTTTAAGGGAAAAGTGCTTGACTTTATAGGCAAAACCCTGTAAAATGAACCTAAATTATCTTCTTTTGAGGTAAGGTGAAAGCATGGAAAGCGAAATCAAGGTTTTTAGCGGTGAAGAGTTTTTCCGCCCGGGCGAATCCGTATATATCCAACGTTCCGAGCAGTTTCCAAAGTTTATAGGCGTAATGCACAAGCATCATTTTATTGAAATCGTTTATGTCCTTTCCGGAGAAGCCGAGCACATCGTAGGCGAAAATCGCTACGGCGTTAAAAAAGGGGACGTTATAATTATAAACTATGACACGCCCCATATGTTTCGCTCCCGTGGTGACGGCTTTTCAGCCTATGACTTTATGTTTAAACCCGGTTTTTTTGATACAGCTGACATAGGCGGTGCAAGCTTTGAATCCTTATCCACTTCCTTTCTTTTTTATTCACTTTTTCCCGAAGAAAGACCACTCGGGTCAGACCTGCAGCTCTCCCCCTCTCAAAGCGTGGAATTTGCAGCCCTGTTTGATAAAATTTATACAGAATACAATCAAAAAGATAAAGGTTATATTGATTTAATCCGTGCATATGGCGTAGAGCTTATTATAAAGCTTTTCCGTCAGCTTGATAAAAGTGAGAACCGGCATATTTCCGATAAGCAACGCCGGCTTGTGCTTCGTGCCGTTGAATATCTGAAAGAAAATTTTGACTCTCCCATTTCCATCGGTGACCTTGCCGCACGTACATTTTTAAGTAAAGACTATTTCGGTCATTTATTTAAAGACACCACGGGCGTTTCCGTTTCCACCTTTCTGCAAAAAATCAGAATTGAGGAGTCCTGCCGACTACTTACAACTACGGATCGTACCGTTAATGATATTGCCAACGCCTGCGGATTCGGTGATATGAAGTTCTTTTACAGTTGCTTTAAGAAACTAACCGGCACAACCCCTGCCAGATACAGAGGGGCTGCCAAGGGAGGAAATAAATAAAATGCGAATTCTTTTAATACGCCATGGTGATCCGGATTACGTAAACGATACGGTTACGGAAAAAGGAAAACGAGAAGCCGAGCTTTTAAGTGAACGTCTTGCAAAAGAAAATATTGATAAAATCTACTGTTCCCCATTAGGCCGTGCACAGGACACCGCCCTGCCTACTGCTCGGAAAATCGGGAAAGAAATTATTACGCTTCCGTGGCTTGAAGAAATACATCTCCACTATAAAATCGGTGATAAATCCGTATCTCCATGGGATATTTATCCCGAAATATGGTCGAAGAACGAAAAAATAACAGACAAAGAAAAATGGGTTCAGCACCCGCTCTATGCCGATTCGCCGCTTGAAGAAATCATAAAAAACATAGAACAAGAGCTGGATGCGCTTATACTTTCTCACGGGTACCGGCACAACGGCCGTTTATTTGAGATACGCCCCGGCTATGAAAAAAGCGATGAAACGATTGCTCTTTTTTGCCATATGGGACTTGGAAATGTGATTCTTTCCCATATTGCCGGCATTCCTACGCCCCTTTGGTGGCACATTATGTTTTTGCCGCCGACGTCTGTCACAACCATTTACATGGAATCGCACACGCCGGAAAGCAACATTGCCCTTGCACATTTTGCAGGGATTGGTGATATTTCTCATCTCTACATGGGCGGCGAACCAGCCTCCACCTCAGGCCTTAAAAATTGCTTATCTCCTGTTTTTCCGCCAAAACCCTTATAAAAAAGGGTTTTTTGCCTTTTTTTACCACCTTTTTCTTGACAAAATCCTGCAGTTTTGCTATCATATATAGTGTTACAGAACGTATGCGGAGGTGTGCAAAATGCCCTTAAAATCCGACTTTGACAAAATGACGTTGGATGAACTGACCCCTATTGTTTCTATGCGTCCGGGGAAAGAATATACAAAAGAAGACCTTCGGGCTGCAAGAATGGCTTTCATGGAAAAGCTTGGCTGTGCAAATCCTGAAATTGAAACGGAAGAAGAACCGGAAACGGATGCTTTTACAGAATCCGTTCCCGATGAAGCTGAAATCCTGACTCCGGCTGCAGAACTTCCTGAAGAACCTATTATGGATATTGCGGAAGAAATTTCTGTTTCTGCGCCTATAATTGAAACCGTTTCGGAAACGCCTGTGGCAGATGACCCTGCACCTTTGCTCTCTTCCGAAGTTGTGGCTGATACAGAAGAGGTGCAACCCCCTGTTTTGGCTGAAACGGAAGAAAATTCAGAAACCGCCACGCCATCAGAAGTGGAAGAAGCGGAAAAAACCGAAGAAACGGAAGATGCGGACATGCAGAAAACGGAAGATGAAATTACACCTTCCGCTCATGAAGAGTTTATTATGAAAACGGATAGCCGCCTGGCACGTTTCCTCTATCTCCTCTATGCATATTTTCTTTTGCCCGCTTTGGCGATTGAATCCATCTCACTTCTTGTTATAAGCGTTGGAACAAGCGTTGCGGCATCAAATACACCTTTTATTGTTATTAATGTCATTTGTGCAGCAGTATACGCTATGGTTATAAGCCTTTCCTGGCATCAGTTTCTTGCACGTACAAGCCTCGGTCTTCTGTTAAGCCGCACGCTGATTTGCGTTTGTATCTTACGTGGCTTTTTAATGCTTTTATCCGGAACAAATGTTTTTATGGGTATTATATTTATTGCGCTTTCTGTCCTGTTTCTCATTTATTTTATCGGGTACGACACCATGTTTACTATAAAGTCTCAAAAGAAACAGCGTGTGCGATAGAGGGTATACTTTCCCCCTGCAGCGTTGTTGTGGGAGATAATAATGCGCCGGTTGCTACAAACAGCAGCCGGTTTATTTTTTTAGTTTCCATTTGCGGCAGAAGGTATCCGCAAAGAACCGATGCACTGCAACCGCATCCGCTGCCGCCTGCATGGGTGTCCTGGGTTTGACTGTCAAAAATCAGCATGCCGCAGTCTTTATAATTATCGCCTAAAGTTACGCCTTCTTTTTTGAGAAGTTCCACTGCGAGGGCATGGCCAATGCTTCCAAGATCTCCTGATACAATCAGATCATAGTCCTTCGGTGTTTTTCCGGTATCCTGAAAATGTGCAAGCAATGTCGAAACAAACGCAGGAGCCATGGCTGCACCCATATTATTTGCATCCTTGACGCCCATATCGGCAATCCGTCCCGTGGTGGCGTGGGTAATTTTAATGTTGCCGCCGTACCCAAGCGAGACGGCACCACACCCTGTAACGGTCCATTGTGCGCCGGGCGGGCGTTGTCCGCCATATTCAAGCGGAAAACGGTACTGTTTTTCGGCAGAGCAAAAATGACTTCCTGCGGTTGCAATCACATGCCCTGCATAGCCGCCGTCAACAAGCATAGCAGAAACAGAAAGCCCTTCCGCCATTGTTGAACAGGCGCCATAAATGCCGAGATACGGCACCCCCAGATCCCGAAGACCAAAGCTTGAAGCCGTGCACTGATTCAGTAAATCTCCCGCAACAATAAAGTTTACCGACTCAGGCGTAAGCTTGCTTTTTTTAAGACAGCTGTTTACTGCTTTCGCAAAAAGCGCACTTTCTGCTTTTTCCCAGCTTTCCTGCCCAAGCATGGGGTCCTCTTCTGTTTCTGTAAACCACTTCCCGAGCGGCCCTTCCGCTTCCTTCGGGCCGACGACAGCTGCATATCCGATAACGGTCGGGAAAGATGTAAATTCAACGGTCTGCCCGCCAAGACGTTTTAATTTTTCCACTTTTTCCTCCTACATCAAAAAAAGATAATATACTATGCCTGCCAAAACGGAGGAAACCACGCCATAGGTGATAACAGGGCCTGCAACCGTAAACATTTTAGCTCCAACGCCCAGAATATATCCTTCCGTTTTAAATTCAATTGCCGGAGATGCCACAGCGTTGGCAAAACCCGTAATCGGCACAATGGTGCCTGCGCCTGCATGTTTTGCGATGCCGTCGTAAACATCAAAAGAGGTAAGAAGAATGCTCAGGAATATAAGGCTGATACTGACTGCCGCAGGGACAAGCTCCGCTTCCATGCCTCTTCCTTCAAAAAACGTATTGAGAAGTTGCCCCAAGGTGCAAATTGCACCGCCTACAAAAAACGCCCAAAGCATATTTTTCCATGTCGGTGAATCAGGCGTTTGTTTTTTTACCATTTTCCCATATTCTTTTTTCTGCATATAAGCTCTCCTTTACGAATACTGTTCCGGTTCGCTCTTCCTTACCGTTTTCGGATTTAACATAAAATCGAATCACAAATAACAGTAAAAATAGGACCGTAATCAGAACATAAAAAGTTTCTTTTTTCAAAAGCATCACCAAAGTTAGTTTTGCTAATTTATTTCTCTTTATACAAAAAAACAACGAATCATTGATTCGTTGTTTTTTTCGGTAATCCTTCCGTGTATGATATGGGAACAGTAAATAAAATCCCGGTATTTGGCTTATCAAGTCCACCTGTTACCTCATTGACAATTCTGGAGGCTTCCTTTACAAGGTCATCAGAAATTACTGCAAAAATCGTCTTGTTATACGCTTCATCCAGCCGCAAAAAAGAGCGAAAGGAATGAAAAAGCGGCGGCAAATCATCTGTCGATTCGTCCAGAGCATTCAGCATACCTTTTGTTTCTGCAACCGTGGCACCGCCAATGCCTGCTTCCATAAATGCAGAAAGAAGGCGCCCAAGCACTTCCGTTTTATTTAAAACAATTATCATTAGCTGCATATCATTCACCTCACGCCTAAGTATAGCACAGACAATTGGAAAAAGCAACCGGCTATTTTTCGAAAAGAGTTGCTTTTATATTTTTGATTATGCTATAATAAAAATACAGATTGACTATAAAAAGATTGAGTGATTGAAATGAAAGTAAAAACGAATTTTGTTTGTCAGGAGTGCGGTTACACATCCCAAAAATGGCTCGGCAAATGCCCGGGCTGCGAAAACTGGAATACGTTTTTAGAAGAAACCATCAGCGAAAGCATCAAAGGGGAACCCCTTTTCACTTCTTCCTCATCCCCTGTTTCCATCGATGCAATTAATCCCGATGCGGAAGGTGCTCGCCTTATGACAGGAATTGGAGAACTGGATCTCGTGCTTGGCGGCGGTCTTGTTACAGGTTCCCTTGTTTTAGTCGGTGGTGAACCGGGTATTGGTAAATCCACACTTCTCTTGCAGATTTGCGCCTCCCTTTCTTCCTACGGAAACATTCTTTATATTTCCGGCGAAGAATCCGAACGTCAATTGAAATTACGTGCTGATCGCCTCTCGATTCACCCCGATTCTCTTTATATCTTAAGCGAAACAAATCTGGATGCGGCCCTTACACATATTAAAACGCTTACGCCCAAAGTCCTCATCGTAGACTCTGTACAGACTATGTTTACGCCTTCCATTCAGAGTGCAAGCGGCAGCGTAAGCCAGGTTCGTGAAGTTACACTAAGGCTTATGCGATTTGCAAAAGAAACAGGCACGGCCGTATTTCTTGTAGGCCACGTTACAAAGGACGGGAACATTGCAGGCCCGAGAGTGCTGGAACATATGGTAGACTGCGTCTTATATTTTGAAGGCGACAGGCATCAGTCTTACCGCATTCTCCGTGCCGTTAAAAATCGTTTCGGATCCACAAACGAAATCGGCGTATTTGATATGAGTGACCGGGGACTTACGGAAGTAGAAAACCCTTCTGCAATGCTTTTATCCGAACGGCCTGAAGATGCACCGGGTTCTGCGGTTCTTTGTTCTCTGGAAGGCTCACGTCCCCTTCTCGCAGAAGTACAGGCTCTCGTTTCTCCAAGCGGATTCGGGATTCCGAGACGTATGGCATCCGGCATTGATCAGGGGCGAATGAATCTGATAATTGCCGTTTTAGAAAAACGTGTTGGCATGAATTTGCAAAATCAGGACGTATATGTCAACGTAATCGGCGGACTTCGAATCGATGAAACGGCTGCAGACCTTTCTCTCGCTGCCGCAATTGTGTCAAGTGCAAAAGGTATAACGATTCCAAAGGACATGGTGTTCCTCGGTGAAATTGGCCTTACAGGTGAGCTTCGTTCCATTAATTTTGCCGAGAAACGTGTGGCTGAATCTGTTCGCATGGGCTTTCGCACCATTGTTCTCCCGAAGGAAAATGCAAAAGCTGTCCGAAGTCCCGAAAAGGACGTTCGCCTCATAGCCGCAAGCTCGGTTCGGGAGGCATTATCCCATTTAAAATAGTTTTTTAAAAGGGCTGCAAAACAATGAAAGTTCATCGTAAAATGGAGGCGTTTTTATGAAACAGTCCAATCAAAAGCTGAAAATGCTGTATCTTGCCAAAATCCTAATGGAAAGAACGGATGAGGAGCACACGATTTCCGTTCCTGAAATGATTCAGGCACTTGACAGGGTTGGCATTTCCGCTGAGCGAAAAAGCATCTATGATGATCTTGCCAATTTAGAGCAATTTGGTTTTGACATTTGCTCTGTAAAATCCCGCACAACGGGATATTATATCGGCAGTCGTGATTTTGAACTGCCGGAGCTGAAGCTTCTTGTTGACAGTGTGCAGTCCGCCAAGTTTATTACAAGCAAGAAAAGTATGGAGCTTATTTCTAAAATTGAAAAATTGACAAGCCGTGAAAATGCAAAAAAACTGCAAAGACAGGTCTTTATTTCAAACCGCGTAAAAACCCTGAATGAGCAGATTTATTATAACGTGGACAAAATCCATGATGCCATCGCCATGGGAAAGCAAATCACGTTTAAATACTTTCGTTTTGATGTGAAGAAAAACAAAGTATACCGCAAAGATGGCGGTTTATACACAGAATCACCGGTGGCGCTTACATGGGATGATGAAAATTATTATCTGATAACGTATAAAGAAAAATATGATAATTACACCCACTACCGTGTTGACAAAATGGAAGATATCACCATCACCGAAAAGGACCGTGTTCTTTCAGAAAAACCATTCGATCTTTCCGCATATTCAAAAACCATGTTCCAGATGTTTGGCGGTGAGGAATCGGATGTTACCATTTTGTTTGCAAACGACCTTGTGGGCGTTGTGCTTGACAGGTTCGGGACGGATATTCCCATAATCAGACACGACGAAGACCATTTTATATGCCACACAAAAGTAGCACTCAGTCCCCATTTTCTATCGTGGGTTATCGGGTTCGGCGACAAGGCGAAAATTTTAGAACCCCAAAGCGTAGTTTCACAAATGCATGATCTTTTAAAAAGCAGTCTCTCACAATATGAAAGTCTGGCGTAAAAAAAGATTCCGGTTATAGACGGAATCCCAAAAAACAAGCGCTTTCTAAAAAAGGACAATCTTTCCGAAAAAAACAATCACGTTTCTTAGCATACTTCCCCCTCCCCTCTCATAAGATGAAACAAAGTATTAGGGATGGAGCGTGAGGGATTTGAAGGATTATATAGAGGACAGAGCCATCGAACTTGCCACCTATATAATAAACAATAATGCTACGGTACGTGATGCCGCAAAGAAATACAGCGTTTCCAAGTCGACTGTACATAAAGACATAGTGGAAAGACTCCCCCGAATTAACGTTAGTCTTGCTCTGGCTGTTCGTGCCATTTTAGACGAAAACAAGTCGGAACGTCACATCAGGGGCGGTCAGGCAACGAAAATGAAATATTTAGCTGAAAAAAATGCGGGATAATAAAAAGAGGTGTATAACACCTCTTTTTATTTCGTTATATTTTTTATAACGTGACCGGCTAATATAAGCCCCGCTACACTCGGCACAAACGGAAGGCTCCCGATTACACCGTCCTCCGTTTTTACAGCCTCTTCCCGGGAATAAACAACATCCACTTTTTCTATCCCTCGTTTTTTCAGTTCCCGACGCATGACACGGCAAAGCGGGCATACGCTGGTTTTAAAAATATCAGAAACCTCAAAACGGGTCGGGTCCAGCTTATTCCCTGCCCCCATACAACTGATTACGGGAATATTTCTTTCAGCGCAGGTTTCAATAATTGCAAGCTTTGCGCTAACGGTATCCACCGCATCAATCACATACGAGCATTCCATGGGAATCAAACGCTCAACATTATCGGGAGTGCAAAATGCATCAATGAAAGAAACTTTGCAGGCAGGATTAATATCCATAATTCTGTCCCGCATAACCTCTGCCTTTTTCTTGCCCACCGTACTTTGCAATGCAGGAATCTGCCGATTGATATTTGAGGGGGAAACGGTGTCAAAATCAACTAAGGTAATCTCCCCCACGCCGCTTCTGGCAATGGCCTCCGCCGCATAAGAGCCGACACCGCCAACGCCAAAAATCAGAACATGCCCATTCTTTAGTTTTTCTATTCCCTGTTTTCCCAAGAGAATTTCGCTTCTGGATAAATCCATTTTGTTTCTCCTTAAAGTAATATATTTTCGATTGTGTTTACTAAAAAACATGCTGTAAATCCGACAATGGTCGGAATCAGAAAGGCAGCAACCGTCCACCATAAGCTTCCTGTTTCTTTTCGCACAGTCAAAAGCGTTGTGGCACATGGCCAATGCATAAGTGAAAAGAGCATGGTGCATATTGCCGTTACAGCTGTCCACCCGTTTGCCGAAAGCAAGGCTTTGAGCCCTATAAGGTCCTCCATGCCCGTGAGCGTCCCGCCCGACATATATGCCATCACAATAATAGGCAGCACGATTTCGTTTGCAGGAAGTCCTAAAATGAACGCCATTAAAATGACGCCGTCAAGTCCAAAAAGAGATGCAAACGGATTTAAAAAGTCCGTACAGATTTTTAAAATGGATGCATCGCCCACCATTACATTCGCACATATCCAGATTAAGATGCCGCAAGGTGCAGCCGAAACGAGTGCACGACCGAGAACGAAGATGGTTCTGTCAAAAACAGAGCGGACAATCACGCTTCCGATTTGCGGCCGCCGATAGGACGGAAGTTCAAGCGTAAATGAAGAAGGAACGCCTTTCAGAATCGTTACAGACAAAAGATAAGAAACAAGGAGTGTTATCAAAACGCCAAGCACAATGAATCCTGCAAGCCCTACTGCCGATAAAACGGAACCGCTTCCGGCAAAAAACATGGTTAAAACCGCTACCAGAAAGGGGAATCGACCGTTACAGGGTACGAAAGAATTCGTTAATATAGCAATGAGGCGTTCTCTGGGCGAATCAATAATCCGGCAACCGACGACGCCCGCCGCATTGCACCCGAAGCCCATGCACATAGTAAGTGCCTGTTTACCGCAGGCACGGCATTTTTTAAAACATTTATCAAGGTTAAACGCCACTCTGGGCAAATAGCCAAGGTCCTCTAAAAGCGTGAAAAGCGGAAAGAAGATTGCCATGGGTGGAAGCATAACGGAAACGACCCAGGCAGTTACACGATATGCACCCAAAACGAGAACTTCAGGAAGTGGAGCAGGTAAAAAATCTAAAAACTGCAAAAGCGGTGTTTCAAAACGGAATAAAAATTCCGATAGTATGCTCGAAGGATAATTCGCCCCTTCTATCGTCAGCCAAAAAATGCCGAGAAGCATCAAAAACATAATGGGAAAGCCAAAGGCTTTGCTTGTAAGAATCCTGTCCACCCTTCTGTCTCTGGCATAGGCACTCTCTCCGGCCTCATTTTTTACCGTACGGCTTATTTCTTCCGCATGTCGTACAATTTCCCTTGCCGTTTCTTCTTCGCTTCTGCCCGCATTTTCAGGAAGATTCCATACGTCTGCAGGCGGTCTTTTTTTTATTTTCAAAACAGCGCGCAGAAGATTAGAAAGTCCCTTTTTCTTTCGGGCCGTTGTCCCGATTACGGGAATACCTAAAAGTTCTTCCAATTTCTTTAAATTAATTTCAATATGTTTCTTTTTTGCCTCGTCCAGGAGGTTTACACAAAGCACCACATTTTTCGTCAAACACAAAATCTGCAGTGCAAGGATCAAATTTCTTTCAAGGCATGTGCCGTCACAAACGACGATGACAGCATCCGCATTGCCTTCCAGTATAAAATCTCTTGCCACTTCTTCCTCTCGGGAATGTGCGAAAAGAGAGTAACAGCCGGGTAAATCAACAAGACAAAAACCTCTGTCATACGCTTTCACATACCCCGAGGCCATGGAGACGGTTTTTCCCGTCCAATTCCCTGTGTGCTGGTGCATGCCCGTCAGCGCATTAAACACGGTGCTCTTCCCCACATTGGGATTTCCCACAAGGGCAACAACAAGGTCGCTTTCCTCTTTTTTCTCAATACTGCGGGTATTTATTCGTGCATCTTTTGTGGAAGACTGCATTGTAATACCCATATTTACCCTTCTCTTTCTATAAAAACTGTGTCTGCATCAGAATCTCTGAGCGCAATCACAGCACCTCGAATCAGATACGCCGAAGGATCCCCGAGCGGACTTCTGCCAAGGCACGAAACCTCCGTGTTTTCTATAAGACCGATATCAATAAGCCGCCGGCGCATATCACCTTCGGCCGAAATAAATGTAACTCTGCCCTGCTCGCCCGGAGCGAGGGATGAAAGTTGCATCATACCACCTCTTTTCTTTTTATTCTCATTTCCAGAATATGCTAAGAGGCTGGAGATTGCCACTTTTTGTCAAATAAGAACGCACGTGCGCTTTTGCATATTTTTATTATAAGTCTAAACAGAAAATATGTCAAATATATTATCCAACTGTTTAAAAAAGCCTTCAAGGAAACCCCTTGAAGGCTTTTTAATAAGGTTACATCAAAAGAAGCCCCAGAAAGGCAATGGTCATCCCAAGTACTCCTTTCCGGTTCATTTTCTCTTTAAAAATAAAATTTGCCATCAGTGCCGACAAAATGAGGTTGGCACCTTGTAAAACAGGATAAATCTGTGCCGACGGCAAAAAACCTGCCGCCATTGTTTTGGTAACGGAATTTAGATACAGAAAGAAAGCCATACAAAAATAAATCCACACGCTTTTCTTCTCGAAGAAAATGTGCTTTATCTTTTTTTCATTTCCGGTTTTCTGCAGAGTCAGTATGACCGCCAAAAGCAAAAATCCGACCGCATACATATAGAAATTGAATATTTCCGCCTTTTTCCCAATCTCACGAACAAAGATTTTTTGCGAAAAATCAGCAAGAGCCGCTCCTGTGCTTCCAATGATAAGCAGTAATAAGCCACGGCCGGTAAGCTTGCCTTTTATGACTTTATTATAATTGGCCATGATAAAGACCGAAAGAAGCAAAAGCGCCATGCCAATCCACTGCGACACATGAATCGGTGCCTTATAAATCAAATAATCTAAAAGACAGGTGACAATTGTTCCCAGCATCGTAAAGATGCTGAGGAACATGTAGGCTTCATTTCTATATGCATACATCCATGCCGCACAAAATGTCATCATACAAGCACCGGCAAAAATATAAATTTTTACTTCGGAAAAACTGACGGCGAAGTCAGAAAACCCACATCTCACAAGCGCAAGGAGAAAGCCGACTACCGTGCAAAAAAGCATGCGCATCAAATTTATAAATATGCACTCTCTGAATGTTTCCATGCTTCGGCTGATAGTTTTTCCGCAATAACCTTTTGTAATACCTGCAAAAAGTGCTATCGCCAAAAATACATATCCCATCTTATCACTCCATTACTTTACAGGTGCATCACCAAAGTCAGGTACTTCCAGCGGTATACCACCTTGTTTTGCAGACTCGATCGCCACAAGACCGGGGACGTTGCTTCTTGCCGCAAACCATGCATTTAATACGGGCATCTTCCCTTCAAATGCACAAGTGCAAAAATCATCAACCAAAAGCTGGTGCGAAGCCATGTGACTGTTTCGAAGCCCTTCAAACTCGGCCGGCACTCTTTTATATTCTTCTTCCTGAACTTTTGCCGGGGAGTTTCTCTGCCATTCCCAATTTGCCGCTTTTTCTTTAAAATCCGGCAAGTGCTTGTTTTTAACCATGTCGGCAGGATTTACGTAATCACTGACATCGGTAACATGGATAATATCTTTCTCTGTGTTATCCTCTCTTTCAAAGAAAAGATGCTGAGCATTGGAAAATTCGTAACTCCCCTTTGTGCCGTACATATTGGAAATATAGGAGCTGGGTGAACCATAGGAGAAGCCGCGGGCTTCCGTGACTCTTGCAGTACCGCCGTTTGCAAGTTCCATAAGTACATACTGATTAATATGTTCATTGCCCCATTCGTTGTTGCCGGGCAAAAATGCTTCGTCATCAGTCTTGCAACCAAAGCATACGACTCTCTTTACATAGGAATCACAAGCAGACAGAATCATTGCAGTAGAGTGTGTTGGATAAAAAAGGGGCGGCATGCCTCTTTCTTCCTTTATTTTACCGTAACTGATGCTGTCGATGTGATGGTAGTACTGGGCGGCACCGTATTGGAATTTCCCGATTTTACCATTTTTGTAAGCCTCACGGCAGAACATTGCGCAAGGATAATAATAGCAGGTTTCACCGATAACATAGGTAAGACCTGTATCTTTAACCAGTTCAACAATTTCCTTGCACTCCTCCACGCTGGATGCCATGGGAACGGAAGAATATACATGCTTACCTGCTTTTAAGGCACGAATGGTGATATCGCCGTGCTGATGTCTTCTCGTAAAGTTTAAGATGCAGTTCACATCTTCTTTTTTAAGGACATCCTCAAAAGTGTCGATAATTTCGCAGTCAAACTGCTTTGAAAACGCTTCTGCTCTTTCTCTAATAAGATCACAGACATAAACCTTTTCCGTATTGGGATGCTTCTTAAACAGCTCCACAAAATCTTCTGCAAAGCTTCCGCACCCAATCAGTGCAATCGTGAGTTTCTGTTTCATAATAAATCCCTCCTGTTTTTTATTCAATTATAACGGATAGTCCTTCCGCTTACAATGCACAAAAAGCACCTGGATTTATCTTTTTTAAACTTTATAAATACTTTTTTTCTGTAATTAAGCTGTTTCTGTTTACAAGAGTATTCTTTTATGATACACTCAAAACAAGAGGTGATGCAAAATGCGTTTTGAAGAAATAAATCCATTTGTCCGTCAGGCGCTCATCAGCAAACTAAACGATTCAAACCTTTTAGACATCCGTACCAAAATTAAAACAGTGGACTGCAGGCTGTTTTACATCATTTCCGGCAGCGGCACCATGACAATCGAAGGCACAGTTTATTCACTCATCCCCGGGACTGCCATTTTGTTTTCAGCCGGAACAGAATATATCTGGATTCCGAAAGACGTCAAATACTATTCAGTGAATTTCGATTACACCCATAATTATGCACACATTAATAAAACTTTTCACCCCATACACAGCGCCGTTTTTGAAGACAGACAGATTATAGAAAGACCATTGTTTGAAGATCTTCCCTTTTTGAACCGATGTGTCGTAGTGCAGTCGGCAAATTCCATTGAAAGAATGATGGAGCAAATCACAACGGAATATTGTTTTCACACGCCGTATACGGATTCCCTTTTGTCCACGCTTTTAAAAGCGGTAATCATTTCCCTCATCCGTCAGTACACGAATGAAGAAAACAAAGAAAAAAACGTTGCCCCGCTCGTAAAAAAAATTGTAGAGTACATTAACGAAAACTATGAAAAACCGCTGACAAGCGAAACTTTCTCCTCGGAATTTCATTTTAACAGTACGTACCTGAACAGAATCTTTAAATTACATTTAGGTTGCTCTTTGCATGATTTCGTTATATCCCGCAGAATTTCAGCCGCTATGGAAATTCTTCGTTCCCAAAATATCCCTATAAGTGAGGTTGCATTTAAATGCGGGTTTAACAGTATAAACCATTTTATAAAAACGTTCAAAAAAAGAATACACCTGTCCCCGACGGAATATAGAAAATGTAACATCTGACAAAAGATTGGGAACCACCACGCAAATAGACTCTAAACAGAAAAATCTCACTTACGTGAGATTTTTCTGTCTTTTATCTGTAATTTTACTTTTTCATTTAGCGCATCGTCTCTCTATCATTCGTTTTTTCCAAATAATCCGATGCAATTTTTTTATAATCAGTAGGCATTTTCCCCGTAACTTTTTTAAATGCATGATAAAAATTGGATGTGTTATTAAAACCGCACTGCATTGCAACATCAAGGCGTGATAGGTTAGTGGTCTCAATCAAATGAATGGCTCTTTCAATCCGTTTTATAGTAATGTATTCCCACGGGGAAATACCGTTAAGCTTTCGAAACTGGCCACAAAAATATGTTTTACTCATGTGTGCAACGGCCGCAAGTTTTTCAAGCGTCAAATCATCTTCAAGATGCTCATCAACATACTTCAGCGCCGCCTCCATATATTTAAGCGACTCGGCACTGTAAGAAAATTCCGCCCGAGAAAGCTGTCCATCATATGCGCGTACCATTTCGACCAAAATACTGACAAGGCATGCCTTAACCATTGCCGCATAGGCACTTTTACGTTCCGTCATTTCTCTTTCAATTTTAAATATCAATGCGCTGATGCTATCAGCGGCAGCTGTCCCCTTGGCAATTCGATTCAATTCGATTTTTTTATGGCTAAAAAACAGCCTTATCAGTTCCTTGTTGGAAAATCCAAAATTTTCAGACCATATAAAACGAGGTTCAAAATGAATATTTATAAATTCCGCATCGGAATCCAGCTTCTGTATCCAATGAATTTCATCTGTGCTGAAAAAGAATATATCTCCCTCCTGAAAACTGTATTCATTGTTTTTTGTGGCATAAACCCCACTGCCGGCAAGAATCATTGTAAGTTCAAAGGCTGTATGATGGTGCTCGGCAAAAACATCTGTGTTGGCGGGTAATGCAGACAGAAAAACGGAAAGCTGC
This sequence comes from Clostridia bacterium, assembly GCA_017436645.1. GTDB lineage: Bacteria > Bacillota > Clostridia > UMGS1883 > UMGS1540 > SIG447. Next base: position 50,016 of record JAFSCR010000031.1, on the reverse strand, counting down.
GAGCTTTCATCAAGCTGTATGGATTGTTTTCGGTGCCTTGCATAAATATCCGGCATTCTGTTTCTCCCCCATAAAAATCATAATATATTTGACAAATTGCAAAATATACTTGTTGAACGGAAATCTGTATACTGATATTATAAAACCAATGAAGATAAATGTCAAATATATTATGATGAAAAGGAGAATTCAAATTGGCAAAAATAGTAACTTTAGGCGAAATTATGCTCCGCCTTTCCACCCCGGGACACGAAAGATTTATGCAGGCTGATAATTTTGAAGTGTGTTACGGCGGCGGAGAAGCCAACGTTGCAGTATCTCTTGCAAATTTTGGCCACGAAGCAGAGTTTGTCACAAAGGTCCCTGAAAATCCAATCGGAGAATGTGCTGTGGCGGCACTTCGTAAAATGAACGTAAAAACAGAAAATATTGCACGTGGCGGAGAGCGTCTCGGCATATACTTTTTGGAAACCGGTGCCGCAATGCGCCCTTCCAATGTCATCTATGACCGTGCACATTCTTCCATTTCGGAAGCTGAAGCAGAAGATTTTGATTTTGAGAAGATTTTTGCAGATTGTGATTGGTTTCACTTTACCGGTATTACACCTGCCATTTCCGACAAGGCCGCCCGCCTTACGGAAGAAGCGCTAAAAATCGCAAAGAAAAAAGGCATTAAGGTTTCCTGTGATTTAAACTTCAGAAAAAAGCTCTGGTCAAGTGAAAAGGCACAGAAGGTGATGTCAAACCTCATGCAATATGTAGACATCTGCATCGGGAACGAAGAAGATGCTGATAAGGTTCTTGGCTTTAGGCCTGAAAACACAGACGTGGAAAGCGGTTCCCTCGCCCTTTCAGGTTATGAAAGCATTTTTAAAAAGATGGTGGAAAAATATAATTTTGAATATGTGATTTCTTCACTTCGTGTATCTCATTCAGCCTCGGACAACGGCTGGTCCGCTTGCATATATGCAAGAGATACAAAAGAATTCTATCATTCAAAGGAATACAGAATCACGCCTATTGTTGACCGTGTCGGCGGTGGAGACAGCTTTGCGGCAGGTGTAATCTGCGGCATGCTGGATGGGAAGGATTTTCGCTCTTCACTGGAATTTGGTGTTGCCGCTTCAGCACTTAAGCACACCATCCCCGGCGATATGAATATGGTCACAAGAAAAGAAGTTGAAGCACTTGCCGCCGGCGACGGCAGCGGACGGGTACAGCGTTAAATACGGAAAGGAAATATCAAATGGATATTTTAAAGAAAATCTATCACACAGGAATCATTCCGGTTATTAAAATCAACGATGCAAAAAATGCAGTTTCACTTGCAAATGCATTGACAGAAGGCGGTCTTGCGGCAGCAGAGGTTACCTTCCGTACAGATGCTGCTGCGGATGCGATTCGTTTCATTTCCAAAGAATGTCCTTCCATGCTTGTTGGCGCCGGCACAGTGCTGACAATAGAACAGGCAAAGCGTGCAAAGGAAGCAGGTGCACAGTTTATCGTAAGCCCGGGAATAAACCCCGAGGTGGTCCGGTGGTGCCTTGAAAACGACATTTTGCCCCTCCCGGGATGCACGACGCCTACAGAAATTGAAATGGCCCTTTCCCTTGGTCTTAAGGTGGTTAAATTCTTTCCTGCGGAGCAAAGCGGCGGTTTGGATAAAATCAAAGCCATGAGCGCACCCTACGGCAATATTAAATTTATGCCCACGGGCGGCATCAGCCTTGAAAACATGAACACCTATTTGGATTCAAATAAAATCATTGCCGTAGGCGGAAGCTTTATGGTAAAAGAAAGCTTCATAGATGAAGGAAATTGGGCGGAAATCACCAGACTTACAAAAAATGCAGTCAGCAGTATGCTGGGACTTTCCATTGGGCATATTGGCCTAAATCACGAAAGTGAAACCGACGCCATGAAGACAGCTGAAAAGTTTTCCCTTCTGACGGGTCTCCCGATAGGGCGTGAAAGCGAGAAAGGCATATTTGTAGGGTCACAGTTTGAGATTTTAAAAGGAAAAGGGCCGGGCAGATGCGGACACATTGCAATTTTAACAAATAATGTGGACAGATCCGTATATCACCTTTCTTTAAAAGGCATTTCGTTTCAGGAAGAATCGGCTATATATGAAAAAGACGGAACCATAAAATGTATTTATTTGCAGGAAGAGTTCGGCGGATTTGGTATACACCTTTTAAAAGCATAAAAAAAGATCATCTAACAGACCGGCATATGGAAATGCCGGTCTATTTTTTGCCAAATGAAAACCCCCGCCTTTTAGGTGGGGGTTCTGATTCGTTTTATAAGTTTTCCGGCGACTCAAAGGAAATTCTGCCGAGCTTTGCGCCGCGTACTTCGTCAATGACGATGCGTGCCGCTCTTTCTGTGTCCGGTTCGCCGCCGCTTACGATAAATTTCCGTCTTTCGGCAACAGCACAGAGGAGCTCATATCCGCCAAGTTCACCGGGGTTTTCGATGCCGTACCTTGCGGTGACAGCATCCGGATAGTTTTCTTTTAAAAAGTTAAGCATGTGAAAGGCAAGTTCTTCCGTGTCAATAATATCGTCTTTTATCGCACCCGTAAAAGCAAGGTGCATGCCTTCGTTTTCGCCTTCAAACTTTTGCCAGAGCATACCGGGCGTATCCAGAAGTTCATATCCGCCCCGAAGGGTTACCCACTGCTTGCCGGTGGTAACACCCGGTCTGTCCCCCGTTTTGGCGCTTGCACGGCCGGACATGTTGTTAATAAAGGTGGATTTCCCTACATTGGGGATGCCCGTAATCATCATACGAATGGGCCTGCCCACCATATTTTTCTCTTTTCGGCGTAAAAGAAGCTCCTTTAAAGCTTCTTCCACGGCAGAAATGATATGATTCCATATTTTTTCGTCACGACTGTTAACGAATACAACGCTTTGCCCGATTTCTGCATATTTTTTCTTCCAAAGGGCGCTTATTTTCGGGTCAGCAAGGTCCGCTTTATTGAGAACCAGAACACGCGGTTTGTTTCCGAGAAGTTTTGCAAGGTAAGGGTTACGGCTGGAAACGGGGATTCTGGCATCCGCAATTTCCACCACAACGTCCGTAAGCTTTAAATTTTCAGAAATAAGGCGTGCTGTTTTGGCCATATGGCCGGGAAACCATTGAATCTGCATTACGGTGTACCTATCGTATTAAGCGGCCAGATTCTGAAGGAAGCTTTTCCGAGCACACGTTCAAACGGAATAAAACCAACGCCGGCATTTCGGCTGTCAAGACTTACAGGACGGTTATCGCCCATAACAAACACATGGCCATCCGGAACGGTGTACTTTTCTTCCGAGAAGGAATATACAGAAGAACTGATGTATGCTTCTTCCTTCTTTTCGCCGTTCACATATAAGGTTACATTCCCACGGACATCCTGATAAAATTCAATTGTATCGCCCGGCATGCCAAGGATACGCTTGATGTAAGGCGGTTTCTTTTGTGCTTTGGGTGTACCATCCTTATTCGGGTCCACAACCACAATATCCCCCGCTGCAGGTTTATAACCGAGACGCACCATGACAAGACGCTGGCCGTTGGCAAGGGTGGGATCCATGGAGGTGCCGTCCACCCGAACAATGGTAAACACAAAAGTCCGCAGAATAAGTGTGATAATCACAGCTACCAAAAGGCAGGCGACCCATTCCAGAATTTCTCGGCCTACACTCTTTTTTTCGTTTTGTTCTGCACGCATATCAAAATCCTCCTGATATTGAAAAAGGGACATATCTGTCCCTTTTCAAATTCCTTATAAACGTTCTTTAACCTTTGCAGCCTTACCAACTCTGCCACGCAGATAGTAGAGCTTTGCACGGCGAACTTTACCGTGACGGATAACTTCGATTTTGTCAATGTTCGGTGAGTGGAGCGGGAAAATCTTTTCAACGCCAACACCGGAAGCAATACGTCTTACGGTAATGGTTTCACTGATGCCGCCATTCTTGCGGGCAATCAAAGTACCTTCAAACATCTGGATTCTTTCTTTGTTACCTTCTTTGACCTTCAGGTGAAGACGAAGCGTATCACCGATTTCAAGCTTCGGCAGGTCAGTCCGCAGCTGTTCATTCGTAATTGCGCGAATGGTATCCATTATATTTCCTCTCTTTCTTTAGGCATTCATGGACACAAATTTCTTGTTCACAGCGGAATACCCATAATCACATTTAGGTATTATAGCATACAATTTCCATAAATGCAATAGTTTTTTTGATTTTTTTACAAATTTTATATTTTTTCTTCCCGTCATGTTTCAAAATCGGATAGCGTATATATAAACGGAAAGGATATGATGGCAATGGCAGAAAAGATATTAACCATAAACCAAGCCGTTTGTGACTTCCTTTGGGGGCCGTATATGCTTGGGCTCTTTTTCTTTACGGGACTGTTATTTACCATAGGGACAGGGTTTTTTCAAATCCGAAGCATACGGCTTTGGCTTTCCCATACGTTTTTTTCTTTATTTAAAAAGGAAAAAAATAAAAAAGGATGTATTTCCCAGTTTCAGTCCTTTACAACGGTTTTAGCCGCCACGGTGGGGACAGGCAATATAACCGGTGTTGCCGCCGCCCTTTCCCTCGGTGGCCCGGGTGCAATTTTCTGGATGTGGGTTTCTGCTTTTTTCGGCATGATGACTGCATACGCCGAAAGCGTTCTCGCCATTTTGTACCGTCAAAAAGATAAGGAGGGCAACGCCATCGGCGGCGCTATGTACTATATGGAAAAAGGGCTTGGCCTCCGTTTCCCTGCCCTTCTTTTCTCTCTTTTCTGTATTCTTGCCTCTTTTGGCATGGGAAACATGGCGCAGATGCACTCCGTGTCCTCTGCCCTGTCGGACACCTTTTCCATCCCTGCTACTTTAACAGGCATACTTTCAAGCGTTCTGATTGCCATAATAATCTCTGGCGGACTAAAACGAATTGCAGGCGTTACAGAAAAGCTTGTGCCTTTTATGGTGATTATATTTTTTATAGGAAGCTTCATCTGTTTATATAAACAAAGGGTAGAAATTCCCGATGCGTTTCGTCTTATCTTCCACTGTGCTTTCTCATCCGAAGCTATCGCCGGCGGCACGCTGGGGTACAGTGTGAAAAAGGCCATGCAGCTCGGCTGTAAGCGTGGCGTTTTTTCAAACGAGGCAGGACTCGGCTCCGGTGCAACGGCCCATGCCTCCTCTTCAGCGGATGAACCGTGCATTCAAGGAATGTGGGGCATTTTTGAAGTGTTTGTGGACACCATTTTAGTTTGCACGTTAACGGCACTTGTCATTTTGACCTCCGGAAAGTTTCCGGCCGCCACGGCAGGCCTCGCCGGCGTTTCTCTTACCGCTACATCATTTGGTGTGGGCCTCGGTGACTTCGGGCGGATTTTTATATCTGTTTCTATTGTATTTTTCGCATTCGCCACGGTAATCGGCTGGAGCCTGTTTGGCGAAAGGAGCGTGCTGTACCTCTTCGGCAAAAAAGGTGTTCCCATATACAAAGCCATTTATATTCTTTGTGCATACGTAGGGTCAGTAACCAGCATGGAGCTTGTCTGGGGGATATCCGACACCTTCAATGCGCTTATGGCAATCCCCAACCTTCTTTGCCTGATAGCCTTATCGGGAAGGGTGTTTTCAGAAACAAGGCGCTTTATGCACTCGCCTTATGTTCCGACTTCTTTTTTTGACAAAAAGTATAAAAAACCGCCAAAAACCGGTGTTTTATAAAGTTGAATTAAGAAAATTTTACCAATTTCCATAAAATTTATATTGACAATCCGAAATATATATAGGATAATATATTGGTGAGGTGATTTAGGTAATGAATTCTAAGCTTGAAGCATTTAAGCAAAATATAAAAGGTAAAAAGGTAGTCGTTCTCGGTATTGGCATCAGCAATAAGCCTTTAATTCAGATGCTTTTATCTTACGGTGCTTCCGTTACTGCTTGCGATAAAAACGACGAACTGACGCCCGAGCTCGTTTCCTTAATGCGTATGGGTGCAAAATTCAGTCTCGGCGAAAAATATTTAGACAATTTGGATTGTGACATTTTAATCCGTACTCCCGGTATGCGTCCCGACATTCCGCAAATTGTGGCCGCTAAAAAGAAAGGTGCGAAAATCACAAGTGAAATGGAGCTCTTCTTTGAGCTTTGCCCCTGCAAAATTATCGGCATTACGGGAAGTGACGGTAAAACCACCACTTCTACCCTGATTTATAACTTACTGAAGAAGGAAGGCTATACCGTCCATCTCGGCGGCAATATCGGCACACCCCTTCTTCCCAAAATCGAAACCATTGAAAAGGGCCAGTTTGCAGTTGTGGAATTATCCAGTTTCCAGCTCCAAACCATGAAGAAAAGCCCCCACATTTCCGTTGTGACCAATATGAGCCCCAACCATCTGGATATTCATAAGTCCATGGAAGAATATATTGAGGCAAAGAAAAACATTTTCCTGCATCAGTCCAAAACAGGACGTCTCATTATTAATGCGGACAATGAAATTACCGCCGGCTTTGCAAATGAAGCAAAAGGCAACGTACTTACATTCAGCCGACAGACAGAAGATGCCTCCGTATTCCTTCGTGACGGCAAAATTTTTATGGATGGCGTCGAAGTATTAGATACTGAAGATATTCTTCTCCCCGGCGTCCACAACGTAGAAAACTATATGGCAGCCATTGCGGCGGTACAGAAGCTTGTAAAACCGGCAACCGTCCGCAAGCTTGCAAAATCTTTTGCCGGGGTTGAACACCGCATTGAATACGTCCGTGAGGTGGACGGCGTAAAATTCTATAACGACTCTATCGCCTCCAGTCCCACACGTGCAAGAGCCGGTCTTTATTCTTTCGAACAGAAAGTCATTCTCATTGCAGGCGGCTATGACAAGCGCATACCGTTTGACGACTTTGGGCATGATGTAAAGGCACGGGTTAAAAAGCTGTATCTTGTTGGTGCTACAGCTTCTAAAATCAAAGATGCAGTTACAAAAGCATACGCCGGCAAAAAGACCATGCCGATTTTCATTTATTCCACCATGGAACAAGCTGTAAAAGAAGCTTACATGGGTGCGGAAGCAGGCGACATTGTTATGCTCTCCCCCGCCTGTGCCAGCTTTGACATGTATAAAAACTTTGAAGAACGCGGTAAGCGGTTTAAGGAGCTTGTAAAAAGCTTATGAGAACACTACTTGAAATCTTAACAACGGCGCCCGGCGTTTCCGGGCGTGAAAGCGGTGCGGCAGAAACATTTTCTGCCGTACTTATGCCTTATTGTGAAAATATAGAGTTAGATGCCCTTGGAAATGTGATTGCATCGGTAAACGGCTTTCAGGAAGGCCGAAAGGCGCTGATGCTGGAGGCCCATACGGATAAAATCGGTCTTATGGTGCGCCATATCACAAAAGAGGGCTTTTTACTTGTCTGCCCCGTTGGCGGTTTTGACACAAAGATTCTGCCTGCTTCCTCTGTCCGTATTTACGGAAAAGAAGTGCTCCACGGCGTTATCTGTTCCATTCCGCCCCATATTCAGTCCGCCGACAAAGCGCCTGATATGAAAACCCTTTGTGTAGATACAGGTCTTTCTCCCGAAAAAGTATCTGCACTTATAAAAATTGGCGATGTGATGGAATTTGAAACGGACTTTACGCCCCTTGGAAAGAATATGGCAGCCGCATCTGCCATGGATGACAGGGCAGGTCTTGCTGTCATTGTGAAAACCTTAGAGATGCTAAAGGACATTGAACTGCCTTTTAACATTGCCGTTGTAGGTGCTGTGCAGGAAGAAGTCGGCCTTCGAGGTGCAGGCTCTGCCGCCTATAATCTTAAGCCGCATGCGGCAATCTGCATTGATGTTTGTCACGGCAAAACACCGGATGCATCGGGTCGGGATACTTTTGAAATGGGAAAAGGTCCCGTGATTACGGTGGGACCTAACGTACAAAGAAATGTGTCTGACAGATTGATTCATGTAGCAAAAAAAACAGAAATTCCGTATCAGATTGATGTGGACAGCGGCTGCACGGGGACGGATGCCTGGGTGGTACAAGTTGCCCGAAAAGGCGTTTATACAGGTCTTTTGTCCCTCCCTCTTCGCTATATGCATGCCGGCTATGAAGTACTGCATATAGATGACGCAGAAAATGCCGCCCGCCTTCTTGCGGCGGTGATAAAAGACTTAGGAAAGCAGGGTGAATTATGCTTTTAAAGGACTTATGCGAAAGATCCGGCGTTTCCGGTGACGAAAAAGAAATTCGTGACTTTATCAAATCCCAAATAAGCGGCTGCGCATGCCTTGAAGATACCATGGGCAACCTTCTGGTTTCCAAAGGCGGTAAGGGAAAGCGAATTCTCCTTGCGGCACATATGGACGAGGTTGGCCTTATGATCTCCGGCATTGAGGATAACGGATTTTTACGGTTCAAAACAGTCGGCGGTATAAATTCCGACGTGCTTTTAGGAAAAAAAGTGTATATCGGCAAAGATAAAGTGTCGGGTATTATCGGCGTTTGTGCCGTTCATCTGCAGTCCAAAGCCCAGCGTGAAGAAACGATAAAAGAAGAAAACATGTATATAGATATCGGCGCACTCGACCGTGAAGAAGCCGAAAAAGTGGTTATGCTTGGCGACACCGCCGTGTTTCCGCCCCACTATGAGGAATTCGGGGACGGGCTTATTGATGCGAAAGCCATTGATGACAGAGCCGGCTGTGCGGTAATACTGAGACTCTTAAAAAACACTTATCCCGGCATTGAGCTTGTGTGTGCTTTCACCGCACAGGAAGAAGTAGGTACCCGTGGCGCACAGGCGGCGGCAGAATATTTCCGTCCCGATTATGCTGTGGTTGTGGAATCTACCTTCTGCTCCGATATTTTTCCCACAGAGCCGCATCTCCATGTAACCACCTTAGGGAAAGGCCCTGCCGTAACTTTTATGGACAGAGTGGCAACGCCTGACCGTGCGCTTATCTCTTCCATTACACTTGCAGCAAAAGAAAATGATATTCCCTGGCAACAAAAACGTACTGCAGGCGGCGGCACGGATGCGGGGGTAATCATGAGAGCTGTGGAAGGGATTCCCACGGCCATTTTGGCACTTCCATGCCGCAATTTACATTCTCCCTCACTCGTAATCGCAAAGGACGACTATGAAAGCCTGTACCGCCTTCTCGACGTCTGGCTTCGCACAGTTGCCCCCTCTTTATAAATCCGAAAAGGAGATTGATTCATGAAATCCATGCTTTATAAACTCGCCATGACCCCTGCCCCTTCCGGCAGTGAAGAAAAAATTTGTGAAACCATTATTTCTATGCTTCCCGAAAGCGCAAAATGGGAAAAAGATGCCCACGGGACCCTTATTGTGCACAAGGAAGGCGAAGGTGACGGCATCGTCATTTTAACCGCTATGGACACGCCTTGTCTCTATGTCACCTATCCCGAGGGAGGTTTTTCCCGTTTTTCTGCCGTAGGCGGCGCAAAACCGTCAGAAGGAATGAGCGTAGTTTGCCAAGGCGGCAAAAAGGGCGTTATCGGCAAAGATGAAAAGGGACTGTATATTGACACCGGCCATGAGACGCTCGAAATCGGTCAGTGGGCGGTTCCTACGCCATCACTTGAAACTATCGGCAATATGTGTTTTGGTGCATCCATGGGGCGATATAGCGCAATTTGTGCTGTAATCCGTGCACTTTTATCCGACACGAAGAAAGATGTATGGTTTGTATTTGCAACGAAAAGTAATATTCGGCAGCTTTCTCCTTCCTTTATGCAAAAAATCAAAGCCAACGTGCTAATTAGTGTAGATGTTTCGGGTGCCAACGATGCGCCTGCTGAAAAAACAGTATTTGCCGCTCTGGGCGGTGGTACTGCATTAAGAGTAAAAGATGCCGGCATGATTTCATCGCTTCCCCTTCTGGAGGGTTTGGAGGCGGCACCTTATAAAACCTTCAGGGAGGTCAGCATCCTTCGTGGCACAGGCGGCGATGTACAGAAGGCTTACGGCGGCATCGAAAGTGTAAGCATCGGCATTCCCACGAGGTACCTTGGCCATGCAAATGAAATGGTTGCCCTTTCCGATATAGAAAACACAGCAGAGCTATTGAAATATTATTTGAAATAAAATAAGGCACACTCTTCGAGTGTGCCTTTCTTATTGGTTTGATTATTTAACTTCAACTCTCCAGCCGAAGGTATCCTCAAGTTTTCCTGTCTGGATGCCTGTGATTGCATCATAAATCTTCTGACTGGTTTCGCCGATGGAGCCATCACCAACGGTGAATACTTCATCCTTATAACGAAGCTTACCAACGGGAGAAATAACAGCGGCAGTACCTGTGCCGAATACTTCTTCCATGGTACCGTTTTGGAATGCTTCAATCAGTTCATCAACGGAAATCTTTCTTTCTTCCACATCCATGCCCCAAGACTTGCAAAGTTCAATTACGGAGCGGCGTGTAATACCGGGAAGAATACTGCCGTTGAGCATCGGTGTTACAATTTTACCGCTAATCTTAAAGAAGATGTTCATAGCGCCAACTTCTTCGATGTACTTTCTTTCCACACCGTCAAGCCAGAGAACCTGAGAGTAACCGTCATTATGTGCTTTTTCCTGACCCGCAAGGCTGGCAGCGTAGTTGCCGCCGGTTTTTGCAAAGCCCATGCCGCCACGGACTGCACGGACATATTCGTCCTCAATCCAGATGCCGACAGGTGCAAGACCGGACTTATAGTAAGCACCGCTGGGCGAAAGAATAACCATAAACTTATATGTTTTGGAAGGTGCAACACCTAAAAATTCGTCCGTTGCAATAATGAAGGGACGGATGTAGAGAGATGTGCCGGGGGCTGTGGGAATCCAGTCCTTATCAATGGCCACAACCGCTTTAATTGCTTCTACGAAATATTCTTCGGGAAGCTCGGGAATGCAAAGACGTTCGTTGGTTTTGTTTGTACGCTTTGCGTTCTGGTCAGGACGGAACAGGTATACCTTACCATCTTCCCCGTTGTAAGCCTTAAGCCCTTCAAACATTTCCTGCCCGTAATGGAAAACCATGGCGCTGGGAGCGAGAGAAATGTTCTGGTAAGGAACGATTCTTGCATCATGCCAGCCCTTGCCTTCCGTATAATCCATAACAAACATGTGGTCCGTAAAGACTTTACCGAAACCAAGATTGGACTGGTCCGGCTTTGCCTTGGGGGATGTTGTTTTTGTAATTTGAATATTCACTAAAATCATCCTTTCTTTATTCTTATTTTAAGATTATACACCCATAAAAGGGAAAAATCCAGTATTTTTACAAATTTTTTTGACATTTTTATTTTCTTTTGCTATAATAACCCTTAAAGACACTTTTATAAGCCCAAAAAAGCTTTAAATAAGTTAAAACAGAGGAGCTATAATGATGAAAGCAGTTATTGTAAATCCGGAAACCGTACTTGGTAAAATCAAACCTATGAATGCCGTAAACAACGGGCCATTTCACAAAGAAGGTGCACAGGCACGAAGCTCTTTAAAAGACTATGCCGCCCTTGAGATTCCCTATGCCAGAAATCACGATGCTGCCTTTTCTTCAAACTATGGTGGCGAGCATACCGTTGACGTGCATGCTATTTTCCCCGATTTTTCCAAAGACCCCTATTCGCCGGAATCTTACGACTTTCCCGTAACCGACAACTATCTTCAGACCATTGAGAAAGCCGGCACAAAGGTATTTTATCGCCTCGGTTCCAAAATTGAGCACGGCGTAAAAAAATACGGCACGCTCCCCCCTCCCGACTTTGAAAAATGGGCCGTTATATGCGAACATATCATAAGGCACTACACAGAAGGCTGGGCAAACGGATTTCACATGGATATTGCATATTGGGAAATCTGGAACGAGCCTGAGCTTGACAAAGATGATTCTCCAAGCAAACGTTGCTGGGGCGGCACGGCAGAAGAGTTTTTCGAATTTTACATCATTGCGGCAAAGCACCTGAAAGCGTGCTTTCCCCATCTTAAAATCGGTGGCCCTTCTGTTTCAAACCCATTTCGCGAGCCATGGATTGAAACATTCCTAAAAAAGGTGAAAGAAGCCAATGCGCCCCTTGATTTCTTCTCCTGGCATCTGTACGGAAGGGACCCGGAATATTTTTCAGACAGCGTGATTCTTATGCGCCAAAAGCTTGATGCACAAGGGTTTTATGATACAGAATCCATCCTGAATGAATGGAACTATGTGAGAGGGTGGTCAGGTGACTTCCTGACTTACAGTATCGAAACGATTATCGGCATGAAAGGTGCAGCTTTTACAGCAGCGGTTATGTCCGTTTGCCAGAGTGTCCCTTTGGATATGCTGATGTACTATGATTTTCGGCTCTGTTCTTTTAACGGCGCCTTTGATTTTTATACTCTCCGTCCTCGCAAGACCTATTACGCCTTCCATATGTTCAAGAAGCTTTATAATGCAGGCACGCAAATTGAAGTTCTGAGCGAAGTGGATAAAGTATACACTGTGGGGGCCAAAGGCGAAGACGGCATTTATACCCTCATCACCCATTACTCGGATGATATGCAGGAATTTGAAGTGAAGCTCCCCAAAGGGTGCCACGAGGTTTTTCTTCTGGATGAAACACATAACGAAGAAAGCATTTTGAAAACGGAAGACAATACAATAAACCTTATCCTTCGGCCGAATGCAGTTGTTCTGATTGAATCAAGATAAAAAACGGGAGCCAAACGGCTCCCGCTTTTTTATAATCTTTTTGTTACCATTTCAATTTTCTCATTGAAGAACGCTTCAAATCTGCCCTCATCAAGTGCGAGACGAATTTCTTCCATCAGATGATTATAAAAATACAGGTTGTGGAGAACACAAAGCCGCATACCCAGCATTTCGCCTGCCTTCAAAAGGTGACGGATATAGGCACGGGAGTATCTTTGGCAAGCAGGACACATGCACCCTTCCTCGATAGGAAGCGGATCTCGCATATACTTAGCATTATTGAGATTTATAATGCCATAATTTGTGAACATATACCCATGACGTGCATTACGGCTTGGCATAACACAGTCAAAAAAGTCAATCCCACGCCTTACACCTTCTAAGATATTGGCAGGCGTACCTACGCCCATAAGGTATCTCGGACGGTCCTCGGGCATAAAGGGTTCCACCGCATCAATGATGCGATACATTTCCTCGTGGCTCTCCCCTACAGCAAGACCGCCGATGGCATAACCGGGAAGGTCAAGTTTTGCAATTTCCTTCATGTGTGCAACTCGCAAATCATCATAGGTGCCGCCCTGATTTATACCAAAAAGAAGCTGTTTTTTGTTAATTGTATCTTCTTTAGCGTTGAGCTTATCCATTTTTTCCTTGCAACGGACAAGCCATCTTGTAGTACGCTCGGTGGACTTTTTCGTATAGTCGTAAGGAGACGGATTTTCAACACATTCGTCAAAGGCCATGGCGATGGTGGAAGCGAGGTTTGACTGAATCTGCATACTTTCCTCAGGGCCCATAAAAATGCGCTTGCCGTCAATATGGGACTGGAAATATACGCCTTCCTCCTTAATGCTCCGTAATTGCGCCAGAGAAAAAACCTGAAAGCCGCCGCTATCCGTTAAAATCGGCCCCTTCCAGTCCATAAAAGAATGGAGACCGCCCATATCCCGAACGACTTCATCACCGGGACGGACGTGAAGATGGTATGTATTACAAAGCGCAACCTGACACCGTACACGTTCTAAGTCTTCGCTGGCAATCCCGCCTTTAATTGCGGCAGATGTGGCAACGTTCATGAAAACGGGGGTCTGCACTGTGCCGTGCACCGTTTGGAATGTGCCTCGTCTTGCTCTATTCTCTTTTTTCAGTAATGTAAACATAAGTTCCTCCCAAGGGAATCAAAGCATTCCATCAAACTTTTTTTATTATACACCATCTTATTGAATAATTCAAGCCTTTAAAGTTTTTATTGTATCAAAACCCGTATTATGTTATAATAAACATACGAGGTGATGATATGAAAAAACAGTATAAGCCCACACGCCTCAGGCGTATTTTTAATATTAGCGACATATATACCGTACACTATTTTGAATACGAAAAGAATTACGCCTTCAAAGGCGAATCCCATGATTTTTGGGAAATTGTATATGTTGATAAAGGCGAAATCGAAATAGATATGGGGGATGAAAAACACGTTCTCTCGCAAGGGCATGCTGTTTTCCACCAGCCAAATGAATACCATAATCTCAGAGCAAACGGCATCGTTGCACCGAATCTTGTGATTATATCCTTCAGCTGTAAATCTCCCGCTATGGATTTTTTCAGGAAAAGAATCCTGCCAATTTCCGATATTGAAAAGCATCTTCTGGCAACGATTGTCAAAGAAGCTACCCGTAGTTTTTCCTCACCTCTTGATAACACCTTTCTCGAAAAGCTCGAGAGAAGAAAAGAAGAATCTCTCGGTTCAGAACAAATGATTTCTCTTTCCCTTGAGCATCTTCTGATTTCACTCCACCGCAATTTTGACGGCATCCGCCGGATAAGCAGCACGCTAAAACAGGGGCCGGATCAGGATTTACTTGGGAATGTTCTGTCTTTTCTGCAAGAAAACATTTGTGAAAAGCTCACTTTTTCTGATATTACAAAAGCGGCAAATACCAGTCCCACCACGCTTAAAACGCTCTTTAAAGAACAAGTCGGCGAAGGCGTTATGACCCACTTTACCAAAATGAAATTTGCCGTCGCAAAAACTATGATACGGGAAGGAAATTATAACATTTCACAAATTGCATCCCATCTTGGTTTTGACACCATACACCTTTTCTCCCGAAGATTTAAACAAATTGAAGGAATGTCCCCTACGGAATACGGTCGGTCAGTAAAGGTTGTATTTGAAGAGGATACACAATCGTTTTTATCCAAATAAAAACTGTAGGCTTATTGCCTACAGTTTTATTATTTCTCCTCGTATTATACAGTTTTTCAAATGCAGCTTTTCATCAACAGCAATAAATTCCGCATCATATCCTACCTCGATTTTTCCTTTTTTCATTCCAAGCAGCTTTGCAGGTGTTTTTGAAGCCATATAAAAGGCATCTTCTTCAGGAATACCGAATTCAATTGCTTTTTTAACACAATCCAGAAGCACAGAGGTACTGCCGGCAATGGCGCCGGAAGCTGTTTTTGCCACGGCATTTTCCACCCGAATCGGCTGTCCGCCTAAGGTATATTCTCCGTCCGAAAGCCCTGTGGCGCACATGGAATCGCTAATTAAAATCATCCGCTCTTTTCCGAAAAGCTTATAAAGCATGCGGACAATGGAAGGATGAAGATGCACCCCGTCTGCGATTACCTGCACATATATGCCTTTATCAATTGCCGCACCGATTGCGCCCGGTTCTCTGTGATGCAGCGGCGCCATCGCATTAAAGGTGTGTGTAATACACAAGGCGCCGTTTTCTATGGCCGATAAAGCGCAGTTATAGGAAGCATCCGTATGACCGAGAGATACAACTTCGTCGCAGTTTTTAATAAACTCCATCGCACCGTCAAGTTCAGGGGCCAACGTGACCATTTTTATATTTTTCAGTGCTTTAAACATTTCCAAATCAGGCGCTTTAATATGTTTTTCATTTTGTGCGCCTTTATATTTTTTATTTATAAAGGGGCCTTCTACATGAAAACCTGCAATGTTTGCGCCAAAAGGGCGGGGAAGTTTTTGATTGGTAACATTTTCAATATCCTCAACCGCCATAGTCATCGTGGTGGGGAGAAAAGATGTCGTTCCGTTTTTGGCAAGAAAATCCGCCATTTCCGAAAGGTGATTTCCATCCATTGTGTCAAACCCGTAAACGCCGTGGGTGTGGATGTCAAATAGTCCGGGATAAACCTTTTGGTTTTCAAGGTCCACCCCTTCGCCCTCTATGTTTCCGACTGCGGTAATCACGCCGTCTTTTGTTTCAATATCTACTGTTTCGCCGTTGACTCTACAATTTTTATAAAGCACTGTATCCCTCCTTTATAAGTTTGCCGCACCGAATACGCCGGCATCATTTTGCAGCGTCGCAATCTCAACACGAACAAGATTCCCAAGTTTTTGATTCAAAGGCATTAAAAGCGCATCCCCCTGACCCGTAATCCCTCCTGAAAGCAAAATGATTTCCGGATCGAAAATATTTTTAAGGCTCTTAAGCCCAATTGATAAATAGGTAAGATATGTATCAAACACATGAAGGGCTACCGGGCAATCCGCCCCTACTGCTTCAAAAACCAGATGTCCGTTTAAGCTTCCTTCTTTTTTTATTATCCTGCCAAGGATGCTTTCAGGGTTATCTTTTGCAGCTTCTTCTGCCTGTCTTACAAAGGCCCCTGCCGAAGCATACTGTTCCCAGCATCCCTTTTGGCCGCAGGGGCATAAAATCCCATTTTCCGACTGGATAATCATATGGCCAATCTCCCCTGCACCGCCACGGCCGGAAAGAATCTTTTTATCTACAATCACGCCGCCGCCAATACCGGTACCGAGGGTGACAAGTATCATATTGTGATATGCTTTTCCTTTGCCGCAAACGGCTTCTCCAAGGGCGGCACAATTAGCATCATTTTCTACACGAACCGGAAGGTACAGGCGGTTTTCAAGTTCCTTTCTAAGGGGTGTGTTTTTAAAAGGCAAGTTTGTTGCCGTAAGAAGGCCGTTATTCATAACACCGGGTACACCCACCCCCACCCTTTTGAAAGGATACTTGTCCCTGATTCTCTCGCATTCCATACATATATTGTCAAGAAGGCTTACGCAAGTTCCGTTTCCGGTTGGGATTTTTGACTGATAAAGCATTTCCCCTCCGGCAATCACGCCGAATTTAATGAAAGTACCGCCGATGTCAATTCCTAAAACCATTGTAGTTTACTCCTTCATCAATCAGAATACTTATACACAATTTTGTTCATTTCATCCATTTTATCTTCCATATCCCGAATGAGTTTGATATGTGTTCTTGCCCTGTCAAGATTATGATTTTCCCGATGAATCCGAAAATAGATATCTCCATTTAAGTAGTCCGTAAGAAAACGGATGCCGCATTCAAGGGTCATAAGCTTTGCAGAGAACGCCAGAAGTTCTGTTTCTTTCTTTGTCATACTGTCGCCCAGCTTTTCCATATATCCTTTTGTAAACGCCTCAAACAGAGACAGGCTTACGGAAACCAAAGAAAGGTCCTGTTCATCTTCTTTGGCGGTGCTTGCGCCAAAACGAATAGCATCGCCAAAATCATAAAGCATGGAGCCCGGCATTACCGTGTCCAAATCAATAACACAAATACCCTCCCCTGTTTTCTCATCTATCAATACATTATTAAGCTTTGTATCGTTATGGGTAACCCGCAAAGGCACTTCCCCTTTATTTACTGCATCAAGGATTACAGAGGCGTCCTTTTCTCTTTGGAGGAAAAATTGAATTTCTTCTTCCACCATCTTTCGCCGCCCCACCACGTCTTTTTCTATTGCCTCTTTAAATTGAGCAAAACGAACTACCGTGTTATGGAAATCGGGGATGGTTTCATAAAGTTTTTCTGCCGGAAAATCTTTTAAATAATTTTGAAACTGCCCGAATGCTTTTGCCACTTTGTAAAACATTTCCGCCGTTTCCACCTTTTGATAACTTACGGCAAAATCGATAAACAAATACATTCTGTAAACATCACCATTCGCCGCCTCGTATACCCATTTGCCATCTTTTGCAGGAATCAAAGTTAAAGTTTCACGGTACGGGTCTCCCAAAGATGCAATAATGCGCCTGTGCAGATGTGTCGTCACTGCCACTATATTTTCAATTAACTTTTGATGCTCTTTAAAAACAGCCGTATTGATTTTCTGAAGAATATAGCGTCTGCCTGTAGTTTCAATTAAAAATGTGGAATTAATATGTCCTTCCCCATAAGGGCGTGACCCTATATATGTCCCATCATAATCAAAATGGGAACAGATTTCAAAATTACTCTCGTACATGCTATCCCCCCTGTTCACTCGTCTATAATATAGCATGAATCTTCATTTAAGGCTTTAGCAATTTGGCCGCTATATTTATATATTCGGGCAAAATAAAAAGGACGAAATATTCGTCCTTTTTATTTTTTCCACCGAAGGGATGTTATTTCAAATTCGTCTCCCGAAACAATGCCGTCATATATCTCTTCCCCGTCAGTAGATACAAATGCATTGCCAATATAGGACTGGTGCATATTATCTACAAGCCAAGTAATGTGCATAACATAGTATTCCTTCCCGTCCACGGTTTTTTTGTCAATGCACTTATAGGAAATCGGAAAACCCGTTTCTTCCGCATAATCACCCAGGACCTCCGCACAAAGCTTTTCGGCATCTTCCTTCTCAAAGCTTATTTCATTTTTGTTCGTCACTTTCGAGCATCCGCCAAATACAAGCAAAAGCGAAATGAGTAAACAGATAAAAGCAAATAATTTCTTCATCACTTTACACCACTTTCTTATTGATATACGCCGCAAAAAGAAGCGGCACTACGGTTAAAAACACAGGTGCAACATACATTGAAATTGAATTATCAACATTAAAAACAGAAAGTGCATTCATAAGAGAATGTGTTATTATACAAGGGATAAGCGATTTGCTTTTGTAAAAAATAATAACAAACAAATAACCTATTGAAACTGCATAACATATTTGCATGAATGTTGGAATCAATGCTGCGCCATTTAACAGGTTAATGATGTGCCCTATTCCAAACGTGATGGCATTGACAATGATTGCAACCTTTACATTATCCTTTTCCATCATTCTGAACAGAAAGCCTCTGAAAATAATTTCCTCAATAAATCCAACGTTTATCATGGTGAGAATATAAAATATAATCTCATTTTTGGCATGATTTATATTAATTCCATTCCATAGATTTACGGTCGGTATAAAAATCAAAGGAATAAAGAACAGAAATTTCTTTGCATTTTTAATTTTGGTAATTCCATAATATTTTGTCCTACCTAAAACAACCATCAATACAATTAAAAATAAAGATAAAACGGTGTTAATAATTGTACTTCTATAATCCGTTAAACCGAGTTTTTGAATGCAATAGGAGTTAATAGTAAGATATAATAAAATTAATAATATGCAAAATAAAGTTTCGTTCTTTTCAAATACTCTCTTCATAATCGCACTCCCCGCTCTTAAGGGGTCAGAATATCAAATTTTATCTCCAAACAAATCATAATACAGCCAAAGCACAGTATACCGATCTTTCAGATCTTTTGCATACAATATGGCATCCTGTATTTTCTTTTCATCATATAATCTATAAAATTCTTTCATATCCAATCCCACAACAGAAAGAATTTGTTCGATATCTGCAGCGCTCGGCGTCTGAGAAAGAATGTTTTTAATTTCTTTCTCTTTTTGTTTGTATATTTGTATTCTGTTTTCGGAATAGTGGCCTGTTTTATTTTGCAGTTTTATGCATCCTTCAGCTACAGACTTGTATATTCCGTTCATTTTATCTTTATATTCTTCTTCCGAAAGACGATAAATCGTATCCGGAAAATCTGATTTTACGATTTTTTCACGCAGTTTTGCTGTTATAACGGTCGAATACGCAACATCTATACCATGCGAGAGATACGCTTCATCGTTAATAATCCCGACAATTTCAAAAAAATGAGAAAAATGGTGCTCACTACCCGATGCAGGTCTTGACGAGCCTGCAAAGCTCATCATAATGCCAACAACCATAAGTGCTTCCGTCAGTATTTTAATACTTTCTTCATCACGTTTTAAGAGTCCCTTTGCAATTTTTAAAGTGTTTTCAATCATCTGAAACGTTGTATCGTAAATATATTGGCAGAAATATTCTCCCGTTACTGTCGCACTTAATTTCCAGTCACATAATGCCGAGTATTTCCCGACAATATCTCCATATCCTGCCTTAATCATTTCCATAGGTGCATTCTTTAATACATCTGTATCTGCAATAATTGCTTTAGGGAGTCCTGCCTTTACAGTTTCTTTCATGCCGCCGAGAATCATTGCTGCACCGTCCGATGCATAACCGTCCATAGATGGTGCGGTAGCAACAATCATATACGGTGTTTGGGAGTAGAACGAAACACATTTACATAAATCCTGAATTACGCCGGAACCAATACCGATAATCAAATCTGCTTCGCTTGTTTTTTTCTTTACTTCTTCAATCGCTGTTTCATCCGGAATTAAAAGTTTTTCTCCGCTGAAAATCACCTTGTCTAAGTTTTTGCCGGTAAGCGCTTTTTCAACTTCATCGCCCGCCACGGAAAAAGTATTGCCGTCAGCAACAAGCAGAATGTTATTATATGCACCACAAAGCTGCGTTAATCTTTTGATGGCGCCACTCTCTATATATACTTTTTCAATACTGCAATGATGTTCCTTGCCACACGCACATTTAACTCCATTCAAAATGCTGTTTATATCCATACTTTTCTCCTTTTCGACAATATTCAACACGCTTATAAAAAAAGTTGAACTACATGGTTCGACTTTAAACTATCCCAAAAACATAGCATCGCCAAAACTGAAGAAACGATAACGAAGGCGAACGGCTTCTTCATATGCACGGAGAATATTTTCTCTTCCTGCGAAGGCGCTGATAAGCATAAGAAGGGTAGATTTGGGAAGATGAAAGTTTGTGATAATCGCATCCACCGCTTTAAATTTATAGCCGGGATAAATGAAAATATCCGTATCCCCGCTCTGTGGGCGCATAACGCCGTTTTCATCGGCTACAGATTCCACGGTGCGAACGCTTGTGGTACCGCAGCACACAACTCTTCCGCCTCGTGCTTTGCAGGCATTGATTTTATCTGCCGCTTCTTCGGAAACGGTATAATACTCCGTATGCATTTTATGCTCGGTAATTTCCTCAACTTTTACGGGACGGAAGGTGCCGAGACCCACATGGAGCGTTAAAAATGCAATATCCACGCCCATTTCCCTAAGTTCGGAAAGGAATTCCTCTGTAAAATGAAGACCTGCCGTAGGCGCCGCCGCAGAGCCATTTTCTCTGGCGTACACCGTCTGGTACATTTCCTTATCCTCAAGGGTTTTCGTAATATAATGCGGCAGGGGCATTTCCCCGAGTTTTTCAAGAATCTCTTCAAAAACGCCTTCATAGGTAAAGGACACAATGCGGTTGCCGCCCTCAATGACTTCGAGAACTTCCGCCTCCAAGATGTCACCAAATACAAATTTTGCGCCGGGTTTGGCTTTTTTCCCGGGTTTTAAGGCAACTTCCCACGTATTTAAATCCATACGTTTTAACAGCAAAAATTCGATGGCACCACCTGTTTCTTTTTTCTGTCCGTAAAGGCGGGCAGGAATAACACGAGTGTCATTTAAGACAAGGCAATCGCCCTTTTTTAAAATATGGCGCAAATCCGTAAAGGTGCCATGGTTTATATTTCCCCCGATAAGCGTAAGGAGCCTTGCGGCCGTACGGTCAGCTAAAGGCTCCTGTGCAATCAGCTCATCGGGTAAATCATAATCAAAATCCGATAGCTTCAATGTTTTATTCTCCGTAATTATACCCCATAGAAAGGAGCTTTTTATTTTGTTCAAGGATTGCTTCCTTGCCTGCCGGAACACACTTTGCGGCACCTTTTACGAGACCGTCAAAGTCAACGATGCCGGTAGCTTTAATGAAAGCGCCTGTCATAATCATATTGGCAAGCTTTCTTGCGCCTACTTCGTCGGCCATTTTCGTAGCAGGAATGCGGATAACAGTAACATCTGTGCGCTTTACGTCTTCTTCAATCAGAGAAGAATCCACTAAAATGATGCCACCGGGCACAACTGCATCTTCAAACTTACGAAGAGAAGGCAGGTTCATGGCAATGAGAGCCGTGGGCTTTGTAATCATGGGAGATGCAACTGCCTCTTCCGATACGATTACATGGCAGTTTGCCGTACCGCCACGAACTTCAGGGCCGTAAGACGGAAGCCAGGAGATTTCATAGCCGTTAACAAGGCCCGTGTAGGCAAGCACTTTGCCGGCAAAGAGAATACCCTGACCGCCAAAACCTGCGATAATAATTTCATTATTTTTCATCCGTTTCTGCCCCCTTATCCTTATAAACACCAAGCGGATAATAATCGATAACTTCACTGCCGAGACGCTTTAAAGCTTCTGCCGGCGGAAGTGCCCAGTATGTGGGGCAAGCGGAAAGGACTTCAACAAGAGAGAAGCCTTTGCCCTCAAGCTGATACTGGAATGCTTTCTTAATTGCGGCTTTTGTTTCACGAATGTGCTTTACATTGTCAACTGCAGTTCTCTGGAGGAATGCAGCGCCGCTTGTCTGAGAAAGAAGTTCACAGACACGCAGGGGATACCCCTGTGTTTTAACGTCACGACCATAGGGAGAGGTCTGTGTAACCTGACCTTCCAAGGTTGTGGGGGCCATCTGGCCGCCGGTCATACCGTAAACACCGTTGTTTACGAAGATAACCGTAATGTTTTCACCACGGGATGCGGCATGAACGGTTTCTGCAGTACCGATAGCGGCAAGGTCGCCATCGCCCTGATAGGTAAATACTACACGGTTAGGAAGTGCACGTTTAATACCGGTAGCAACAGCCGGTGCACGGCCGTGTGCAGCCTGCTGCATGTCACAACCAAAATAATTATATGAAAATACCGAGCAACCAACGCTGGCAACGCCTACCGTTTCACCTACGATACCCAGTTCATCCAGAACCTCTGCAACGAGGCGATGGATAATACCATGGGTACAACCGGGACAGTAATGGAGTTCAACGTCATTGAGTGCTTCGGGACGTGAAAATACTTTCGTCATCTTACTTTCCCTCCTTCATTTTGCGGATGGCATCACAGATTTCGTCCGGTGTGGGAACGATACCGCCGGTTCTGCCAAAGAATTCGACAGGCTTTTTGCCGTCAACGGCAAGGCGGACGTCTTCTACCATCTGGCCCATGCTCATTTCAACAGTCAGGAAGCCTTTTGCAGTTTCTGCTGCTTTCTTAAAGGATTCCGTGGGGAACGGCCAAAGGGTAATGGGACGGATAAGACCGACTTTGATGCCTTCTTCACGAAGTGCTAAAATTGCCGTTTTTGCAACACGGGCAATGGTGCCATATGCTGCAATAACGTAATCTGCATCTTCCACCATATATTCTTCAACCTTTACTTCGTTCTTTTCTACTTCCTTGTATCTTTCGTATCTTTCAAGAACAAGTTCTTCAAGGTCAGAAGCTTCGATGTAAAGGGAGTTTATAATATTACGGGGACGCTTGCCTTCGGTACCGTTTGCAGCCCATGTCTTTTCGGGCAGTTTTCTGCCTTCTTTTGCACCAAATTCAACAGGTTCCATCATCTGGCCGAGCATACCGTCACCCATAATCATAACGGGCATACGGTACTGGTCAGCAATATCAAAGGCTTCCTGTGTCATATCCACAAGTTCCTGAATGGAGCTGGGGGCTAAAACGATTAAATGGTAATCGCCGTGACCGCCGCCTTTGACTGCCTGGAAATAGTCACTCTGTGCAGGCTGAATACCGCCGAGGCCGGGGCCGCCGCGCACAATGTTAATAATAACGCAAGGGAGGTCACTGCCTACGATGTAGGAAATACCTTCCTGCTTAAGGCTTATGCCGGGGCTTGAAGAAGAAGTCATAACACGTGCACCGGCGCCTGCGGCACCATATACCATGTTGATGGCTGCAACTTCACTTTCTGCCTGCAAAAACGTACCGCCGATTTTCGGCATACGCTTTGCCATATATGCGGAAACTTCTGTCTGCGGTGTAATCGGGTAACCGAAGAAAAGACGACATCCTGCCTGGATAGCCGCTTCAGCAACAGCTTCGTTTCCTTTCATTAAAACTTTTTCTGCCATATCTCTCTTCCTTTCCGGTTTATTTTTCAACCTCTATAACGGCATCGGGACAAATGGTTGCACAGAATGCACAGCCGATGCACTCTTCCTGTTTGACGACCTCAGCCGGGTGAAAACCTTTTTTGTTCAGTCTGTCCTTTGCCATCTGTACGATGTGCTTGGGGCATACGGTAGTGCAAAGTTCACAGCCTTTACATCTATCCTCGCGAAAAGTTACTTTTGCCATATCCATCATCCTTTCGTATTAAAATGGCGATTTAATATATAATTCAAGCGGCATAATTGGGTTTGCCACCGAAATTTCAAGTCCTTTTTTTATGGCCGTATAGCCTACCGGGATTCCCGTCATACGGCTGACTTCTTCTACAATGCTCTGTCCTTCCAAAACGATTTCCGCCGTGGTTTCAGGGCCCAGGTTTGTAGCGTTTACAAGCTTTGTCACAGAAAGACGGGATGCCGCCTCCACCTCCCGAAGGATTTCGATGATACCTTCCTTGGTTCTCGTGAGCGGACGCCTTGCATTTATGACGAAATACATTTCGTAAGGTTCTTTCATAAAATAGGGGTTATACCGCCCGAGTGCGAGCGCACCATCCTCATCGCCGCCCACATCAAAAATGCCGGTGGTTTCATGGTTTGTAAACACAGAAATGATTTCGCTCGGCAGTGCGGGAAGGTCCACGTTTGTGTTCGCAAAACGAGGAAGAATGACACGGATGCCGTTTGACTCAAGAATTTCTTTAGCATCTGCCGTTCGATAGTAAGGGTTTACCGTGTCCATATCGACGATGGTGGTCTGCCCTTTCTGTGCAAGCGCAAGATTTAATGCAAATTCAGTTTTACCGCTGCCAAAATGGCCGGTTATAATATTTAATCTTTTCATATTAGAATAGTATAACATAAGAATGCCAAAAAGTCAACTCCCTTAATGCGAAAAAAAGCAAAAAACGACAAGAAAATGCCTTTCTCTTGACTTGCACTTTCACTGTATGGTAAAATGTGCTCTATAAGGGGGATTTTATATGAAAGTTGTGATTCAAAGAGTAAAACGAGCAAGCCTTACGGCGGACGGTGTGCCCCACGGTGCCATAGAAAAAGGCCTTATGGTTCTTTTAGGTGTTGGCGACGGGGATACAAAAGAGAATGCCGACTGGCTTTTTCATAAGCTTTCTGTGCTTCGGCTTTTTGAAGATGAAAACGGAAAGACCAACTTATCCCTTAAAGACGTATGCGGCGGCCTGCTCGTCGTATCCCAGTTTACTTTATACGGCGACTGCAAAAAAGGCAGCCGACCCAGCTTTACAAGTGCTGCGCCGCCTGCCTTGGCCTTAGAGCTTTATGAATATTTCGTAGAAAAATGCCGCGCCTTCTTCCCTTTTGTGGAAACAGGCGTTTTCGGCGCACATATGGAAATTGATATGCTTTGCGACGGTCCGTTCACCGTCACCATTGAGCATTAAAGCTCAAAAGATAAAATATGCGGGCATTCTTTTAAAACTTCCATTAAAGCTGCAGGTTTAAAAGCTTGCGGCTCTTTTATTACAAAATCAAGAGAAGTGTTGCCATCGGCAAGTACTTCCATTTTTATATTTAAAATCTCAAGGTTGTTTTTTTCAAAAAGTGCATGAATCTGGGGAATCGCCTCCGCTGCATTGGAAACAATAACGAAAATCTGTTCTGTGTTCGGCACATGTAAAAATTGCCATCTTCTGTGAAGAAATACCTGTGCCATCAAAATGGTAACCGTACTCAAAATGCCGAGCACATACATGCCACCGCCAATTGCCATGCCGATGGCGCTCGTCGCCCACACGCCGGCAGCGGTGGTAAGGCCGTTAATCGTATATTTTCTGACAAAAATCAGTCCTGCACCGAGAAAACCTACACCGGAAACGATAGAGGCCGCCACTCTTGATGTATCCACAGAATGGCCGGGAAGGGTGGCTACATCCATAAATCCGTATTTCGAAACGAGCATGATAAGTGCTGCTGCCATCGCCACAATAAAATGTGTGCGGATGCCTGCGCCCTTCATGCTCTTTTTTCTTTCATAACCGACTGCCGCCCCGCAAAGACCTGCAAGAATCAGCCGTCCAAAAAATTCAAGCTGCAAAAAAACTTCATTCATTTCAAACATATATTTACCCCCTTCTACACATCATCGGGAAGCGCCGTGCGCATACCCGAAAGATGCTTATCCTGACTCATTTCAATTACTTTCCATTGTCCGTCCTCTACCAAAAACTCCGAAACAGAAGCGTTGGAAACCCAAGTATGGTCCGCGATTTTTTCGACAGACCCGTCACGCGCCATGCATTCTATACAGCGAATGGGCGTAACATGGGAAAATATAGCTATGGTTTTCCCTTCGTTTTCCGCGGCGATTTTTTTTGCTGCCGCAAAAACGCGCGCGGCTACTTCTTTTACAGACTCACCGCCCGTGCATCTTGCATTTTTTAAATCTCGCCGCCAAACGCCGAATTCCTCGGGAAAAAGAGAATCAAGTGCATCAAAATTCTTTTCGTCCCATTCTCCGCCGTCAATTTCGCGAAAGGCTTTTTCTTTGATAATAGGAATGCCTGTGCGGTCGGAAAGGGCTTTTGCGGTATTATAAGCCCTTTGCAGGTCGCTGGAATAAATTGCATCAACCTTATACTTTTCTGTAATGAATTCTGCTGTTTTTGCAGCCTGCAGAAAGCCTAGTTCTTCCAGTTCCACATCAAGATGGCCTGCAAAAATATTTCTTCTGTTCGCCACACTTTCACCGTGGCGGATAAAAAGTACTGTTGTCATCATTTTATGCCTCAAAAAAGTGAAATTTGTCCGTCATCCTCTTCCGGAGCATCGCTTTGCGGATAATAACCGCCGGACGGAATATTGCGGCTCTTATACTGCATGGTTTCTTCTTTGGCAAGGTACATTTTGGAAAGCGTATGTCCCTTTTTCATACGCATAACCTGTACGCCCTGTGTACCTCTCGTCGTTTTCGGTTCCAGATCCTCTGCAGAGAAGGTGAGAAGTTTGCCCGAAGTACTTTCGAGGGTAACCATGGTGTTTTCGGGAATATACAATACGGAAATAAGAGGCGCGGCACCACTATATGCATTCTGCAGTTTTTTACGGTTGAGCTTTGTGGCGTAGCTTGCCATTTCCGTTTTTGCCACTTTGCCATTTTCAAATCCGAAGAGCATATACCCTGTGTATTTATCCGTAGGAACGGCGTATACAATTCTTTCATCGCCGGATAGGCCAAGAAGGTTCGGCGCAAAATCACCAAGGGAACTCGCCTTGCAGTCAACAATATCGGAAATTCGCATTTTGTATACGTTTTGCTGATTGGAGAAGAGAAGCAAATCCCATCTGTTGGATGCATCAAATTCAGAGATGATTTCGTCATCTTCCTTCAGTTTCTGCTCCCCTGCAGAACGAAGCGACACAAGAGAGATTTTCTTAAGATAATTTTCACGGGTAAAGAAGATTTTAACGTTGTAGTCTTCCACTTCTTCCTGGACGGAAATGGTTTCTACCTCTTCCCCTGCAATGATTTCCGTTTTTCTCTCTTTGCCGTATTTTTTGGCCGTTTCTTTCAAGGTGGCAATAATCAGCTTTTTGATTTCGCTGTCGTTTGAGAGAATATAAGTAAGATTTTCTATTTCTTCGGCGAGCGCTTCCGTTTCTGCAGTACGTTTTAAAATGTACTGCTTATTTAAATTACGGAGCTTAATTTCCGCCACATATTCCGCCTGCACCTTATCAATGGAAAAGCCTTCCATAAGGTTCGGTACAACATCCTCATCTTTTTCGGTTTCACGGACAATACGGATTGCCTTATCAATATCAAGAAGAATCTTCTTAAGGCCGAGAAGAAGATGCAGTTTCTCTTTTTTGTTCTGAATGTCGTATTCAAGGCGACGGCAGATACAGCCTTTTCTGAATCTCGTCCATTCCTTCAAAATTTCACGAACGCCCATAACACGGGGTTGCCCGTCAATGAGAACGTTAAAGTTACAAGAGAAGGGATCTTCAAGGCTCGTCATTTTATAAAGGCGCATCATAAGTTTATCCGGATCGGTGCCACGCTTTAAATCAATGGTAAGCTTCAAACCGCCAAGGTCGGTTTCGTCACGGATGTCAGAAATTTCCTTGATTTTATTGCCTTTTATGAGTTCCACCACACGGTCGATAATCACTTCCGTGGCGGTTGTATACGGAATTTCATAAATTTCAATGCAGTTATTTTTCTTATCGTAATTATACTTTGCACGGAGGCGGAAACTGCCACGGCCCGTTTCATAAATGCGGTCCATTTCCTCTTCGTTTAAGATAAGGGATGCACCTGTGGAAAAATCGGGTGCAGGCATATGGGCACGAAGGTCTGCCTTTTCATTCTTTATAAATGCAATGGTGGCCTCGCAAAGCTCACGGAGATTAAAACTGCAAATGTTACTTGCCATGCCAACGGCAATACCCTGGTTTGGCGTTACCAAAATGGTAGGAAATGTTACGGGCAAGAGGACGGGTTCCTTCATCGTTCCGTCATAGTTATCCGTAAAATCTACTGTGTTTTTATCAATTTCTCCAAAAAGCTCGGTGCAGATTGTATCAAGCTTCGCTTCCGTATAACGGGGTGCAGCGTAGGCCATATCACGGCTGAACTGTTTGCCGAAGTTACCCTTGGAATCTACAAAGGGATGGAGAAGTGCCTCATGGCCGGAAGTAAGACGGACCATGGTTTCATAAATCGCCGCATCACCGTGGGGATTGAGTTTCATGGTCTGGCCGACAATATTGGCAGACTTGGTTCGTGTCCCCGTAATAAGCCCCATTTTATACATGGTATAAAGGAGCTTACGATGGGACGGCTTAAACCCGTCAATCTCCGGAATAGCACGGGAGATAATTACGCTCATGGCGTAGGGCATATAGTTTTTCTCGAGTGTTTCTGTAATTTGCTGTTCAATCGGCGGATTTGTCATCCTTATGCCTCCATTTCCAAAAGATCATAAAGCCATGCCTTGCATTCCATCGGCCAGTTGCATGTCACAGGAATCTCTGCAGCAAGATTTTTGCCGTGTTCGCCGTTCGGATATACAAACAACGAAAACGGTACTTTATTTTCATGCAGTGCTTTTGCGACATCAAGAGAATGTGATACAGCTACAACGGGATCATTCACCGCGTGCCAGATAAACATGGGCGGTGCATTCTCCGTAATCGCAAGCTCTGCAGAGTACTTTTTAAGAAGAGCCTCGTTCTTTACATCTTTCCCCAAAAATCTCATAGCTGTTCCACATTCGGGACTATTAATGAAAGAGGCAACCGCATAACAAGGAATAGCAAAATCCGGTCTTGCCGGTTCTTTGTCAATCTCATCTCCAACGGTAACGGCATCATCATAGCGAAGTGCCGACATATAAGAAAGGTGACCGCCTGCGGAAAAGCCGAGAACGCCAAGCTCATCGGGATTGATTCCGAATTCCTTTGCACGGTGGCGGACAAGACGGACACTTCTTACGGCATCTGCCAAAATTGCATGTCGGTCATAAGGCTCAAGACGATATTCAAGCACAAAGGAATGAAAACCGATGCTGTTAAGCCATTGTGCCACCGGCTCCCCTTCGTGATGGGCACGGTGATGATACCCGCCGCCGGGGAAAACAATAACACACGGGTGGGTTTTTCCGTCCTCTAGAAGATACGGCACGAGCGCCGGCTCTTCCTGACCGAATTCAGGATTAAAATAGGGCGTATTTTCTTCCCAAAGTTTAATCTTCTCCATTTAAAAAATCCTCCAAAAGTTTGTCAAAAACGAGTTTTGTTGTTTTACGGCGTATGGTATCTCTGTCTCCGAAAAGGCGAAGGGCATATGTTTTCGTTTCTTTTTCTGTGCTGATTCCCATATATACAAGACCTACGGGTTTCTCTCTCGAACCGCCGCCGGGTCCTGCAACGCCTGTTGTGGAAATGCCGACAAAAGCACCGGCACGTTTTCTTACACATTCCGCCATTTCTTTTGCCGTCTCACGGCTTACGGCACCGTGGCTTTTAAGGGTTTCGCCTAAAACGCCAAGGCGGATTTTCGCTTCATTTGCATAGGTGATAACGCCTTCTAAATATACGCTTGACACACCGGAAAAATCCGTTATGGTCTTCCCCACCATACCGCCCGTGCAGGACTCTGCCGTGGCGACGGTGATGCCGCGATTTATAAGTATTTCAATCACTTCATTTACTGTATTACACATCTATATGCACCGTTTCTTCGATTGCTTTCTGTATGAGCGCTTCCGTATCAATAAGCTTTTCGGATTCAAGGATTTTATCAAGACGGGGTTTTGTGGTGGGATGCTTCGGCACGAAAATAGTACAGCAGTCCTCATAAGGCAAAATGGACGTTTCGTAGCTGTCAATTTTTCGTGCAAGCGCAATAATATCCTCTTTATCCATACCGATTAAGGGGCGGAAGCAAGGCATGGTGGCGCAAGCGTCCGTAACGCCAATGGCTTCAAGCGTCTGGCTTGCAACCTGACCCAGACTCTCTCCCGTAACGACGGCGCCCGCACCTGATTGTTCCGCTATCCGGCAGGCAATCTGCATCATCATGCGGCGCATTAATATGGTCAGATGTTCCTGAGGACATTTGGCCTTCATCTGAAGCTGCTGCTCTGTAAAGGGTACAATATGCACCCGCATACCGCCTGTGTATCTTGCCAGAATTTTGGCAAGGTCCAGAACCTTTTCCTTTGCTTTTTCGCTTGTAAACGGGGGCGAGAAAAAGTGGACAGCGTCCATATTCGTACCACGGCGCGCCATCATGTATCCTGCAACAGGACTGTCAATACCGCCGGATAAAAGAAGCATTACTTTTCCTGCAGAGCCGGTTGGCATACCGCCGGGGCCCTTTTGCTTTTCTGCATACACATAGGCGCCGCCTTCACGGATTTCAACGGAAACCGTAACGCACGGATTATGCACGTCTACTGTAAGACGAGGATGAGCCTCAAGTATCATACCGCCAATTTCGGCGCTAATCTGCGGCGACTGCATGGGATAGGATTTATCTGCACGCTTTGTTTCCACTTTAAAAGTTTTGTAGGCGCTGAAATTTACATAAGATAAAATGGTTTTGCCGATTACGGCAAGGTCCTTATCACAAACAGCGGTACGGATAACATATACGACACCGAATACCTCGCGAATCTTCTGTACCAGTTCGTCAACATTTACGCCTTCTTTCGGCTCCGCATAAAGGGTGGCACGAGATTTATACACCTTCGCATCTTCTCCCACCTTGTGGCGGATGTTACGAACAAGTTTATCTTCAAAGATATGACGGTTTAGTCCCTTCAAGATGATTTCACCGTATTTTATCAAAATAATTTCTTTCATAGTTAACTCCTTATGCCAAGCGCCATGTAAAGCATGGGAATGGTGGCTTTTAATGCTTTGATGGTTTCGCAGATTTCTTCTTCCGTGTTTTCATCCGAAAGGCTGAAACGAACGCCGCTGTCGGGGTACGGTACGCCCATACTGCGAAGCACGTAGCTTTTCTCTTTCCTTGCCCCTGCACAGGCCGAGCCACCGGAAATGCAGATGCCGGCATTCGATAAGGCATTTGTAACAACTTCCGAAGGAACGGCAGAAAATGAAACGTTTAAAATATGGGGAAGTCTATCCTCGGGACTGTTTACATAAACGTGCGGTATTTCCAGTATGCCACGAAGAAGCATTTCAGAAAGGACTTTCACCTTTTCCATGTTCCTCTCCTCCTCGCACGCCGCCCCGAATGCAGCAATGGCCGGAAGATTCTCTGTGCCGGGACAGATATCCCTCTCCTGTCCACCGCCATATATAACAGGGGCAAGCGTAATGCCTTTGCGGACATATAAAGCTCCCGCCCCACGAAGGCCATGGATTTTATGAGCGCTGCAGCTGATAAGGTCCGCCCCCCACGTTTCAGGAAGAACGGGAAGCTTTCCAAAAGACTGGACACAATCGGAATGGAGAAGGGCTTTCGGGCAAACACCTGCCATTACGGCTTTGATTTTCTCAATCGGCAGTATGGCGCCCGTTTCGTTATTGACGTGCATCACGCTTACAAGCTGTGTGTCTTCCGTCAAGGCTTCGCTTATTGCCTCCGGGGTGATGTTTCCGTCTTTTTCGGGTTTTACATATTTTACGGTTATTCCCTTTTTCTCAAGGGCTGCACAGGTGTTCATAACAGCCGGATGCTCGATAGCGGTAGTTACCACGGTGCCGCCCATTTTGGGGCGGACAGCGCCCAAAACGGCAAGATTATCCGCCATGGTGCCGCCACCGGTGAAAACAATATTGCCGGCTTCCGTATGCATTTTTTTCGCAACCGCATTTCGGGCGTTTTTTAAAATTTTCGCCGCATCCGTGCCAAGCGTATGCACAGAAGATGGGTTCCCGAAATGTGTTTCGGCCGTAAGCAAAAACGCATCCATCGCCTTTTTTGAGGGACGGGTGGTTGCGCTGTTATCGAGGTATATCATTCGTTGTCACCTATTTATAAATCTATTTCATATTATCTTATCCTAAACTTTAATTTTTGTCAAGTTTTTGTTGACAAATGGGAGAAAAAATGGAATAATAAAATAGTGAATTTTAAGTGAAGGAGCAAGGTATGTACGATATCATTATTATCGGTGCAGGCCCCGCAGGTCTATCTGCAGCAATTTATGCCGCCCGTGGGGGCAGAAGTGTGCTGATTCTGGAAAAAATGGCACCCGGCGGACAGCTTTCCACCATTGATAACATTGAAAATTATCCCCCCATTCAAAAAATTTCGGGCCCCGAGCTTGCCATGCAGTTTCTGGAAGCTGCCGCAAATCAAGGCGTAGAGCTAAAATATGAGGATGCAATCAATATTCATGTGGGAAGTCCCAAATGGGTGGAAACAAATCTGGGAAACCGATATGAAGCCAAGGCGCTTATCCTTGCCACAGGCGCAGAGCCCAAAACGCTCGGACTTCCTCTTGAAGACAAGCTGAAAGGAAAAGGTGTTTCCTACTGCGCCACCTGTGACGGCGCACTGTTTCGGGGAAAAGAAGTGGCACTGGTCGGTTCTTCTGCCCATGCCGCCGAAGAGGCACTGTTTCTGGCAAAGCATGCCTCCCATGTGCACATTCTCTCTCCTTTCGGCAAAATAAAAGGCATAGACGAGGCGGATAATATTACGATTTATGAAAGCGCTGTGCCAATCGCCCTCGAGGAAGACGGCGGATTTCTTTCTGCAGTTAAATTTACAAAAGACGGCGGTGAAAAAACGATTTCCGTTCGTGGTCTGTTTATAGCCATGGGCAATATGCCTGCAAACAGGCTTTGCAAAGATATCCCCCTTACAAAGGGCGGTTATATTCCCACCGACGGCGAAATGCTGACGAGTGCGGAAGGCGTTTTTGCCGCAGGCGATATACGGGATAAGAAACTACGGCAAATCGTAACCGCAGCATCTGACGGGGCAACTGCCGCCGTCAGCGCATTGCGATATATAAAATCCATTTAAGAAAGGACTTTTACAAATGAATAAGTTATTTATTGCACAGGGCGCCGTGGTTTGCGGCGATGTAAAGATGGGGAACAACGTTTCCGTTTGGTACAATGCGGTCATCCGTGGAGACATGGCTCCCATTACAATCGGGGATAATTCCAATGTACAGGAATGCAGCGTTCTCCATGTCTCCGAAAACATGCCGCTTACCATCGGAAAAGGTGTAACAGTCGGTCACGGCGCAATACTCCACAGCTGCACCATCGGTGATAATTCTCTTATCGGCATGGGTGCCATTGTGCTCGACGGTGCAAAAATCGGCAAAAACTGTATCATTGCCGCAGGCGCACTAATTACAGGCGGCACGGAAATCCCCGATGGCAGCCTTGTTATGGGAAGCCCCGGAAAAGTCAGACGGGAAATGACGGATGCAGAAATTGAAGGAAACCGCAAAAATGCGGAAGAATACGTGCATCTTATGGAAAAGGAATTAGAATTATAAACCTCGGGAATCTGTCGCTTTTGATAGATTCCTTTTTTAAGGAAAATTTTCTTGTATTTTTTTCCTAAATATGTTATAATAACTAAATATAGCTTATGCTATGAGAAAGGAATGAATCTATTGGGACTTTTACAGAAATTATTCGGGGACTACAGCGCACGAGAAGTCAAGCGCATACAGCCCCTCGTAGATAAAGTTCTGGCGCTGGAAGAAGAATACCGTGCACTTTCCGACGAAGCGCTGAAAGAAAAAACAAGCGAATTTAAAAGCCGCCTGCAAAACGGCGAAACCCTTGACGATATTCTGCCTGAAGCGTTTGCCACCGTTAGAGAAGCTTCTGACCGTGTTCTTGGCATGCGCCACTACCCCGTGCAGATTATCGGCGGCATTATTCTCCATCAAGGGCGAATTGCCGAAATGCGGACAGGTGAAGGTAAAACCCTCGTGGCCACACTCCCCGCCTATCTTAACGCCCTTTCGGGAGAAGGTGTGCATATTGTAACCGTGAATGATTATCTTGCCCGTCGTGACAGCGAATGGATGGGCAAAGTTTACCGTTTTCTCGGACTGACGGTAGGTCTTGTTGTCCCCCAGATGGATACGGACATCAAAAAGAAATCCTATGCCGCAGACATTACCTATGGCACCAATAACGAAATGGGCTTTGACTATCTTCGTGACAACATGGTCATATACAAGGAACAGATGGTGCAACGTGGCCATGCTTTTGCAATCGTTGACGAAGTGGACTCCATTTTGGTTGACGAAGCAAGAACGCCGCTTATTATCAGCGGTGCAGGCGAAAAATCAACGGATTTATACGAGCGTGCCAATGCATTTGTTAAAAATCTCCGCTGCACAAGAATTGCAGAAACGGATACGAAGTCTCTTGAGGAAGACCCTAATGCCGATTATATTGTAGACGAAAAGGCAAGAACGGCTACCCTTACGGAAAAAGGCACAAAACGGGCGGAACAGTTCTTTGGTCTTGAAAACTTAGCTGACCCTGAGAACATGACAATCTCCCACCACATCAATCAGGCGCTTAAGGCCCACGGTACCATGTTCCGTGATAAAGAATATGTGGTGAAGGACGGCGAGGTTTTAATCGTTGACGAATTTACGGGCCGTATTATGGTGGGTCGCCGTTATAGTGACGGTCTGCATCAGGCTATTGAAGCCAAGGAAGGCGTCAAAGTAGAAAGAGAAAATAAAACACTTGCCACCATCACCTTCCAGAACTATTTCCGTCTTTACAAAAAGCTTTCCGGTATGACGGGTACTGCCAAAACGGAGGAAACGGAATTTCAGGCCATATACAAACTGGATGTTGTGGAAATCCCTACAAACCGTGATGTTGCCCGTGTAGACCTCCCCGACAGAGTATATAAAAACGAGGCAGCAAAGTTTAACGCCGTTGTAAACCATATTGAAGAGCTTCATAAAACAGGACAGCCTGTGTTGGTTGGTACCATCACCATTGAAAATTCCGAAAAAATCAGCAGTCTTTTAAAAAGACGTGGTATTAAGCACGAGGTTCTCAACGCCAAGTACCACACACGTGAAGCGCAGATTATTGCACAGGCAGGTAAAAAAGGTGCCGTTACCATTGCTACCAACATGGCAGGCCGTGGTACGGACATTATGCTGGGCGGTAACGCTGAATTCCTTGCCAAAAATGATATGGCAAAAATGGAAATTCCCGATCACCTCATTGCGGAAGCTACCGGCTTTGCAGAAACGACGGATGCTGAAATTTTAGAGGCACGCCGCATATACCGTGAGCTTTACGAAAAGCATAAAGTGATTGTTGACAAAGAACACGAAGAGGTTGTTTCTCTCGGCGGTCTGTTTATTTTAGGTACGGAACGTCATGAGTCAAGACGAATTGACAATCAGCTTCGTGGGCGAAGCGGACGTCAGGGTGACCCCGGTTCTTCCTGCTTCTATATTTCCCTCGACGATGACCTCATGCGCAGGTTCGGCTCCGACCGCATTTTAAGTGTTGTAAACGCTCTCGGCCTTCGTGACGATGAGCCAATTGAACATAACATGCTTTCAAAAGCCATTGAAAATGCACAGCGCAGAGTGGAAGGCGATAACTTCCAGATTCGCCGCACGGTGCTCCAGTATGACGACGTTATGAACACCCAGCGTGAAACCATATACGCACAGCGTCAATCCGTGCTTGACGGTGAAAGCCTTAAGGATACCGTCCTTAAAATGATTCACACCACCATCGACTCCATGATGGATATCTATGTTTCCGATTCCATGGATCCGGAAGAATGGAACTGGGCAGGTCTTTCTGAGTTTTACGGGTCTATCTTCTCTCCCATCACCTTTACGGATGAGCAGAAAAACACCCTCGAAAAGAAAGAGCTTTCCGAAATGCTCAAAGCGCATGCCTTTAGCCTTTATGAAATGAAAGAAAAGGAAATGGGCGAAGAAAACATGCGAGAGCTTGAACGTGTTGTTCTTCTGCAGGCAGTTGACACACGCTGGATGGCCCACATTGATGATATGGATCAGCTCCGTCAGGGCATCGGTCTTCGTGCCTACGGACAGCATGACCCCATAATCGAATACAAAAATGTCGGTTTTGATATGTTTGAAGAAATGATTCAGAGTATTCGTGAGGATACAGTAAGAATCGTTCTTCATGCCCGTCTTACAAATCCGCCCCAGAGAAAAGAAGTTGCCACGCCGCAAATGACATCCGGCCCTTCTGAACCCGGTGCGAAAACCGTAAAAAAAGACGCCAAAATCGGCAGAAATGACCCCTGTCCCTGCGGCAGCGGCAAGAAATATAAAAAATGCTGCGGACAGTAAGAGAGAGGATGAAACAGAATGCTTGAATATGAGCAGTTTAGACTTGACCTTGTGGCTATGGAAAGCGAAATCACTGACCTTTATGAAGCCCTTGGGATAGAAAGAGACAGAGAAAAAGCAAAAGAATTGGAGGAAACCTCCGCTGCGCCCGGTTTTTATGATGACATGGAAGCTTCCCAGAAGGTTTTGCAGAAAATTAAGGGACTCAACACAAAAATCGGCAAATTTGAATCCTTAAAATCCGGCTGGGAAGATGCACTGACCCTCGTGGAGCTTGCAATCAGCGAATCGGACGATTCGTTACTTGACGAAATCAGTTCTTCTTATGCGGATTTACGTTCAAGGCTTGACACGATGCGTCTTGATGCTCTTCTCAGCGGACCATATGACAAAAACAACGCCATTTTAACGCTCCATGCAGGTGCCGGCGGTACGGAAGCACAGGACTGGGCAGAAATGCTTCTTCGCATGTACCAGCGCTTTGCAGAACGCCGTGGTTTTAATGTGAATGTTCTTGACTTTCTTGCAGGAGACGAAGCAGGCGTTAAAAGTGCCACGATATTGATTGAGGGTCTTAACGCTTACGGGTATTTAAAATGTGAAAAGGGCGTACACCGGCTTGTTCGTATCTCCCCCTTTGACGCTTCCGGCAGGCGGCATACTTCCTTTGCTTCCCTTGAGGTTATGCCTGAAATTGATGACGATATTGACGTACAGATTAATCCGGACGATATCCGTGTGGACACATACCGTTCCAGCGGTGCAGGCGGTCAGCACGTAAATAAAACCGACTCTGCAATCCGTATCACCCATATTCCGACGGGTGTAGTGGTTGCTTGTCAGAACGAGCGTTCCCAGCACCAGAACCGTGAAATGGCGATGAAGATGCTCAAATCGAAACTGATTGAAATTGCGGAACGTGAACAAAAAGAGAAGATTGAAGATATTAAAGGCGTACAGAAAGAAATTGCCTGGGGCAGCCAGATTCGTTCCTATGTATTTCATCCTTACAGTATGGCAAAGGACCACCGCACCAATTACGAAATGGGTAATATCAGCGCCGTAATGGACGGAGATATTGATGAATTTATCAATGCATATTTAAAAGCAGCAAATCTAGGAGAATTAAATTTAAAATAAAAGGAGACGAAAGCTATGTATTATCTTGCAGTTGACATTGGCGCTTCCAGCGGCCGCCACATTTTAGGCTCTGTGGAAAACGGAAAAATTGTTCTTGAAGAAATTTACCGTTTTAAAAACGGGAACGTAAAACGTAACGGTCACCTTTGTTGGGAGCTGGACAGACTGTTTGCCGAAATTAAAAACGGCATGAAAAAATGTGCCGAAATCGGCAAAAAGCCTTCTTACATGGGTATTGACTGCTTCGGCGTTGACTTTGTTCTTTTAGATGAAAATGACAACATTTTAGGTGACACGGTTGCATATCGTGACAGCCGCACAGAAGGCATGCCCGAGCTTGTTTACGAAAAGGTACCCTATGATTCCCTTTACGAAAGAACAGGCGTTCAGACACAGCTTTATAACTCCATTTATCAGCTTTACAGCATTAAACAGACTTCTGACCACCTTGACCACGCAAAGCGTTATCTCCATATTGCAGAGTACTTTAACTTCCTTTTAACCGGTGTTAAAAAGAATGAATACACCATGACCTCTACCACCCAGATGCTGAATGTAGAAGAAAAAGACTTTGACAAAGAAATTTTAAATGCCATCGGCATCCCCACTTCTATCTTCACAAAACCCGAAATGCCGGGCACGGTGGTCGGCAAGCTTTCCCCTGCCATTATGGAAGAAACAGGTCTTGACCTTACCGTTCTTCTCTCCGCCGCCCACGATACAGCTTCCGCTGTTATGGCAGTTCCCACCGTTGACCCCTGCATTTACATATCCAGCGGCACATGGTCCCTTATGGGTACACTTCTTCCCCAGAAGAATTCAAGCCTTGCTGCCAGAAATGCCGGTCTTACAAACGAAGGCGCCCATGACGGAAGTGTCCGTTTCCTCAAGAACATTATGGGGCTCTGGATTATTCAGTCCATTAAAAAGGAGCTGAACGACGAATATTCCTTCGGTCAGCTTTGCGATATGGCCATGGCATCTTCCTATGAAGGCAAAATGGATGTAAACGATGATGCATTCTTTGCACCGGAAAGTATGCTTACCGCTATCCGTGATTATCTTGCCAAGAAAGGCGAAAAAGCACCCGAATCCATTGGTGACATTCTTCGCTGTGTTTACCACAGTCTTGCACAAAGCTATGGCGAAACGGTAAAAGAAATCGAAGCCATCACAGGCAGAACATATGACGCAGTCCACATTATCGGCGGCGGCTCCCAGGACGAATACTTAAATCGCCTGACAGCAGAGTACACCGGCAAAACTGTTTACGCCGGCCCGACGGAAGCAACGGCTATCGGTAACCTCCTTGTTCAGATGCTTGGTGCCGGAGAATTTAAAGACCTCCCGGCGGCAAAGAA
This sequence comes from Clostridia bacterium, assembly GCA_017436645.1. Classification (GTDB taxonomy): domain Bacteria; phylum Bacillota; class Clostridia; order UMGS1883; family UMGS1540; genus SIG447. The sequence continues at coordinate 10,759 of JAFSCR010000031.1, read as the reverse complement.
AGCCATTACCGAATCCTTCCCCATTATGAAGATTGAAGCATAAACTGCATATAAAAACCCCCATGGCAAAATGCCATGGGGGTTTTTATTATACCATCGTTCCGCCGGCGTAACCGTCATATTCTTTAAGAAAATCTTCGGCATTTTTCTTCATGTAAATGCCGACGCCGTTATCCTTAAAGCCCAGCATAATGTTAAGGTTTCCAAAATAAATATCAATAATCTGAACCTTAATAAAAAGCTGATTAGAACTTACCCATGCGCCGGATGCAGCGCACTTATAGTAATTACCCGGAGCATATACTGTTCCCACTTCGGCAGAATATCCTTCTTCAGGAAACAAGCCAAATACATTTTCGCACATACCGAATTCCAGGGTTTTGTCCCCCTGGGCATTAGTATAATGCATTTTTCCCTTCTTTCCTTCAAATTCCAGGCGAAGCGTTTTGATGCCCATGGGATTTTCCCCAAGTGAAAAGGTTTTGCCACAAATTTTTTCTACCCAGGGAGAATTTTCCTTTCCAATAGCCGTGGCAAGCTTTAAGCCGGCGGATTCTTCTTCAAGCTCCTTCTGTAATGCAAAATTTTGCGGGAGAGGCGCATCTTTTATGTTGTCTACTATAATTTTAAAGAAGCTATCCATAATGAGCTTATAGGAATAATCTACGCCCTGATTATCACCATTATAAATCAGGATTAAATCCTTTTCCGGCACACACACTGCAAGCTGGCACCCCATACCGCTAAAGAAGAAGGAATTCTTCTGCGTGCGCCAGAACTGATAACCGTACCCGTAGGAATCATGGTCGGTGGTCATCCAGTTGTTGGTGTCAATTTGTTTTGAGGTGGCTGCAGTAATATATTCACGGTTTAAATACTGCTTTCCGTTCCAGCTGCCGCCATTTAAAACGAATCGGGCTGCCGTGAGAAAGTCTCTTGCCGTGCAGAGAAGTGCCGAGTCCCCCCAGGAGTGACCGCCGGGGCACCTGAGGCAATAGGCTTCTTTTGAAAAGCCGATTTCGTCAAGGCATTTTTCACGGAGATAATCAATAAAGGGTTTGCCCGTAAGCCTTTCCACAAGCGCACCCAAAACAAAGGAGCCTGTGGAATCATACTGAAATATGGAGCCGGAAGGACGAGACTCCGGCCTATCATTTTCGAAATAGAATTGCACCCGATCCTTCGGCTTTGCAGGAAACCAGAACCGGATTGGCTTTGCCGTGGACATCATCAACATATGACGGATGGTCTGATTTTTAAGGTTTTCATCCTTTTGATTCTTCACTTCCTCGGAAAAATACATTCCGATAGGGTCATCCAGGGAAAGCTTACCTTCCTGTTCTAAAAAGCCGATAGCAAGTGAAACAAAGCTTTTGGTGCAGGAATAAATTCTGTGGAGGAAATCCTTATGAAAGGGTGCCCAATATTTTTCAAAACAAATTTTATTCCCTCTCGCAATAATCACGTTGTGGGTGGAAAGACGGTTTTCCTCTAAAAGTCCAATGTATTTTTTTATGCTTTCGGAAGAGATTCCAACTTCCTCCGGCGTGCAAACCGCAAACATAAAATCATCTCCTTATTCAGATTATATCATGTCTATTGAAGAAAGCAAGGGATTTTATAAAAATCCCTTGCCTTTTCAAACTCATTTTGCAAGAACACGATTCATAATTACGGCAGCTTCGGCCCTTGTGGTGTTGCCGAGGGGGTTAATTGTGCCGTCGGCATTCCCCTTAATAAGACCTTCTGCGACCATTGCAGAAACGTGGAGTGCGGCATAGTCTGCAATGTTGCCTGCATCAGAGAAAGCGGAAAGGTCAGCAGAGCCTGCAAGGCTCATTGCACGGCTTGTCATCGTCATCATATCCTGGCGGGTAATTGCGGCCTCGGGGTTAAACTTGTTATCCCCTACACCATTTATGATACCTGCCGCTTTTCCGATTGCAAGTTCCTTTGCATATTCTGCATCCGCTTCAACATCTACGAAGTTTTCACCGGGAGCAACGTTTATACCGAGAGTGCGAACGAGGAACATAGCATAGTCACCACGGGTAATATTTTGACCGGGACCGTACCAGGTTTCGGAAACGCGGTTTACAATGCCTTTTTCTTCAAGGGTTGCAATGGCATTATATGCCCAGGGATAATAGGTAATATCATTAAAGGAAGAAGCTTTGAGATGGGAAACGTTTAAAGGAGCATCGGTGGGCGTGATTTTCCAAACAACGGCTTCCTGCGGTGCAAGAACAAAGGAAAGGGTGCCGTTTCCTGTGAGGGTGGCGGTTTCTCCTGTCATCCTCTGTGCCGTGAAAGAACCAATCTGCATTGTCCCCATACCGTCAGAAAGTGGAACGGAAATGGGGGTTTCCTCAGTTTTCTTGCGGTTTAAGCAGATGGCGTAGATATCCTTGCCGTCAGTATAGGTCCCCCAAAGAACGCTGTCATTTCTATTGTAGTTTACATATTTATAGGTGCCGGTTACAAAACACCCAAAGAGAAAATCTCTTTCCCAGGGTGCCCACTTTTCACAAAGGAGATCCCATTGTTCTCTGTCAAGATAAGCAGGCTCGCCGAGATGGGCGTGCTCTGCACCTAACACGTGATAGCCATAGCCGGAGCAGCCCGCAAAAAACGCCTGATAAAGCTGGTGACGGAGTTCATCGTAAGAAGGAATATAACCGCTATACATGGATGCCTGCTGCAGAAAGGTAAAGGGTTTTCTGCCTTTAGAGGCTTCCATTGCCATATCAAAAGCTTCTGTGAAAACTGTGCCGGAGTAAGCGCTGTTACCGGTATATAAGTCAATATCAAGAACGTCACAATAGCGGAACATCCAGTCATAACCGCCTATTACGGAGTCATCCACATAAATGGGATGATGGGGGTCAAGGTCACGGATGGTTTTATACGCCGCAATCATTTCCTCATCTTCGATGCCCTTCTGATAAGGCTCATCAATGATTTTATATCCCCAGAGAGCAGGATGGTCCTTATTTGCAAGAACGCTGTTTTTCACGTTATCAATCATATCGGGGTGGCCTGCACTCTTACCACCGGAATAACAGATAATCATAACATACATACCCTGTTCCAGTGCCTTATCCATAACCTGATGCGCAGTACCAAGGGAGCTTTTGCCGATATTGTAGAACTGGACAACGGTTACGCCGCCCTTTTCCGGGTGCTGTGCTAACTGTTCGGGATCAAGGCCTGTGCCGTAAACGATGGGAATCACATCCCCGTTTTTACGAAAAAGCCCGTCAGCACCAAGATAGGTGGGTCTGTCATAACGAAATACAGGGAATTCTTCTTCCTGCACAAGAGCATTTTCTGCATTATATACTCTGGCACGAATATGGTATCTCTCCCCTTTTTCCTTCATCCATTCGGTGCGGAAGGTATATCTGGCACCGGCGGCAAGGCCATAGACGGATTCCTGATGGGTTTCGGTACCGTCCAGTTCTACAAACGCAAAATCTGCACGCATAGCGTCGGGGTTTTCCATAAAATAAGGCGTACCGATGCAGTAACCTTCTTTCCAATCCGTATAATAGAAGGTTTCATCCGTATTTAAACTCAGTGCATCCGGTGTCTTTACCATACGAAGGGAAACATCATCCACATAAACTACACCGGGGGTTGTTCTGTGTCTTATATATATCATTGCGAGCTTGGCATCATCAGGAGGGGTGAATTCGGCAATATATTTCTGCCAGGTGTGGGTAGGTCTTATACCCCATCTGGCACTTTTGTCTTCACCAAGATGGGTGTCCTTTCTACCCCAGTCCACTTCGTCAATAGAAAAATAAGAAATCCAGAAGCCTGTATCACATCTTTCTTCCTCGGGATTTAAAATCCAGGCATCAAGCTGATAGGTGGCTCCCTTAACATCAATGGGGAAATAAAGAGTAGCAATGGCATCAGGACCGCCGCCTACGGTACGAAGCTCGCAACTGTTATTTCCCGAGTGGGCATACTTATCGGAGGCCTTTGTGGGCCCGATGATTTCCCAGCCGTTTTCAAGCTTTAAAGGCTCCCCGGGGGTATCCGCTTCAAATCCTGCATTTTTAATTTCATACTCTTTAATTGCGGGCTTCTCTTCCGGCATTTCGGGAACAGGCATTGTATCGGTAATGCAAAGAAGGGAAACATCATCCCAAAGGACATCGGCAGGGCCGTAAGTCATTACGCTTGGCGTGCAGGTTTTTACATTTTCAGGTGCAACAAAACGACCTGTTCTTTTCTGCCATCCGTCTGCCACAGTAATATCAGAAAAAGGTATTTTCACAAAACCGTAGGAAAGCTTTTCACCATCAAGCTGACCTGCAAAGTTAATATCAACTCTGACTTGGCCGCCGTCTTTCACTCGCTTCATCCAGATAGAATACTCGTATGTTTCCCCTGCAATTATGGAAATGGCAGAGGTAGGGCCAAAACTCACACGGAAGTTTTCCTCTGTGGGAAAGATATGAACGGCCACTTCCCCGGTGTGGGCATCGTTTGATTTTTCAACGAAACCGCAACCGAAAAAGGTGTTCTTATACCCAATGGGAGAACTGAAGCTATAATCAGAGGGAAGTTGTTCACTCTTCTGAATTTCAAAGCTTTTATTCCCAAGAAGCTCATAACAATCCTTCCCCACGATGCGCTCGGGGTTTTCTTTGAGCACTTCATAGGATACCGAGATAGCGGCACTTACCGTAAACGGCGTCATAAGGCCGAGGCAAAGTACCAATGTGAGAAATAGTGCGATTTTTTTCATGGTCTCCACTCCTTTTTTGTTTTGTAGTTATATTATAAAACAAAAATCTTCTTTTTTCTATACAAAATCAGGTTTATTTTCATCAAAAACAAGGTATTTTTTATAATATCGGTCAAAAAGGCACGAATGTTTCCATTCGTGCCTTTTTATTACTTATTGATGATTCTGTTCATAATAACGGCGGCTTCTGCACGTGTAGTATTCCCCAGAGGATTGATTGTGCCGTCAGCGTTACCCTTAATAAGGCCTTCGGCCACCATTGCAGAAACGTGGGATGCGGCGTAGTCTGCAATCGCACCGCTATCGGAGAAAGCGCCAAGGTCAGCTGTGCCTGCGAGCTGCATGGCACGGCTTGTCATGGTCATCATATCCTGACGGGTAATCTGCGCCTCAGGGTTAAATTTATTATCCCCTACGCCGTTTATGATGCCTGCTGCTTTCCCGATTGCAAGCTCCTTTGCATATTCTGCATCCGCTTCAACATCTATGAAGTTTTCACCGGGCGCTACATTTATTCCAAGTGTGCGAACGAGGAACATGGCATAATCTCCTCGGGTAATATTCTCGCCGGGGCCGTACCAATTAGGGGATTTTTCGTTGATTATCCTTTTTTCCTCGAGCGTTGCAATCGCATGATAGGCCCAGGGATAATTTAAAAGGTCTCTGTATTTCGAGGTTTTCAGATGTGAAGCGTCAAAGGCGGCAAAAGGCGTGACTTTCCAAACGACCGCTTCCATGGGCGCAAGAGACAAAAACATAGAGCCGCTACCGGTTATTCTCTTACTTTCCCCAGTCATAGTTCTGGCCGAAAATCCGTCCACGTTTATTACCCCTGTGCCGTCCGTAAGCGGAATAACCGCTTCCTTCGCCGCACTCTTGTCTCGATTTAAAACGATGGCATATATATCCGTGCCGTCCGTAAATGTCCCCCAGAGAATATCATTTGTCATAGCGTAATTTAAGAACTTATATTCTCCTGTTATAAAGCAGCCGTACATAAAGTCCCGTTCCCATGGCGCCCACTTATCAACGATTTCCTGCCACTCGGGTCTTGTCATATAGTCTGGCTGAATGCCGTCATCGGAGGAAAGCGCATGGAAACCATAGCCTTGTGCCCCGGCAAAGAAGGCCTGGTATGCCATGTGGCGCATTTCGTCAACCGAGGGCATATATCCCATAAACTCAAACGCCTGCTCAAGGAGCGTAAACGGCTTTCTGCCTTTGGAAGCTTCCATTGCGCGACCCATTATGGTTGTCATAACTCTGCCGGCATCCGGGTCTGCACCGCCGTAATAGTCAATATCCACCAGATCGGAATAGCGGAAAAGCCATGGATAGGCACCGGGAACGGAGTCGTCTACATATACAACGTGATTGGGGTCGATGTTATGAATGATTTCATAGGCCGTAATCATTTCCTCGTCCGAAGTTCCATGCTGACTGGGTTCATCCTGAATTTTATACCCAAACAGTGCCGGATGGTCTTTGACGAGCGCAACCATTTCTTTTGTCGATTCAATGCGGTCTTCACTCCCCGCCATAATACGGCCGTAATAAAGGCCAATCATTGCGAGCATACCTTGTTCATACACTCTATCAAGCCGTTCCAAAATGGGAATATTTGCATCACCTGCCAAAAGGACCACCGTGCAACCTCCATTTTCGGGGTGCATATCAAGAAGCTGCATATTCGCCTGGTTGCCAAGGGTTATCGTATATTCCTTGCCATTTTTGCGAAAAATGCCGTCGGCGCCAAGATATGTGGGCCTATCAAATCGAAAGACAGGAAATTTCGTATCTTGCAAAATTGCACCGTCCGGCCCGAAAATTTTCATCCCGATATGGTATCGCTTTCCCTTTTCCTGCATCCATTCGGTGCGGAAAGTATAGGTTACGCCGTTTGTAAGATTTGAAAAGGTTTCTTTATGGGTTTCTGCGCCGTCAAGGTCTATAAAGGAGAATTCTGCGTAGGAACTTGCCGGGTCATCCATAATGTAAGGCGTTGCGGTGACAAAACCGGTAGGCCATTCCGTATAGTAAAAGGTTTCGTCTGTTTCTGCAGAAACAGCGTTCGGCTCTTTTACCATATACAAGGAAACATCATCCAAGTATAGTACGCCGCGCGTTACTCTTTGGCAAAGCATAATGAGAGCGGTGTTTACGTTATCCGGCGGTGTAAATTCCAAAACCATTTGCTCCCATCCGTCCATTTTCCGAAGCATATAGTGCACTTTATCTTCGCCCATTTGAGAGTTTTTATCTTCCCAATCATAAAATTCTTTGGAGGAATAATCGACCCAGTAGGAAAGGTCTGCCTTTGCATCCTCCGGATTATACACCCACGCAGAAAGCTGGTACGTGGCGCCATTTTTAAAGCCGCCGAGGGTAACACATACACGAACGTCGTCATGCTCCCCTGTCGTATTCAGCTCTACACTGTTTTTACCGCTATGCGCGTATTTATCTGTAACCACAGCGCCGCGCAGTTCTTCCCATCCTTTTGAAGGGTCCGGCTTTTGGCCCGGTGTATCCTCTTCAAAACCGGGGTTTTTCAGTCCGATAAATTCTATAGGGGGTTTTATAGGACTTACTTCGGGTTTCGGCATTTCAGTTGTAATATGCAAGAGGGAAACATCGTCATAAAGAACATTCCCTTTTCCCATAAGGCGCAACATAAAGGATGCCCCCTGTACATAATCCGGCGCGGTAAAACGCATCGTTTGTTTCGTCCAGCCGTCTTCTACCCCTACGTCATTATATTCAAGTTTCAGCATATCATAGCTTTGCGGCACACCTTTATATTTTCCGTCAAACTGCACCATGATGACGACTCTTTCGCAGTCCGCAAGTTTTTTCACAAAAGCGGAAAGCTCGTAAGTTTCGCCCGGTTTTAAAGTTCCATACCCTACTGCATGCACATATTCTTCACTTGAAGCGGTTTTTAATTCCAGTGCGTATTCGCCGGTATGGGCGTCGGTACTCCGTTCCACAAGGCCGCAGCCCACCCAAGTGTTTTTCATGGTCAGATGCGACGTTACGCCCCAAGAATAAAACTGTTCGGGAGAATCCATGATTTCAAGGCTCGTATTTTCGAAAACCTCGTAGCAATCCACCCCGAGCGTGCGTGTCGGCTCGTCGGCAAGAATTTCATACTGCACTTTGATGATGTCATCGGCAATAGCCACAAATGACGTCATAAGACTTAAAATAAGCACCAGCGAAAGAAATACTGCGATTTTTTTCATTTGAAACACTCCTTTTTTATACGTCTAGTCTTTCTCTTTTCATCCATGCACCTTTCGTAAAATCCGGAACTTTCACGGGGATGTTACCGTTTGCGATGGAATATTCCGAAAGGGCAGTAACGGCCATCCAGGAAGCCGCGTCGTAAACGTCAATTGGCATCGGCCGATTTTCCCTGATGGCTTTAAAGAATTCATAAAACATAAAATAATCCATGCCGCCGTGACCTGCGAGTTGCTCGGGCGTAATGTTTCGCCAATAGTCGGGGAGGTATTTTTCTTCATACTGTTTTGCATTGTCAATCACCTTTTTGTAATGCTTGACCGTTTCAAATTCTTCCTCGTCCCCATCTAAAAACACAGAATTTGTATTTTCCTCATACATGCCTTTTGTCCCCCGAACGGTAAATTCTCGGCTGTAGGACCTTGGAAGCGTTGTATCGAGCGTCAAGGAAATTGTTTCTCCTCTTTCGCAGGTAATAAGTGTATTTACAACATCGCCCTGTTTAAACGTTTTGCCTATCAATTCTTTGTTTTCAAAGGTTTCTTGTCTGTCGCTGATGTACTGCGCGACCCCTGCCGCTTTTGATGCAACGGACACAAGGCGCGTCATTTTGTTCCCTCTGTTAATATCGAGAATTTTTGCAATCGGCCCAAGGTCATGCGTTGGATAGTTTTCGCAATTTCGATTTAAGTAGTGGTAAAGTCTATAATGTCTATTTTCTTTCCCCCATGCAATTTCGGCTCTTAGGTCATGCGCATAGGCCCCATGGCAATGCACAACTTCACCAAATAGTCCCGCACGAACCATGTTCCGAACAAGGAGTTCGTTTTTACCGTAGCAACAATTTTCAAGAAACATAATCGGTGTTTTTGTTTCTTCATATGCATTCACCAGTTCCCAGCATTCATCCAAAGAAAGTGCGCCGCCTACCTCAAGGCCTACAATTTTTTTGTGACGCATAGCATCTACGGCAATGCGAATATGTGTTTCCCAGCTTGAAAAGACAGTAACAACATCCACATCACCACGGCGAATGATTTCTTGATAGTCCGTCGTCCAAACGGGTGTATTCCCGGTTTTCTTTTTGATGCTGTCACACGCAGCTTCGCATCTATCCGGATAGACATCGCAAACGGCGGCAATTTCAACATCCGGAAACATGCATATTCTTTCCAGATTTACTTTTCCTCTCTCCCCGAGACCAATGATTGCAACGCTGATTTTTTTCATTGATTTCCCAGCCTTTAATGTTTGACATTTTGTATTTCTTTTGCTATAGTATAAATATAACATAATCTAAAATGACAATTCAAGAGAATTTTGGGCCATATCTTTGCCATTTTGGCCCATTACAGGAAATGGAGAACAAAGCATGGCATATATTTCTTACGATATTAAAGAAATCGTCCGCATAAATAGAATGTTTTCCTGCTTTCTTGCAGATTACGAAAATAAGTATACGTTTCACGGAGAATATCATAATTTCTGGGAAACCGTTTATGTTTTAAGCGGATCTGTTTGTGTTTCTGCCAATGAAAGAGTCTATTATTTAAACGAAGGCGACATTATCTTTCACGAACCTTTGGAACTGCATAAATTTTATATTACCTCCAATAATACACAGCTTCTGATTTTTTCATATGATCTGGAAGGGGACAGTGCGAATTTTTTCCGTCAAAAGGTGTTTAGCCTGAACAAATACCAAAAATCGATTCTGTCTGCCATGACAGCGTATATGACAGCAAGTGATGCTACGCCGTACTTCATTACAGAAAGCTCTATAGAAGAGGACTGGCTACGGTATGTCACGCCCATAAACGAGGACCCCGCATACGGGCAAAACTTGGTTCTTTATATCTATCAACTGATGTTAAGCCTTTTAAACGACGGGAAGCGAACGCAACCCTCGAAAACTTACGAGTCTGTTTTGTTCAGTAATACCGTAAAATTTATGTCTGAGCATCTTTCCCAAGTCCTATCTGTTGCAGAGATTGCAAAACACGCAAACGTCAGCGTTTCAGGACTGAAACGAATCTTCGAAAAATGCGCCGGAATGGGCGTTCATAAATACTTTTTGACTTTAAAGCTAAATGAGGCAACCATTCTTTTAGAAAAAGGCTATTCCGTAAGCGATGTTGCCACGAGGCTCGGGTTTGACAGCCTCTCCTATTTTTCAAAGGTTTACAAACGGGAACTACACTGTTCCCCCTCTCGCGTCAAAGCAAATAAGGAAGCGTAAATGACACTTTTTAGGGAGTAGAAAAAATGTTCAGAATGGGCAAAACGAACCCGCAGGGGATACCCGAACGCGTACATAGGTACGCGGAGAGGTGAATTTTGTCCATAGCAAAAAGGCAGAAAAAAATGAGAAAAACTTCATTTTTTTCCGCCTTTTTGCGGTCTGGACTTTTTTAGATTCCCTTTTCTTTATTTATTCAAAATTCTGTTCATAATAACGGCGGCTTCTGCACGAGTAGTGTTGCCGAGGGGATTAATGGTACCGTCAGCGTTACCCTTGATAAGGCCTTCGGCGACCATGGCAGAAACGTGGGATGTGGCGTAGTCTGCAATCGCACCGCTATCGGAGAAAGCGGCAAGGTCAGCTGTGCCTGCAAGTTTCATGGCTCTTGAAGTCATGGTCATCATATCCTGGCGGGTAATTTCGGCTTCAGGGTTAAATCTATTCTCCCCTACGCCGTTTATGATGCCGGCGGCTTTTCCGATGGCAAGCTCTTTTGCATACTCTGCATC
>JAFSCR010000030.1 GCA_017436645.1 Clostridia bacterium | reverse complement strand
AGCCTATGGCTTTGGCTCAGTTTGTTCATTCTGAACATTTTTTCCTATCCCCTAAAAAAGGGGCTGTAAATAAATTTACAGCCCCTTTTTTAAGTTTGCCGCAAAGGCAGTAAATCCGCCTCCGTTTCCCGCCGCACCAGCATAGGCTGCATTTGCCGCTTTAAGAGGGCAGCGCCCGCAGCCGGCACAATGCTTTTCATGTCTGCCACAAGGCTTGTGGGCTTTCGGTCCGGGTCATCCTGCCCGAAGGGCACGAAAAAGATGTTTTTGGCATTCATTAAAAGACCGATGTTTTTGGCGGCACCGGAAAGGCCGTCGTTGGTAGAAACGGCTAAAAGTACGGGTCGTGCATTCCGAAGGTGCGCTTTGACCGCCATGGTGACTGCCGTGTCCGTAATACCGTTTGCAATTTTAGCGAGTGTATTCCCCGTGCACGGTGCCACAATGAGAATATCCAGAAGTTTGCCGGGCCCTATGGGTTCGGCTTTTTCTACCGTTGTAATAATCTCCGCATCGCAGATTGCCTCAATCCGCCTTCTGAAGGATTCGGCCGTGCCGAAACGTGTATCGGTTTCAGCGGCCATGCGGCTCATAATCGGTAAAACTTTCGCACCTGCGAGCTTCAGGTTTTCAATCTCGGGTAAAACCGCACTGAAGGTGCAAAATGAGCCGGTCAGTGCGAAACCGGCTGTAATGCCGGATAAATCCATGTTATAAATTCCTTTCCATGAGTATGTTTCTTACAGTTTCGCAAAGGATTTCACCCGCCGAGCGAGGTGCTACCTTGCCGGGAAGAGACAATGCCCACTCATACTTTATCCCGAACGCTTCCGCTGCTTCCCTGTCTACACCGCCGGGACGGGAAGCAAGGTCTATAAGAAGCGTTTCCTGTCGCATGTTCGAAAGCATCTCCGCATCAAAAATACGGCAGGGGATTGTATTAAAAATCACGTCAAAGTCGGAAACACAACCGGAAAGTTCCGCCGTTTCCACGCTTTTGAGCCCTCCGATACGGCAGGCGGCGTGGTCACGGGGCTTTCGCACCGAAACGGTAACATCAGCGCCAAGTGCTTTGAGCGTGCTTGCCAGATATTTACCGATTCTTCCATAGCCTGTCACAAGGCATCCGGCGCCAAAAATCGTAATAGGCAGCTTCTGCATGGCAATTTCAATCGCCCCCTCCGCCGTGGGGACCGCATTTAAAACGGCCAGCTCCTCTCTGGCAAAATAATCAATGAGAGGCACATCTGCCGATGCAAACCGTCTGTGGATCTCACCGCTTGCCATACCGCATAACACGGGTTTACCCGGGGATGAAAGTTGCCGCACCAGTTCTAAAGGCAATAGCCCATTATAAAAAGGTGCAAACACCGTCTGCCCGTCACGGGTGCAGGGTACGCCTAAAACCACGGCATCGGCACCGGGTATCCCTTCCTCGGGCATAATTTCGGGAATGGTGTCCCGCATAAGACCAAGACCCGATACAGTATACCCCTCTCGTTGTAACCCCTCCGCCATAAATCCGATTCTGGCATCACCGCCAAGTATATAAAGCTTCATTGTATTCCGCCTTTCATAGCATTCTCTTCCTTTTCATACTATGAAAATATGGGAATATCGGTGCAATAAAAAAGGCGTTTCCGAAGAAACACCTTCATGATTATTTTACTTTTTCCATGCCTTTATATAAAATTAACCCCAAAATCAGACCCACAGTGCCTTGCACCGCATTGGCAGGGATGTTAATGAGGCTTGCACCAAAGCCGTATAAAAAGCCTTCAAACACATAATACCCCGAGACCATCAGGATTTCCGCAAGCACGCCGCCCAAAAGTCTTTTTCTGCCCATTTTGGATACGAGCAGGGCCATCAGGCCTTTTATGACAAACGTAACCGGAGCATAAAGGGCATACCCGAGGAAAATATCGGCAAGTGCCGAGCCGATGCCGGCCGCCAGAAACCCATACATGGGCGAGAGCATAAATCCCGAGAGAAGCACCGTGCAGTCGCCAAGGTTTATGTAGCCACCAATGGGTGACGGCAATTTAATCACCGCCGTTGCCACAAGGCAAAGTGCACTGAGCATAGAAGTTTTTACCAGAGTTTTCGTTTTCATCGTATTTCACTTCTTTCTTACATGGGGAAAATCTGTAAAAACAGAAGAACCATTAAAGGAATCGTAACGATACTTGCAAGGTTTGAGATAAGGACAAGTCCTGCCCCCGTTTTTGCATTAATGCCGTGTGCTTCGGGGAACACAATGGTGTTCATACCAATGGGCATAGCATAGAGAACCAGCATAATCGTAAGAAGCTCTGTCCCGACGCCTAAAAGTGCAAGCACGGCAATGAGTGCTGCCGGCAGAAAAATAAGACGTAAAGACGCCGCAAGATATACGCGGACATCGCCAAAAAGTTCGGAAAGCTTAAGGCGAGAAATAACAAGACCTGCAATGAGCATCGCCACAGGGGACATACAGCCGGAAGCAGAAGCTAAAAAGCCATCCATCAGGGGCGGCACACTGATGCCGCTAAGACCGATGATAATGCCGAGGGCAGTGCCGATAAATACGGGGTTTACAAGGGAACGGAAGGACACTTTTCCCTTCGTCATCATCGCCATACCGAGGGTATAAATATAAATATTAACAGGGATTGCAGTAATCATCATTTTGAAAAGCATAACATCACCAAACATCGCCTGCATCATAGGATAACCCATATATCCGCAGTTCGCTACGGTGAGGGCATAGGAGTAAATACCAACATCGCTTTCCTTACGGGCAAATTTCCCGGCCAGAAAGCGTGCAATAGCAAAAAGGACGATAACCGCTGCCGAAGAAATGCCGATATACGTTATGTACTGAGAGACATTTTCTATTTTGCAGTTATTTGCACAATTGCGAAAAGCCAGTGCCGGCATAAAGAGCCACGTTTCCAGTTTGGAAAGCGTGCCTGCCGCTTCCTTCGGGATAATACCCTTTTTCCCGAACAGAAACCCGACCAAAATAAATGCAAATAACAAAATGAGCTGTGTAATTGTATTACCGAATACTTCCGACATTTTACCCCTTCTTTCTTTAACCCAGTTATTTTACCACATATTGTCTTGACTGTCAAGGCAAAAACCCCTTCTTTCCTTTAAAAATGCTTTGACAAAACGGCCAAGATATGATATGATATATGGAAAAGAATTCTAGGAGGATAAATATGGCTGAAGTTACGAATAATCCGAATGTGGCAGAAACCGTAGAAGATTTAAATGAAATCCTGCGTGTCCGCCGTGAAAAACTCCGTGAACTGCAGGAAAACGGGCAGGACCCGTTTGAAATTGTGCGTTTTGACACGGATAATACCGCCATGGGTATTAAATCCGATTTTGAGAATATGGAAGGCAAGCCGTGCATTATTGCAGGCCGCCTTATGACGAAACGTGTTATGGGCAAGGCATCGTTTTGTGACCTTATGGACAAAACGGGCAGAATCCAGATTTATGTCCGTCGGGACGAAATCGGCGAAGAACCCTACGCCGCCTTCAAAAAGTTTGATATCGGCGATATTGTAGGTGCAGAAGGCGAAGTGTTCCAGACAAAGACGGGAGAAATCTCCGTTAAAGTTTCAAAAATCACACTCCTTTCCAAATCCCTCCGTCCTCTTCCCGAAAAATTCCACGGCCTTACGGATACGGACACACGTTACCGCCAGCGCTATATTGACCTTATTGTAAACAGCGAGGTTCGTGATACGTTTGTAAAGCGTTCCAAGATTATTGCAAGCATCCGTAATTACTTAAACGGGCAGGACTTCCTCGAAGTGGAAACCCCCATGCTGGTTGCCAATGCAGGCGGTGCGGCAGCTCGCCCCTTCATCACCCACTCCAACGCCCTCGGCGAGGACTTTAAGCTTCGCATTTCTCTGGAGCTTTATTTAAAGCGCCTCATTGTCGGCGGTTTAGACCGTGTGTATGAAATCGGCAGAGTATTCCGTAACGAAGGGGTTGACACTCGTCATAATCCCGAGTTTACCTTAATGGAACTCTATCAGGCATACACCGATTACCACGGCATGATGGACCTTACCGAAAACCTCTACCGCCACGTGGCACAGGAAGTACTCGGCACCACCAAAATCGTATATAACGGCATTGAAATGGACCTTGGCAAGCCTTTTGAAAGAATCACCATGCTGGATGCCGTAAAGAAATATTCCGGCGTAGACTTTAATGAAATTAAAACGCTGGAAGACGCCCGCAAGGTAGCAAAGGAACACCATGTGGAATACGAAGAACGCCACGGAAAAGGCGACATCTTAAACCTCTTCTTTGAAGAATTCGTTGAAGAACATCTCATTCAGCCCACCTTTGTTATGGACCATCCGGTTGAAATTTCTCCTCTTACGAAGAAAAAGCCGGGTAACCCCGACTATGTGGAACGCTTTGAGTTCTTCATGAACGGCTGGGAAATGGCAAACGCTTATTCCGAGCTGAATGACCCCATCGACCAGCGTGAACGCTTCAAAGCACAGGAAGCACTCCTTGCCCAAGGTGACGAAGAAGCCAACACCACAGACGAGGACTTTATGACCGCCCTCGAAATCGGCATGCCCCCCACAGGCGGTATCGGCTTCGGTATTGACAGAATGTGCATGCTCCTTACCGATTCCTCCGCCATTCGTGACGTGCTCCTCTTCCCCACCATGAAGACGCTTGGATGAGTAATAGTGTAAATCAAGGCTTTTAGGGTGTTACTACACCAAAAAGGTGCACTAATGTGTGTAAAAATTAAAAAAGGTTCCTAAATGTTTAAGGACTACGGGATTTCCGTAGTCCTTTTATTTGTGAATATCAAAACCGGCAGGGGTTTATTTCCCTGCCGGCATTTTGTTTTATATTCCGTCTGTATCAAAAATATGATCAAGCTCGTCATTATTCATTGCCTGAAGAACTTTGTCACGGACTGTAAGGTTTGTTAAATCCAAACGTCTGAAATGGCTGACGCCAGCAGCATCGCTGCTCTTATGGATAAGCTGTATTCTTCCAATACGGTCTTCCTTTTTTGCATATTCCGCAAGGGCTTTTGCTTTTGGAAGATTGTCGCTATACTGATTTCCATGAGGTTCAAGAATATCAACGACATAATCAAGCTCATTATCGCTGCGTACAATCAGAAAATCCGGATAGAAGGATTTCTTTTCTCCGCCTATTTCGTAAGGTAAACACAGTGCCCATGAAGCACGTGCAGGATTTCTGAGCCAGCAAACAAAGTCATTTCTGCGGGATTCTTCTTCGATAAGGTCTGCTTCCCAGCCGTTTAACTTGATTCTTGCAATGCCTGTTGTTTCAGATGCAAGCAAATGGTTTTCATACTCTTTGCCTTCGGGGTCTTCTCTTACACTGATGTTTTCGGGAATAGCAAAAATCTGTTCGCTGACAATATCACTATCTGCAAGAATGTCGTGATATTTCTTTTTGCACGCATCGGATTTATTAACGATTGCGAGTCTGAACTTAGCAACGAATTCGTATAATTTTTCCTTTGCATACTCACCCAGCTTTGTTCGGCATGCTTCATCCTCGGCAAAAAGAATACAATCAATTTTGTGAGCATTTGGATTGTCTTCATCGTAATATCTGCCGCCGTAAATATTGGGAAAACCATATCTGCCCATTTTGGCATCTGCATTTCTTAACTGCCTGTCAAGGTCAGTTTCTGACATCAAAGTAAAGTCATTGGTATAGTTTTCTGTAACATCTTTTCCGAACGGGTCAAATATTTGTACTGACAACTTGTGCTGCAAAATATGCTCAGCAAGTTCTTTGTATCTGCCTGTGTGATGCAATTCTTCAATATATTCACGAATGAGAGCTATTATATCGTCAATAACTTCATCACGTGCTCCCTGATAAATGACATTAATTGTCAGCAATGTTGCAAGGTCGAGCAATGATTTTAAATAATCATTTATGCGATCTTGTCTTACAAGATATGTCAAATACCCCTTTGAATTTATAAAGTTTATTATTTCAACTCGGTCTATGTCTACAGTAAACTCAAGCTGTTTTCCTGCCGGTGTCGGTTCAAAAGGAGTCTGTTGCTGTGCTACAGGAGATGCCGGAACAGTAACCGTCTGTGGTGGTATGTATTCCGGCACATTGTCTCCGGAATTTAACACTCTTGTAGGATTGTTCGCGACTGTCGGGAGATTATATGGAACAGTATTATCATTCTGCTCTGCCAGCTGGTCATAAAATAATGATATTTGATCCGGGTTTTGCTCGTTTTGACGATTTCTACGAGGTGTGTGTACCGTCCATGTAATGTAAGTCGGTTCCTCCAAAGATTCACCGTTAATCTCTGTGGGAATGTCACCGCCTTCATTACTCTGAAGTTCCTCTACAACCTTTTTAACGTTATCCTTGTCAAAATGGGGAAGATAAAGCTTTACATCGTTTAAGAATTCATCACGCTGCACGCGCATTTGAAGTGGTGTTCTCACCATTCTGCCAAGTAGCTGTGCAATGTAAGTCGGGTCGTTTCTTACCGCAAAGGACATCATTGTTTCTGCTCTCGGACAGTCCCAACCTGTAGACAATGCTTCCTTGAAGAAAACCACCTTGATTTTATGATCATCAACTATTTCAGATGCTTTCACATGAGGAATACTAAGTCCGCATAATTCAAGTGTTGTTCCTTCTCCGAAGCAATGTACAACTTCTCCAGCCTTGAAATGAATGCCCGCTTTTTCTTCAATCTTTGCAAGCACATCTTCAAGGTTGGTATCAGAAACAGCACCGCCACTTCCTTTGCAAACCTGCACCACAAGAACGGGGTCAACGTTTGCATAATGCTGTTCGTAAGTATACTGATACCATCGTTTACACTTTTTCAGCCATTCTTCCACGGCTGCTTCCAGAAGCACCATATCATTGTTTTTGGTCGGGTCTTCCGGATAGGTGATAACAATTCTGTCTTTTAAAAGGCCGGAGCTTCTGACTTCATCAGCTGTAACAACATATTGTCTTAGCACAACATCGCCGGTGTTCTTAATCAAAGTGTTAAAACGTTCTGCTGTCGCACTTATGCCAAGAACGACAGGCATTGAACGCATTTTTCTTTTGATATTATTTTCTGTATATTCATACCCTTTGATAAAGCGCTGCATTATTGTGGTATCGGTGCCTGCTTCGCGTTTGCTTTTTGCACCACGGTGCGCTTCATCGATAATAAAATACAGTCTGTCGGATTTGTTCTGTATGGTGTTATCAAGAGTTTCCCATATTGTATACTGTCTATTATCCGAATGTTGAGTGAGTCGGCCGCTTCTACTTATTGTCTGTGTATTCAGAAAATAAACATGTCCGTCCTCAAGCATTTCCATATCAAAGGAATCGTCTTCGATTGTCACGCACTGACCATACTTCAGTTTGCTCGTTTTAAGCTCAATCTTTTGACGTGATTGCGTGTTGAGCTCCGGCGAGTCAGAAAGCCACACGAAAATTGCTTCCGGCTGTTCGTCGAATGTAGTTCCATCCGCAAGTGTCGAGCCAAAATAAATATCCTCAATAACCGCTGCTGCAATAATTGTTTTGCCTGCACCTGTAGGTGCCTGAAGCGAAACAACCTGCGTGCTTTTTTCTATTTTATAGCTGCTCTGAGCGACCGCCATTTTCTTACGCAGGTCTTTAACAGCCTTGTCCTGAAACGATATTAAATTTATTTTCATCTGCTGTTCCTCCCTGCATTAATTCTAAAGTTATCAAGATAGTCTCTATAAAGCTGATATGTAGTTTTTCCTGGGAGCTCACGCGTCATTGCCACAAAGCTTCCTTCGTAATCTGTAACAAGATATACAACGTCAATTTCCGGGTGCTCTGCGAGTTTTTCTGCAAATACACCAAATTGATTTTCATCATTGAGAATTGCCATCTTATTTTCCGGCAGAATCAGCATATCCGGCACAGTTGCATCAACGACAGGACATCTGCCGATTGCTCCTGCCTTCATCCACAAGGTTGATAGAAGTTCTTTGAACTGCATACCGAGTGAAACCTTTGTTTTATCAAGGAAACCTAATTTGAAGAAAGCGGCGTTCGCTTTGAATCCGTCTGCCATAGGAATATCACTTCCTATGTAATTCCCCTTTAACGGATTACCGTTTACGTCATGTCCTTCTATAGAACATACTGTGCGAGGCCATGTGACATAGCGAGCTATACCGAGGTTATTCCATTCTTTATCCCCTGGCTTAAGTCCTTTTGCTGTTAATGTCTTCGCTTCGTCTCCTGAAACCTCATTGTTTGTTACCATTATACAACGTCGGTTGCCTCCGTCCTCTGCATTTAGGAGGTTGATTGCATGGAGAGTTGTTCCTGAGCCAGCAAAAAAATCCACAATCAACGCATTAGGCTTATTACACAGAAAAAAGTTAATACAATCTTTGGTTGAATACAAGGATTTGGGATAAGAAAATCTGTTGCCTATTAATTTCTGTAATAATTTCGTTCCGTGTTCTGTTGCATCATGTGTTTTTATTCTCCACTGTGTACCAGGCATAAATTGCGGAGCATAATCAGATGCATCAAAAATAACAGCGCCATTTTCATCATACCCTAAGATTGGTATATCACCATCTGAAATCTTTTTTTGCATTCCAGAAGGCAAATATGAAATACTAACTCCGTTTTTTGTAATTCCGCTCAATTTCACGAATCCTTTTGAATATGCTTCCATTAAGGAGGTTTGTGTCAAATGCCAAATTACCTCACGCCCTTGAGAGTTAATCGGAAATAGAACACATTCTCCTTCTTGCGGTTTTATCGTTTGATAATCAACTTCCTTGCCTAATGATTCACCTACTCTAATAATTTTTGTTCCTTCCTTGTTTACAAATATTGGATAAAACATAGAAGGAGTTTTGCTTCTGCTAACATTTGGGGCCGTTCTTATGAATGTAACCCATCTATACCTGTTGCGATTAGTATTATCAGCATCACCAATTAACCAATCCTTCGAAAGGGTTAATTCGGTTGGTTCTGCTTCTCCAAGCCATACACAGAAAATGTATTCGTCTGTTCTTGGAAACTTTTTTCTTTGCATAGTCCCTTTTGGATTAATTACATCGCTTATCATTTGAATTCTTGCTTCTGGAAACATATCTTCCAATAAGCAACCCAAATGCAAATATTCTTTGTCATCAATTGTAATAAATAACACTGAACTTTCTGGGTTTAATAGGCGTTTTGCAATTTCAAGACGCTTTTTTATAAATGATAACCACTTGCTGTGCCTATATTCATCGGTTCCGTCTACGTAATCATTATTGTATTTCCAGTCTTTTGCTCCTGTATTATAGGGAGGGTCGATATAAATGCAATCCACCTTGCCGCCATAAAGATATTCAAGAAGCTGGAGCGCATGATAATTATCTGCCTCAATAAGAGTATGCCAAAGTTCGCTGTCCGGCGCGTTGCACACTTCGCCAAGAGGCTTCAAGCAGGGGTAGATTGGTTCACCAAATTCTGCCGTTACAACAAGGTCATCTATCGAAAATTCAACAGCCTCATTGCTGTCCTTTGGTAAACAGATTGCTTTGTCTCCTTGAATTTCCAATACTTTATAAGTTTCGCTTACCTTGCCTGTCTTCAGAGATACACGCTTTCCTTTTCTTACGGGGACGTCGTGAAGAGGAGTACATTCTGGCAGGTGTTCCTCGAATACAAGTCCGAACTGTTTGCGCTTTAATGCCTTGTCAGCTGCTTCCTGTATCTGCGCACGAAGCTCCGGGTTTTCTATTTTTGCAATAAGCTCTTGTAATGCCGCCATATCTATCCTCCTATCTCTGCTTTACAAGCAGTTCTGTAAGTGTTGTTCGTATTTTTTCAAGCTGCCGCGGATTATCCGTAATCAATTTTGCAATGTCTGCAGGGATTTCGCTGCGTCCCTCAGCAGCCAAGTTCAAAAACTGCTTTCGCTGTTTTTCATTAACAGTTAATTTTTCAAGCATTTTATACTGTATATCCGGTGGTGGTGGATTGACTTTGCCGGATAATATGTCATAAAAATATGGCTTTGTAATCCCCACAGCTTCATAAAAAGCTGCCTGCGATATTTTTGTCTGACTTATCATTTCCCGAAGGAAATTGCCAAACGCTTTTTTATCCGTAGCCATCCGTTTTTCACCTCCACAAAGTATGTATGTAAACATACTAACATACTTTGTGCAAAATGTCAAGGGATTTGAAGAAATACTATTTAGTAATTAAAGAGGTTACTACACCAACCACACTAAATCACCACACCATTTTGTGCATATATTATATAGGCTTGAAGACTTATGTGAAAATGGATATTCTGAAAACGCCTTATATAAAGGATTGTGTAGAGTTATAATGAGTTATGTGATTATTGGGACCCTAATCCCCACCATGAAGACGCTGAGCTAAACTTTATAAGCATTAAAGGCGATTGTATTTTATGCAATCGCCTTTTGTGTGCATTGACTTTTGTGCAGAAAAATGTTATACTAAAAAGGTACTTAATACTTTTGGAGGCACTATGTCAAAGACAAGAAAAATTTACTTTATCCGCCTTTTTGCCCGATGCGGCATATTGGCGCTCACCGTATATTTATATTTATTCCGAAAAGATGTGTTTTTCCCTGCTGAAGGAATGCATTTTTTTGAAACTTTTTCCGTTCTCCACATTCTTTGGGGCATATGGATATGGGACATGATTTTGCAGCTCCTGCCCATTCGGGCCCACATTTCCATCGGGTCGCAAAAGCTGTTTCCCTCCCTCTTCCGTCCCATCAAAGAAAAAATAAATTATCAAAATCTAAAAAAATATGTGAAGGACACCACCGCCGCCGCCTATAAAGTCATGGTTTTATGGGGTGCATTGAGTGTTCTGATTGGCTTTTTATATGTAAAAGGGTTTCTGGATACAGCAGGTGTGGTGCTCATTTCCGTACTCTTTTACGTATGCGACCTTATCTGCGTTCTCATCTGGTGCCCGTTTCGTCTCATCATGAAAAACAAATGCTGCACCACCTGCCGCATATTTAACTGGGACCACCTCATGATGTTCTCTCCCCTGATTATGGTAAACAGCTTTTTCTCCTGGTCCCTCTTTGGTCTCTCCGTTATTATCTTTATCATCTGGGAAGTATGCGTCTTTACCTATCCCGAGCGGTTCTGGGAAAACAGCAATATGGCGCTCAGATGTTCAGAATGTACGGACAAGCTTTGCACACAATATTGCCGGAAATTACGTAAATAAGCATACAAAAAAGGCACGGTTTAAAACCGTGCCTTTTATATTTTCTATCAGCCACCAAATACGGCGAGAAGGAATCCGGCCGCAACAGCAGAACCGATAACACCTGCAACGTTGGGACCCATGGCATGCATGAGAAGGAAGTTGGAGGGGTTTGCTTTCTGCCCTACGCTCTGAGATACGCGTGCCGCCATAGGAACGGCGGAAACGCCTGCAGAACCGATAAGGGGGTTAATCTTACCGCCGGAAAGCTTACACATAATCTTACCAACGAGAAGACCGCCGAAGGTTGCAAAGCAGAATGCCGTAAGACCAAGCACAATAATGAGGAGTGTATCAGTCTTAAGGAATGTGTCATAACGTGCGGTAGCACCTACGGAAACACTCAGGAAGATTGTAACAATGTTCATGAGGTTGTTCTGTGCGGTATCGGAAAGACGGTCCGTAACGCCGCATTCCTTCAGGAGGTTACCAAGCATGAGGCAACCGAGAAGGGGCGCAACAGAGGGCAGAACGAGACAGGTTACGATGGTAACCATAATGGGGAACACAATCTTTTCCGTTTTGGAAACGGGACGGAGCTGTTCCATTTTGATTCCCCGTTCTTTTTTCGTGGTCATCAGCTTCATAATGGGAGGCTGAATGAGGGGAATGAGTGCCATATAGGAATATGCTGCAATAGCGATGGGTGCAAGCATATGGGGTGCAAGGGTTTTCGTCAGCCAGATGGCTGTAGGGCCGTCAGCACCGCCGATAATCGCAATGGAAGCGGCTACTTCAGGTGCAAAGAACGGAATTGCCATAACCAGTGCGAAGGAAATGCCAAACTGTGCGCCTGCGCCCATGAGCATGGACTTGGGGTTTGCAATCATGGGGCCAAAGTCCGTCATAGCACCAACTCCAAGGAAGATAAGCGACGGATAAAGACCCGTTTTAACGCCAATATACAGAATATCCAAAAGACCGCCGTGACGGAGGACTTCTGCATAATCAATATCCCCTGCCGTGTTCCAGTACTCAGGCGTAAACACGCCGGAGAGGGGCAGGTTTGTAAGCAGCATACCAAATGCAATACCAACTAAAAGAAGGGGTTCAAACTTCTTTACAATACCGAGATAAAGCAGTACGCAGGCAAGCGCAATCATAATAAGCTGTAAAACACCGTCGCTTGAAAACTGTGCCGCAATCTGCGCAATGCCGGAAGTTTCCCAGAGTTTTTGAAGTACATCTAAAATCTTCATCAGGTTGTCCTCCTTATGCAATTACAAGGAGGGGAGCGCCGCTTTCAACGGATGCGCCCTTGGAGGCAACAATCTGAGAAACAGTGCCATCCTTCGGTGCTAAAATTTCATTTTCCATTTTCATAGCTTCGATAATAACGAGAAGCTGGCCGGCCTTAACGGCTGCGCCCTGGGCTACCTTAATGTCAAGAACGGTGCCGGGAAGAGGAGAAGAAACAACTTCGCCACTGCCTGTTACTGCGGGAGCGGCAGTAGGTGCAGGTGCAGCCTGAGGTGCTGCAGGTGCTGCGGGAGCGGCTACAGGGGCGGCTACGGGTGCTGCAGCTTCGTATTCTGCAGCTACAATGGCTTCGCCTTCTTTTACTTCTACTTCATATGTTTTTCCGTTTAATGTGATTTTATAAATTCCCATTTTATTTCTTCCTTTCTCTTATTTCACTTCTTTAATAGAAACAAAGCGCAGTGTGTTTAAAGGTTTGCCGAGCTTA
The DNA here is from genome assembly GCA_017436645.1 of Clostridia bacterium. GTDB lineage: Bacteria > Bacillota > Clostridia > UMGS1883 > UMGS1540 > SIG447. The sequence continues at coordinate 65,032 of JAFSCR010000030.1, read as the reverse complement.
TCTGCCGTAATTGCCATAAGCTGTGCTGCCGTTTTATCGGGCACGTCAAAGAGCTTTACTTCGCCGCAGCTGCCACGGGCTGCCATGGGAGCTTGTGCAGGAGCTGCAGATGCTGCCGCAGGGGCAGGTGCTTCTTCTTTTTTCATCAGCTTACTCATTACAGAAATGAAAAGCATCAGAACAATGAGAACAGCGAAAACAACCGCCATGCAGACAATCGCATTAATAAGAGTTGACATGATAACCATTTTCAAAATCCTTTCTTACTTCCGTAATTACATTTCTTCGATGGTGTACTTTGCACGGTTTTCCAGTTTTGCCTGACGTTTTTCATTGAACTTTTCGTAAACCTGAGGGAATGCAATGTAAGAAAGAACATCTTCATCACATTTTGCCTTGTCGCCGAGTTCTGCTTTTGTCTTTTCGAAAGCATCTTCCAAAGTATCTGCAAAGCGGCAGGTTACGGGTGCTTCGTCGCCAAGGGCTTTCTTTATAAGCTCTTTATCGACTTCGCCGGGAGCCTGACCGTATTCACCACGGAGATATGCCTTAACTTCCTTACTGATGTTCTTATAGCGTTCGCCGATAAGAACGTTTGTTGCAGCCTGTACACCAACCATCTGGCTCATGGGTGTTACGAGCGGCGGATAGCCAAGGTCCTTACGTACCTTCGGGGTTTCAATTAAAACTTCATCGAGACGGTCAAGCGCATTCTGTGCCTTCAGCTGGGAAATGAGGTTAGAAAGCATACCGCCGGGAATCTGGTAGTTCAGCGCATTTGTATCGGTTGCCAAAACGGTGGGTTCTAAAAGACCGCTTTCGAGATATTCGTTACGGATAGGCTTGAAGAAATCGTTGATTTCCTTAAGGCACTTATCGTTAACGTCTACTTCGTAGCCTGCCTGACGCATTGCATATACGAGTGTTTCTGTTGCAGGCTGGCTTGTACCGCCGGAGAAGCAGGAAATTGCAGTATCTACAACGTCTGCACCGGCTTCGATAGCCTTCATATAAGTCATAAATGCAAGACCTGTGGTGCAATGTGTATGCACAACAACGGGAACCTTAACAGCGCTCTTGATTGCCTTTACAAGGTCATAAGCTTCCTGAGGGCTCATAACACCTGCCATGTCTTTTACACAGATGGAGCCAACGCCCATTTCTTCCATTTCCTTTGCAAGCTTTGCATAGTTTTCAAGGGTATGCACAGGGCTTGTGGTATAGGAAATCGCACCGGAAGCGAGTGCGCCGCATTTGTTGGTTTCTTCAACGGCAACACGGATGTTGCGAAGGTCGTTGAGAGCGTCAAAGATACGGATAATGTCAATACCGTTGGACACGGAGTGCTGAATGAACTTTCTTACAACATCATCGGGATAATGCTTGTACCCCAAAAGATTCTGGCCGCGGAGAAGCATCTGGAGCTTCGTGTTCGGCAACTTTTCTTTAATTTTGCGAAGACGTTCCCAGGGATCCTCATCGAGAAAACGCAGACAGGAATCAAATGTTGCACCGCCCCAGCATTCTACCGAGTAAAAGCCGGCCTTGTCCATCGTTTCCAGGATGGGGGCGTACTTATCAAACGGCAAACGGGTTGCAATAAGGGACTGGTTTGCGTCACGCAGCACGGTTTCAGTAAATTGTACTTTCATGAAAAATACCTCCTATGTACTCTCATTTTTGCTTTTGGCAAAAAATAATCGCATTTGACTTCGATTATACTATATTTTTCCACAAAAGTCAAGCATCCGCACAAAAAAAGAAAGCACTTTTTGTGCTTTCTTTACTGTTTTTTTATTTCTCCCCCGTTACAATGTAACGAATCAGGTCTTTGGACTTTTCAAACTGGGCCGGCACCAGTTTCTCGTGCTTTTCCGTATCAATCATGCGCTTTATGCCCACATACAGACCGGGTCTTGCGAAATCCATTTTCTCTGCCACTTCGCTGCCTGCAAGAGGCACTGCACAAACCTGACCCTCATCGTTTTTAAGTCCCTCTTTGAGAAACTCGTCAGGCAAAATGCCTTCCAGCGGTTCAAAGAATATTTTCTTTTGCTCAAAAAACCGTTCTTCTATAACATAGAGGCGCACATTTTTATCAATAAAGGAATAATTAAAGTGCTGTTCTTTGTCCACGTCATAGGTCGTCCAGTCCTCCCGTATGACAATCATGCGGTAATTCATTTTCTTTTTTCCGTCACCGTTTATATCGCCCACAACCGCAAGAAGGTCGTCCTCTGCACGGATAAACTGGGTCTTATCCCCAAATTCCGCTCCTACGTAAGTCAGAACCATGTCAGGATCCTGTTTCCTCAGATAATCCACCGTCAGAAAAATGGCACTGCAGACAATAAACACAGTAACCAAGGTTGCAATTTGATGATGATACCAAAAGTTTTCCAGCTTCTTCTTTATTCCCTTTGGTTTTTCAGCGTTTTCGGCCATTTTCAAAAGAACTCCTTTTTTTTATTCAGTATACCACACCCAAACGAATCTTGCAAGTACTTTTCCACAAAAAACTCGCCCCGAAAGCACAATTTAATGTTGACATTGTCTTTTGTCTGTGATAGAATTAATAAGGTTATAATAGTATTTTTAGGAGGATGGAATATGAACGAACAAGCAAAAGATCTGGCTGTAACCGACATTTTGCGTATATTTTGGCTTAACAAATTTTTGATTATCACGCTGGCCTGCCTTATGGCAACACTATTTTTGGTGAAAACCGTGTATTTTACCGACGACCAATATGTGGCAGACGGCATGCTTTATGTCCGCAACCGTACCGAGCAGAGCATTGAGGGCGTAATTTCCGGAAGTGACATTTCCACCTCCCGTTCTCTTATTAACAGTTATATTGAAATTTTAAAGTCCCGTTCTTTTTTGACGGATGTCAGTGAGGCAACCGGGTCCAAATACACCTGGAAAGAAATCAAATCCATGCTCACAATTAACTCCGTGAACGAAACAGAGCTTCTTACCATTTCCGTCAAAGCCACCTCTGCTGAAGACGCCGGTGCCATTGCATCCACAATTATGCAAAAAGCGCCGGGCAAGCTGCAGAGTGTTCTCAATGGCGGTGCCGTTGAAATTATTGACGAAATTAACAGCGTAGGTACGCTGGTAGATCCGGGCACAGGCCGGAAAACCGTTCTCGGGTTCGCCATTGGTGCCTTCCTGGGTGCTGTAATCGCATTTCTTTTGAATTTGTTTGATAAAAAAGTGCACAAAGGCGAAGATGTTGCCAAACGATACGATGTATCTATCTTGGGCAACATCAGTCAGTAAGGGAGGTGCATGAAAATGGCTAAAGTAAAAAATGACCATGAAATCAATTTTGTTCTGACAGACCAGACAGATTTTAACACCATTGAAACTTATAAATCCATCCGTACAAATATTATGTTCTCCATGCCGAAATCGGAAGGCGGAAAAGTAATTGTTGTTACAAGTTCCTCTCCGAATGAAGGTAAAACCACAACTTCCATAAACCTTGCCATCACCTTTGCACAGATGGGTGCAAGAGTAATCCTCATAGATGCTGACCTTCGAAAAGCAAGAGTGCACAAGTATTTAGGGCTGGAAAGAACGGACGGTCTTTCCAATGTACTTTGCGGTTTTTCAGAACTGGAAAAAACAATTAAACATAACGTACGTGAAAACTTGGATTGCCTGACGGCCGGTGCCATTCCGCCAAACCCTGCAGAACTTCTGGAAACAGAGGAATTTGCTGCGCTTTTAGCTACGCTTCGCAAGTCCTACGATTACATCTTTATTGACACACCTCCCGTCACCGTTGTTACGGATGCGCTCATCGTTACCAAGTACAGCACGGGCGCCATTGTTATTGTTCGTGAAAATTATACAACCTACGATCTTCTGGACGAAACAATGGAAAACCTCAAAATTGCAGATGCAAAAATTCTCGGTGTTGTAATGGTTGACTGCAACGAGCGTGCAGCCCGTTACAGCTATTACAAACGAGGCAAGCACGGTTATAAATATAAATACGGGTACCGTTACAGCTATAAGTACGGCTACAACTACCGTTACGGTGATGAAGTAGAAGAAAAGAAGAAGAAGTGATGAATGCATGATTGATTTGCATACCCACGTTCTCCCCGGCATTGATGACGGACCTAAAAAAGCGGAAGAAAGCATCAGGATGCTTGCAGATGCTTATAAGCAGGGTGTCCGCCTTTGCGGCGCTACACCGCATGTAGTTTTGCATCAGGAAGATGCAATTGCTCATTTTATAAAAAAACGGCAAGAAAGCTACAGGGCACTTTCAGCAGAAATGGAAAAAGCCTCGCTTTCTTTTCCCAAGCTTATTTTAGGCGCCGAAGTTTTTTTAGACCATGACATTACAAGGCACGATGCGCTCAAAGCGCTCTGTCTGGAAGAAACCCCATATATTTTGGTAGAATTCCCCCTGTCAGCCCCATACAACCCTTATTGGAGTGAATGGTTACACTCATTGATTGTTCGAGGGTTTCGCCCGATTGTGGCACACATTGACCGTTATTTGCATGCGGAAAAAATGTTATCAGACTTTCATGGGCTGGCCATAACGTACCAGATTAACGCCGCACGGTTTCGTTCTTTTTCGGGGCGCCGCTTTGTCGGCCGTCTTCTTTCCGAAGCTGCGCCTTGCATCGTCGGAAGTGACATGCATAATATGGCCGTGCGAAACTGTGACATACAAATCGCATTTACAAAAGCAAACAAAAAATTTCCGAAAAAAGCCGAAGCGCTTTTTTCCGGCACTGCAATGCAGATGCTAAAACCTTACTTTGGCGGTGAAAAATATGATAAAATTGCATATTAAAAACCGACATCTTTGTTTAGCTGACATCTTAGTTTGTTTTATGTCCTATGCCATGATTCTGGCATTAATTGTTTCTGCTTCGGCAGAGTTTCATCATGTTTTTTTGAAAGCGTTGCCGCTTATTGTAACCAGTACGTTTATTTTTGTTTTCGTCTTGTTACTGGCACATCTTTATCAGGTGGACTGGCTATATGCAGGTGTTAAGGAACATTTTACCCTTCTGCTTTCCTGCTTTTTGGCCAGTACCGTTTCATTTCTCCTAAACATATTTGTGTTTAAAGTGCTGCATTTTAAAATTACCCTTGCAGCACTGTTCAGTGCATCTGCACTTATTTGTTTTATTCGCTACGCAGTCCGTCTTGTCTGCAAACTGCAGACAGCCTCTTTTGTCGGGGATGGCACACGAATCCTTGTCGTTGGCGCAGGCAACCTTGCCGTAACGCTTCTTCGGAGCATTGCGGAAAACGACCGCCTGCACTATACGGTAGTCGGCCTCGTTGACGATAATCCGCAGAAGGCAAGACAGCGGATATACGGTGCACATGTGCTTGGCACCCGAAATGATATCGTCCGTATTTGCGAAGAGAAAAAGGTTGAGGAAATTGTTTTTGCCATTTGTAACCTTCCTTCCAAAGACAAAACGGAAATCTTGGATATATGCAGCTCCACCGGCAAAAAAGTAAAGGTTGTGCATGGTATGGAGCAGCTGCTTCTTGGGTCCGACCCGCTCAAAAGAATCCGTGAACTGGATATTGAAGACCTTCTGGACCGTGATCCCATTGTTTTGGATAACCAGCTTATTCAGCAGGATATATTCGGAAAAGTCGTTCTGGTTACCGGGGGCGGCGGCAGCATCGGTTCCGAGCTTTGCCGGCAGATTATAAAATACCGACCGGAGCATCTCATTATTCTGGACGTTTATGAGAATACCACTTATGAACTGCAAAATGATTTGGAAGAAAAGTTCCCGTCGCAAAAAATCAGCGTTCTCATCGCTTCTGTCAGAGACCAAAAGCGTATGGAACAGATTTTTGATCATTACCGTCCGGAAATCGTATTCCACGCTGCAGCCCATAAACACGTGCCGCTTATGGAATACAGTCCCGGAGAAGCAATTAAGAATAACGTATTCGGCACCTACAATACTGCCCTTTGTGCCAAGAAATACGGTGCACGCAGATTCGTGATGATTTCTACTGACAAGGCGGTAAATCCCACAAACGTCATGGGCGCAACAAAACGTATGTGTGAAATGATTGTGGAATCCTTTGAAGATACATGCGAAACAGATTTTGTAGCCGTTCGGTTCGGCAATGTTCTCGGCTCTAACGGTTCTGTAATTCCCCGCTTTAAAAAGCAGATTGCTGCCGGCGGCCCCGTTACGGTTACCGACCCTGAAATCACCCGTTTCTTTATGACAATCCCCGAAGCAGCACAGCTTGTACTGCAGGCGGCGGCCTACGCCAAAGGCGGTGAAATTTTTGTGCTTGACATGGGGAAACCCGTCAAGATTTATGACCTTGCACGGAAAATGATTCACCTTTCAGGGCTAAAACCCGATGTGGATATCCCCATCCAATTTACCGGTCTTCGTCCCGGTGAAAAGCTTTATGAGGAAATACTGATGGCGGAGGAAGGCCTTGAGAAAACAGCACACAGTAAAATTTTCGTCGGTAAACAAGTTAAAATCAGCACAGAAACTTTAAATGAAAAGCTTCGTGCCCTTGAAAAAGTTTCAGACGAAAGTGCTGAAAAGATTAAAGAAATTCTGGCGTCTGTTGTGCCGACCTATCGGTATAGAAAATAAAATTTACCAATAAAAAAAAAGACTTGCAAAGCAAGTCTTTTTTTATTGGCTTATGATAACTGCACTTTTTCTTCGCAGTAAATACAGCGGTAAATTTTATTCTCCGCATTAACGAGACGGAATTTCTGCACAAGCTCCTGTTCTTTTGCCGTGATACAGGCAGGGTTCTTACACATAACATCCTCCCGTACAATGCCGTTCTCTGCAGGTACAATATCCTCCTTTGCGCTTTCCAGAAGCTTTAAGATAAGTGCCATCCGCATAAATTTGCCGCACAGCACCTGAAGAAAATAACATGCACGGTCATCTTTATCCACCGCCACACTGATTTCGTTCACACGGGGCAAGGGATGCATGACGATTGCATCATCTTTTGCCCTTTCCATTTTCTCCGCCGTCAGAATATAACTGTCTTTCAGGCGCTCATATTCATACGGATCGGGGAACCGCTCTCTCTGGATACGGGTCATATATAAAATATCAAGCTCGGGAAGGGCAGATTCAAGGTCCGTCGTTTCCGTATACGGTACGCCTGCCGGTTCCATATTTTCATATTTTACATAACTCGGCAGTGCCAGTTCTTTCGGCGAAATGAGGACAACCTTCGTTCCCTTATATCTTGAAAGCGCCGCAATTAAAGAATGTACCGTTCTGCCGTACTTCAGGTCACCGCAAAAACCGATGGTAAGGTTTTCAAGGGTGCCTTTTTTACGTTTAATGGTGAGAAGGTCTGCAAGGGTCTGGGTGGGATGGGCATGTCCGCCGTCTCCGGCATTTATAACGGGTACGGAAGCGTTTTGCGCCGCTACAAACGGTGCACCCGCCATAGGGTGACGAATTGCCATAATATCGGCATAACAGGAAAGGACCTTTGCTGTGTCCGCCATGCTCTCCCCTTTTGATGCGGAAGAACTGCTGGCTTCTGAAAAGCCTAAAACATTGCCGCCTAGCTCCATCATGGCCGCTTCAAAGCTAAGGCGTGTTCTTGTGGAAGGCTCAAAAAAGAGGGTCGCCAGTTTTTTGCCGTGACATTTTTCCGCATACTTTTCGGGATGGTCCATAATATCTTCGGCAGTGGAAAGCAGTGCATCGATTTCCGCCGTTGACAGGTCCAGTATATCAATTACACTTCTTTTCATTTTATTTACCTCCGCCAATCCAGGATTCATCGGAAGGATTATTTCGAAATGCAATGAGGCGTGCAACATCTTCGGGACGGATGTAGCCTTCCTCAGCGGCAATCTCTGCAATAACATCAAAGTTTGTAAGGGAAATGTTCTTTACGTTTGCTTCTTCAAGACGCTTTACACCTTTTGCCATACCGTAGGTAAAGATGCTCACAACACCTAAAACATCGGCGCCTGCCTCACGAAGCACTTCTACAACCTCAAGAACACTGCCGCCTGTGGAAATCAGGTCTTCTACAACGACAACCTTCTGGCCTTTTTCAAGTCGGCCTTCAATCTGATTCTGTCTGCCGTGGTCCTTCTTCCCTGCACGGACATATCCCATGGGCATATCGAGAATATGTGCGGTGATTGCGGCGTGGGCAATGCCGGCGGTGGAAGTACCCATTAAAACTTCTGCCTCGGGATAATGTGTTTTAATAAGCTCGGCAAGACCTTCCTCAACGTCTGTACGAACCTTGGGTGCCGTTAAGGTCAGGCGGTTATCGCAGTAAACCGGGCTCTTAATACCGCTTGCCCAGGTGAAGGGCTCGTCGGGTCTGAAGAAAACAGCTTTAATTGAAAGTAAATCTTTTGCAATTCTTTTTTCCATAGTACTTTTCTCCTTTCCTTTAACCAACAAATTCTTTCATGCAGCGGCGGTATGCTGCCACGGGGTCTTCTGCCGCCGTGATGGGTCTTCCCACAACAATATAATCGGAACCGAGTGCCTTTGCGCCTTCCGGTGTTGTAATACGTTTTTGGTCGCCTACGTCCCCATCCCGGAAGCGGACGCCGGGGGTTACGGTTACAAAGCCTTCGCCGCAAACGGAATGCACTTTACCTGCTTCAAGGGGAGAGCATACAACGCCGTCAAGTCCTGCTTTTTTCGCATTCTCTGCATAGTGCATAACCACTTTGTCAATGGGTTCATGGATAAGAAGATCATTTTTCATGTGTTCTTCGTCCGTACTCGTCAGCTGGGTTACGGCAATGAGAATGGGGCGTGTGCCGTCGGGACGGGTCAGGCCTTCAATGGCCGCTTCCATCATGGGGATGGTGCCCGAGGCGTGCAGATTCGTCATATCCACATCGAGTTTTGATAAAACTGCCATGGATTTTTTTACGGTGTTGGGAATATCATGCAGTTTCAAATCGAGGAAAATTTTGTGCCCTCTTTCTTTAATCTGCCGCACAATATCGGGGCCTGCACCATAGAAAAGTTCCATGCCGATTTTTACGAAAGGCTTTTCTCCTTCGAACTTGTCCAAAAATGCAAGGCATTTTTCCGCACTGTCAAAATCACAGGCGATGATTACGTCTTTTCCCATTTTTCTCGCTTCCTTTCTATTTTGCACAGCCGATAATGTCGGAAAGTGCACTGATTTTATATTTTTCCATAACGGAAGGTAAATCATTTATAATATCACGGCAAGCAAAGGGATTTACAAGGTTTGCCGCACCGACCTCCACAGCCGTGGCCCCCGCCATCATCATTTCAATAACATCTTCTGCTTTTTCCACGCCGCCCATACCAACAACGGGAATCTTTACGGCGTTTGCCACCTGATACACCATGCGAAGTGCCACAGGGAAAATGGCCGCACCGGAAAAACCGCCCATTTTGTTTGCAATCACGGGCCTTCCGGTTTTGAGATTAATTCGCATCCCGAGGAGGGTGTTTATAAGGCTTATGCCGTCCGCACCTGCCTCTTCGCAGGCACGGGCAATGGATACAATATCGGTAACATTTGGCGAAAGCTTAATGATTACGGGTTTTTTTGTTTTTGCCTTCACCGCCGCCGTTACCTCTGCCGCCGCCCCGGGCTCTGTGCCAAAGCTCATACCGCCGCCGTGGACGTTGGGGCAGCTGACGTTAATTTCCAGCCAGCCGACCGAAGGCTCGGCATCCAGCTTTTCTGCACAGTGGACGTATTCATCAACGGAAAAACCGCTGATATTCGCCATTACTTTTTTATGAAAAACCTTCTCCATTTTGGGAAGTTCTTCGGCAATTACTTTGTCAACGCCCGGGTTCTGCAGACCCACGGCGTTAATCATACCACTCGTGCATTCTGCAATTCTGGGGGTGGGGTTTCCGAACCTCGGTTCCTTCGTGGTGCCTTTAAAGGAAAACGTGCCGAGGCAATTAATATCATAAATTTCTGCAAATTCGTACCCGAAGCCGAAGGTGCCGCTGGCAGGAATTATGGGATTATCCAGTTCTATGCCGCAAAGTGTAACCTTTGTGTTTACCATAAAATCTCCTCCTTCAAAAGCACGGGGCCTTCCTTGCAGATTCTTTTGTTCCCGTAAATGGTCTTGCAGGAGCATCCCATACAAGCGCCAAAGCCGCAACCCATTCTTTCTTCAAAGCTGAGCTGTCCGTCTGTTTTTGCAGCATGAAATACGGCTTTCAGCATAGGCTCGGGTCCGCAGGTGTAAAAATAGGTGTATCCTTCCCCAAGGGCATCGGTTACAAAGCCTTTCTCACCGTAGGAACCGTCTACCGTGGTAACCGTGACTTCTGCCCCTATAGTGCGGAATTCATCTTCATAAAAGACTTCATCTTTGGTATTAAAGCCGAGGACAACTCTGACCTTTTTCCCCTCGGAAAGAAGCTTTTTGCAAAGCATAAACATGGGAGGCACGCCAACACCACCACCGAGAAGAAGGGGAGCATCTCCCGAAGGCGCCGTATTATATCCGTTGCCGAGGCCCGTTAGTATATCGAGCGTTCCGCTTTCCATTTTTGCCATTTCTTCCGTGCCCCGACCGACCACTTTATAAAGAATGGTGAGTACGTTTCCCTCCACGTCACAAACGGAAATGGGGCGGCGGAGGAACAGACCATCTAGTTTAATATTGACAAACTGGCCGGGTGCGGTAATGGCCGAAGTATCGCCCAAAAGACGCATTTTATATACGTCTTTTGTAAGCGGTGTATTTTCTATAATTTCAAATAATCCCTGTTTCATGGCTACTCCTTTAGGCGTCAATGGTGGAGATTGTAAGTGTGATTTCTTCCAGAACATCGAGAAGAACTCTTACGGTATCAAGGGACGTAAAGAGTGTTACGTTATTTTCATTTGCCGTTCTTCTGATTTCAACGCCGTCTTCATAGTGAACACCGGACAGGATTGCACGTGTATTAATCACATAGCTTACATAGCCTGCACGGATGGCATCGAGTATCTCTGTGCTGCCTTCGGAAAGCTTTCTGAGCACTTTTGTTCTGATGCCGTGTTCTTTTAAGAAATCTGCCGTGCCGATTGTGGCTTCAATGTTAAAGCCCATATCGTAAAAACGGCGAATCATGGGAAGCGCTTCTTCCTTATCCTCGTCCGCAAGGGTTACCAAAACGGTGCCGTAATTTTGGAGATGCATGCCGGATGCCTGCAGCGCCTTATAAAGGGCACGGTTTAACTTATCATCATAACCGATAGCTTCACCGGTGGACTTCATTTCCGGTGAGAGATATGCATCCAGACCACGGATTTTATTGGAGGAGAATACCGGTACCTTTACATAGTACCGCTTCTTTTCTTCCGAATATAAATCGAAGATGCCCTGTTCCTTGAGGCTTCTGCCGAGGATAACTTCCGTTGCAATATCTGCAAGGCTATAGCCTGTTGCCTTGGAAAGGAAGGGAACCGTTCTTGACGAGCGGGGATTTACTTCGATGATATAAACATCATCCTTTTCATCTACGATAAACTGAATATTGTAAAGACCGATAATGCCGATGCCAAGACCCAGTTTCTTTGCATATCCCAAAATGGTGCCTTTTACCTTATCGGATACGCTGAAGGTGGGGTATACGCTTATGGAGTCACCGCTATGAACACCTGTTCTCTCAACAAGTTCCATAATACCGGGAACAAACACATCACGTCCGTCGCAGATTGCATCAACCTCAACTTCTCTGCCTTGGATGTATTTATCAACAAGAACGGGCTTGTCCTCGTCAATTTCAACCGCCGTTTTCAGATACTGTCTTAAATGCTCTTCCTTTGCAACAATCTGCATGGCTCTGCCGCCTAAAACGAAGCTGGGGCGAACCAAAACGGGATAGCCGATTTCCTCAGCGGCACGGATGCCGTCCTCAATATTTGTAACGGCTCTGCCCTTCGGCTGGGGAATCTCCAGTTCTTCAAGAATTTTTTCGAAACTGTCACGGTTTTCGGCACGCTCAATGGCATCACAGTCCGTACCGATAATCTTAACGCCACGATCACGAAGGGGTTCGGCGAGATTGATAGCTGTCTGGCCGCCAAGTGATGCGATAACGCCTTCCGGCTTTTCAAACTCTAAAATGTTCATAACATCTTCTGTGCAAAGGGGTTCAAAATAGAGCTTGTCTGCCGTAGTGTAGTCGGTGGAAACCGTTTCGGGGTTGTTATTGATAATAATGGCTTCATAGCCGGAGTTTTTAATGGTAGTTACGGCATGGACGGTAGAATAGTCAAACTCTACGCCCTGACCGATACGGATAGGGCCTGCACCGAGAACCACAATTTTCTTCCGGTCTGTCAGGCGGGAAGCATTTTCGCCCGTGTAGGTGGAATAGAAGTAGGGAATGTATGCATCCGTGTGGAACGTATCCACCATTTTATATACAGGGAAAATATTTTCCTGTTTTCTCATGTTAAATACTTCAATTTCCGCCATATTCCAGAGCTTTGCAATAAATTTATCGCCAAAGCCCATTTTCTTTGCAGCTTTGAGTGTTTCCACGCATCCGGGCTTTGCGGCGATTTCCTTTTCCATCTCCACAATCCGCTTTACAGATTCGAGGAAGAAGGGCGTAATCTTTGTTACGTCATAAAGCTCTTCAACGGAGGTGCCGAGGCGCATCAGCTCTGCAATGGCAAAGATATTATCATCCTTAAATTCGGAAATATAGCTAAGAAGTTCTGCTTTCGTTTTCCCGTCAAACTTCGGCAGGTGGAAATGGTATGCACCCGTTTCAAGAGAGCGAACGGATTTGAGGAAACATTCCTCAAGGCACGAGCCGATACCCATAACCTCACCTGTTGCCTTCATCTGTGTGCCTAATGTGTTGGGTGCAGATGCAAATTTATCGAAGGGGAAACGGGGGAACTTGGCAATAACGTAGTCAAGGCTCGGTTCCTTTGCCGCCGTGGTATTTGCAATCTGAATATCGGAAAGGCGCATGCCCACCGCAATTTTTGCCGTAACACGGGCAATGGGATAGCCGCTGGCCTTGGAGGCAAGCGCGGAGGAACGGGACACACGGGGGTTTACCTCGATGAGGTAGTATTCGCTTGTGTGGGGATCCAGCGCAAACTGGACGTTACAGCCGCCTTCAATCTTAAGGGCACGGATAATCTTAATGGCGCTGTCATTGAGCATTTTCTCGTCTTCTTTAGAAAGGGTCATGATCGGTGCTACAACGATGGAGTCACCCGTATGCACGCCAACGGGGTCTACGTTTTCCATGCCGCAAATGGTAATGGCATTGTCATCTGCATCGCGCATAACTTCAAATTCAATTTCCTTATAGCCTTTTACGCTCTTTTCAATGAGCACCTGATGCACAGGAGAAAGCTTAAAGGCATTTTTGCCGATTTCAATGAGTTCTGCTTCATCGTTTGCAAAGCCGCCGCCCGTACCGCCCAAGGTAAAGGCGGGACGAAGAACAACAGGGTAGCCGATGGCCTTCGCTGCTTTCTTGGCTTCTTCCAGATCATATGTAATTTCGGAAGGGATGGTAGGCTCGCCGATGGACTGGCAAAGCTCTTTAAAGAGTTCTCTGTCCTCTGCTCTTTCAATGCTTTCGCTTGTAGTTCCCAAAAGCTCGACGCCGCATTCCTTCAAGATGCCCTTCTTTTCAAGCTGCATGGCAAGGTTTAAACCCGTCTGGCCGCCAATACCGGGCACAATAGCGTCGGGGCGTTCATACCGCAGAATTTTTGCCACATACTCGAGGGTCAAAGGTTCCATATAAACCTTGTCTGCAATGGTGGTGTCTGTCATAATGGTGGCAGGATTGGAGTTACAAAGAACCACTTCGTACCCCTCTTCCTTCAGTGCCAGACATGCCTGTGTGCCGGCATAGTCAAATTCCGCCGCCTGTCCGATAACAATGGGGCCGGAACCGATAATTAAGATTTTTTTGAGATCCTGTCTTTTTGCCATTTTCATTTCCTCCTATTTCTCATATACAACCTTTCCGCCACATACGGTAAGGTAATTTACTGCATCAAACGTTTCGCCCAAAAACGGTGTTGCCTTGCCCATGGATACGAGGTTTTCCGCCGTTACGGTTTCCTTCTCGGAAAGATTCCAGAGGGAAAATTCTTCGCCGAAAGGAATAGCGAACCGTGCCCTTGGATTTATGCACATAAGCTCTATCAGCTTTTCCATGGAGAGAATGCCCGTTTTTACAAAGTGGGTGTACATTGCCTGAAAAGAAGTTTCAATGCCCACAATGCCGAATGCACTTTTTTCAAGGCCTTTCCCCTTTTCCTCTGCCGAGTGGGGTGCATGGTCGGTGGCAATCATATCCACGGTGCCGTCTAAAATGCCTTCCATAAGTGCTTCCCTGTCTTCCTTCCCTCGAAGGGGCGGATTCATTTTAAACCGGCCGTCCTCCTGAAGGTAACTGTCATCTAAAATAAGGTAGTGGGGTGCCGTTTCACAGGTAATGTTCACGCCGTCTTTCTTGGCGTTGCGGATGATTTCCACGCTTTCTTTGGTAGAAACATGGCACACGTGGTATTTTGCACCGGTTTCTTTTAAAAGCTTTATATCACGGGCGATAGGGCCGTATTCACTCTCTGAACAGATGCCACGGTGACCGTGGGCACGGGCATATGCACCGTCATGAATGTAGCCGCCGTGGAGAAGACTGTTATCCTCACAATGGGCTACGATGATTTTGCCGCATTTTTTTGCTTTTTCCATGGCAGAGCGCATCATGCTTTCATTTTGCACGCCCCGTCCGTCATCAGAAAAGCCGATAACGTCCATTTCCTCCATGTCGGAAAGTGCTTCCCCGCTCTGCCCTTTCGTAATAGAGCCTAAGGGATAGACGGAAATGACCGCATCTTTATTTATGATTTCTTTTTGCACCGCCAGAGAAGCACAGCTATCCGGCACGGGCGAAAGATTCGGCATGGTAACTGCCGCCGTCACGCCGCCACGGGCCGCCGCCATGGTGCCTGTGTGCATGGTTTCTTTATACGAAAAACCCGGCTCACGAAAATGCACATGCACATCGCAAAAGCCGGGTATAATAGTTACATCGTCAAAATGAGAAAAATGGGGTGCAAAGCGACGGATAAACGCTTCTTTTCTGTCGCTTGAGGTATTCATATGAAACATATCCAGAATTTCCCGCATGTCATTTCCTTTCCGGGCAACAAAAAAGCGCCCTTCCGAAGGCAAGACGCACCAAAAACAGCCTATTGGCTGCTCTTTATTACAATCTTGCCGATCTCTCTGTATCGTGCTTAAAGATTTATCTTATATAGTTTACCATGTTCTTCCCCATTTGTCAAGTAAAACATACTCTGTTTTTTGATTTTTTTGTAAATACGACAGATATAGCCGGGAAAGCCACTTGACGGCAAAAAGAAAGTATGTTATCATTATAGATAAGGAATAAACTGGGAGGTTTTTTTATGCAAAAAATGTCAGGCACCTGGTGGCGTGCGCTGGGGTTTGCCCTTCTGTTCGTCATCGGCTATAAGATTATTGATAATTTCCCCCGCATTCTGGGGTATTTAAGCATGATTGTAAATATTCTGACCCCGTTTGTCATCGGCGGTATTATTGCATTTTTTCTGCATAAACCCGTTGGGAAACTTGATAAACTGTTTAAAAAAGTCCGCCTTCCCATTGTGCAGAAATTTTCCATGCTTCTTTCCCTTATAATTGTTTATGCCGCTTTTTTATTTGCCTGCTTTTTCCTCCTCAGTTATTTGATTGAAGCAATCTACAGAAACATTGCTGACATTATTGCCAACTGGGATATCATTTCTGCCCGTTTCTTTGATATTTTCAATTCGGTTAACCTGCCGCAAAAACAGGAATGGCTGGATAAGGCAAATCTGTTCCTCACAAATCTTCTGGAAACAGAGGTCCTTTTTAAGGCCGGAAATATCGTGGGCGGTATTGCCAGCTCTCTCGTTTCCGTGTTTACGGGTATTATCATTTCCATTTATACGATTTTGGAAAAAGAATCTCTCAAGGATATTGCAAAGAAAGCACTGAGCCTTGTTGCACGCCCCACCCGTGTGGAAACTATTTCCCGTTATTCCCGTCGCCTTATCGATATGTTCTATTCTTATTTTACGGGGCTTGCAATTGACGCGGTGGTAGTGGGCATTATTTCTACCGTATTTTATATCGTATTCAAAGCGCCCTATCCGTGGCTTTTAGGTCTTATCGTAGGCGTCGGAAACATGATTCCCTTCTTCGGGCCTATCATTTCGGCCGGCGTGGTCACCTTCATTGCCGCCATTTCTCTCGGGCCCATCAAGGCACTCTGGTTTCTTCTTTTCCAGATTGTGCTCGGGCAGATTGACGGCAACGTTATCCAGCCCCGTATTATTGGAAATTCCGTAGGTATCAGCCCCTTCTGGGTCATCTTTGCCGTTCTTCTTTTCGGTGGTATCTGGGGACCGTGGGGTATGCTTCTCGGCGTGCCGATTGTGGCATCCATTCGCATGATGATTCTTTCGACAGATACAATTCAAAATAAATAAATAAAACACTAAAAAAGGCTGTTTAAAATGATTTTAAACAGCCTTTTTTTATATGATAAAATTAAATGATAAAGCCACCATTTGGCGCAATTACTTGTCCCGTCAGAAATTCTGCGGTAGCCGCATAAAAAACGGCATCCGCCACATCCTGAGGCGTTCCCAGCCTTCCCAGAGGCGTTTCCTCTGCGAGGGCTTTTTTATCTTCTTCCGTAAACCCTGCCATCATGGGCGTATCAATAACGCCGGGTGAAACACAATTTACCCGAATGCCACTGGGGCCGACTTCCTTTGCAAGTGCTCGGGTCATGCCGATCAGGGCCGCCTTAGCAGCGGAATAATGCACCTCACAGGATGCACCGACCTGCCCCCACATAGATGCCACCGTTACAATACTTCCGCTTTTTTCACGAATCATTCCGGGCAAAAATGCACGGCATAAAAGGAATGCACCTTTTGCATGCACCGAGAACATCTCGTCCCATTCCTGCTCGGTAATCTCGGTAAAAAGCTTTTGCCCTGCAATGCCGGCATTATGGATGAGAACATCCGCTCTGCCCACCTTGCGGGCAAAATTCTCGACAGAATCTGCACTTGTCACATCAAGCTCCATCGCCGTGCCGCCAAGTTCTATCGCCAGCGCTTCTGCCTTTTCACGGGACTTATGGTACCCGATAATCACATGATATCCTTCGTTTTGAAATCGGCGGCAGATTGCACTGCCTATGCCGCCGGCACCGCCGGAAACTATAGCTGTTTTCACGCTTTCACCCCCGGGTGTTTCTAAATCCGAATACAACAAATCAACCATAAGCCTTCGGCCATGGCTGATTGAAATGCTGTTTTGTTCAGAAAATTAGGCAATCGCTTTAAGCTTCAGCGCCATCTGAGACTTTTTGTGGGAAGCTGTGTTCTTATGCAGAACGCCCTTAGCAACAGCCTGGTCCAGCTTCTTAACTGCGAAACGGAATGCAGCATTGGCAGCATCAACATCCTTGTTTCCCAGAGCTACGTCGAAACGCTTGATTGCAGTCTTCAGAGCAGACTTAATCATCTGATTTCTCAGCGTCTTCTTTTCAATTACAAGAACTCTTTTCTTTGCAGATTTAATGTTAGGCATGGTTTCACCTCCTGGTCTTCAGTAACGTCAACTAGTATAACACATTTTTTTCCTAAAAGCAAGGCTTTTTTTTAATTTTTCAAAAAAAATCAATTTTACCAATTTTTCCCTCGTTTATTTTCAATAAAAATACACAAACTGGGAAAGGAATCAAGTACGGCAAGCGTAAAATACTTTACATGTTGCCGAAATAAAGGAGTTGGATTTTTTGGATAACACCGCACTTGTACTTGTAATCCTTGGGGCACTGAACTGGGGTGCCATCGGTTTGTTTGGCGTTGACATTTTAGGCACGCTTTTAGGCGGCCAGGCCTCGGTTCTTGCCCGTATCGTTTTTTCCGTGGTAGGGCTTGCAGGTCTTTGGAGCATTACGCTTCTGTTTAAAGAAAAACTGCCGGCAAACAGAAACGACTAATCTTGTCCGCACAGGCAAAGCATTCCTTTGCCGTGCATTTACATAGCATAAAGGAGGTGCAAAATGGAAAACGAGGAAAAGACGCCTGAGACCCCGAGCACGGCTGCACCGCCTGACGGCAGCACGCTGATTCAGTCCCCCAAAGGAAAAATCCATTGCCTTACGGTTATCGGCCAGATTGAAGGTCATATTCTTCTGCCGCCGCAGAATAAAACGACCAAATACGAGCATGTGCTGCCCCGACTGGTTGCCGTCGAGGAAAGCGAGGAAGCAGACGGCCTTTTACTGCTGCTCAACACCATGGGTGGCGATGTGGAAGCCGGCCTTGCCATCTCGGAAATGATTGCCGGCATGAAAAAGCCAACGGTTTCTCTGGTCCTTGGCGGCGGACACAGCATCGGGGTCCCCCTTGCCGTTTCGGCAGATGTTTCCTTCATTTCCCCTACCGCCTCTATGACGCTCCATCCCATCCGTTTAAGCGGCACCGTCATCGGTGCACCCCAGACCTTCGCATATCTTACCCGCATGCAAGAACGGGTTATCCGCTTCGTTTCGGCACATTCAAAAATGCCGAGTGCGGATTTCCGCCGCATGATTCTCACCACGGGCGAGCTTTTAGGGGATATGGGAACGGTACTTCTTGGCGAGGATGCGGTTTCTTGCGGTCTTATCGACCGTGTGGGCACAATCCATGATGCAATCGAGACGCTTTATACTTTAATAGAGAAGAACAGGCCGTCACGTGCGTGACAGCCTGTTTTTTTACTTTTCAATTTTAACGGTTTTTTCAATTTTATCCGTTAAAGCGGCAAGATAATCCCCATCAAACGTTTCGATTTCACCCTTGTCACAGGCCGCCGCAAGTGCGGGGGTCATAGGAATGCGGGCAACTGTTTCGATGCCGTATTCTTTTGCAAAATCTTCTACGTGGCTCTCACCGAAGATACTATGTTTGCCGCCGCAATCGGGGCATTCGAAGTAAGACATATTTTCCACAACGCCCAAAATGGGAATGGAAAGCATTTCTGCCATGCGAACCGCCTTGCCTACAATCATGCCTACAAGTTCCTGCGGAGAAGTAACAACCACAATGCCGTCAAGAGGCAGGGACTGATATACCGTGAGAGGTACATCGCCTGTTCCCGGGGGCATATCTACAAACATATAATCAATATCTTCCCAGATTACATCGCTCCAGAACTGCTTGACTGTGCCTGCAATAACCGGACCACGCCATACCACAGGGTCCGTATCGTTTTCCAGAAGCAGATTTAAAGACATAATTTCAATACCCGTTTTGGTAACAACCGGCAAAAGACCGGATTCAATGGCTTTTGCACGTTCTTTGATGCCAAACGCTTTCGGGATGGAAGGACCGGTGATATCTGCATCGAGAATAGCGCCGGAATAACCCTTTCTCTGCATACCGACTGCCAAAAGGCTTGTAACGAGGGATTTACCTACGCCACCCTTACCGCTGACAATGCCGATAACCTTCTTTACGCTGGACATGGGATGCGGATCCGCCAGAAAGCTCTGGGGAGCCGTGCGCTCACTGCAGGACGAGCTGCAGGAGGAGCAATCGTGTGAACATTCACTCATTGTATTCGCCTCCTTAATTCTTTTTATACTATACCACATTTTCCCTTTTCTGTCAATTCCAAAATTCTCCCCCGATAATGTTACAGAACAGTTAAAAATCTGTGTATTTCCTTTAAGAAAACGGCCATGCGCCTTGACAGGAAAAACAATAAACGATATGATATAGAGTATAGTAGTATACCCCTTTTAACTTTTTAATATTGGAGAGAATACCAATGATAAAACGAATTTTTACACTGGTCTTAAGTCTTATACTATTTACCGTGCCGGCAGCTGCCCTTGCGGCGACTGACTCTTTTACAACGGAGCTTTCCGCCTTTCCCACCGCATGGCAGGAAAAGCTGACAGCGCTGCACGAAAAATACCCCGAATGGATGTTTGTTGCCGTGCCGACGGGTCTTTCCTGGCAGGAGGTTGTTAAAGCGGAAACCGGTAAGAAAAGCCTTGTGGAAAAGTATTATAATACCCTTCTCCGAAACACGGGTGAAGGCCATTATAATCCTGAAACAGGCGCCTATACATATCATGATGCTTCCACCTGGGTTTCTGCCTCTGCCGCTATGGTGGACTACTTTATGAATCCGGCAAACTTCCTCAACGAAACGTATATTTTTCAGTTCGAGGCCCTTTCCTATGACCGGAATTATCACACTATTGACGGCGTTGAACTGATTTTAAAAGGTACTTTTATGCATGAAGCGCTCATCACCTATGTAACAGCCGAAGGCGAAACGGTGGAAACAGAAAAAACCTACGGCGAAGTGATTATGGAAGCTGCTGAAAAAAGCATGGTCAGCCCCTATTATCTGGCCTCGAAAATCCGCACGGAAATCGGCATCAAACCTTCCGGCAGCGTTTCGGGTACATATGAAGGGTATGAAGGTCTTTATAATTTCTATAATATCGGTGCAAATGACGGAGCAAACCCAATCGCCAACGGCCTCAATTGGGCGAGCCTCGGCAAATCCTACGGCAGACCCTGGACTACCCCTGAGCTTTCCATTATAAACGGTGCCATCTGGATTGGCGAGCTTTATATTTCCAAAGGGCAAAACACCATGTATTTTGAACGGTTTAATGTTGCGCCCGACACCGGCTATGCGCTTTATACCCACCAGTACATGACGAATGTATATGCCGTGGCAGGTCAGTCCAAATCCACATTTACAGGCTATCAATCCGCCGGCACGCTTGCAGATTCCAAGGTATTTTATATCCCCACCTTCAAGAATATGCCCGCAGAAAAAACCACAATTGCATTTTCAGCCTACCCGTCAATCGAAGGAACCTCATCGGGCGGCGGCGTAAATATCCGTTCCGGCCCCTCCGTCCTCCACGACACGGTTGGCAGACTGGAAAGCGGTGCGAAAGCCACCGTTTTAAGCGGTACCCGTACCGATTCCTCTGACCGTATGCACGTACTGGAAAACCCGTATTGGTACGAAGTGAAGGTGGGCAGGGTGCGAGGATATGTCAGCGCCTCATACATAAATTTAACGCCTTCCGAAACACTTGCCGTAGGCGATGAAATTGAGCTAGATCCCGTTGTTTCCTTAAAAAGCGGTACGATTTACTGGGAAAATACAAACAGAAATGTTTTAAGCGTCAATGAAGGCGGACTTGTCAAGGCAAAAGCACCCGGAAAGGCAACCTTGTATGCTTTTCTTTCCGGCGGCGGTATGGCGGCAATTACACTTGAGGTAGAAGGCGAAGATGACCCCATTGAAGGAGAAAACACATCAGGTGAAAATAAGCCTTCTGAAGATCCGGAAAAAGATCCGGGTAAAACGGAGAATCCCATCGTGGCGCCTATTGCCTTTACGGATATGGAAAATCACTGGGCAAAAGAGGTTGTGAATTCTGCCGTTTCGCTAAAGCTCTTTAACGGCACTACCGAAACCACCTTCTCGCCGGACATTACCATGACCCGTGCAATGTTTATTACCGTTTTGGGAAGACTGTATGAATCAAAAGGGAAAACGATTGAAGCAGACATTTCTGCCCTTCCCTATCTGGACGTCGACGCCTCGGCCTATTATGCGCCCTATGTTGCCTGGGCTTATGAGAAAAAGCTTCTTCCCTTTGGAGATACGGCAATGTTCAGTCCCTCTGCACCTGTAACGAGGGGTGAAATGGTGCTCTGCGCTTATAAATTTGGCGCATTCAAAAAAGTGGATATGACGCTGGACAGAAGAACTACAGCCGGTTTTACCGATTACGCCGACCTTTCTTCAGACCTTAAGGATGCCTCCACATGGTGCGTAGGCAAAAAGATTATCAGCGGCATGGGCAATGGCCTTCTTGCACTTTCGGAAACTGCAACAAGAGCGCAAGTTGCACAGATTATGATGAATCTTTACAAAGCCATAAAATGAGGTATATGAAATGAAAATTTATCCGAATATTAGTGCATGCATTGGAAAAACACCCTTGGTACGTCTTTCTGCTTTTGAAAAGGCGAATCATATATCCATAGCACTACTTGCCAAAATGGAATCTTTTAATCCTGCAGGCAGTGCAAAAGACAGGGTGGCACGCAAAATGATTGAAGAAGCAGAAGCGGCCGGTCTTTTAAAAGAAGGTAGTGTCATCATTGAACCCACAAGCGGAAACACAGGCATTGGTCTTGCGGCCGTATCTGCTCCAAGAGGGTACCGCATCATTTTAACCATGCCTGATTCCATGAGCGTGGAAAGGCAAAAACTTTTAAAAGCCTTTGGCGCCGAAATTGTTTTAACACCGGGTGCGGAAGGTATGGACGGGGCAATCCGAAAAGCCGAGGAACTTGCCGAGAAAATTCCCAATAGCTTTATTCCCGGACAATTTGATAATCCTGCAAACCCGAAGGCTCACTTTGACGGAACGGGTCCGGAAATCTGGGAAGACACGGATGGAAATCTTGATATATTCGTTTCAGGTATCGGCACAGGCGGCACGATTACGGGCGTAGGTTCTTTTTTAAAAGAAAAAAATCCGTCCATTCAAATCGTCGGCGTAGAGCCTGCCGGTTCCCCTGTTCTCTCCGGCGGAATAAAAGGCGCACACGGGCTCCAGGGCATTGGCGCAGGGTTTGTGCCGACTGTGTTAAATACGGCGCTTTTAGACAAAGTTTTGCCCGTTACAGAAGAAGAAGCCTATCTTGCCGCACGTTCTCTTGCAAAAACAGAAGGACTTCTTGTAGGCATTTCTGCCGGTGCAGCGCTTTCTGCTGCAGTTACGCTTGCAAGGGATGAGAAAAACCAAGGCAAAACCATTGTGGTTCTCCTGCCTGATACGGGAGACAGATATCTTTCCACCCCTCTCTTTTCGGAATAATTCAATTTAAAATATAAACAGAAATAAGGGGCTGCAAAAAAAGTCCAGACCGCAAAAAGGCAGAAAACACAATAAAAACAGAAACGAGAAAACTAACATTATTCACAAAATGAAGAAAAACTTCAAATTTTTGAAGTTTTTCTTTGCATATATGCCTTTTTGCTATGAAACAAACTTCGCCGCTCGATGGCGTCGCAACTCTCGCTTATGTTCCGTTTGCTTTCGCAAACAGTCACTTTTCCGCTCGGTTACTCCTTTTCCCCTTAAAGTCTTGCGACTTTCGGGGGCCCCGGAAAGTCCACCGGACTTTTGGAGAGGAGGAAAAGCAAGGAAGCAAAGCGGATTTTTACCGATTAGGTAAAAGTAGCGTGTGGACTTTGCTTTGACGAAGTACAGCTTCGGGTATCCCAAAGCCTGCGGCTTTGGCTCAGTTTGTCCATTCTGAACATTTTTTCCTATCCCCTAAAAAGGTGCTGTAAATAAATTTACAGCACCTTTTTATTTGCAATTAAATATATATTACTATAATTAACAACTTGAATTTTAATAAAAGGCCTTATTCCCGTTTCTTTTGGCCATGGGTGTTCTCTAAATTTTTATAAAAAAAGAGGACGGAATGTTCCGTCCTCTAAAATTTTCAGAAATTATTCAGCATCTAAAGCAAGTTCTGCTGCGAGATCTTCGATTGTGCCTAAGTACTGGAGTTCACCGAGAGCAGATGCACTATTAACGGTAAGTTCACGTGCTGTGCCGAATACAGTTCCTTCATCTGTTACAACGTAAGGCATGAAGATGATAGTAGTGTCGAATTCTTCTTCAGGAATATCGTAAACAACTGTGTAGAAGTCAGATGCAGCGCATTCACCACTAATGTCAACCTTGTCATTAAAACCACCTGTCAGGTATACATAGAAACCGGCATTTGTAACATTATCAATGTGACTTGCAAAAGAAACTGTTACGGAGATAACACCAGTAACATCTTCTACGCTTTCTTCTTCAGGTGCACAGTAACCGGAATCATATACAAAGGAAGCAACGTTTTCTAACCATTTTGCATAGAATGTTTTTGCGCCACCGATTGCAGCTTCTGCTGCAGCAATTTCGGTAACAGCATCACCGGTAAATTCACCGTTTGCGTACCAACCGCCAAATGTGAAGCCAGCCTTTGTGGGTTCGGGAAGAACATAACCTGCTTCGGGGTATGTACCGGGAGCAGCGGGATCTAAAGTACCACCGTTGAGAGTCAGAACAAGTGTTCTGTCAACCGGTTCTTCTTCTTCAAGAGAAACGTTTTCAATTTCAATACCGGATGCGCCTGCGCCTGCCATAAATACAGATACTGTGTCGCCTTCTGCAACACGTTCAGGAGCAAAGCTTACGCTCATGTCTGCTGCTGCATCGAACTGGTCAATGTAAACAACAGAAGCCAGAATGTCTGCTTCAGAGAAAGTGGCGGGAGCAGAATCTAATTCGCCATCCTGGCGAGTTGCGATGATTGTTGCATCAGCTGCACCGGCTTCACCGCTGGCAGTTACTGTAACAATACCTTCTTCATATGTACCTACGGGGTTGAGTGCTGCTGTTGCAGAAACAGAAGTCATGCAAATTGCGAGCACTAAAAGTGTAAGAGTTAAAAGCTTAAACTTTTTCATTATACTATTCCTTCCTTTCTGCAATTACTGAAACAGACCACGAATGTTATTGTTGCTGTTTACAATAGACTGTGCACTGGTAGGTGCGTTAGCAATGTTTGCGAATTTACTCAGAATTTCACCACTTGTCTGAATAATGTCGCTGTTCTCACGGATGCTGATAACTTTGATGTCCGGGTTTTCGTACCGTTTTCTTTCCTTCATTTTTTGCTCTCCTTTTTTATATTAAATAAATTTTTAATTCTGGGTATACCTTGCTGTCTACACTAATATACAATTATTTTAACAGGTTTCATTTTGCTTTTCTAGTCTTATTGTGATTCTTTTATAATTTTATAGTGATTTTCTCATTTTGCTTTTGCAGGCAGAAATACAGACCGCAAATCCGAATACACAGACAATGTAAATCACCATATACAAAAGGTATCGGATGTCATGTATTGCTTTCAGATAATATGTTGTCGGCAAAAGGACACGAAGCAGCGGAAGCGTCTTGACATGAAAGAAGATGGGTGACAATGCAATACTTCCTATTATTATAAAAGGAATACAGGCACCGAATCGCACCGTGCTTTTAAACAGCATCGCCACAGCTACGCCAAAACCGGCCGCCGCCGGAACATAAAGCGCCATTGCTGCCGCTTCCCGCCAAAAAGATGTATGGATGCCGCTGACGAAAAGTGCCAGAAAAACGGCCACGCCGGCCATCAGGGTACCTGCCGTGCAAATACCGATTGCCGACAGAATTCGCTTTGGTCGGGGTAATTGGTCATACCGTCCGAGGCAGTCGTCCTCCAGATAATACAGCGCCGATGCAAGACTTATAAGAAGAATCAAAACGGAAAGCAGTCCCCGAAGTGGTGCTGTAAGATAATTTGTTTCTGCCGCCGATTTCGATTCGTGTAATTTTTCCGTTTGAATTACGCTTCGGCTGTGCGCCGTGTCCAGATAATACTTTTCCGCTTTTTCTGCCGCATCCGCTGAGAACGATTTCTGCACAAAGTTCTCATATATTGCATAAGAAATTTGCGGATACACGGCGCCATACAGTTTTTCACGTGCAAGGCCCAGCGGCACTGTGCTTTCCCGCTCCAAAACGGTAACCAGCGGTGCACTCCGTCTTCTTTCGGCATGCGCCCGCACCGCCTCGCTAAAATTTTCAGCAAAAACCCATGCGCCATCTGCCTGCCCGTTTTCCACAGCCTCCTGTGCTTTTTCGGGCGTTTCATACACTGTATATAAAAGAACACTTTTTTCGCTTTTCAGTTTTTCAACAACGGCCTGTGCGCCCGGATTTTCTTCCTCTTCATAAGAAAGGGCGATTTTCAAAACACCGCTTTCCCCCTGCATAGCCATATTGGCAAGGGGCAACAAAATTGGAATCATCAAAAGAATAACCAAAAAACTGTACTTTCTGCACAGCCGCTTGCAAGTCATGAAAAACCAAAGGGCTGTTTGTCTGACTTTTTTCATCTGCAGTCACCTGCCATTTTGTGTTTTCGAACGGCTATGGCCGCCACAAGGAAGAGTGCGGTATATCCGAAAACGCCGCACCACACGGTGATGCGCGGCATGCCGCAAAGACTCTGCCGTAAATAAGAAAAGCCTACGCCGGCAGGTAAAGCCGCCCCGATTTTTTGCAATGGCACCGGAAAAAATGTAGTGGGATAAAGACAACCGCATATATATCCCATTCCGATTGCTGCCAAAAACTGCAAGAGGATTGCGCTGACCGTATTCTCTGTTGTTTCATAAAGAAAAAACTGCATGGCGGAAAGCATAAGAATAACCGGAATCATTGCAAAGGCAAATCCTAAGGGAGCAAAAAAGCCACGTCCCAAAAGCTCGGGAATACCGAAATCGTGCCGTGCTACCAATGCCCCTGCCACAAGAGACAGGAGAAGAACAGTCAGGAAGGTCATCAAACAATAGGCAAAATATTCGCTGAGAATTTGCCTGCCCACGCCCATTCCATGTGCAAAAAAATGGCGATCCGCCCGACGGTTTCGTCCGGTAAAAAACCTACCGGCAGAAATCCCCCATAATAAAAGGAAGAAAATGATTATGCCGCAAATATAATATCCGCCCATAGAAACTGCATCCCTGATGCCGAGCGTTTCGACCTCGTAAATGCTTGTGCGGGATAAAATAAAATCAATATATTCTATGTTTATGGTTTTCACTTTATCCCATAATTCTTCAGTTTCTCCCGCATCATGCGCTAAATCCTGCATGGCGTACATGGCCCTTTGGCATTCCGTTACAAGATCCGATACCGTGCCTGTGATTTCTGCTGTCATCACCGAACCGAACCCCTCGGGTCCGCCGTAGGTCACAAATGTTGCCGGCACGTTTTCCCCGTTTATAATGCCGCTGATATAGGAAGGCGGCACCTTGACATAGCCTGTAATTTTCCGTGCCTCCAACGCCGCCAGCGCCTCTTTCTCCTCCATCTCCAGAAATGAAATGGAAAAACGGGAGCTGTCCATATTCGTGAGCGCATATATGCCCACGCCGAGATAGGAATCGGAAATATCTCCGACAATGCCGATATTCACCTTCTGTTTATCCGCACCGTTTATAAAGCTGCCGAGCGCCAGAGAACCCACAAGCAAAACAGCGCAAAGCATCAAAGCTGTAATGCCGAGAACTGACGGATAGATTTTCCATGCACGCTTTATCTGAAGCGCCGCATACACGTTTTTTCTCATTTACAGTTTACCCACCAATCTGTGTACATCGCCATCAAAAACATAAGGCGCAAGCCTGCCGTTTTTCAGGATATAGAGTGCATCACAAAGCGGCAGTTCCTGCACATCATGTGTAGCCAGAAGAATAATGCCGCCCTCTTCTTTAAACGATTTTAAGTACGTTGCAATCCGTTCTTTGCACACAAGGTCCAGCGCCGCACTGGGTTCGTCCAGAAGAAGAACATCCGGATTATGCGCCACCGCACAGCCAATGGCAAGCCGTTTTTTCATGCCGCCTGACATCTTTTCCACACGAACCTTCAGGAAATCCCCTATGCCGAGCATGGCAAGAACCCCGTCCGAAAGTGACGCTTCCATTTCCTCTTTTTCATACCACAACCGCAAATTATCCCGTGCTGAAAGTTCTTCCATGAGCGGCGTACTTTGCGGCACAAAACCAACATGCTTTGTGCGAAAGGCCGTATCACGCAGTAAATCATGTCCGTCATAAGAAAAGGAGCCACCATCTGTCCGAAGAACGCCTGCAAGAATATTTAGCAGTGTGGATTTTCCGCTGCCGTTTCCGCCCAGAATGCCGATGCAAGACCCTTTTTCGGCTGAAAGGGTAATATCCCGCAGCACTACTTTTTTGCCATAGTTTTTTTGAATATGCTCTATTTTCATCTTGTAGCCTCTTTTAAAAAGGGGCCGGAAAAAGCCGACCCCTGTTATGGATTGATTGTATCCGTTTACGGAAGCGCTACGCCCGTGCCGAATGTTACTTCCGTTTCAGTCGGTGCCGGCGGTGCCACCAACTTGCGCTTTACTTCCTCCGGTGCATCTACCTTCTCAAGTGCAGCCCCAAGTTCTCCCTGATTCATACCTGCAGCCCAGCTTTCCGCATCATATTCGCCGGTATAATCCGCAGGAATCTGTACGAGGCCGGATCCATCCTTGACTTTTGCATTCACTTTCATGGTGACAAAATGCTTGCCGCCAAGATGCACTTCCATTTCAGCCGTGCCTTCGTAATCGGAAACCATATCCGATGTAAGTACAAACTTTGCACCTCTTAAGTAGCGTGCAGCATCGCCGCCCGCCATGCCTAAAAGTCCACTAATGGAATCAGCAGGCTCAATGGTGAGTTTTCCGCTGAAGAGTCCTGCATTCTTAAGCTTTGCATCGTCAACATCCGAAAGTGTCACCTTTACGATATTGCTTCCGCCAACGGAGAGATTAAACTCGCCGCTGCGCTTGTCGCCGGAAACGACACCGCCACCGTCAAGCTTATATACTCTTCCGCCTGCATCTGCCAGCATATATACGCCATACTGATCGCCTTTTTCAACTGCATATGCCTTCAGTTCCACTTCATCCGCACGGAACCCGAGGCCGACGATGTCACCGCTTGCATCCACCCAGCATTTGAGCGTGCCCAGTTTCTTTGCGGACGGGTCTGCCTCTTTAAGGTCTTCCATGGTTTCGTTAATATCTTCTACCAGTTCATCCCATACCTTGTCTGCATCAAAGGATACACCGAGTTCTTCTGCGAGTGCATCAAATTTTTTGATAATATCCTTGATATCGCCATCTTTTTTCACTTCTGCAAGAACGGCTTTTGCGACGTTGACCATCATTTTTTCCGTAATGGGCACATCAATGCGAGTAACTCTCTGGGAAACCTCGCCTGCCTTGATGGTCTCAGATTTCTTCTCCGCATTCGTTACCTCGTCTGTTATTGCGGATATGTATCTTGTCAGCATTTTTTCAAGAGTTTTTTCATCCGGAACAATCTCGACAAAGCGGCCTACTGTGCTTGCCAGTTTATCGTAATCAGCCTGGGACAGGGTGATACCTGTATAAAGCTGCAATGCCTGGTCCTGAATACCGGGTAAAGAAAGATAGATATATCCCCTTTCCATATCCCAAATCATTTTGGCATTGATAAATGCTTTACCATTAATGCTGACGCTGCTGTTTGTTCCGTATACGTTGCCGGTTATGTCTGCATCCATGTGCATGCCAATCGTTTGAATCCAGCCGAGGACTTCTGCCGCTTCGGAACCACCCTCCGTCCGCAGAAGTTCTTTCATGCCTTCACCAATTGTAATTTCCGCATCGGCTGTCGCCGCAGAAATAGTATATTTTTTCGTACCAAGCATGCTGATCATGGACGAAAGGTCCGCCGCCAGCGTTTCGGCATTGTTTTTCTGCACATATGCAAAATACTTGTCGGCAGGCATAACTGTTTTGGCAAAGAAGTTCCCCACGCTCGGTACAAAAAGTGCCGCAAGGCCTGAGGTTGTTAAAATCACAGCGGCCAAAATGCATGCAACAATGGCTTTTGTCTTAAATCCGCCTTTCTTTTTTGCCGGTTTTTCCGGTGTTTCATTCATGGGCGGCTGCATCGTTTCCACCACCGTTTCCACCTTAGCCGACGCCGCTTCCGGTATTTCGGGTTCTGAAGGCATGGCTGCCTCTACGTTAGCCGTTACCTCTTCGGCTGCACTTTCGGTTAAAACCCGTGTGCCGCACTTGTTGCAAAATTTTACGCCTTCGCCTATGGCATTACCGCAATTTCTGCAAAACATATATATTTCCCCTTTCTTCTTCAGCGTTTCTAATTTTATTATACTGTAAGTTCATTGTTTTGTCAACAAAATACAAGATTTCGTTTCTTTGGCAGCCGTATTTTTAATCATAAATGGGGACGGGCCTTCATACGATAGTCACAGAAAGAGGTGATGTGACATGTTAAAGTGTGCAGTGGCTGTTCTGCTTATAGGCAGTATGTGGTGCATCGGGCTTGGAAAACGAGTCCGCCTGAAAAGCCGTGCCACACGGCTCGGTAAAATTTTGGACGGTCTTTTATGCATGGAAGGCGAAATCCGCACCTGCCTTTCTCCCATCCCCTTCGCCCTTTCGGAAGCAGGCAGATATGACCCGCTTTTCCAAAATGCGGCACGTCTTGCAATGGAAACGGACATAGGCTCCGCCTTTTCAAAAGCAATAGAAGAAGATCATCTGGAAAAAGCGGAACGGGAGGTCCTCTCTGTTTTCAGCGTCGGTCTTACAGCCACCGATGAAAGAGGACAGCTGCAAAACCTTTCTGCATGTCGCAAAAGGCTTTCGGCAATCTATTCAGCCGCCCAGCTCGATGCTGCACGGCTCGGCCGCCTATATTCAGGCGGCGGCATGATGCTTGGGCTGCTCGTTGTGATTTTACTTTTTTAAGGAGCGAATATGGACGTAGATTTGATTTTTCGCATTGCCGCCATCGGCATTATTGTTTCTGTTCTGCATCAGCTTCTCGTCCGGAGCGGACGGGAAGAGCAGGCAATGCTGACTACCCTTGCCGGCCTTATCGTGGTGCTGATGATTCTTGTCAAAGAAATCAGTACCCTTTTTGAAACCATAAAAAGCATTTTCGGTCTTTAGGAGGCATTTAAAGTTGGAAATCCTGCGGCTTTGCGCCATTTCGGTTGTCACGGCATTATCCGCCGTTCTTTTAAAACAGTATAAAAGTCCTCTCGCCGTGCCCGTCACCCTTACAGGCGGATGCCTTTTGCTGTTTTATACAATTCCCTATCTTCGGGATGCATTTCTGTTTGCCGAGGCAATGTCGGAAAAAGTCAGTCTGCACATTCCGTTTATGGATGCGCTTTTAAAAGTAATCGGCATCACGTTTATTACAGAGTGTACGGCGGCACTTTGTCGGGATGCAGGCGAGGGCGCTCTTGCACAAAATCTGGAAATGGCGGGGAAACTCATTATTCTTGGAATTTCTCTGCCTCTCATCACTTCGTTTTTTGAAACAGTTATCACGGTAATCCCCTAGAAAGAAGGATACGATGCGAAAAATATTTATTGCTTTACTTCTTGTTTGTCTTTTCCCCCTCTCGGCCACAGCCGAAGAAGAAATATACAATGCTGCCGACGGTCTCAGTCCCCGGGGGCAGGCACAAATTCAGTCTGTCATGCCGGATTTTGACTTCCGCTCGGCGGTACAATCTCTGTCTGAAAACAGTGACGCAGGCTTTCTGCACCGTCTTTGGAACGGCCTCGTTTCGTTTTTCTTTCAGGAAGCAGGCACAAGCCTCTCTGTTCCCCTCACAGCGGCAGCCGTTGCGGTGCTTTGCAGCCTTCTCGGGCGGCTCGGCGGTGATGGCAGTACTTCGGAAATGGCATTTTTAATCACGTATGCCGCATCCATTGGCCTTGCGATTGCAGCGGTAGGCGATGCGGCAGAGCTGGCACGCGGATTTTCGCAGGACATGGCCGCATTTACAAATTCGGTTATGCCTTCGCTGGCCGTTTTGTCTGTCGGTACGGGCGGTGGCGCCGCAGCGGTGCACCCCCTTCTTCTGGCTGCCTCTTCCGCTTCCTCGCTCCTTCTTTCCCGCATCGGGATTCCCTCCCTTTATGTTTCTCTCTCCCTTTCGGTGATTTCCGGTCTTTCCTCCCATACCGTTCTCAGAAAGCTTTCCGCCCTCATCAGAAAGTGTGCATTTTTTGTTGTGACGGGAAGCCTGACGGTTTTCGGGGCTGTCATCAGCGTAACGGGGTATGCCGCCGGCACTTTGGGCGGTGTGGCGGCAAAGGGCATCAAATTTGCCGTTGGCAGTCTTGTTCCGGTCCTTGGCGGCATATTGTCCGAGTCGGCGGAAGCCGTCAGTTTCAGCGCCTTGACCGTTAAAAATGCAGCAGGGGGTGCCGGCATGCTTCTCATTCTCCTTCTCACATTATATCCCGTTATAAAAACCATTCTCCATTCCTTTGCCTATCGTCTGGCTGCCGCCCTGTCAAGCACCGCCGCTGATACACGTATCTCTTCGGCCTTTTCCGACATGGCGGATATGCTCTCTGCCCTCTCGGGCATGACGGCGGCGGCAGGTATGCTTTCCATGCTTTCCGTAGGGATGCTTCTCCGCATAGGTGACATGGGGGTGATGCTAAGGTGAGAGCTTATCTTTTAAGGTTACTTTCCATTTCGCTTTTCAGTGCTGTTTTTGAATTTCTGCTGCCTGCGGGCAAGGTCCGTCGGTTTGCCGCACCGCTTTTATCCCTTGCCGTCACCGCATCCGTTCTTCTGCCATGCATTTCTCTTTTTAGTGGCGGCGGCGAGGCGCTTTACGACCTTCTCCCCCAAGTGGAAGCAGCCGCATCCGAACATGCCTTTGAAACGAAGGTGGCCGAAGAATATGTCCGCCGTATAGAGGCTTCCATAGAAAAATTCGGCGATGCTACTGCAGAAGTTTCCCTGGGCAAAAATTTCTCCGTTTCCCGCATTGTTCTTTCGGGAAACGTTACAAATCGCATGATGCATTATATTACAATAGAACTGGAGGTGCCAAGAAGCTGTGTGGAAATTCGATAATGCGGAAACTTTTTTCTCGAAAAAGAAGAATATTTATCTCCTTTACGGCATAGTAAGTATCTGTATCCTGTTATTGGCGTTTGCCGGTTGCAGTCCAAAAGAAAAAACGGAAAGCATTTCCACGTCCCCGCCGGACGGTCAGATTCTTGAAAAAAAGCTTGAGCGTATATTATCCAATATACAAGGCGTGGGCAAGGTGCGGGTGGCAGTCACATATGAGACCGGCCCTGAAACCGTGCCCGCCGTAAACTCTCACGGCGATTCGGATTCCGTGGTAACTTTAGGCTCCGGCTCTTCCGCCAAAGTTGCTGCCACAAAAGAAATCAGCCCCAGAGTGCGGGGCGTAATTGTTGTGGCAGAGGGTGCAAAAAGCAAAAGCGTCCGTGCGGATATTCTGTCCGCTGTCGGTGCGCTTTCCGGTGCCCCGCCATACAGCATTGCAGTATTCCCTTTGAAATAAAGAAAGGATGGTTTAGATGGTTGTACTGAAAAAGAAACAAGTCCTCATTGTCGGGATTGCCGCCATGGTGGCGATTGCAGGGTATCTGAATTTTTCCTACGGAAATTCAGAAAACGGCCCGGGTGAAACGCTCGGAGAGGTCCGTCTTGTTAGCAATGACAGTTCGGACACGTCAGATTTCTTCAGCGAAGCAAGGCTGGAACGTGAAATCGGCAGGTCGCAAAGCGTTGCCTCTCTCCAGACCATGGTACAGGATACTTCCACAAGTGCAGAAGGACGTGCCATGGCAGAGGCGGAAATGGTAAAGCTTTCCCGCCTTTCCGAAACAGAATCCAGCGTGGAAAGCATGATTATGGCCAAAGGCTTTTCCGATGCGGTTGTATATATTCATGATGAAAGTGCCACCGTCATCGTGAAAGCGGAAAAACTGGAAGAGGCGGATGTTGCCAAAATTGTGGACATTATCACAGGGCAAACAGGCATTCCGGCCGCAAATATTAAAATTGTAGAAGCCAAATAAAAAAGAGGGTGTAAAATTTACACCCTCTTCTTTATTTTGTATTTACGCCCAGTTTTTCATAAAGCGTTTCAATTTCCATCACGGTTTTCGGTTTTTCCGTTTGTTCCAGTTTTGCATTTGCAATTCTGGCGGAAACCAACTCTGCCTGTTCTGCCGAAAAAGCGGGAAGGGGCAGGCGCTGTATAACATGGTAGCCGAATTCGCTCTTAACGGGTTTTGTAATCTCACCTATGGCGGCGGCAAAAGTGGCTTCCTCAAATTCTGCCACCATTTCACCTTTTGTGAAAACATAGCCTTCGGGGTTTGTCAGCATGCCGGTATCCTGACCGTTTTCCGCCACCAGGATATCAAAATCCGCACCGCTCACAGCCTTTTCATAAATCATATTGGCTGATGCTTCATCGAATACCAGAACGTGTTTTGCCAAAACGTAGTTTTCTTCATAAAATGCTTTCACATCTTCCGTTGCCTGCACCAGACGCAGAACGGGTTTGCCGGAAGCGATATGATTCTTTTCAAATATCAATGCGAGATATCCATCCAGCCCGGTCAAGACTGCCGCAGTTTCTTCCGTCATGGGGCGCAGTTCTTCTATATCTTCGGCCGAAAGCACAGCTGCAGGGTATGCCGCCTTCATCCAAAGCATGTTTTCTGCCGTCTTCAGCGCAATCTGCGCCACAAGCTGGCCATATGCGGCATCATCCATGCCGGAAGACGTGGCGTTCTCCAGATTTCCTAAATAAAAAACATCGTACAGCGCCTTAAATTCTGCAAAGCCAAACGTCTGATCGCCGCAAGAAAGCACCGGCTCGCTGTCGTCAATTAAAATCTGTTTTGTAACGGATGCATACTGTACATTACAGGAAAGTGCTTCGCCGATAAAGCGAAGGGGCACCATTGTCCTGTCCGCCACAATAACGGGACAGGTATCCAGCTTTTTCACTTCGCCGTTTACCGTAGCTTCATTCTTATCAATTACAAGTTTTATTTCCACGCCGTCTTTCTTTACCGTAACGGTGCGGCTGTTCTCATCCCAGCCCACCTCTGCGCCAAACGCTTCGGAAATGGCACGGACAGGTACCATAGTACGGCTCTCTGCATTAATAAACGGTGCCGCCTCTAAAGCCTTTTCTTCTATTTCGCCTTCTTTTTCCACCTTCAGCGCTGTGCCGCCAACGGTAAACTCCATGGAAGCTGCAGAAGCGGAAGTGAACAGGACGAGCCCTGCCAAAAGCATGGCTAAAACCTTCTTATTCATCGTGTTTCTCCTTTACGCTTTTTTCTTTTGATTATACTATGGAATGTATTTTCTGTCAATCCGAAAAAAATATAAATTCTTCAAAAAAACACTTGACAAACCGCATGCTCGAGAGTATACTGGGTATATCTAATAAACTGAAAGGGAAGCCTATTATGCATAAGAATACGTTTGCATATGAATATTTCTTTTACTTTTACTTTAGAAACAGCGAAGTAAAGGATTTTTGTGTTGCAGACAAATAGGAAGAACTTTTAAGGTCCGCAAAAGCGAATTCGGCTACACAGAAATCCTCTGTGTGGCCTTTTATTTTATCTTTTTTAAAGGAGCGTTTATCATGATTGCCGTAATTAAAAAGAACACATCGAAGGAACAAATTGCACATTTGACGAGCTGGCTTGAGGAACAGGGCGTTGAGGTACATCCTTCCTATGGCGTGGATTATACCGTTTTAGGCCTTGTGGGTGACACCTCCAAGATTGACATGGAGCTTCTCGACAGCCTTGCCATTGTAGATACGGTAAAGCGGATTTCTGACCCCTTCAAGCAGTGCAACCGAAACTTTCATCCCGAAGACACGGTAATCGACATCGGCGGTGTGAAAATCGGCGGCGGCCATTTTGCCATGATTGCAGGCCCCTGCTCGGTAGAATCCAGAGAACAAATGATTGCGGTTGCAAAAAGCGTAAAAGCGGCAGGCGCCACGCTGCTTCGTGGCGGTGCCTTCAAACCCCGCACCTCCCCCTATGACTTTCAGGGTCTTAAGGCCCACGGCATCGAGTATTTATTGGAAGCGAAAAAAGAAACGGGCATGCCGATTGTAACGGAAATTATGAACGCTAACCACCTGCCCCTTTTCGAAGATGTGGATGTCATTCAGGTCGGCGCACGAAATATGCAGAATTTCGAACTTTTAAAGGAGCTTGGAAAAACGAAGAAGACCATTCTTTTAAAGCGTGGCCTTGCAAACACCTTAAAAGAATTTTTAATGAGTGCCGAATATATCATGAGCGAAGGAAACGGCAACATCATTCTTTGTGAGCGGGGCATCCGCACCTATGAAACCTACACGAGAAACACCATGGATATTTCCGCAATTCCTCTTCTCCATGAGCTTTCTCACCTGCCCGTTATTGCTGACCCTAGTCATGCCACGGGTAAATCCCGCCTTGTAGAACCCATGGCCATGGCTTCTGTGGCGGCAGGCGCAGACGGACTGATGATTGAAGTACACAACGACCCTGCACACGCCCTTTGTGACGGTGCCCAATCCCTGACCCCCGATAATTTTGCCCATCTTGCAGGCAAAATTCAAAAAGTGCGTGAAATTATATAAGGAGCGATTAAAATGCAAGTCGGTATTTTAGGGCTTGGCCTTATCGGCGGCAGTGCCGCAAGAGCATATAAGGAAGCAGGCCATACTGTTTTGGCATATGATAAAGATAAGGTCATGCTGGACTACGCCATCCTTTGCGGCGCCGCAGACGGTGTGCTGACGAGCGAGGCGCTGGGAGAATGCGACCTTGTGCTTCTCTGCCTTTATCCCAAAGCTTCTATTGCATATCTACATGAAAACGCTGCTCTTTTTCCGAAAGGCAAATTCGTCATTGATTTTTGCGGCACGAAAAAGGGAATCTGCGAAGCCGGTTTCGCCCTTTCCAAAGAACACGGTTTTATTTTCGTAGGCGGTCATCCCATGGCAGGCACCCATCATTCGGGATTTAAATACAGCCGAAGCGATATGTTCGTCGGTGCGCCTATGGTAATTGTTCCGCCTGTCTATGACGATATAGAGCTTTTCGAACATATCAAATCCGTTCTTTCGCCTTTAGGCTTTGGCTCTTTTTCCGTCACGGATGCAGACAAGCACGACGAAATGATTGCTTTCACCTCCCAGCTTGCCCACGTCGTTTCCAATGCATACATTAAGTCCCCCGGTGCCAAGAACCATAAAGGTCTTTCCGCCGGAAGTTACAAGGACTTAACCCGTGTTGCATGGCTGAACCCCGATATGTGGACGGAGCTGTTTTTAGAAAACAAAACCCACCTTTTAAAGGAACTTAGCGGCATAATCGAACGCCTTTCCGAATACCGTGACGCCATGGAGCGTGACGATGCCCAAACGCTCCGTGCCCTTTTAGAGGACGGCCGCCGCATGAAAGGAGAAATTGACGGATGAAAAAAATTCATGTTGATGCATCCTGCCCTTATGATGTCCTTCTCGAAAACGGCATTCTTGCGGATGCAGGCACCCATATTGCCCCTTTTTGCAAAAACGACTACGCCGCCATCATAACAGATGACACCGTAAACGCCCTATACAGCACAGTTTTGGAGGCTTCTCTTTTAAAAGAAGGCATCCGCACGGTAAAATTTGTTTTTCCCCATGGCGAACAGTCCAAAAGCGCCGAAACCTATATCGAAATACTTGAATTTTTAGCCGAAAACCATCTGACGAGAAGTGACCTTATTATCGCCCTCGGCGGCGGTGTTGTGGGTGACATGGCAGGGTTTGCGGCGGCAACATATTTAAGAGGCATTTCCTTTGTGCAAATTCCCACCACCCTTCTTGCCATGGTGGATTCTTCCGTTGGCGGCAAAACCGCCATTGACCTGCGAGCAGGAAAAAATCTGGCAGGTGCATTTTACCAGCCGAAAATGGTTCTCTGCGACCCTGCTGTTTTGAATACACTACCGCAGGATATTTTCAGGGACGGCTCGGCAGAAGTGATTAAATACGGCGTACTCGGAAGCCGTGACCTTTTTATGCACCTGAAGGAAAAGGGAGAGAACTTCGACCGCACATGGGTAATCGCCAAATGTATCGAAATGAAAAGCGAAATTGTCCGTGCGGACGAGTTTGAATCAGGACAGCGGATGCTCCTGAATTTCGGCCACACCTTCGGCCACGCCGTGGAAAAAATGAGTAATTTTTCCCTTTCTCACGGTCGGGCTGTTTCCATCGGCATGATGCTTATGGCAAAAAGTGCCCTTGCCGCCTCCCTTTGCGAGGAGGAAGTGCCGGACGAAATTGAAGCTGTGCTAAAAGCCTTTTCCCTTCCCCTGGAAACAGACTATTCGGCAAAAGACCTATATGGCATCATGCTTTCCGATAAAAAACGAAGCGGTGACAGTTTAACCGTTGTAATTCCCTCCGAAATCGGCAAATGCACACTTCTCAAAAAATCAACGGATTCCCTTCTTTCCTTTTTAGAATCCGCCGTTATATAAGGAGCTTACTATGGAAATCATAATTTCTCCCCAAAGTCTTGGGGGAAAAATTACATGTATCGCATCCAAATCCCGGGCGCATCGTCTTCTCATCTGTGCCGCCCTTTCCGATGCACCTGTAAATTTACTGATAAACGAATCTTCTGAAGATATTGATGCAACGGTACGTTGCCTCATTTCCCTTGGCGCAAAGATTGTAAAAACAGCGGACGGTTTTTCCGTCTCGCCCATAAAAACGGTGCCCAAAAGCCCCATACTGGACTGTGGCGAAAGCGGTTCTACCCTCCGCTTCATTCTCCCCGTCGTGGGTGCCCTTGGTGCAGAGGCCAAGCTGAAGCTTTCGGGAAGGCTCCCGAGCCGCCCCCTCTCTCCCCTTTGGGAAGAACTTGTGCGCGGTGGCATGACCCTCTCTTGGGAAAACGAAAACACCATTTCCTGCGGTGGAAAACTCCGTAGCGGCACCTATACCCTCCCCGGCAATATCTCATCCCAGTTTATTTCCGGTCTCCTTTTTGCCCTGCCCCTTCTTTCGGGCGAAAGCACGCTCCGTCTTACGGGCAAAACAGAATCGGCACAGTATATTGCTATGACAGAGGAAGCCATCCGGCAGTTTCAAATTGACTTTACTTATAAAGATTCTACATATTCTATTTCGGGCAATCAGCGCCCGTCCTATCCTGAAAAAACGCCTCTTAAGGTCGAGGGCGACTGGTCCAATGCCGCCTTCTGGCTCGTTGCCGGTGCTTTGGGAGGCGGGATTACCCTTTTTGGCGTAAACCACGCTTCCTTGCAGGGCGACAAAGCGATTGTAAGCCTTTTAAAGCAGTTTGGTGCAAAGGTAGAATGTAACGGGGACGCTGTTTCGGTTTCAAAAGGGAATATGCATGGCATGGAAATTGATGCTTCGCAAATTCCCGACCTTGTACCGATTTTAGCCGTTCTTGCCGCAGCGGCAGAAGGCGAAACGAAAATTTACGGTGCCGAGCGGCTGCGCCTTAAGGAAAGCGACCGACTCCTGACTGTTTGTGATATGCTCACCGCCTTAGGCGGCAAAGTCCTTCAGACGGACGACGGCCTTATCGTCCGTGGCGGCACACCCCTTTCCGGCGGCACCGCACAAAGCGCAGGCGACCACCGCATTGCCATGAGCGCTGCCATTGCCTCCATTTTATGCACAGGCCCCGTCACCGTACAGGGCGCAGAGGCTGTTATGAAGTCCTATCCGAAGTTCTGGGAACACTTTTCCCTCCTCGGCGGCAGTATTGAAAGGAGAGACCTAAAATGAGTAATACGCTCGGCAAAAACATCAAGTTTTCCATTGCAGGAGAATCTCACGGCGACGCCATCGGCATGATTCTTTCCGGCATTCCTGCAGGCTTTACCATTGATATGGAAGCACTTTCCGCTTTTTTAAGCGCCGTGCACCGGGGCAAAACCGTTTCTCCACGCCCCGAAAAGAAGGAGATGCGCCCCTGTTTTTATCCGGTGTTTATGAAAATGTAACGACAGGCAGTCCCATTATGGCCATCATCCAAAACACCAACACAAGAAGTGCCGATTATAACGCCCACCTTGACATTCCCCGCCCCGGCCATGCGGATCTTACGGCGGAAATCAAATACGGCGGTTATGCCGATATGCGTGGCGGCGGCCACTTTTCCGGTCGGCTGACCGCGCCCATTGCGATAGCCGGCGGCATCGCTCTCCAGATGCTGAAAGAAAAAGGCATCGAGGTCTTTGCCCATATCCGCTCGGTTCACGGTGTGGAAGGCAAGGCTCCATGCTATAGAGAAAGCGACCTGCCTGCCCTTCGCTCTGTTGCCGGAAAACCGTTCCCCGCATTTGACGATGATGCCGGTGAAAAAATGCAGGCAGAAATCGACAAGGCACGAGAGGAAGCCGATTCCGTCGGTGGCATAATCGAAGTTAGTGCCATGGGTCTTCCTGCCGGGCTTGGCTCGCCTATGTTTTCCCGTCTGGAAGGCAAAATGGCCCATGCCGTTTTCGGCATTCCTGCCATCCGGGGAATTGAATTTGGCAACGGCTTTGAGGCGACGCTTCTTTACGGCAGCGAAAATAACGATGCCTTTCTATATGAAAACGGCACCGCAAAAACGGAAACCAATCGGTGTGGCGGGACTTTAGGCGGGATTACCACAGGCATGCCGTTTGTCTACCGAGTCGGCATAAAGCCCACACCATCTATCGGTAAAGAACAAAAGAGCATCAGCCTTTCGAAAAAAACGGAAACGCCCGTTTCCGTCCACGGCAGACACGACCCTTGCATCGTCCCCCGTGCCGTGCCCGTCATGGAAGCTGTGACGGCGCTGGTGCTTTTAGATACACTTTTTGACCACGAAATGATTTGGAAAAATGGAGAATAAAAAAATGGAAAACAATCTGCATACCTATCGTGACGAAATTAACCGCATTGATGACGAGCTCGTCCGTCTTTTCGGCGAAAGAATGGAAGTTGCCGGAAAGATTGCATCGTTTAAAAAGGAAAACGGGCTTCCAGTTCTGGACGCTGCCCGTGAGCGTGCAAAGCTTGCGGACGTACAGGCAAAATCCGAAGAAAAGTTTGCCTCTTATACAGGCGCTTTATATTCCCTTCTCTTTGAACTGAGCCGTTCCTATCAGGAAAAGGTGCTGGACACGGAAAACGAACTGCACAAAACCATTGCCGATGCCATCGCCGAAAACACCAACATGGAATTTCCCCAAAACGCCATGATTGCCTGTCAAGGCGTGGACGGTGCTTATTCCCAGATTGCCTGCGACAGAATGTTCTCCGGTGCCAACATTATGTATTTTGACACCTTTGATAAGGTTTTCTCCGCCATTGAAAAGGGCCTTTGCCGCTATGGTGTTCTGCCCATTGAAAACAGCACGGCAGGTTCTGTAAATAAAGTGTATGACCTGATGCTCGAACATAATTTCTATATTGTAAAAAGTGTTCGCATTAAAGTTGACCATAACCTTCTCGCAAAAGAAGGGGTGGACCTTTCGGAAATCCGTGAAATTTACACCCACGAGCAGGCAATCCGCCAGTGTGCTGACTTTATCTCCTCCCTCGGTCCCGATGTGAAAGTGACAGCGGTGGAAAATACGGCGCTGGCGGCAAAAATGGTTGCCGAGTCTGACAGAAGAGATGTAGCGGCCTTAAGCTCCCGTTACTGTGCTTCCCTTTACGGTCTGCGCTGTCTTGCGGAAGCAGCACAGAATTCCGATAACAACTATACCCGCTTTATCTGCATTTCGAGAAAGCTGGAAATTTATCCGGGTGCTGACAAAACGAGTATCATGATGATTCTCCCCCACAGACCCGGTGCACTTTATAAGGTGCTGGCTCGGCTTTATACCATTGGCATAAACCTTATTAAACTGGAAAGCCGTCCCATGCCGAACCGCAATTTTGAATTTATGTTCTACTTTGATTTAGAGACAAGCGTATATTCCGAGGCCTTCGTGCAGCTTATTTGCGAGCTGGATAAAATCAGCGAAGATTTCCGTTATCTCGGCAGTTACACGGAAATGGTGTAATCATGAAAAAGTGCGGACTTTTGGGAGAAAAGCTTTCTCACAGTTTTTCTCCCCAGATTCATTCCTGCCTCGGTGATTACAGCTACGACCTTTTTGAAAAAGATAAGGACGAAGTGGAATCCTTTATGCAAAATAAGCCTTTTGACGGCATAAACGTTACCATTCCCTACAAAAAAACCGTGGTGCCGTTTATGGACGAACTTTCTGACTCGGCAAAGCGCCTCGGCAGCGTCAACACGGTGGTAAAACGGGAGGACGGCACGCTTTTCGGCCACAACACGGACTATTT
The DNA here is from genome assembly GCA_017436645.1 of Clostridia bacterium. GTDB lineage: Bacteria > Bacillota > Clostridia > UMGS1883 > UMGS1540 > SIG447. Next base: position 23,024 of record JAFSCR010000030.1, on the reverse strand, counting down.
CGGTTTTTCCTATATGGTAGAAAAAAGCGGCATTATACCAAAAGGCAAAAAGGTGCTTGTTTTGGGTAGCGGCGGTGCTTCGGTTACCGTTTGTGCCGTACTGCGGGATATGGGTGCCGGCGAAGTTATCGTCATTTCAAGAAGTGGCGAGAATAATTACGAAAACATAAGCCGCCACGGGGATGCGGAAGTCATTGTAAACACAACGCCCGTGGGCATGTATCCCCACCCCGGTGCGTCCCCCATTGTCCTTTCGGATTTTAAAAAATGCGAAGGGGTGCTGGATTTAATTTATAACCCTTACAAAACGGCGCTCCTGCTGGAAGCGGAAAACTTAGGCATTCCCCATGCAAACGGCCTTACCATGCTGGTAGCCCAGGCCAAGGAAAGTGCAGAATATTTTGGCGGCAAGGCGTTACCCTTTTCCGTCATTGACAGCGTAACCGCTTCCCTTTCCATGAAGCAGAAAAATATTGTACTGATCGGGATGCCCGGCTCGGGGAAATCTACCCTCGGGAAAAAGCTTGCCGAAATAACGGGCAGAAAATTTATGGATGCGGATGAGGCAATTTGCGAAAAAGCCGGCTGTTCCATCCCTGAAATCTTTAAAGAAAGCGGCGAAGCGGGCTTTCGCAAAATTGAGACGGAAGTGCTCACCACTTTAGGGATGCAGTCAGGCCTTGTGCTCGCCACAGGCGGCGGATGCATCACAAGGGAAGAAAACTATCCCCTCCTTCACCAAAACGGCGTAATCTTTTGGATAAAGCGGGATATTGAAACGCTTCCACGGGACGGCAGGCCCCTGTCGGAAAAAGCCGACCTTCATCAAATGTATGAAATCCGTCGGCCCCTTTACGAAAGGTTTGCCGATTTTACGGTAGAAAACCGGTTTGAAACAGAAGATATCGCAGAAAGGGTGCTTTCCATTTATGAAAATTCTTGTCATTAACGGCCCGAATCTCAACATGCTGGGCATACGGGAGCCGAACATTTACGGAAAAGAAACATACGGGGACCTTGTTGCCTTTATTGAAAAAACCGCAAAAGACCTTGGCGTTGAAGCCGAAGTGTATCAGTCAAACTACGAAGGCGATATTGTCACGAAAATCCAGGAAGCTTACGGGGAAAAAGACGGCATCGTCATAAACCCTGCCGCCTATACCCATACTTCCGTTGCCATTTTGGATGCCTTAAAATCCGTTGCCATTCCCACGGTGGAAGTTCACCTGTCGGACGTTACAAAAAGAGAGGATTTCCGGCAAATCTCCTTCGTCCGCTCAGCCTGCGAAAAGACCTATATGGGTCTTGGGTTTGAAGGATACAAGAAGGCGATGGAGTACTTAGTAAAGAGATAATAAAAAGGCAGAAACGAATTTCGTTTCTGCCTTTTAAATTACAAAGACTAGATTTCAAAATCGAGGCACGAGCGGGTCGCTGTATATGGTCTTACCTTACCGTCTGCCACGGCAACGTGGTCGGGGTGTTTTGCGTAAGTGGCGAGTGCTTCGGCACTTTCAAAGGTGGAATCCAGCATAACATCTGCATTGGAGGTGGGAAGGCCTTCCGTATATACCTTAATTTCGGTAAGGCCCGGGATTTTGCCCATAAGACCTTCAAGGCCTTCTTTTATGCCTGTCTTAATACTTTTCTTTTCCGCTTCTGTATATTCTGCCTTGAGTGTCCATAAAATTACGTGTTTTACCATTTTTATCTCTCCTTATTTAAGCGTTACAATGGTGACCCCGTCTTCCCCTTCGCCATAAACGCCAAGGCGGAAAAACTTCACCGATTTATTTGTTTTAAGCATTCTGTGAATACCGCTTCGAAGAACGCCTGTGCCTTTGCCGTGAATAATGGTGACGGTTTCAAGATGAGATAACACGGCATCATCAATAAACTTTTCGGCTACAAGCTCTGCCTCATCGAGGGTCATACCACGAAGGTCCACCTCCGTTTTGGCGCCGGAGGAGTCACTTCGTCTTGCTACCGCCGCCGTTTTCACCTTGGGTTTTTTCTCGGGCGGCGCCGCAGAAACGGTGGAAACATGGGTTTTAACTTTCATAAAGCCGACCTGCACTTCCACGTTGCCGTCCTTATCGGGCGCACGAAGGGCTACGCCTCGCTGCCCCATGGCATCAAGATAAAGCGGTGTGCCTTCTTTAATATCTTCTTTTTTGATTGCCACCTTTGCAGGGCGAACCGCATCTTTTGAAAGCTCCCCGGAAACGGCATCCAGCTTTTTCGTTACCTTCTGCCGTGCTTTTTCAAGGGCGGCTTTTTTGTTTTCTGCCGCCTGTGCTTCTTTAATCTGGGCATCAATTTCAGCCTTTGCATCCCGCAGCATCTGCCGTGCTTCTTTTCGGGCATCTTCTAAAATTTTCTGCCGTCTTGCCTCGGTGGTTTCCGCATCCTTAGAAAGGCGTTCTTTTAGGGCACTTGCACGTTTTCTGTCCTCCGCCGCCGTTTCTCTTTCTTCCCGAAGGCGGGTGCGCTGACTTTCGAGAGAACGAATCACGTCTTCAAACCGTGTGTTTTCTGCCGTTACAAATTCTTTTGCATTTTGAATAATTTCCTCCGGCATTCCAAGGCGAGATGCAATGGCAAAGGCATTACTCTGCCCCAGCGCCCCCACTTCGAGCCTGTATGTAGGGCGAAGGGTCTCTACGTCAAAGGCGCAAGCGGCATTTTCCACCCCGTCCGTTTCAAGGGCATAAAGTTTTATTTCGCTGTAATGGGTGGTTGCCACGGTTTTGGCACCTTTCCGCTGCATTTCAGAAAGGACTGCACGGGCGAGGGCTGCGCCTTCTGTGGGGTCCGTGCCGGCACCGAGTTCGTCGAAAAGGGCCAGCGTACGTGCGCCGGAAAGGCGGAGAATTTCAATAATATTGACAAGGTGGGACGAGAAGGTGGACAGGGACTGTTCAATACTCTGCTCGTCACCGATATCTGCAAACACATAGGTGAAGACGGAAACGGAAGAACCGTCCGCCGCCGGAATGTGAAGCCCTGCCGCCGCCATGAGGACGAAAAGGCCTAAGGTTTTGAGAGAAACGGTCTTGCCGCCTGTGTTGGGGCCGGTGATGACGAGGGTGTCAAAATCCGTGCCGATGGAAATATCAATGGGCACTACCGTCTTCGGGTTTAAAAGGGGATGACGGCCTCTTAAAATTTCCACGCCGCCGTCCGCACGGACTATAGGGCAAACTGCGCCCAGGCGGTCCCCATACCGTCCTTTTGCAAAAATGACGTCAAGATGCCAGATGGCATCATAGTTTTCCAGAATTTCATCAGCAATGGCTGCCACTTCCTCGGAAAAGGCCGCCAGAATACGCTGGATTTCTTCCTTCTCCTCGGCATGCAGTTTATGAAGGGCGTTATTGGCCTCCACTACCCGCATGGGTTCTACGAAAAGGGTAGACCCCGTCTGGCTCGTGTCATGCACAACGCCGGGGAGGGATGTTCGCATCTCTGCACGAACAGGCACCACGTATCTGCCGGCACGCATGGTAACGAGCTGTTCCTGCAGTACCTTTGCATACGTCTGGCTTCTGATGATTTCATCGAGAATATCACGGATTTTCTCCGTAGTGCCGGCAATTTTTCGGCGAATAACGGAAAGGGCGGGAGAAGCGCCGCTGTCCATGGTGTTTTCGTCGATAATGGCATCGGAAAGGCGCCGTGCCAAATCATGAAATGCAGAAAGACGTAAAAAATGGGCCGCCAAAGCCGGATACTGCACGTTAAAATCTTCCGTATCCGCATAACGAATCAGCTGCCCTGCCATACGCAGTACGCCTGCGATATTTTTAAGTTCTCCCATGGAAAGGGTTGCACCCACACGGCTTCTTTTGATCGCACCGTGCACCTCCGAAATGGCGGAAATGGGCGGCGTACCGTGTTTTGCCGTATACGCTCTGCTTTCGCTCGTTTCGGAAAGAAGGGTACGGACCGTATCCGTATCGGCAGAAGGCAAAAGTGCATTAAGTGCCTCTCTTGCCGCCGGTACAACGGCCTCCGCCATAAGCGCCGTGCGAATTTTATAAAACTCCAATGTTTTCAGTGTATCCATATTGCCTCCGCCAAAACGCCTGCGCTTTTATAAGAGCTTTTCAAGGCTTAAGGCTTCTGCCTCCTGCCCCTCATCCACTCGGTTATAGTTTACGATAATCTTTGTGCCTTCCGTAATTTTCAAGGCCGTAATATCCTTTTCAGCACGGGCGGAAAGGATAAACTTCCTCTCTTTCCCGTTTTCTGTCATAAAAAGTGTGCCTTCTTCCGCTTTTATAAACACGCCCTCGGCATATACGGTTGTAATAATATTGCCCGAAACATCCAGTCTCGGCAAAAAGTTCGTGGTTCCCGGGGTAGCAGAAGGGGTGATGGCCGGCGCATTGCCCTCTGCCTGATTCGGAATTTTTTGCACGTTACAGCCTGCCAGAACAAATACCATGGCAACAAGTGCCACCCATAATTTATGCATTCTTTCGGCTCCTTCCTCTTTCGCATAATCGTTTAAATATGTCGGCGCATATCCTCCAGCGCACTTTTTTCAAGCCTTGAAACCTGTGCCTGAGAGATGCCGATTTCCTCCGCCACTTCCATCTGAGTCCGCCCTTGGAAAAAGCGAAGATTCAAAATAAGCTTTTCCCGTTCCGAAAGCCTTCGCATGGCTTCCTTCAGCGCAATGGTTTCGGTCCAGTTTTCGTCGGTACTGCGTGTGTCACTCACCTGATCCATCACATACAGCGCATCACCGCCGTCATGATATACCGGTTCAAAAAGGGAAACCGGATCGAGGATTGCATCAAGTGCGAACACAACTTCTTCTTTTTTAATGCCCATCTCCCGTGCAATATCCTCCACCGTGGGCTCCTTTTCCTTGGAAAGGCGCTCTTTTACGGAGAGAGCACGGTATGCCGTGTCCCGCAGAGAACGGCTGACACGGATGGCATTATTATCCCGAAGATACCGCCTGATTTCACCTATAATCATCGGCATGAACGTAGGAACGTGAAAAAAGAGCGGCATTTTCTTTCTCCTTGCAGTATACCATATTTCTCCGGGTTTGTCAATTTTATTAAAGACAGAAATCTGTTCATATTCTATTCATAAAAAAATTGCACTTTTTCCGCCCTTGTGATATACTAAATAAAAAAGGAGGAAGAAAAATGCAAGGCACTTGTTTAGTCGTAGATGATGATAAAAATATATGCCAGCTTGTGCGCCTTTATCTGGAAAAGGACGGTTATGCTGTTACCACGGCGTACGACGGGCAGACGGCCCTCGCCGCTTTTCGTGCTTCCTCGCCCGACATTGTCATTTTAGATTTGATGCTTCCCGGGATTGACGGAATGGACGTATGCCGAGAAATTCGTAAAACATCCTCCGTTCCCATTATTATGCTGACTGCAAAGGGCGAAACCCTTGATAAAATTCTGGGCCTTGAAATGGGTGCTGACGATTATATTGTAAAACCTTTTGAACCAAAAGAACTTGTGGCAAGAGTAAAGGCAGTACTTAGGCGATGCGGCGAAAAAGCAACGCCGGAAGAACAAATTGTCCGGTACAGCGGCATTTCGGTAAGCCTTGTCAATTACGAGCTGACTTTGGGCGAGGAAACCATAAATCTGCCGCCGAAAGAATTAGAGCTTTTATATCATCTGGCATCCCACCCCAACCGTGTTTATACAAGAGAGCAGCTTCTGGAAGAAGTGTGGGGCTTTGATTATTTCGGTGATTCCCGCACCGTGGACGTACACGTCAAACGCCTTCGTGAAAAACTGGAAGGCCATGAGGACGGCTGGCAGCTGAAAACCGTCTGGGGTGTGGGATACAAATTCGAGGTGAAAACGCTTGTTTAAAACGAAAACCATTTTCGGGCGGATTCTCGTTTCCAATTTTTTAATTGTTGCCAGTTGTGTTTTGGTTCTGGGCACTATTTTATTTGCCTTTTTCGGCAATTATTTCATTGATGAAAAAAAGGCGGCCCTGACGGAGGAAGCAGTACACATCAGCGAGCTTACCGTATTTTATCAGGACAATCCTTCCCCCGAGACCGCATCGTTTTATGAAATGAGCATCAATAAGGCAGCACAGCGAACAGGCGGCATTGTGTTTATTATGGAAAGAAGCGGCAAAATCCTGTCAGGCTCCCGCAATCTTCCGGGGCATATACAAGGCACCATGCCCTCGTCCCAGATAAGCCGCCTCTTTGAAGGGAAACGTGCACAGCTTGGGCATTTCGGGCATTTCTTTCCGGACACCTATCTTCTGGTCTCCGCACCGATTTCCTATCACGGTGAAACACCTGCCGTATCTTGTTTGGCGGTACCCATGCCCCATATTAATATGTACCGCAACAATATTTTCCGCACCGTTTTGTGTGCCATTCTTTTAACATTTCCCCTTTCATGCCTCATTTCCTACTTTATTTCCCGCCGCATCTCAAAACCGCTTAAAAACATTGCAAATGCGGCAAAATCCATTATGAAGGGCGATTTTTCCGTTGTGGTTCCCGTGCAGGGCGATAACGAGCTTGCCGCTTTAAGTGACACGTTCAATCAGATGACCTATTCTCTCAAAAAGCTGGAGGATATGCGTACGGGATTTATTGCAAGTGTTTCCCATGAGCTCCGCACACCCATGACGACCATTTCCGGTTTTATTGAAGGCATTCTCGATAACACCATCCCGCCCGAGCGACACAAGGAATATCTTTCCATCGTACTTTCGGAAACGAAGCGGCTGGCACGGCTTGTAAATGAGCTTTTGCTCGTTGCCCGTATGGAAGAAGGCTTGCAGCTGAACAAAACCGCATTTGATTTAAACGAACTGATTCGTATTTCTATTTTGCGGTTTGAAAATGTATTTACAGAGAAAAATATTGATGCGGACATAGCGTTTGACCGGGAAAGCTGTCCCATTGTGGCCGATAAGGATGCACTTGACCGTGTGTTCATTAATCTTTTTGATAATGCTTTAAAGTTTAATCGGGAAGGCGGCTACGTCCGTCTTTCGGTAAAACAGGCAGATTCCTCCATTACCGTTTCCGTGGAAAACAGCGGTGACGGCATTGAAAAAGAGGATTTAAAACTGATCTGGGATAAATTTTATAAAACGGACCGCAGCCGTGGAAAAGACAAGACAGGGGTAGGTCTCGGTCTGTATCTCGTCCGCAATATTATTGTTCTCCATGGCGGCAAAATCAGCGCAGAAAGCAGTCCCGGAGAATATACCCGTTTCACCTTTACGCTGCCGAAAAAATGATTTTTAGAATTTTTCACAATCGGTTCATAATTTGCTCATAAATATAAGGTATACTAAAACAAAAAACAAGGAGTGATATTACATGCAAGAATTCAATCAGTTTCAATGGCATAGCGAAGAAAATACGCCCCCTACTCCCCCAAGTCCGCAAAAGAAACCTCGCATCTGGCTCATAGCACTTTCGAGTGCGCTGATCGGCGCCCTCGTCATGTCTTGTACCTCTCCCCTCGTGTCCCGTCTTATAGGCGGAAAAGGCCCGGGCGGTACCATTACGCTCGGCGGCAGTTTCAATTTTTCCAACGTTTCATCCACAGCGCCGGAGGTCATGCAAGTTACCCACTCTTCCGATACCCGCACAGAGCTTTCCACGGTAGAAATCGGGAAACGTGTCGGCCCTGCGGTTGTAGGCATTGTAACTGTCGTTCAGCAGCAGTCCTATTCCTTTTTCGGCCAGCCTTCCATCTCGGAAGGGCAGGGCAGCGGCAGCGGTATTATCATCTCCACAAACGGATATATTGTAACAAACAATCACGTTATTGAAGGTGCAAAAAGTATTAAGGTAATTTTAAATAACGGCAAGGAATATGATGCCACCGTTGTGGGGGCTGACTCCAGAACGGACATTGCCGTCATTAAGGTGGACGCTACTGACCTTCCCACCGCAACCATCGGTAATTCCGACATTCTCGAGGCAGGGGAAAGATGTGTGGCCATCGGCAACCCTTTAGGGCAGGAACTTGCAGGGTCACTCACGCAAGGGATTATCAGCGCACTCAATCGAACCCTTACGGTTGATAATGTGACCTATACTCTCATTCAGACAGATGCCGCCATAAACCCGGGTAACAGCGGCGGTGCGCTCGTAAATGCTTACGGCGAGGTTATCGGCATAAACACAGTTAAAATCGGCTCTTCCGAAATTGAAGGTCTGGGCTTTGCCATCCCCACCAGAAACGCCATGCCTATTATTGAAGACCTTATGAACTTCGGCTACGTAAAAGGCAGACCGCAAATCGGCGTGACACTGATATACGTTACCGAACAGGAAGCACGGTACTATAATATTCCTTGTGAAGGCCTTTTCGTCAGTGATGTTTCCGCCGGCAGCGGCGCCGCTACGGCAGGCATTAAGAAAGGCGATGTTATTTTAAAGTGCAACGGCGAGGAAGTAAAGTCTGCCGATGAAATCAATGCGGTTCGGGATAAATTCAAAGCCGGCGATACGATTACCCTTACCGTAAACCGTGACGGCAGTGTCATGGATATTAAAGTGGTACTGACAGAAGAAAAACCGTCCCCGAAACAGTAAGCAAAAATGAGAAATTATCATTGAACTTTGTAGGGTTCGACGGCCTCGACGAACCGCAAAACACAATAAAAGCAAACGCCTCACAAAACAATATTTCATGTGTTTTGTGAGGCGTTTTACTGCATTAAAAAGAAAGGCCGCAAATTGCGACCTTTCTTAATTTTATTATTCGAAGAGTTTGCCGAACTTTGTCCAATGCTCGTATTTTTCCTTTGCCTGCTTTTCAGCTTCCTGGAAGAGTTCTTCTGCTCTTTCGGGGAACTTACGTGCAAGAGAACTGTAACGAACTTCGTTCATAATAAAGTCTCTGTAAGAAGCATCGGGAGCCTTGGAATCCATTGTAAACGGATTCTTGCCTTCTTCCTTCAGTCTCGGATCGAAACGGAAGGTGTGCCAGTAGCCGGCCAAAACAGCATTTTTGATAATCTTCTGGGTATCGGTCATACCGCCCTTAATACCGTGGTTGATACACGGAGCGTAAGCGATGATAATGGAAGGACCATTGTAGCTTACAGCTTCTTTTATTGCCTTAACCGTCTGATTCATATCATAGCCGAGTGCAACCTGTGCTACGTATACATAGCCATAGCTCATTGCCATTTCAGCAAGGTTCTTCTTCTTGATGGGCTTACCGCCTGCAGCGAACTGTGCAACAGCGCCGGTCGGGGTAGACTTGGAAGCCTGACCGCCGGTGTTGGAGTAAACTTCTGTATCGAATACGAGAACGTTTACATCTTCGCCGGAAGCGAGAACGTGGTCAAGACCGCCGTAACCGATATCGTATGCCCAACCGTCACCACCGAAGATCCAAACAGCCTTCTTGGAAAGGTATTCCTTAAATGCAAGGATTTCCTTAGCTTCTTCGCTGCCGCATTCTTCAAGTGCTGCGATAAGTGCTTCTGTAGCCTTGGCATTGAGATCGCCGTCATCGTAAGTTGCATTCCATTCTTCAGCTGCTGCCTTTACAGTTTCGCAAGAGAGTGCTGCAATCTGACCGCGAAGTCTTTCACGCAGCTGCTTTGCGCCTACTGCCATACCCAGACCGTGTTCTGCATTATCTTCAAAGAGGGAGTTTGCCCAAGCGGGACCATGACCCTTTTTGTTTGTGGTGTACGGTGTGCTGGGAGCACTGCCGCCCCAGATGGAAGAACAGCCTGTAGCGTTAGAGATATATGCTCTGTCGCCGCAAATCTGGGTAACGAGTTTTGCATAAGGTGTTTCACCACAGCCTGCACAAGCACCGGAGAACTCGAGGAGCGGCTGGTGGAACTGAGAGTTCTTAACATTAATGGGCAGTGCGAGAAGCTCTTCCTTATCGGAAACTTCTTTTACTGCATAATCGAAGCATGCCTGCTGGTCACGCTGGGAATCGATGGGCTTCATAACGAGAGCCTTTTCCTTAGCGGGGCAAACCTTAGCGCAGTTGCCACAGCCGGAGCAGTCCATAACCGTTACGGCAATGCCGAATTCATAGTGACCGAGGTCCTTACCGTTCATCTTCTTGTGCTTCATGTTCTGCGGTGCTGCGGCAGCTTCTTCAGCCGTCATAACAACAGGACGGATAGCAGCATGGGGACAAACGAGAGAACACTGGTTACACTGGATACAGTTTTCGGGAATCCATTCAGGAACGTCAACTGCAATGCCACGCTTTTCATAAGCAGCCATACCCTGGGGAAGGTGACCGTCCACATAGTCTACGAATGTAGATACGGGAATCTTGTCGCCTGCCTGCTTTTCACAGGGCTTTAAGATATCTTTTACGAAGGACGGAACGGCAGCTGCAGCCTTTTCTGCATCTTGGGCATCCTTCCAGTCAGCAGGAACAGCGATTTCCTTGATGTTCTTTGCGCCTTCTTCAATTGCAGCATGGTTCATGCTTACAATCTTTTCACCCTTGGAGGCGAAGGAGCGAACAACAGCGTCACGCATATAGCCAACTGCATCTTCAAAGGGAATTACGTTTGCGAGCTTAAAGAATGCAGACTGGAGAACGATGGAGGTCTTGTTGCCAAGACCAAGTTCTTTTGCAATGCCGATAGCGTCAATAGTGTAGAGAGAAATGTTGTTCTCTGCAATATAGCGCTTCATCTTTGCGGGCAGACGGTCGGAGAGCTCGTTTACATCCCATGCACAGTTTAAGAGGAACTTGCCACCGGGAACGAGGTCCTGTACCATGTCATACTTGTCCACATAAGAGGGATTGTGACATGCTACAAAGTTTGCCTTGTTGATGAGGTAAGTGGACTTGATGGGCTTTTCACCAAAGCGAAGGTGAGAAACGGTGATACCGCCACTCTTCTTAGAGTCATAGGAGAAGTATGCCTGTGCATAAAGGTCGGTATGGTCACCGATAATCTTAATGGAGTTCTTGTTAGCACCAACGGTACCGTCAGAGCCGAGACCCCAGAACTTACATGCGGTGTTACCCTTTGCGGATGTATCGGGATTTTCTTCTCTGGGAAGAGAAAGGTTGGTTACATCGTCTGTGATTGCAAGTGTGAAGCCGCGAACCGGTTCTTTTGCATCCAGGTTTTTGTAAGTTGCAATAATATCAGCAGGAACAGTATCCTTGGAACCGAGACCGTATCTGCCGCCGATGATGGTGGGTGCATCAGCCTTGCCGGTAAAGCAGGCGCAAACGTCAAGATACAGAGGTTCACCGATGGAGCCGGGTTCCTTTGTTCTGTCGAGTACTGCAATCTTCTTGCAAGTAGCGGGCAGAGCCTTAAGGAATGCTTCAACGGGGAACGGACGGTAAAGGCGAATCTTAATAAGACCTACCTTTTCGCCACGTGCTGTAAGGTAATCAATGGTTTCTTCAATGGTATCACAAATGGAGCCCATTGCAACGATAACCTTTTCGGCATCGGGTGCACCGTAGTAGTTTACAAGACCGTAGTTTGTGCCGATTTTGGCGTTTACGCGGTTCATGTATTCTTCTACAACTGCGGGCACGTTTTCATAGAATTTGTTACATGCTTCACGGTTCTGGAAGAAGATGTCAGGGTTCTGTGCACTACCACGGAGAACGGGGTGTTCGGGATTGAGAGAACCGTTGCGGAATGCACGTACTGCATCCATATCAACCATTTCCTTCAGGTCTTCATAATCCCAGACTTCGATTTTATCGATTTCGTGAGAAGTACGGAAACCGTCAAAGAAGTGGAGGAAAGGCACTCTTCCCTTAATAGCTGCAAGGTGTGCTACTGCGCCAAGGTCCATAACTTCCTGGGGGCTGTTGGAGCAGAGCATTGCATAACCGGTCTGGCGGCATGCCATAACGTCAGAATGATCGCCGAAAATGTTCAGCGCATGGCTTGCTACGCAGCGAGCCGATACGTGAATTACGGAAGGCAGAAGTTCACCTGCCATCTTATACATATTCGGAATCATAAGGAGCAGACCCTGAGAAGCGGTGTAGGTAGTGGTGAGAGCACCGGCTGCAAGGGAGCCGTGCACAGCACCTGCAGCACCTGCTTCAGACTGCATTTCAACAACCTTTACAGGCTGTCCGAACATATTGTTCTTTTTGTCTACTGACCATTCGTCAGTAACCTCTGCCATAACCGAGGACGGGGTAATCGGGTAGATTGCCGCAACATCGGTAAAGGCATAGGATGCCCATGCGGCGGCGTTGTTACCGTCCATGGTCTTCATTTTTCTTGCCATATTTATTCCCTCCTATATAAATATATGAAGTTATTTTTTCACTATTTCTTAGTATATCAAAACTCACCTGTCATGTCAACTGTTTTTCGCAATATTTACGTTTTTCTGCCCGAAAACCCACGGAAAGAACATTCGAATTTTCTTGACAGAAATTCTTTCTGTATGCTATAGTTATACTATCCGAAAGGAGGGTTTCCATGCTCGGTTTTCTTTTCAAAAACGCAGGAACGATACTTGTTGGCGCACTTCTTTTTGCGGCCATCATTTTCGCCCTTATCAAAATCTATAAAGACAGAAAAAAAGGACACACCTGCGGCGGAAACTGTATGGGGTGTGCCTTCTCGGATACTTGTAAGAAAAAAGACCGCTGATATTGACAAGGTTTCCAAATTATTATATAATGGGAACAAGGTTAAATCTAATATTTTAGGAGGCTTTAAAAATGCAACTGATTAATATGTTTCATGACCAGATTGAAGATGCTGTTAAAAGAAAGGTGCCGTTCATCATTCCTATCGGTACCATTGAATACCATGCACACCACGCATCCTGCGGCACAGATACCATGGTAGTAAACGGCTGTCTTCGTGAACTGGAAAAGGAAAAGGAAGTCGTAATTTGTCCGCCTATTTGGTACGGCGTTGCTTCTTATGCCGTATGTGCACCGAAGCCTGACCATATCCATGTGGACGAAGATACATATGCCCAGTATTTATACTGCATTTTAAAATCCATGATTGCAGGCGGCAATAAAAATATTTATCTTGTTCCCCATCATCAGACAGAAGGCGCAGGCCTGATGCCCATGACCATTGCTTGCCACAAGGCAGCCAAAAAAGTTACCATGGAATACATGGAAGAAACCCTTGGCCGTGGCTGGTGGGGCAGCGATTCTTATGCGGATTATTATGAAAACCTCGGCGGCGGAGAGGACCCCTTCTCCTACATCAAGGTTATCCCCCTCATCGGTGCCGATGCCCAGATTAAATGCGGCGGTTTCGACCACGCCGGCAAATGGGAAACGAGCCTTATGATGGGCACTTACCCCGAAAACGTTGATTTAAGCCGTTGCGCCCAGAACACTGAATGGTTTGCAGAAAGCGCAAAGGAAGCTTCCGAAGAAACCGGCAAACATATGGTTGCCTGCACACTCGAATGGCTTCGTGAGGCAATCAAATAATATCACTCTAAAACGAAAGAGGCTGTAAATTTACAGCCTCTTTTTTTGCACTTATTTTATTCTTCTTTTTCTTCGGCGCAGAAGGACAACGGTAGCACTTCCGCCACCGATGGCGGCCACGCCCGCACCGCCAATCAGCGCTATAACGATGGGGCTTACAGGCGCCGCATCAATATCAATAGGCGGCACCTCATAAAGGAGGCGGAACAGTCTATACAGAATAACCGCTGCCTGTTCTCGGTTTATTTCGCTCTGCGGATTCAGCACGTCAGTCTGGTCAAACAGGCCGTCACGTACCGCCATAGCCACAAAGGGTACTGCCCATTCCGAGATATTTCCTCTGTCGCTGAAGGAAAGGAGATAGGGACTCGCATCTGTCGGCAGAGAAGCTCCTTTTTGCTCCACAAGTGTACGGGCACAAAGCGTAAGCATCTGTTCTACCGTAATATTGATATCGCCGCCGAAAAGCGTCGGCTCAATACCCTCTACGATATTAAATGCTTCCGCAGATGCCACAAAAGGATAATATGCACTGTCCTCGGGCACGTCTGTGAAAGTGGTAGCCAGCTCACGGTCAAGCGCAAAGAACATGCCTACCAAAGCTTTTGTAAACTGGTATCTCGTAAGCGGTCCGCCCGGTTCAAATGCATCGCCATGAAGTTCCAGATACCCTTTGGATACCATGAATCTGATGGCCTCACGACTTTCTTCGGAAAGACCGTCTATATCCAAAATGTTGATATCCTGCTTTAAAATTTCGTATTCCCCTGAATATCTGGCGTCAAAGGCAAGTATTTTTGTGTTCGCATCGTACTGCCCGCCCCAGTTATCACTGCCGCCGGCATAAGTCATCATTACGGTGCTGAGAATATCTTCTGCAGGTAAAGCGATGGTAACCGGCTCAATCATCTTTTCAATCTTGTGGCCGTCCCCATCCTTGAAAACAATGGCGTATTTGTTCTTGCCTTCCTTTTCAATGGAAATTCTGAGTTCCTCGTATTCATTCATAAGAGCCTTCAGGTTCTCATTGCTTATTTTTACATAGCAATCCGTTTTTCCCAGCATCAGCTGCAGGTCGTTTCCGCCAAGTGCATCTACCAAAGAGGAATCAAGCACGATCTTGCAGGGCTTATTTTCTTTGTAATTTTTCCACACCACTCTGATAATAACCGTGATTTCGTCGGCGGAATTTATGCCGCTATTTTCCATCACTCTGTCTATCTCGCCGCGGATTTCTTCTGCCTTCTTCACAAGATCCGCAACGTTTTCGCCCGTTACGGTCAGCTTATCGGATTTGCCCGAAATCTGCTTGGTGCAAAGCTTCACAATACTGTTTTCAATGAGAGTGATAAGCTGTGTCTTGGCCCCTGCATTGGGTGCGATGCCGTCTATATTTTTAAGAAGCTCCTCCAGATATGCCGAGAGGTCTTCTATTTTCTTAAAGGAAGATATCTTGCCAAAGTCCACCGTCATATTGGGCTTGCCGATATATGCCACGGCAATGCGGCCGAGGTCTGCCGCTGAAATAGGCGAATCGTCCTTTTGTGTCACGCTCCAGCTTATCGTACCGTCTGTACGTACGCCCTTGACCAAAGCGCCCTTTTCCCCGCCGTCTATTTCGATAATCACATAATACAGGCCGTCGGTGATTTTATATATGCCCGTCACTGTCCCGCCAAGTGCCTCTGCCGCCGCTTTCGCCACTGCCTCTGCATAGGCATCGTTATCGACTGTAACCTTATCAAAATCGGGATACGGAGAAATGCCTTCGGCATATATCTTCAGGGCTTCTCTTGCGGTGGTTATGGGCGTCCAATCCCCTACCAGTCTGAACTCCCCGTCAATCATATCCTGGAATAAATGTTTATCATAGGCTTCATAATCGTCATTATAAAATTCTTCTACCTTCTTGCCGTTTATCTCTCTTTCCCAGCTATTTTCACCATAAACGTATCTGACGCCGTGTACCTTTGTAAACTGTGCATCCTCAGCCGCATACCAAAAGTCTCCGTATGCATCGCCGGGATCGAGATTCACAGCACCTATATGCAGCGTGGCTCTACCATTAAAGTAACCCATGCCGAAAGTGGCGTACGAAATCATATCCATATCCTTATGGTAATCCAGCATAATGGCTTTCTCACCGTCATAGCCGTATACGCCTATGCCTCTGTAAGGGGCGCCATCCACCAGCATAATGGGAAGGCCGTCATCTGCTACATCTACGAGGACAACCTTTGCATCACCGTTATCAATGCTGCGGAGTACCTCAAGGTATGCCTTTGCCATTTTAGAAGTCATCTTGCGATACGTGGCGGAGCCGCAATAGGATATCATGTCAAGTGCGTCCTCCGGCTTCATCATGGGAGCCTTGATGCCCAGCGCCGAAAGAGAAGAAGCAAGGTCTACGACCTCGGTGCCGCGCGCAACGTTTATAGGTGTGATCCAATTGGAGATTGTATATATATGATCCGATTCACTTACATCACTTACGCCGCAAAGCTCATAAAGAACATTCATGATCTCTCCGTCTTCGGCCACGAGGCCGCCTCCCTGACCGGCTTCGTTGATTCTTTCCAGTTGCGCCCGGGTAGCATCGTCAAATACAGCCACCTCCTCAAAGCGCCTGCCGTTCCATACCTTTGCAGTACTGCTCACACGGGGAGTGCCATATTCAATGATGCATTTGCCGTCCTTCAAAACCACACTGATATGCATATTCCCCAGATAATCATAGGGGATGGATGTAAGGAGAGAAGCTGCGCCGTCTTTGTAGGTATAAACCTCAAATACAAAAGAAACTTCGTCCTCATATTCCGTGATGCTTGGCTTTACATAGGATACAAGAAGTTCATTTCTGCCATCGCCGGTAATGTCCCGCACTTCAACGGATGATACGCCGGGATAATGCCGCGTAATATTTTCATCATAGTGGTATACACCATATGTATCCACCAGCTTCTGCACGGTAATGCGGTATGCCGTCATATCGTTTCCGTCAGCCCTTGCGGGAACTGCCGCCAGCATCCCGGAAAGCATCACAAGTGCCATCATCCATACAAAAGTGCGCTTTAAAAATTTTTTCCTTTTCATTTGTCTCACTCCTATTTTTTACTCTGCATTATCCTATTTATCTTGTCCGGCGAATCATAAAAAGCTGCAAAATAGAGCTTTCTTCATCCCGTCACTATAAATGACAGAAAACAGATGGGAAAGGTATCACATTTTTCCTAAAAAATTTACAGAAAAAATTTTTTTGAAATCCGCAGCCGCAAACACACCGCACACGACCACCACAACGGCACAAGAAACTGTCAAAATGCTGATGTTACTGAAATCACGGAATAAAACCACCATAAACAACATACTCCATGCAGTATAAGTAATATTCAGGCCCATGGCTTTCGACACGCCAAGGGTGCCGATGGCTTTGTAGTAAAACAGATACGATACGGTTGCACAAAGTGCGGCCGTCGCAATAATCAGAAGTACCGCCGCATTTTCTCTAAGAAACAGCGAACCGGTAATTTCCAGTCCGTTTAAACACGGAATAATAATAAGGCCGTAAACCAAGGCCGAAACCGTTTGACGAATCTGCAAAGCATATTCACTTTTCACAGAATCATCTTTCAGGCATTTAGATAAGATTACCCCTTCGATTCCCCATCCGAAAGCACACATAAAAGCGCCACATAGTCCAATCCAAAAGTTTTTAATGTCAATTTCGGGAGAATAGCTTAATCCAAAAACGCCCATGAGTGTGAGAATCAAAAACACCCACTGATACCATTTGATTTTTTCTTTCAGAAAGAAATATGCCAGCACACTTCCAATGGCCGGATAAATCGCACTTGCAACAGCACCGATGGATGCACCCATATAATTTACCGCAAGCACATAGCCGGTCATGCCGACAGGGCCACCGATTGCAGATGCCGCCACCAGCCATTTAAAGTTTTTGTTTTTGCACATTCCAAAAACGGCGCCGAGGTTACGCCTTGCCCCATTAAACAAAAGCATATAAATCGCTGAAAAAGCATCATGCATAAAGGTACTGATAAAAGGTGCAAGGAAAAGGCCTTGTTCTGTGGAAATAAATGGGCTCATAGCCAGTGCGGCTCCCAGTATGACCGTTTCCAAGGCCCATGTGATTCCGGCAAAAATTCCAGAAAGCATTTTTTATTTTTCCTCCCCTATGTATGCAAAAATATGCGAAATGTCCGGCATTACTGCATCTGCATGCTCACATAAACGGTTTCGCTTTTCCTCCGTTTTCCCAACGCCAATTACGGCGATGCCTGCATTCCTTGCAAAATGCACATCGGTCATGGTATCGCCCACCATAACCATTTCATGTTTTTCAGCACCGGTAAATTCGGAAAAGTCAAATGCACAATAAGGATCGGGCTTTACAGGGGTTTTTTCATCATCGGTATAAACCTTGTCAAACAGCGCCAAAGTCCCAAGTTCTTCGAGGCATTTATGGGTAATTTCAGGATTGTCCGTTGTAACTACTGCAAGCTTTATCCCTTTTTCTTTCAGTCCCGAGAGCACTTCTTTTATGTTTTCGCAAGTGGCCTTCACCACGCCTGAATCTGCATTTCGATTATATGCTTCCACCGCCACACGGATGATTTCGTCGTCACTTACATGACACCCATACTTTTTAAGTACATCATTTATCGCCAATGCAATTTGTTCATATGTCCCTTTGCAAAGCAAACCGTCTATATCGGAAACGCCGTTTCCCACACCAATTGCGGAAAGTATTTCCGAAAGCGGAATGTCCTCTCTGCCGAAATATCTTAAAATATGGTTGATTGCATTGACGGAAACGGCAATCCAAAAAGAATCAAAATCAATGAGCGTTCCGTCTTTATCAAAAATTATTGCTTTCACCATAATGTTATTCCTCCGTAACTTGTTACTGTGCAAAATATAAGGCTGTCCCCACATGTTATTTGTAAAGGCCTATGCGCTCCCATTCTTCTTCAGGGACAAGACTTCCGCCCGTAAGCCACACAAGGTGCGTCGCATTTTGGATATTTTCAATATCACACATCATCTTTCCGACTCCACCCAGTGCAACACAGGAAGAAGGCTCAGCCTTTATTCCTGAAGTGCGATACAAAAGTCTTGATAATTCTAAACTGTGTTCATCCCGAATGGTAAAACAGCCATCCAGCATGGTTTTCATAATTTCGTATGCTAAGATGGACGGGCTTGAACATGCGAGGCCGTCTGCGATTGTCCCGTTACCCAGACCAATATCATATACGCTCACATCGCCTCTTCCTTCAGCCATTGCCAGCGCCATACAAGGCATTTGTGTAGGTTCACCGAAGAAACAATATACATTTTCCCCTAAGGTTTCCTTCAGGCCGAACGTGATTCCACCGGGTCCGCCGCCCACACCGCATGGCAAATATACAAGCAAAGGATGTGTGTCATCTATGATTACACCTTCCTCTTCCAGCTGATGTAAAAGTGTTTTATAGGCAACAGAATATCCTAAAAACAGCTCTTTTGAATCTTCGTCATCAACAAAATATGTATTTGCATCTTTGGCTGCTTCATTTCTGGCAAGTTTCAGCGCAGATGTATAATCTCCTTCAAATTCAATCACGTTTACACCTGCATTTTTAAGCATATTTTTCTTCCATGTCTTTGCTTCTTCAGACATATATACTGTTACGTCAAACCCAAGTTTAGAGCCGGATAATCCTATGCTCATCCCCAGGTTCCCTGTTGAACCTACGGAAATTTTATACCTCGAAAACAGCTGTCTGAATTCTTCGTTATTTAAAACCGCATAATTATCTGTCGTTTTTAACATGCCGCTTCTGATTGCAATATCCTCGGCATACTTAAATACAGTATAAATGCCGCCCCGTGCCTTTAATGAACCGCATACAGCCAGACAGTCATCTCGTTTTACATATAAATCGCCTGATATAATAACATTTTCCTTGCATTCCAGTTCCTTTTTTGTTTCATGAATCAGCCGGACGGGTGAGTCGATCATTCCATCTGTTTTTTCGGTTTCGGGGAAAGCCACTTTCACATATTGAGAGAACCTTTTCATTCTTTCCCAGGCATCATCAATATCTTCCTGTGTAAGAATTTCTTTTCCTGTCTCTTTGGTACAACAGAAAAACACTTCCTGTCCGCTTTGCATATCATTTATTATTTCTTTATTCATCTTCTCACACCCCAAGCATCAAAACATTTTTTCAATATAACGAACCGCTACTACCGCATTACATTTCTGCGATTGCCTCAACTTCTATCAGTACATCTTTAGGAAGGCGCGAAACTTCAACGCAAGAACGTGCCGGATACGGTTCTTTAAAATATGTATCATAAACTGCATTTACGATTGCAAAATCTTTCATGTTCTGAATAAACACCGTTGTCTTCACCACTTTATCAATGCTTGTTCCGGATGCCTCGAGCAAATTTTTCAGATTTGTAAAAACCTGATTTGCCTGTGCTTCAATGCCGTCGGGAATCTCTCCTGTGGAAGGATTTACAGGAATCTGGCCGGATGTAAACACCATATTTTTCGTTACAATGGCTTGTGAATACGGGCCAATTGCAGAAGGAGCGTTGTTTGTTTTAATTTCTTTCATTTTGTTTTTTCTCTCCTTGAATTTTTTCACTGTCTTTTCTTGAACAAAACCCATCAGACCCGCAAGAATACTGAATTTTCTCGCTCTCGACAGTATATGTAAAAATTTAAAATCGGCAAACTAATCTTTTAAATTGTGTTGACTTGACACAAGTAATACGAATAGTCCCTTTAAATTGTGTTGTATTTATTTTTTGTCGACCAATGACAATTCTTTTCTAAACGGTTTATACTTATCAGCATTTTCCAAGTCTATACCGTACTGTAACATATCTATTCCTAAACTATTGATAGTATAATAAGCAGATGAGCCTCCGCAACCAGTAGCTATATCAGAATCAATCAAATTTACATTTCTCAATGCAATACGTTCTCGGGTTTCGGGCATATCTTTTTCTTTATATATATTCTTTAATTCAAATAAGTCTTCAGAGTATATATTTGACAGCGCCCAAGCCAATTTGAAAAATCTCTGTTTACATATCAGCCCAAGTTTGTACGCACGAAGAAGATTAGAGTATATATCCAGTAGCTCCTCTTCGTTAATGGCATTTATTGTATAAACCAGCTTACAGACAGTTTTCTTATAGTTCTTATCAGACTTGTCAAACTTTTCTGATAGTTTAAGCCATTCATCGAAATCGCTATCTTGATTATTAAGTACTTTATACAATTTCGATAAAAGAACTTTATCGGCATAACCCTTATATGTTTGTACCGCAACAGCTGCTGCATTTAACGGCAAAGCAATTTCAGGCAAAGCAACCTCCGCAAGTATTACCGCAACATCCAAAGCGTTTTCCAACATAAATATCTCCTATTCCTTTGTCAATTTCTGATACATCTTCATAAGTTCAGCCACGCACGAACTCTCGGTTGTCGTCTTGATGTCGAAACCGTACGCCTGCATTACCGCCCTGTCATTTTCCTGATGCGCACGACGCAGTTCAGGAGGCATAGTGAGTTCGTCATACAAGTCAGCAAGAGAACAATCAGGATATAAGGCGCGTGCATCAAGTATCGCCTGCGCCGTCTTTTCTATCTTCGCTTTCTGCTCCGCTGTCGGTGTCGGCCACGGGAAATTGTTGTAGACAATGTTATTGGAATACCTATAACTGGGTCCGAAATATCCACAAACAGTTCTCATCCAAGCCATATGAACATTTGACGTAATTACTCCGAAATGATATAACGAAGCATTAGGCACAAACGATGCACCATTGTTTGCTATTATATCCTTAGATAAATACCCCACAGGCACATATTTTCGGTTTTTAGAAGTTGTTAGCGGAATAATGAGATAATCGCTGTCTGGTTGCTTAATTTCCATAAATCTATGCGGGAAATCAGCACCTTTTCTTGTGGCTTCTTTTTTGCTCTCCAATCGAAATTCTCTAACAAGTTGAATTCGCTTTTTTACTTCGGGCATCATATTTATATCCCTAGGAGAAGCATCCAAAAGCCACAAACACCACTTCATTGTATTATAAATGAATGTTTCACCGCTCGTAAATCTTTTGAAGTATTTTTCAGAATTTGGTTCTTTCTTTACGAATGCCTCTTTTTCCTCATCAGAAAAAATCAAATGACCGCCCTCTACAGGTTTGCCTCCACTCATCATTCCTGGAACACTACACAAAGGCTTACTTCTGCTACTAACTATAATATTTGGGGCATCAATCAAATACGCATTGATATTTGAAACTTCTCTAAAACGATTGTCATTGAAGAGATACCGCTTTGTTTTTACATAAGAAATTCCTATAATTACCACATAAACAGTAGCACTCTTTTCATTTGTTTCATTTGACCACTTGAATGAAGTATGGGCAAAATTAATAATCAATCCGTCATCTAATAAGTTTTTCCACAATGGTTCAACCTGCTGACCTTGTGTTATAGAGTCGGTAGATACAAACGCAGCCTTGATTTGTGTTCCTTTCATCAGGTCTGCAGATTTCTTATACCAGCAAGCAACATAATCCAACACTCCGCCGTCTTTTCCAAACAAATTCAATCTGTCATCAGACTGACCATCAGACAACATTCTTTTGGAGTGTGATTCACTTGACGATATTCTTCCGCTATTTGCAACAAACGGCGGATTACCCATAATATAATTAAGTTCATGTTTCGGTACAACCGATTCCCAATCGATACGCAAGGCGTTGCCTTCTACGATGTTTGCATAAGATTTAAGAGGTAAAAAGTCCAAGTCCATATTTACGATACTTTCTGTTTCTTTAAGCATCTGGCTTTCTGCTATCCACAAGGCTGTCTTTGCAACCGTAACAGCAAAGTCGTTAATTTCTATACCGTAGAACTGTCCGATTGATACCTTTATAACATTACCGAAATCAAGAAGCATCTGACCACCTGTAAGTTCAACAAGTGCCTCGTTTTCCAGACGTCTTAATGACATATAGGTTTCTGTCAGGAAGTTACCGCTTCCGCAGGCGGGGTCTAAAAATGTAAGGCTCGCCAGTTTCTCTCTGAAAGTTTCTAGCTTATTCTCACGAACTTTACCCACCTTTATATCACGAATAGCATCAAGTTCTTCCCGTAATTCATCTAAAAACAAAGGGTCAATAACCTTATGTATATTCTCAATAGAAGTATAGTGCATACCACCGCTACGTCTTGTCTCTGGATTCAATGTACTTTCAAACACCGCACCAAAGATAGTAGGGCTGATACCGCTCCAATCAAAGTCCTCACTTGCCTTCTCAAGAAGTAAATTTATAATTTTCTCATTGAGTTGTGGTATCTCTATATTCTCATCTGCAAACAACCCACCATTTACATACGGGAAGTCAAGAAGTGCCGCATCCATATAGGGGTCTCTGTCTTCTGGTTTTGTATCAAGCACCTTAAACAAATCAATCAACGCTCTACGCGCATCCTTTGCCGATACCGATTTTAAATAATTATGGAACTTATTATGCCCTCCAAAGATACCAGCATCT
>JAFSCR010000029.1 GCA_017436645.1 Clostridia bacterium | reverse complement strand
TGAAAATCCTCGTGTCGATGGTTCGAGTCCGTCCGGAGGCACCACTTATGCGAATGTAGCTCATCTGGGAGAGCGCCACCTTGCCAAGGTGGAGGTAGCGAGTTCGAGCCTCGTCATTCGCTCCAACTAAAAGAGACGCATAATGCGTCTCTTTGCATAATATAATATAAATAGATGGCACCATAGCCAAGCGGTAAGGCGTGGGTCTGCAACACCCTGATTCCCCGGTTCAAATCCGGGTGGTGCCTCCAAAAAAATACACACTCTAATGAGTGTGTATTTTTTTGTGTTTGTGTCCGTAAGGACACAACACCATTTTTGAACGTAGTTCAAAACATCATCTCAGCGAAGCTGAGCATCATTATATTTGCGGACACAAAACGATGTTGTGCTTACGCACAAATGATGTTGCCTTCAGCAAACGATATGATACTTCGCATCAATGATGTTGCACTTCGTGCAAATACTTCATTAAAATACCTTGTATCTATTATGAACGTGAAAACCGGAAAAACGACAAGTTTCAGTTTGTCGTTTTTTGTATGCTTATCATTTTACTAAAATTTCTTTTATGTTTGGTTCCGCACGTCTTTTTTATATTGTGACGGTGTTTTGGAAAAGTTCTTTTTAAAGCATCGGCAAAAGGTGTTTAGAGAATTATAGCCGGATGCATAGGCGATTTCCGTCAGGCTTTTTTCCGTGGCACGTATCTGGGAGGCTGCATATTCAGTCCGTACAGAACCAAGATATGTTCGGAACGGCATTTTAAGCCGGTCACAAAAAAGATGGGCTATATAGGAAGGGTGATAGCCGAAAACCTTTGCAATATGGTCTATAGTCAGGTCTTCCTTAAAATTTTGATTTATATAGGCTACGATTTTTGACGGCAACTCCAAATTCCCGTCCGTGGGCGTAAGCTCCAGGAGATGCACAAGGTCCGACAGAATAATATACGTCCACCCCAGCATTTCGATTTCATTGTTTCGGGATAAAATTTTTTCAAAGGCAAGGGCTGTGTTTTCTGCAATCAGGTCTGCCTCAATAAGCGGATTTTTGGGGTATTTCGCAACAATGTCCGGCACAGAGGCGGCAACGAGTTTTGTATTACAGATAATGGCCGTAACTTCAGTTTCCCCTGCATCACTTTCGTCAAACGCTATATATTCATGGACCGTGTTTGGGAAAATGATTACGGCATCCCCCTTTTTCAAGGCGTAGATTTCCTCGCCCACTCTAATATTTTGCCTGCCCGAAACACAAAATGCGATTTCCAGATAGCTGTGAAAATGGGAAGGAAAGTTATAGCTTCTGTTTTCATGGGATATAAAAATATTTTTTGCCGTTTTTTCAAAATACGGATACATTAAAATCCCCCCGTTTCTTTCTGTAATTATAACATAGTCTTCGCCCCATTGCAATCCAATAGCATATTTTGGTGAATATTTTAGAGCATTATGACTTGAAACAGATTTTGTATAGGCTATAATAAAGAAAAGGAGTGATTTTGGTTATGGAAAAATGGGCAAGAATAAAATACCAGCCGTGCCTGCCTTTGGGGGACAACGGCTCAAAAATTACAGGCTGTCAAAAGCACATAGCGCTTTCGAGGGAAGCCGCAGGGGAGGGAATCGTTCTCCTTAAAAACAACGATAAAACCTTGCCCCTTGCAAAAGGGACAAAGGTCGCCATATTCGGAAAAGCACAGATTGACTACGTAAAAGGCGGTGGCGGAAGCGGCGATGTACATTCTGCATATGTTCGTAATATATATGAGGGCTTAAAGCTTTCAGAAAAGGTAGAAATTTTTGATGCCCTGTCCCTTTTTTATCAGGAGCAAGTGCTTGCAGCGTATAAAAACGGAGAACAGCCTGGTATGCTTAGAGAGCCTGCGATTCCCGAAGAATTACTTGCCAAGGCCAGGGCATTTACCGATACGGCGATCATTACCATCAATCGCTATTCCAGTGAATTCTGGGACAGAAAGGGCGATGGCTCCGACCCGTATTTTGAACTGAGCCTCGGGGAAAAAGAAATGGTCGCTTCCGTTTGCGATTCTTTTGCCAACGTTATTGTTCTTTTAAATACAGGCGCCATGATAGATACCGTCTGGTTTGAAGTAAGCGATAAAATTTCTGCAGCCGTTATGATTTGGCAGGGCGGCATGGAGGGCGGCAGCGCCACGGCAGATATATTGACAGGTGCCGTAACACCGTCAGGCAAGCTGGTGGATACCTGCGCCAGAACGCTCGGAGACTAC
This sequence comes from Clostridia bacterium, assembly GCA_017436645.1. Taxonomy (GTDB): domain Bacteria; phylum Bacillota; class Clostridia; order UMGS1883; family UMGS1540; genus SIG447. The sequence continues at coordinate 118,039 of JAFSCR010000029.1, read as the reverse complement.
CCCACAACGGAAGGCTTTCACCAGTCCCCCGATTATGTGAAATATACAGAAGATATTTTCGTGGGCTATAGATATTTTGAAACCATTCCGGGGGCGCAGGAAAAGGTGGTGTATCCCTTTGGGTACGGCCTTTCCTATACGGAATTTGAAATGGACAGGATAAGGGCGTCTGTGGTGGGCGAAAAAATTTTTGTAAGCGTAACCGTTAAAAACACGGGCACCTACTGCGGAAAAGAGGTTGTGCAGGTTTATTACGGTGCACCGGAGGGGAAAATCACAAAGCCACGGCGTGTGCTTTGCGCCTTTCAGAAGACGAAATTGCTTTCTCCGGGGGAGGAAGAAACCCTATATATGCAGTTTGATATTGACGCCATGGCATCCTATGATGATATGGGCAGTATCGAAAAATCCGCCTATGTAATGGAAAGGGGCAGATACAGAATATTTGTGGGTGGAAACGTCCGTGATGCCAAAGAAATTGATTTCGTCTACGAGCTTTCGGAAAATAAGATTTGCAAAAAATGTACCGAATACTTAAGACCCACTTGCCTTGGGAAAAGACTGCTTGCGTCGGGCGAGTTTCTTGCGGTGCCGGACGGGGCATATACCCCGAAAGTATTTGAAAATACATATCATTGTGAAACAAAAATTCCGGCAGAAGGGGAAGAAAAGAAACAGCTGATTGACGTTTGGGAAGGCAAAGTATCTCTGGATGATTTCATTGCACAGCTCACCGACTTTGAAATGCTGGAGCTGTTGGTGGGGCAGAGAAATACAGGCGTTTCCAATACAGGCGGCATGGGCAATAAGCCTGCCTACGGCATCCCCTCGCCCATGACCATAGACGGCCCTGCCGGTGTTCGCATAAACCCCTCTACCGGCGTCAGAACCACCGCATTTCCGGTGGCCACAATGCTTGCCTGCACATGGAACACGGACCTTCTTGAGCGGATAGGCGCCGCAGGCGCGCTGGAAGCAAAGGAAAACAACCTTTCCATGTGGCTGACCCCCGCCTTAAACATTCACCGCAGTCCGCTTTGCGGCCGAAATTTTGAATACTATTCGGAGGACCCCTTTGTAGCAGGAAAAATGGCGGCGGCAATGGTAAGAGGCATCCAGTCCCAGAAAATTGTTGCAACGCCAAAGCATTTTGCCTGCAACAATAAAGAAACGAACCGCAAAGAATCCAATTCCGTCCTGTCGGAAAGAGCCTTGCGTGAAATTTATCTGAAAGGCTTTGAAATATGCGTCAAAGAAAGCGCCCCCAAGCTTATTATGACGGCCTATAACCTTATCAATGATGTGCGCGCCTCAGAAAGCGCAGAGCTCCTCACAGGTATTTTGCGAGAGGAATGGGGATTTCGTGGCCTCATTACAACGGATTGGCATAATACTGCCGAAAAAAGTGCCGAGGTGCGGGCGGGAAATGACATTCGTATGCCCTCTAGAGCCAATGACGGAAAACACGATTATATTGATACAATTTCTGTTAAAAACACAAGAAATGAACTTGCAATCTGCGTAAAAAGACTATTGGAACTGATTTTGTGGCTGGAATAGGGAGATGATGAAATGAAAAATAAAAAGCGCATAGTCTGCATTTTAATAGCGGCACTCCTTTGTGTCATCATTGCAATCGCCTTTGTTTTTTTAATGAAACAGCCTTTAGGCCTTACGGTAAAAACGGATTTAGGCGGCAGACGTGGCACGATTACGGCTTATGCAGAAAAGGGTGTTCCGCACGTTGCCTATGCTTTTATCAAGGCGTACGATAAGGACAATCAATTTCTGGAGAGTATGGCCACAGAAGTCAAAGATGGGCGTGGGTACTATAATGTATACGGCAAAAACCATGCAATTTCCAGACTGGAAATTACATTGACTTCTGACAAGGCAGGCAAGAAAGCATTGTCCGAAACCGCCTCGGTGCAAATGGAGGACATTTGCTTGCCGCCTGTGTTCATTACGGAAATTACAGGAAGACAAGTGAAGACCTATTATCCTGACGACAAGAAGGAAAACGGTGGTGCCTACGAAGAAGCCTACCAGTTTGTGGAGCTTTATAATTATAGCGATGAAGCCGCAGATTTGGGCGAATATTCCTTTATATATAATGTAGAAAAGGAGCACCGCTTCGAGTTTATGTGGGAAAGCGGCAGCGATAAAACATTGGAGCCGGGGGAACTGTTCGTTGTGGGCGTTTACGGCAAAGACACCGCAGGAGTCGGGCATCGGTATGATACGGATGGGGATAAGGCCGCCTATTGGGAAGGCTTCAATGCCTTCTACGGTGTGGATGTTCCCATCACAAACAGAGCAATGATTGCCTGTGTCGAGTCGGGAAACGGAGAAGCCACCCTTGACGGCATTCGTCAGCTTATGCGAAGCGTAGAAGCAGGCACCCATATCACGGCAGAAATTCGCCGTGGGGACGAAACCGTTACCAAGGTGGACCTTGGGGATGACGGCAAACCCACATCCAGCTATTCCTTCCAATTTATGCCGGGCAGTGGGGACACAAAGGAAGAAAGCTTCCTTTTCTGCACAGGCAATTTCCCCTATGCCCTCCTTTCGGAGCAGAAGCTTGATTACACCGAAAAGGTGTATCTTAGTGACCATAAGGCGCAAAATGTTCTGTCCTACAACGTGCTCGCCACAGACGAGCCGAAAAGAAGAATTTATGACAGATACCCCCTGTTTATAAAAACGATTCGTGATTTGGATGTAGATATTTTTGGGCTTTCCGAGGTAAACGGGGATTGGATTGCCCTTTTGGAGGGAAAAGACCTTACGGACTACGCCTGTGTTGAAGGCTATTCAAACCACGGCAAGACTTACGCTACGATTACAGGCAACACCTGGGACATCATGAATCCTATCTATTATAAAAGTGCAAAATATAATCTTTTAGACAGCGGCGGTGCATACCTGACGCCGGATGGCGCCCTTTCCACTAAACAGTGGGATAGCCTCGACCAAACCAGAACGCTGACCTATGCCGTTTTAGAGAATAAGGAAACCGGTGCAGTTACATCCTTTATCAACACCCACCTTGTTTTAAGCGGCAAGGAGGCACGAAACATGCAGGTCAGCCTTCTTTGCCAAAAGGGGGAAGAACTGAAAAAGAAGTATGGCGGCGGCGTTGTGATTATGGGGGATAATAACCTTCTGGAAAACTCCGAGCCCTATCGCATATACGGAAACGGTGGCCTTTATGGTGATGCCAAGTACCTTACAACAAACCACACCTCCGGCTCCACCACCCCTGTGTTTGATGAAAACAGCTCTGTGTACGGAAGCCCTATAGATTTCTGCTTTGTAACGCCTGACGACTTCATCGTGGAAGAATATGCGGTAATCTATGGCGTTTATCCCGAGGGCACAGTCAGCGACCACGCCGGTGTATATGCAGAACTTCTCCATAAAGACGGCACCGAGTAATATTTGTGAATCAATTAAAAGGGACTGTAAATTTTATTTACAGTCCCTTTTATGGAGAAAACACTTGCTTTCTTTGGGAAATTCCGTTATAATATAAAGAAAGAAACACGAAACGGCGTTTTTCGTGAAAAACCTAAAGAAAGTTGGCGATAGATATGCTGAAAGAACTGAAAAAAGATAATCTCGCTTGCCGCATTTATGCAACACGTAAGGAAATGGGCGAAGCCGCTGCAAAGGACATTTACGAAACCATTATGAAGCTTCTTGAAACCAAAGAAACTTTGAACATGATTTTCGCAGCTGCCCCTTCCCAAAATGATGTTTTGGCATCACTCCTTGAAAAGAAGGACATTCCCTGGGAAAGAATCAATGCTTTCCATATGGACGAATACATCGGTCTTCCCAAAACTGCACCCCAGGGCTTTGGTAACTTTTTAAAGGCTGCCATTTTCGATAAGGTTCCCTTTAAGAGTGTAAACCTCATCGACTGCAGCGCAACAGATGTAGAAGCCGAATGTGCAAGATACACAAAGCTTTTGCAGGATAACCCTGTTGACATCGTTTGCCTCGGCATCGGCGAAAACGGCCACATTGCATTTAATGACCCCGGCGTTGCGGACTTTAACGATACTAAGCTTATAAAGCCTGCCCAGCTTGACTTGGTTTGCCGCCAGCAGCAGGTAAATGACGGCTGCTTCAAGGCTCTTGACGAAGTGCCCGAAACAGCACTTACCCTCACAATCCCCGCACTTTGCGCCGGCAAGTATATGTTCTGCGTAGTACCTGCGCCCACAAAGGCAGCAGCGGTTACGGCTACCATGACCGGCCCCATCACCGACCAGTGTCCGGCAACCATTCTCAGAAAGCATGATAATGCAATTCTCTACTGTGATGCAGACAGCGGTAAAAATCTCCTTTAAAAAGGAAATGTAAAAAAGTCCGGACCGCAAAAAGGCTAAACCATTATAAAGTTTATAACGAAGAACCCCTTCAATAATTTGAAGGGGTCCTTTTTTTGTAAGTCCTTGGCGATACACCAAAGGCTTCCCGAAAGGTTTTTGCAAAGTATGCCGCATCGGAAAAGCCGCTTTCCATGGCAATTTCCGAAACGGAAAGGGAGGAGGTTAAAAGCTTTTCTTTGGCACGTTCCAGACGGTAACGCCTTAGATACAGGGAAAAGCTTTCCCCGAAGCTTTGGCGGAAGGAACGGCAGAAATGCCCCTGACTCCGGTACAATGCCTTTGCCGCATGGGCGGAGGAAATGTCCTTTTCATAGTTTTCGTTTAAAAAGGCAAGCACCGCTTTTGAAAACATGGCTTCTTTCCCTATACTTGCCGTTTCTGTAAATCCGTTTTTCCGAAGATATGCAAAAAGGAGAAAGAGATGGCCCGCCGCCTCTAAATAAGCGGCTTCGCCCTTTTTCTCGGTAGCGTCGTATATGCTTCTAAGATGCTCGTTTACCGTCTTATCCCCTCGGATGACCGATGTAATTTTTCCGCTGCCGCTTTCCATGCTTTCCGTAAAATGGGCATCTCCCAGTACCTTTAAGTCAAAACAGATGCATCGGTTTATGTATATGTCACCCTTTTCCACTTCCGTAAAGTGGAGGTCGTAGGGGGAAACGAAAAAAGCATCCCCTTGTTCAATGGGGTACACCGCATCCCCTATGTGTACCTTTCCCCGCCCTTTTAAAACAAGCACCATTTCCATCTCTTTGTGATTATGGCGAAACGTGGCGCTTTTTTCCCTAAGTGGCTCGTCCCAGTCCCGTCGGCTGACGGCAATAGGAAGCGTATCGTATCGCATTTTAAAAAAGTCCTGAATCATTATATCAATCCTTTTATAGTTTGTGGCAAATGATTTATAGAAATATCATTTTAATTATAGTATACTGGGAACATAAAGTCAAGGAGGGATTCGGATGAAACAACCTGAAAAACGAAACTGGAAAATTCTTTATACAGATTTTACGGGCCCCGTAAAAAGAGCGGTGGAACTTGTCGCAAAAGAAATGGGCGGCTACATCCTTCGGGATGCAGGCGTTTACTGTGTAAATGTGCTGGCCGTAGAAAAGCTTTCGGATTCCATAGATAAAAACGCCGTCATTATAGGTACATTTGACAGCCACCCCCTTTTCGGGAAGCTGATACAAAGGGAGGAAGTGCCCCAAAACGGGTTTGCAGTTAAGGTTTTGGATAGTCCTTTTAAAGAAGGAACACAGCTCGTTCTTCTTTGCGGCGATACGCCTTCTGCCGCCTTTTATGCCGCCTGCCACTTTGTCGACGATTATCTGTCCGAATTTGCTCTTTTGCGAAACGGTCTCCGTTTTCCGTGGGAAACGTTTTTGCACCCCTTGCCTGCCTACACCTTTTCCACAGCGCCGAAAGCGAAAACGAGAAGCCTTTTTACGTGGGGACACCCCATTAATAATTACCGCAAAACCATAGAAACGCTGGCACGGCTTAAATTCAATCAGATTATCGTATGGAATGACCATCTGCCCGTCAACGCCGAAGAATTTACCGAGTACGCCCATTCTTTCGGCCTGTCCGTTATCTGGGGCTTTGCATGGGGCTGGTTTCCCGACTGCAAAAAGGCGGATCTATCCAAACTCGGTGCGCTGAAGGAAGCGGTTCTTCGCACTTATGAAACGGTTTATAAAGGGAAAGGGGACGGCATCTACTTTCAGTCCTTTACCGAGCTTTCACAAGCCACCCTGCAGGGTCGCCTTATCGCCGATGTGGTCACCGAATTTGTAAACGACACGGCAGGGGAGCTTCTCAAAAGGGAACCGAATCTTCTCATTCAGTTCGGTCTTCATGCAAATTCTGTAAAGAACCACACAGAATACCTTGCCAAAATCGACCCAAGGGTGCAGATTATCTGGGAAAACTGCGGCGTATTTCCTTATAGCCACGAATTTACCGACGATGAAGCGGAAAGACGGGAAACGGAGGACTTTACCCGCCTTGTCATCTCGCAGAGGCCGGGGACGGACGTTGGTATGGTCTTTAAAGGGATGCTCAAGCAGGACTGGCCGCATTTCGAGCATCAGGCAGGCCCTTTCATTATGGGCGATTCTTCCCGGGCAGTTATCCACCACGATATGGATATTTTCACGCCCATCTGGCGGTTTTTGCAGAGCGAATGGCTCACGAAAGGCGATTTTGCCCACCGCCTTGCCGGTATCGTTTTAGAGGAAGCCACCGCTGACATAAATTTCTGTGTGGCGGCGCATATTGCTGACGAGCCGTGGTACCCTCTTGCCCTTTGCGGCGAAATTTTCTGGGATCCTGCCGTTTCCTATAAGGAGATTGTGGACAAGGTTTCCAAACGCCGATGGGTAAAATTTGCATAACCCCAAAACGCCCCTTAGGGCGTTTTTATTTGCCTTTTTCTTTTCTTTGTGATATAATGATTTCATCTTTGATGAAATCAATGAATTGCCTGCGGCATGAATTGAAATCTGCGATTTCATGAATAGAGGCTTCGCCTCATGAATTGCACGTTGTGCATTAAAAGGCAATTCAATTCATGGAGCGTTAGCGAGAATTCATGGCGGAACGCCAATTCATGACAACGATGGTTGTCAATTCATATAAAATGTTTGACATCTAAAGCACTCGATAATCCTTGCGGCTGGATATGTGTTGCCTTGCGGCAACGAGAAGGAGGAAAACCATGGAACCGAAAAATTACACCGTACTGCGAATTGAAGGGGATTACGCCATTTTGAAAGAGGACGACGGGGAAGCGGAAGTTTTCATTGCCCTTGCCCTTCTTCCCGAAGGCGTTTTTGAAGGCACCCGCCTTCATTATGAAATGTTCGCCTATTCCCTTGCCGAATAAATTTACCCTTGCAATATGCGGCAATTTATGGCATAATAAGAAAGACTTCACATTTGGAGGTAGTATATGAGTAACGAAAGAAGCAGCTTTACCGGAAAAATCGGTTTTGTCCTTGCCGCCGCAGGCAGTGCGGTAGGCCTTGGCAATATCTGGCGCTTCCCCTACCTTGCCGCAAAATACGGCGGCGGTATTTTCCTTTTAACGTATCTTGTTTTGGCCGTGACATTTGGCTTTGCCCTGATGGTGACGGAAATTGCCATCGGCAGAAAAACGGGGCAGAGCGCCATTGGTGCATATAAGAAGCTGAGCCGGAAGTTCTCCTTCGTCGGCTGGCTTGCAGCACTCATTCCTGCCATTATCCTGCCTTACTATTCCGTGATCGGCGGATGGGTTACGAAATATCTGTATACCTTTTTAACAGGTCCCTCTGCTGCAATGGAAGGCGGAAAGGCGTTTTTCGGCGCCTTTGTTTCCCAGCCTTTGGAACCTCTTTTCTGGTTTGCCGTTTTTATCGGCATTACGGCAATCGTTGTATTTTTGGGCGTGGAGAAGGGCGTTGAAAAGGTTTCGAAAATTATGATGCCCATTCTCGTGTTCCTTTCCCTCGGCATTGCCATCTACTGTATGTGCCTCCCCGGCGCGTGGGAGGGGGTTCTCTATTATATTACCCCTGATTTTTCTAAGTTCTCCGTAGAACTTCTGCTCGGTGCAATGGGGCAGCTTTTCTATTCCATGTCTCTTGCAATGGGCATTATGATTACATACGGCTCCTATATGAAAAAGGACGTAAGCATTGAAGCCTCGGTCCGTCAGATAGAAATTTTTGATACGGGTATTGCCTTCCTTGCCGGCCTTATGATTGTACCTGCAACCTTCGTCTTTTCCGGTGGTGGGGATATCAATCAAGGCCCCGGCCTTATGTTCGGCACCCTTCCGCAGGTGTTTGCCGGTATGCCCATGGGGCAGGCGATTGGCGCACTCTTTTTCCTTCTCGTTCTCTTTGCCGCGCTGACAAGCTCCATATCTCTTATGGAAACCGTTGTTTCCATTTTGCAGGATAAGCTCGGCTGGAAACGCCCCGTATCGTGCATTGCCGTGTTTTTAGGTGCACTTCTTCTCGGCGTGCCGTCCTCTCTCGGTAACGGCGCGTGGAGTCACATTATGCCTCTCGGCATGGGCATTCTCGATTTCTTTGATTTTATTTCCAACAGCGTTATGATGCCTGTGGTGGCACTTCTGACGGCAATTTTCGTCGGCTACGTTTTAAAACCCAAAACAATTATTGAAGAAGTGGAGCTGACAGCACCGTTTAAATCCAAAACACTTTATACAGTTGTTATTAAATATGTAGCTCCTGTTTGCATATTGCTGATTTTGGTTTCATCCGTTCTCAGCGCACTTGGTCTAATCACAATTTAACAAAAAAGCCGTAATAAGCATATTGTTTATTACGGCTTTTTCAAATATAACACTTGCAAAATGTGTGAAAAAATGATATAATAAATCGAATATAGGAATAGATAACCCGTCTGGCGTGAAAAATCGACAAAATCACTCCCCAAAACGGCGTTTTTTTTGACATTCTGTCTTTTTTGCGGAATCTTTCTCAAAATGCTTGATAAATTTTTGACAATATGATATAACTTTATATGGTGAAAAAGAAATAACGGCCATCGTGCCGATAAAAAAGAAAGGGCGAGAAACATGAGTAAAATTACGATCATCGGTGCCGGTAGCGTCGGCTCCACCATTGCTTACACACTTTCTCAGGAAAGCATTGCAACGGAAATTGTTATGATTGACATTAACAAGAAAAAGGCCGGCGGCGAAGTAATGGACATCATGCAGGGCACAAGCTTCCGTGATGCAATTTCCATTACAAGCGGTGATTATGAGGATGCAAAGGATTCTGATCTTGTTATTATCACTTCCGGTATGGCAAGAAAACCGGGGCAGACCCGTCTGGACCTTACGCAGACCAATGTAAATATTATCAAAGAAATTGCACCGAAGATTGGTAAGGCTGCACCGAATGCATTATATATTATAGTAAGTAACCCTGTTGATATTATCACATATGTGTTTATGAAGAAATCCGGCATTCCGGAACGCCAGATTCTCGGCTCCGGTACACTTCTGGATACTTCCCGCCTCCGCCATGCGCTCTCTGAGCATTTCGGCGTAGCACAGAAGAGTATCCATGCTTATATCTTCGGCGAACATGGCGACACTTCTTTCGTGCCCTGGTCCATCGCCCGCATTTCTGCAGTCGGCGTTGAGGAATACACCCGCATTGCAAGAAGCCTTGGGGATGACATTCCGCCCATGGATACGGCTATGATTGAAGACCGCGTTCGAAAGAGCGGCGGTATGATTATCGAAGGCAAGGGCGCAACCTTCTATGCGGTTGCCACAAGCGTTTGCCGTCTCTGCAGCGTGCTTTTGGCACCGAAAACGTCTATCGTAACGGTTTCTTCCATGATGCACGGCGAATATGACCTGGAGGACGTATGTCTTTCCACGTTGACCCGTATCGGGCCCAGCGGTGTTATCGGCAGATTCCCTGTAGAACTCTCTCCGGAAGAATATAAGAAACTGCACCACAGTGCAAACACCTTAAAGGATATTATCAGTCAGCTTGACTTGTCTTAAGGAAGGAGCAAAAAACCATGAAATACAGCTATTATCCCGGCTGTACGTTGCGTACCAAGGCAAAGGAACTGGATACGTACGCAAGAAAATCGGCCGAGGCTTTAGGCTTTACACTGGAAGAAGTTGAAAATTGGCAGTGCTGTGGCGGTGTGTATCCGCTGGGAACGGATGAAGTGGCAACGAAGCTTTCTTCCGTTCGTGCCCTTCGTGATGCTAAAGAAAAAGGACAGGCGCTCGTAACACTTTGCTCTGCTTGCCATCACGTTTTAAAGCGTGTCAATGACGATATGAAGAACGTACCCAAAGTACGGGATGCGGCAAACCTTTATATGGGCGAAGAAGAACCCTATATGGGTGAGACGGAAGTTCTCCACTTCCTCGAAGTACTTCGTGACAAAATCGGGTTTGAAGAACTTGCAAAGAAGGTTGTAAATCCCCTTACGGGCAAGAAAATCGGCGCCTACTACGGCTGCCTTCTTCTCCGCCCCGGGCAGATTTTAGGATTTGATGACCCTGAAAACCCCACCATCATCGAAGATTTTATCCGTGCAATCGGTGCAGAGCCTGTCTCCTACGCTATGCGTAACGAATGCTGCGGCGGTTACATTTCTCTTCGTGACGGTGAAAAGGCACAGAATATGTGTGATGCGATTATGGAAAATGCAGCGGGCTTTGGTGCCGAAATGCTTCTTACGGCATGTCCCTTATGCATGTATAATTTAAATAAGAGCGATAAATTACCGGTATACTATTTTACCGAACTTTTAGCCGAGGCTCTCGGCGTAAAGGAGGCGGAATAAAGTGTCAAAACATGATGCAGAAATGATTCGTGAAATCAGCGGCGTAAACCCTCTAAAATGCATGAAATGCGGAAAATGCAGTGCCACTTGCCCCGCCTATGATGAAATGGACATTAAACCCCATCAGTTTGTGTCCTACGTACTTCGTGGAGATATTGAGGCACTGGCTGATTCCAAATCGCTTTGGAAATGCCTTTCCTGCTTTGCATGTATAGAGCGTTGCCCCAGAAACGTTGAGCCGGCAAAGCTGATTGATGCTGCCCGTCAGGCGGTTATCCGTCAGCGTGGCAATGAGGCGGATTTGTCTCCCGACGAAATCCCCGCTCTTCTCGATGAGAAGACCCCCCAGCAGTTACTCGTCAGTGCATTCAGAAGATACAGGAGGTGACAAAAAGTGCAGAGAATTGGCGTATTTGTTTGTCATTGCGGCAGTAATATTGCGGCAACGGTAGACGTAAAACGTGTTGTAGAAACAGTAAAGAAAGAACAGGGCGTAGTTCACGCAGAGGATTATCCCTATATGTGTTCCGAGGCCGGTCAGGCACTGATTGCCGCCGCTATTAAAGAAAAAAACTTAGGCGGTATTGTTGTTTGTTCCTGCTCGCCCCGTATGCATGAGGCAACCTTCAGAAAAGCCGCAGAGCGTGCAGGCCTCAACCCCTATATGGTTGAAATTGCAAACATCCGTGAGCATTGCTCTTGGATTCATAAGGACATGGAAGAGGCAACCGAAAAAGCGGTTATCCTTGCCCGTGCCGCTATCGCAAAGGTACATTTAAATTCCCACCTGCAGCCCGGTGAAAGCCTTGTCACAAAGCGTGCCCTCGTTATCGGCGGCGGTATTGCAGGGATTCAGACGGCGCTGGATATTGCAGAAGCAGGCTATGAAGTGGATATCGTGGAAAAGACGCCTTCTATCGGCGGCAGAATGAGTCAGCTTGACAAAACGTTCCCCACCCTCGACTGCTCTGCCTGTATCCTCACCCCGAAAATGGTGGATGCAGCAGCACACGAAAAAATCAATCTTTACACCTATAGCGAAGTAGAAAGCGTTTCCGGCTTTGTGGGTAACTTCTCTGTTGATATCCGCAAAAAAGCCAGATTCGTCGATATGAATAAATGCACAGGCTGCGGCCTCTGTCAGGAAAAATGTCCTTCCAAAAAGGCAAAGAGCGAATTTAACCGTGGTCTTAACACAAGAAGTGCAATTTATACGCCCTTCGCCCAGGCAATCCCCAATGTCCCCGTTATTGATACGGAAAGCTGCGTAAAGATGAAAACCGGCAAGTGCGGCCTTTGCGAAAAGGTTTGTCAGGCAGGTGCGATTGATTACAGCCAGAAGGATGAAATTATTACCGAAAAGTACGGCGCCATTGTCGTAGCCACCGGTTTTGATACGATTAATCTGGATCAATACGGCGAATATGCCTATAACGAAAGCCCTGACGTTATCACATCCTTAGAGCTTGAGCGTGTGATGAACGCCGCAGGCCCCACAAAGGGACACCTCGAACGCCTTTCCGACGGCAAGGCCCCCAAGGAAATCGTATTTATTCAGTGTGTAGGCAGCCGTTGTGATGACCACAGAGGTAAGCCCTACTGCTCCAAGATTTGCTGTATGTATACGGCAAAGCATGCAATGCTTATCCGTGATAAGTATCCGGACGTAAACGTCACCGTATTTTACATTGACGTTCGTACCCCCGGTAAGAACTTTGACGAGTTCTACCGCCGTGCCGTGGAAGAATACGGCGTAAACTATATTAAAGGTCAGGTTGGCAAGGTTGTTCCCCAGCCGGACGGCTCTCTTTTAGTACAAGGTTCCGACCTTCTTGACGGCAAACAGATTAAAATGCGTGCCGATATGGTCGTTCTTGCTACCGCCATTGAGCCCGAAGCCGGCGTTCGCAAAATTGCCACCATGCTGACAGCAAGTATCGATACCAATAACTTCCTCACCGAAGCCCATCCCAAGCTTCGCCCCGTAGAATCGCCTACAGCAGGCGTATTCCTCTCCGGCGTATGCCAGGGCCCCAAAGATATTCCCGAAACGGTTTCTCAGGCCGGTGCGGCGGCTGTTAAGGTTATCGGCCTTCTTGCTAAAGATAAGCTTCTCACAAACCCCTGCACCGCAGAAAGCGATACGCTCCTCTGTAACGGCTGCAGCGTTTGTCAGAACGTTTGCCCCTACGGTGCAATCGGTTATGAAGATAAGGAAGTCAATGACCATGGCATCCGTGAAACGAGAAGAGTAGCGGTTGTAAACAGCGCACTTTGTCAGGGCTGCGGCGCATGTACCGTTGCTTGTCCTTCCGGTGCTATGGACCTGAAGGGCTTCTCGAACAGACAAATTCTTGCGGAGGTGGATGCAATATGCCGGTAGAAAAAGAATTCAGACCTAAAATTGTTGCGTTTTGCTGTAACTGGTGCAGTTATGCAGGCGCTGACCTTGCCGGCTCCAGCCGTCTCGGCTATCCGGCAGATGTAAAGATTATCCGCGTTCCCTGCTCTTGCAGAGTAAACCCCATGTTCATTCTCCGTGCTTTTGAAAAGGGTGCGGACGGGGTTATCCTTTGCGGTTGCCACCCCGGTGACTGTCACTACTCCACAGGGAACTACTATGCAAGAAGAAGAATGACGCTTCTCTTCTCTCTTCTCGACTACTTAGGCGTTGAAGAAGGCAGAACCCGTGTAGAATGGGTTTCTGCGGCAGAAGGCGTTAAGTTCTCCACGGTTATGAACGAATTTGTCGATAAAATCCGTTCCCTCGGCGAAAACGTAAGATTGGGGGATTTAAGATGCAAGAATTAGTAAAACGTGCAAAAGAACTGCTCGCAGACGGCACTGTTACCCGTGTGCTCGGTTGGAAAAAGGGCGACCTTGCCTATAACCCCGAGCCTGCCTTCTTCGAAAACGAAGAAGCGCTTTCGGAATTTGTGTATGACAGCTTCTGCGGCGCAAACCTCAGTAAATATATGATTGAAGCCTCCAAAAAGGAAGGCAAGACGCTGGTGTTCTTAAAACCCTGCGATACCTATAGCTTCAACCAGCTTTTGAAGGAACACCGTGTTCTTCGTGAAAAGGCTTATATCGTAGGCGTAGGCTGTGCGGGTAAAATCAGCGCAGAAAAAATGAAGGAAGCAGGCATTAGCGGTATTTTGGAAGTGGAAGGCGCCGATGCTTTAAATCCTTCCGAGACCTTAAAGGTGAAAACCCTTTACGGCGATAAAGAAGTTAGTTATAAGGACGTAATGCTCGAAAGATGCCATGTATGTAAGGGCAAAGACCACATGATTTATGATGAAATCATCGGCGAAAGCCGTGACACCCTTGATGGCGACCGCATGGAAAAGGTAAGAGAAATCGAGGCAATGTCCCCTGAAGAGAAATTTGCCTTTTTCCAAAGTGAGCTTTCGAGATGTATCCGCTGTAACGCATGCAGAAACGTTTGTCCCGCTTGCAGCTGCCGTAAGTGTGTGTTTGACAGCACCAAATTTGACAGCGCACAGAAAGCAAATGTGGATTCCTTCGAAGAAAAAATGTTCCACGTTATCCGTGCGTTCCACGTTGCCGGCAGATGTACGGACTGCGGCGAATGCAGCCGTGTTTGTCCCCAGAACATTCCGCTGCACCTCTTTAACCGCAAGCTGATTTCTGATATGAACGAATTTTACGGTGAGTACCAGGCCGGTGCCGATGCAGAAACAAAAGGACCTTTAACGGCATTCACCCAGGACGATATCGAGCCTTCCGAAGCTCGGGAAAGGGGCTGACAGAGATGAAAAAGATTAGTAAAGAAAACCTTACAAAGCTTTTTGCCGCAATATGCGAAGAAGCAAGCCTTATTCTGCCCCTTAAAAATAACGGCATGACGAATTTTGCGCTCTGGAGCGAGGGTGATGAAGTGGATTTAGACACACTCAAAACCGTCAAAAGCGCAAAGGACGCTTTCTTCCCCCAGAGTGAAACCCTTTATAATTGCCACCGTGAGGACGGCAAATTAAAGATTTCTCCCGGCGAGAGAATGGATGAAAATTTTGTCGTGTTCGGCGTCAGAGCTTGCGATAAGCGTGGCTTTGAAGTCCTCGATAACGTTTTCCTTTCCGACCCTGTGGACTCTTTCTATAAAGCAAGAAGAGAACACGGCACCGTCGTAGCGCTTGCCTGCCATGCACCCGAAGAAACTTGTTTCTGCAGTACCTTCGGTATTGACAGTGCCGAGCCCGGGGCTGACGTGGACACCTGGTTTGTAGAAGGTGACCTTTACTGGAAAGCAAACACGGAAAAGGGCGAAAAGCTCACTGCGAGACTTTCTGACCTTCTTTCCGATGCGGACGAAAAAGCGGTGGAAGAAGAAAAGGAAAATATCCGTTCCATTATGAAAAAGCTTCCCTATGCCGGTATTACAACGGAAGGCTGGGGCGGCGAAGCTGAAAAAGAAAAGTTTGATTCTCCCCTTTGGGAAGAACTTTATAAGCCGTGTCTTGCATGCGGCACCTGTACCTTTGTTTGTCCCACCTGCCAGTGCTATGACATTAAGGATTACAGCACAGGCGAAGGTGTACAGCGTTACCGCTGCTGGGACTCCTGCATGTACTCTGACTTTACCATGATGGCCCACGGTAATAACCGCACAAGCCAGATGCAGAGATACCGTCAGAGATTTATGCATAAGCTCGTCTATTATCCCGCCAATTACGGTGGCATGTTCTCCTGCGTAGGCTGCGGCCGATGTGTAGACAAGTGCCCGACGGGACTGAACATCGTGAAAGTCATTAAGGCATTTTCGAAGAAGGAGGACAAATAAGATGTGTGAATGTAACTGTCATGAAAACTACGTGGAAGACACGCTGATTCCCAAAGTTGGTATCATCACCGACATCCGTCAGGAAACGCCGGACGTTAAGACCTTCCGGGTAAATGCACCCGAAGGCGGCAAGCTTTTTGAGCATATGCCCGGCCAGTGTGCCATGGTATGTGTTCCGGGCGTTTCGGAAGGGATGTTTTCCATTACATCTTCTCCCACAAATAAGGAATTCCAGGAATTCAGCATTAAGAAGTGTGGGATGCTTACGGATATGCTGCATAGCCTTTCCGTGGGTGACGAAATCACCGTCCGTGGGCCTTACGGCAACCACTTCCCCGTGGAAACAGAACTGAAGGGCAAAAACCTTCTCTTCATCGCCGGCGGTATCGGTCTTGCCCCGCTTCGTTCCGTTATCAACTATGTTCTTGATAATCGGGAAAACTATGGCACCGTGGACATTCTCTACGGCTCCAGAAGCGCAGATGACCTCGTGCAGCTCAAAGAAATCCGAGAAGTGTGGGAAAAGACGGAAGGCGTAAACGTATATCTCACCATTGACCGTGAGCAGGAAGGTTGGGACGGCCACGTAGGCTTTGTTCCTTCCTACCTTAAGGAAGTGGGCTTTTCCACAGATAAAACGGCTCTCGTTTGCGGTCCCCCCATTATGATTAAATTCGTTCTTGCCGCTCTTATGGAAATGGGATTTTCCAAGGAACAGGTTTACACCACGCTCGAACTTCGCATGAAGTGCGGCGTAGGGAAGTGCGGCAGATGTAATATCGGCTCCAAGTACGTCTGCAAGGACGGCCCGGTATTCCGTTGTGACGAAATTGATGAACTGCCAAACGAATATTAAGAGAGGAGCGAAAAGACGATGGAAAATATGGTAAACGTATATTTTTTCGGTAAAAAGTACAGCGTTCCCGCAGATCTTACGATTATGACGGCTATGGAATATGCCGGCTACACATTAAAAAGAGGTTGCGGTTGCCGTCACGGCTTCTGCGGCGCCTGTGCCACCATTTACCGCATTAAGGGTAAAAACGAACTGAAAACTTGTCTTGCTTGTCAGACACAGGTACAGGAGGGCATGTATATTGCCTCCATTCCGTTCTTCCCCACAGATAAGAGAACTTACGAAATTAACGAAATCCGTCCTGACCAGCGTGTTATGATGGAGCTTTATCCCGAAATTTACAGCTGTATCGGCTGTAACGCCTGTACAAAGGCTTGCACACAGAGCCTGAATGTTATGCAGTACATTGCATATGCACAGCGTGGCGAATTTGAAAAGTGTGCAGAAGAATCCTTTGACTGTGTAAGCTGCGGCTGCTGCTCTGTTCGCTGCCCCGCAGGTATTTCCCACCCCATGGTAGGTCTTCTGGCCCGCCGCCTTGTTGGGAAATATATTGCACCCGAGTCCGAGCACGTTAAAAACCGTGTAGCGGAAATTAACGAAGGTGCTTATGATGAACTGATTGAAAAAGTTATGCAGAAGCCCATTACCGAAATGAAGGAACTGTATAACACAAGAGAAATTGAGAAATAAGGAGGGAGAAAGTCAATGTTTACAGCAGAAATGCTCGAATCTATCAAAAAGGTAGAAGCTACCCGTGCAGAAAGAATGAAAACGGAACCGAGACGAATGACGGCTGACGAAAAGGACGCTCTCCTTCGTGCATATCATCCCGATTACCGTGAAGACGGCTTCTCTACCATCGCCATCGGCCCCAACAAGGGTCAGAAGGTGCCGAAGGAACTGGGTCAGCTCCTTCACTCCAACAGCCGTATTTTAAATGAAGAAATCGACCTTACAAAGATTGACTATGATGTGGACGTTCTCGTTATCGGCGGCGGCGGCGCAGGCTCCTCTGCAGCCATCGAAGCCCACGAAAAGGGCGCAAACGTCATGATTGTCACAAAACTCCGTATCGGTGATGCCAACACCATGATGGCAGAAGGCGGTATTCAGGCAGCAGATAAGGAAAATGACTCTCCCGTACAGCATTATCTTGATGCTTTCGGCGGCGGTCACTTTGCAGCCCGTCCCGAACTTCTTCGCCGTCTTGTAATGGAAGCTCCCGATGCCATTCGCTGGCTCAATGACCTTGGCGTTATGTTCGATAAGGACGAGGACGGCAGAATGGTTACCACCCATGGTGGCGGTACCTCCAGAAAGAGAATGCATGCCTGCAAGGACTATTCCGGTGCAGAAATCATGCGTACCCTTCGTGACGAAGTAATCAACCGCCACATTCCCGTTGTGGAATTTACTTCTGCAGTAGAACTGATTAAAGACGAAAAGGGTCAGGTCGCAGGTGCAGTTCTTATGAACATGGAAACGGGGGATTACCTCGTAGCCCGTGCAAAGACTGTTGTTATCGCAACAGGCGGTGCAGGCAGACTCCACTACCAGAACTTCCCGACCTCCAACCACTACGGCGCCACCGCTGACGGTCTCATTCTCGGTTACCGTGCAGGCGCACCCCTTCTTTATCAGGATACCATCCAGTATCACCCCACAGGCGTTGCATATCCTTCCCAGATTTTCGGCGCACTCGTTACCGAAAAGGTTCGCTCTCTCGGTGCTATGCTCGTAAATAAAGACGGTGAAGCCTATGCACACCCCCTCGAAACACGTGACGTTTCCGCATCCGCCATCATCCGCGAATGTGCAAACGGAAAAGGTGTTGACACGCCTTTAGGCAGCGGCGTATGGCTTGACACCCCCATGATTGAAATTTTGGGCGGCGAAGGCACAATCGAAAAGAGAATTCCCGCAATGATGCGTATGTACTTAAACTACGGCATCGATATGCGTAAAGTACCCATTCTCGTTTACCCCACACTTCACTACCAGAACGGCGGCCTCGAAATCGGTGGCGACGGCTTTACCAAAGCCATCCCCAACCTTTTAGTAGCCGGTGAAGCCGTTGGCGGTATCCACGGCAGAAACCGTCTGATGGGTAATTCCCTCCTTGACATTATTGTATTCGGCAGAAATGCAGGTAAGGCTGCTGCCGATAAGTCTAAGGAAGTAGAACTTGGCAAGATGAATCTTGACCATGTTAAGGCTTATGCGGAAGAACTTCGTAAGGCAGACTGCGAATTCGATGGCGTATCTCCCATGCTTCTTCCCCAGTATGCTCGTCACGAAAGATAAATAAGAAACCCGTAGGGCGGAGGCAAATTTTGCCTTCGCCCCGTGGTGTGTAATTGGAAAAGAAAGGATTTTAAGTTATGACACTCTTTGGCGGCGTAATTCCCGTAACGGGCATTACCTTTTTGATGTTCTGCGTATTTGCAATTCTCTTTTGCGGCTACGCGCTCGGCCGCATCACCATTAAAGGCGTATCCTTAGGCGATGCAGGCGTATTTGTAATTGCACTTCTTTTCGGCGCATTCTTTTTTGCACCCCTTGAAGCCCAGCTTGTCCTGAAAG
This sequence comes from Clostridia bacterium, assembly GCA_017436645.1. Classification (GTDB taxonomy): domain Bacteria; phylum Bacillota; class Clostridia; order UMGS1883; family UMGS1540; genus SIG447. Next base: position 99,048 of record JAFSCR010000029.1, on the reverse strand, counting down.
GCGAGGCAGAATCAGTGCATTTTGCTGAAAAAGCGCTGGAAATCATCGAACAGCTTGGCCTTGTTCTCTTTGTAACCAGCGTTGGTTTTATCGCAGGACCCAAATTTTTCGGCAACATGAAAAAGAACTTTAAATCTTATGTTCTTTTAGGTCTTGTTGTAATCTTAGCCGGCGGTCTTTCTGCGATGGCTTGCATTTTTATGGGTCGTGCAATCGGCTTTGGTGCTTCCATTGAAAATAGCGAAGGCTTTACGGCTATGATTGTCGGCCTTCTTTCCGGCTCTTTAACGTCCACTCCGGCATTTAGTGCTGCAAAGGCAACGGTTGACCCCGCTTACACAAGCCTTGTTTCCGTAGGCCACGGTATTGCTTATATTTTCGGCGTTATCGGCGTTGTGCTTTTCGTACAGCTGATTCCGAAAATGGCAAAAGCTGATATGGAAAAAGAACGTGCACTTCTTTCTGTCGGCGGGGAAACAGAAACAAAAAAGAAATCTCCCGTAAAGCTTCTGCAGCTTGACGGTCACGGCTTTGCCGCATTTTGCCTTGCAGCTGTCCTTGGTATGGTCATCGGCAAAATCAAAATTCCCCTTTCCGCAGAAGGCCTTTCCGGTACATGCTTCTCATTAACTACAACAGGTGGCTGCCTCCTCGTGTCCCTGATTTTAGGACATTTCGGCAGAATCGGAAGGCTCGACGTAATGCCCGCCCAGTCCACATTAAAGCTGTTCCGTGAGCTCGGTCTTGTCCTGTTCCTCGTTGGCGCAGGTATCCCGGGTGGTGCCGACTTTGTGGCAAACTTTGACCCCATGTACTTCGTTTACGGCATGATCATGACCATTGTTCCCATGATTCTCGGCTATCTCTTTGCAAAATATGTCTTAAAGCTCAGTCTTCTCAATAACCTCGGTGCCATCACCGGCGGCATGACGAGTACACCCGCCCTCGGCACCCTTATCGGCACCGCAGGCACGGAAGACGTTGCCGCCGCATACGCTGCAACCTACCCCATTGCCCTGATTGCAGTCGTACTCGTTTCTCAGTTCCTCATTATCTTATTCTAAAGGAGAATCAAAATGCGTGAAATCAATGTAAGCCTTGTTACCGATACGGTAGAAAAGCTTTGTATCGAAGCAAACAACCATCTCCCCGAGGATGTAAAGTGTGCAATTAAAAACTGCCGTGCCTGTGAGGACGGCGAAATTGCCAAAGGCGTTCTCGACAATATTATTGAAAACTTTGAAATTGCAGATAACGAAAACGTACCCATTTGTCAGGATACCGGCATGGCATGTGTGTTCCTTGAAATCGGGCAGGACGTCCACTTTGTGGGCGGTGACCTTTCCGAAGCCATCCATGAAGGCGTCAGACGTGGGTATGACAAAGGCTATCTTCGTAAGTCTGTCGTAGCTGACCCCGTTCGCCGTGGCAATACAGGGGATAACACCCCCGCCATGATTTACACGGAAATCGTTCCGGGTGAAAACGTAAAAATCACCGTAGGCCCCAAGGGCTTCGGCAGTGAAAACATGAGCCGCATCTGTATGTTCAAGCCTTCCCACGGGATTGAAGGCATTAAAAACTTTATCCTGGAAACTGTGGAAATTGCAGGCCCCAACCCCTGCCCGCCCATGGTTGTAGGCGTTGGCATCGGCGGTACTTTCGATAAGGCGGCACTTCTTGCAAAGAAGGCACTTATGCGCCCCATCGATTCGGAAAATCCCGACCCCTACTATGCTGACCTTGAAAAGGAAATGCTGGAAAAAATCAACCAGCTTGGCATTGGTCCTCAGGGCTTTGGCGGCAAGACTACCGCAATCGGTCTTAATATTGAAACCATGCCTACCCATATTGCAGGTATGCCCTGTGCCATTAACATTAACTGCCACGTAACACGGCATAAATCGGAGGTGCTTTAATATGGCAAAGAAGATTACATTACCCCTTACCGAAGAACTGGCAAAAACCTTAAAAGCCGGCGATGAAGTATTACTTACCGGCACCATCTATACTTCCCGTGATGCAGGCCACAAAAGAATGTGCGAAATGCTGGAAAGAGGGGAAGAGCTTCCCTTCAATCCCGAAAACGCCACCATTTACTATGTAGGCCCCACGCCTGCAAAACCGGGACAGGTTATCGGCTCTGCTGGTCCTACCACAAGCGGCAGAATGGATGCCTATGCACCCACCATGATGCGCGTCGGCGCCAGAGGGATGATTGGCAAAGGTGCACGTCTTCCCGAAGTTATTGACGCTATGAAAAAATATTCCGGTGTATATTTCGGTGCCATCGGCGGCGCAGGTGCACTCCTTGCAAAGTGCATTAAGAGCGCAAAGCTTATCGCTTTTGAGGATTTGGGGGCAGAAGCACTCAGAGAACTATACGTAGAAGACATGCCTCTCGTCGTAATTATTGATAGCGAAGGCACCAATTTGTACGAAAAAGGCAGGGCATCTTATCTAAATTCCAAAAAATAATAGGTTATTTTTCACAAAAATTTAACAATTTTACACAAAAGTATTGAAATTATGCTAAAATAGTGCTAGAATGAACTTATTAAAGGTTTGGAAGGAGTGAAATGGAATGAATAAAGCAGAACTCGTAGCTGCAATTGCTGCAAAGGCAGAGATCTCCAAGAAGGACGCAGAAAAGGCTTTGGCTGCAACACTTGCAACAATTACTGACGCCATTAAGGGTGGTAACAAAGTTCAGCTGATCGGCTTCGGTACTTTCGAAACCCGTCACCGCGCTGCTCGCAAGGGCAAGAATCCGCAGACAGGTGCAGAAGTTAAGATTCCCGCAGCGAACGTCCCCGTTTTCAAGGCAGGCAAGGCCCTGAAAGACATCGTAAAATAATATTGCAAAATAAAAGAAGCTTTCCTTTTATCGGAAAGCTTCTTTTTTTGTGCCCGAAAAGGCTTATTTCATGCCGTTTTCGTAAGCCTGGATCATCTTCTTTACCATCTGGCCGCCAACGGAACCTGCCTGCTTACTTGTCAGGTCACCGTTATAACCGTCCTTAAGGTTTACGCCAACTTCGTTTGCAGCTTCCATCTTGAACTTGTCAAGTGCTGCACGTGCTTCGGGTACGAGATTTCTCTTATTACTGTTTGCCATTTTCGTTTACTCCTTTTAAAAATTAGTTGCATTTGTCGGTGCAGTAGTTAGTTTAATCAGTTATGCTTTTTATATGTAGGTAATTTTTTGTATTTCGGGAAAAATTTCTTGAAGAACAAAGCATAATATGATAAAATAAATAAGATAAATACGAAAGAGGTATCGTTATGGCAAAGCTTACGCCCATGATGGAACAATATTTTGAAATTAAAGAAAAACATCCGGATGCCATACTCTTTTTCCGCCTTGGTGACTTTTACGAAATGTTCTATGATGATGCTATAACTGCATCGAGAGAGCTGGAAATCACTTTGACGGGGAAAAGCTGCGGCCGGGAAGAAAAAGCGCCCATGTGCGGCGTCCCGTTTCATTCTGCCGATGGGTATATTGCCACCCTCGTATCCCGTGGGTATAAGGTTGCCATCTGCGAACAGGCGGAGGACCCGAAACTTGCAAAAGGCCTTGTAAGGCGAGAGGTTGTCCGTATTGTAACGCCGGGCACAACTTTTGACGAGTCTATTTTGTCCCAAAGAGGGCAAAACTATATTGCAGCGGCTTATAAAAACGGAGAGAACACGGCAGTTACGTTTTGCGAAGTGTCCACGGGGCAAATGCTTTCCACCTATTTCCCTTCCGATGCGGACGGCACCCTTCTTTCGGAAGAAATTTCGAGAATGCATCCGGCGGAGGTTATTTATAATCTTGCGGCGCAGAACACTTCGGCATTTTTATCTGCCCTTCGTCTCATTTCCGCTTCCTCGGTTTTATATAATGATGTGTATTTTTCGGAAGAATATGCCATGGAGGCAGTCCGTGCCCAGTTCGGGGCCAAAACGGAAAAACTCCCCGAGGGATGTCTGAGAGCTGCCGGTGCACTTCTCTCTTATTTTATGCAGACGCAAAAGCAAAAGCTTCTTCATATTACCAATATTGAAGTGTATACCACCGCCCAGTTTATGGAGCTTGATATGACGGCGCTATCCAATCTCGAGCTTTATGAAAACATGCGGGATAAGAAAAAGAAAAATTCCCTCTGGGGCGTTCTGGATGCGGCGGAAACCACCATGGGCAGTCGCACCATGCGAAGCTGGATTATGCGGCCCCTTCTTTCCGTGGGTGCCATTTTGGCAAGACACACGGCGGTGGAGGAATTTACGGAAAACACAAAAATGACGGAAGATTTCCGTGCCACACTTGCCGGCATTTCCGATATGGAAAGAGTCACGGGCAGAATCGTTATGGGCACGGCAAACCCGAGGGATTTAATAAAACTGCAAACGTCCCTTGCCGCCCTTCCCGAAATGAAGGCAGTTTTAAAGAATGCAAAAAGCAACCTCATTTGTGAGGAGGAAAAAAGGATTAATCCTCTGCCCGACCTTTGCGATTTGATTTTCCGTGCCATAAATCCCGAGACGCCCCTTAATATGCGGGACGGGAATATTATAAAGGAAGGCTTTTCCGAGGAACTGGATGCCCTCCGCCATGCACGGGATAACGGGGCAGGGCTCATTGCGGAAATTGAAGCGGAAGAAAGAGAGCGAACGGATATTAAAAATCTCCGTGTCCGCTTTAATAAAGTGTTTGGCTATTATATTGAAGTTTCCAAATCCAATCTTGATAAAGTACCCGAGGATTATATCAGAAAGCAGACCATCGTCGGCGGCGAGCGATATATTACGCCCAGGCTCAAAGAGGTGGAAAATGTTATCCTCGGTGCCGCAGAAAAGATAACGGCGCTGGAATATGAAATTTTTCAGGAAGTCCGCTCCCGTATTGCCGAAGAAACCGTGGCACTGCAGTCTTCGGCGCAGGCCATCGGCATTCTCGATACTCTTGCGGCCCTCGCCGTCGTAGCAGTCCGAAACCGCTATGTGCGCCCCGAAATCGATAATAGCGAAGCCCTTGAAATCAGGGGTGGCCGCCATCCGGTGGTGGAATCCGTTTTAAAGGATACGCTTTTTGTACCGAATGATGCACGCCTTGATACGGCGAATAACCGCCTTGCCATTATAACAGGCCCCAACATGGCGGGTAAATCTACATATATGCGCCAAAACGCCCTCATTGCCATTATGGCACAGATGGGCAGCTTTGTGCCGGCAGAGTATTGCCGCATCGGCATTATTGATAAAGTATTTACAAGAATCGGCGCTTCCGATGACCTTTCCACGGGCAGAAGTACCTTCATGGTGGAAATGAGTGAAGTTTCTGATATTTTAAAGCATGCCACAAAGAAAAGCCTTTTAATTCTCGATGAGATAGGCCGTGGCACCAGCACTTATGACGGGCTTTCCATCGCCTGGGCGGTGCTTGAGCACTGCACCCTTAAAATCGGTGCCAAAACCTTCTTTGCCACCCATTACCATGAACTTACAAAGCTGGAAGATAAAATGGAAGGCGTTGTAAACTATAATATCGCTGCCAGAAAACAGGGGGACGATATTATATTCCTTCGCAAAATCGTGCCCGGCGGCACGGATGACAGCTACGGCATCGAGGTTGCTCGACTTGCAGGGGTGCCTGATGTGGTTACAAAACGTGCAAAACAAATTCTTGGTGAAATTGAAGCGGGAGGCGAAGGCGTAAGAGTGCGTGGCGGCTCTAAAAAAGAGGCAGAGCCCTCTGCACAATTGGGATTTGCAAATCTACAGGATACCGCCCTTATAGACGAGCTTCGCAGTATAAATGCCGAAACGCTTTCTCCCATTGAGGCCCTTAATACCCTTTACCGCCTCTCCAAGAAAGCAAAAGAAATGTAAGGTGATAAAATGAATCTGAAAAAAATTACGTTCGGCGCCGTGCTTGCGGCGGTGTATGCTGTGCTTACCTTGGTGCTTGCGCCTGTCAGCATGGGCGCTGTCCAGTGCCGCATTTCCGAGGCACTCACAGCACTTCCGCTTTTAACACCCGTGGCAATCCCCGGCCTTTTCGTGGGGTGCCTTATCGCCAATATCTTTTTAGGTTCTATATATGACATGGTCTTCGGCTCTCTTGCCACCCTTCTCTCCGCATTTCTTACATATCGATTCCGCAAGAATAAGTGGCTCGCCCTCTTTTTTCCCGTTATCATCAATGCCGTTATTGTAGGCGGTTATATCGGCCTGTTTTTGTCACCCGGTATGCCCGTCTGGCTCTGTATGGTGACGGTGGGGCTGGGGCAGGCGGTTGCCTGCTATGGCCTTGGCATGCCCCTTTATAATATTTTAAAGAAGATTTTGAAAAAAGAGGTGTAAAAAATGGATCAGTATCAGCTTCTTATCGGTATTGTTACCGTTTTTCTCGGCTTTCCCATATATTTTGTGCCTGCAGTCATTGCGGCAAGGAGAGACCACCCGAAAAAGAAACAAATTCTCTGGTGGAACCTTTTCGCCGCCTGGACAGCTGTCGTGTGGGTAGTGCTTATTTTTATTGCCGCCCGTGGCAGCGCATTTGATAAACAGGAAGAAAAATCTGAGTCTTAGGACTCGGATTTTTTATGTTAAATCCAAAAAAAGTTTGCATTATGAAAAAATATATGCTATAATAAAATATGTATAAACTATAACTATTTTTAGGAGGCACGTATGAAAGCATCTGAAAGACCGCTTTATGAGGTTGCAAAAATCCGTGATATTCGGGATATGCTCCGCCAAAGTGTGGAAAAATTTGCAGATAAGGCCGCATTTTTATCAAAGGTAGACGGCAAATACGAACCCATCACCTATAAACAGGTAGGTGAGGATGTAAACGCCCTCGGCACCGCTCTTATCGCCCGTGGGTTTGAAGGCAAAAAGATTGCCGTTATCGGTGAAAACAGATATGAATGGGATATTACATATCTTGCAGTCGTCTGCGGCGCAGGCATCATTGTGCCTATGGATAAGGAACTTCCGCCCCAGGAAGTAAACCAGCTTATCGAAACGGCAGGGGTAGATGCTATCGTTTATGCCCCCAAGAGCGAAAAGGCAATCGCCTCCGCACCCGTCGAACATAAATTCAATATGGAAACGGATATCCCCGTTTTACTCGAAGAAGGCAGAAAGCTTCTCTCGGAAGGTGACACAAGATTCCTTGACGTGGAAATCGACCCTGAGGCAATGCAGATTCTCCTCTTTACTTCGGGTACAACCTCAAGTGCAAAGGCGGTAATGCTTTGCCACCGCAACATTGCAGAAAACCTGATGGGCATGTGCTCCATGCTTTATATCGGGCCTGACGATGTGTTCCTTTCCGTTTTGCCCATTCACCATACCTATGAGTGTACCTGCGGTTTCCTTTGCCAGCTGTACCGTGGTACCACCGTTGCCTATAGTGACGGCCTTCGTTATATTACAAAGAACCTTGCAGAATGTAAGGCAACCATGATGCTGGGCGTGCCCCTGCTGCTCGAAACCATGTATAATAAAATCTGGAAGAGCGCAGAAAAAAGCGGCAGAGCGAAAAAGCTTCGCATGGGTATTAAGATTAGCCGTGCGCTTTTAAAGCTTGGCATTGATAAACGTAAAGTAATCTTTAAGGAAATCCATGCAACACTCGGCGGCAATCTCCGTATGCTCATTGCAGGCGCTGCTGCCATTGACCCGAAAGTTGCAGAAGGCCTTCGTGATTTCGGCATTGAGGCTGTGCAAGGGTACGGCCTTACGGAATGTGCCCCCATTGCGGCCTTAAACCGTGACTGTAACTATCGTGACGCCGCCGCAGGTCTGCCCCTTCCCGGCGTGGAAATTAAAATTGACGATCCGGACGAAAACGGCATCGGCGAAATTTTAATTTGCGGCAAAAACGTTATGATAGGCTATTATAATAACCCCGAGGCAACCGCTGAAGCCATTCAGGACGGCTGGTTCCATTCCGGTGACTATGGTTATATCGACGAAGACGGCTTCGTTTACATTACGGGCAGAAAGAAGAACGTTATCGTTACGAAAAACGGCAAAAATATCTTCCCCGAAGAAATCGAAACCTACTTAAACCGTCAGCCTATCGTAGCTGAATCCATGGTTTACGGCATTGACCTTCCCGATGGGGATGCCCTCATTGCTGTACAGGTTCTTCCTGATTTTGAAGAGGCAAAAAATATCCTCGGTGAAAACTACACCGATGCGGATATGCAAAAAGCGGTGGAAGATGCGGTAAAAGCCGTAAACGATAGCCTGCAGGGTTATAAACGTGTATCGAAAGTCATTGTCAGAAAAGAAGACTTTGAAAAGACCACAACCAAAAAGATTAAACGACACATAGAAATTGCAAAAATGAAAAATGCATAAGGGAATGTAAAAATAGCCCAGACCGCAAAAAGAAATTTAGTAGAAAAGCTTCGAAAACCGAAGCTTTTCTTTTTTTATATGCTTTTTGCTATGGAACAAACTTCGCCACTCGGCGGCGTCGCAACTCTCGCTTATGTTCCGTTTGCTTTCGCAAACAGTCACTTTTCCGCTCGGTTACTCCTTCTCCCCTTAAAGTCTTGCGACTTTCGGGGACCCCGGAAAGTCCACCGGACTTTTGGGGGAAGAGGAAAAGCAAGGAAACGAAGCGGATTTTTACCGATTAGGTAAAATGTAGCGTGTGGACTTTGCTTTGACGAAGTACGCCTTCGGGTTACCCAAAGCCTGCGGCTTTGGCTCAGTTTGCCCATTCTGAACAATTTTTCCTATCCCCTAAAAGTGGACATCGTACGGTGTGCCACTTTTTTTACGGGAAAACTTTACAAATCTTTCCATATATGATAAAATAAATTAAATATGGAAGGAGAAGGCAATATGGCAAGAACTTTCGGCGAATACAAAGAAATATTACTGGACCTGTGCCGCGGGGCGCTCCGTCGTGGCCGTTTTTCCCATGCCGGAAAAACCCTTCGTATGGGGCGTGGCGTTGTGATTATGAAAAAGAACGCCGAAATTACTGTAGGCGACAGGGTGCTCCTTCACAAAAACTGTAAACTCTCTGCCTGGGGAACGGACGGCCGTGCCACCATTAAAATCGGCAGCCGCACCTATATTGGCGACAGAACGGAAATCCATGCAGGGCAGAATGTAACCATCGGGGATGGGTGTGACATTTCCTGGAACTGCACCATTATGGACCGTGATTACCATAAGCTCGGCACCGATAAAGAGGTTTTTCTGCCTGTGACCATCGGAAACAGGGTGTGGATAGGCTGTAATGCCATTATTTTAAAAGGCGTTACCATTGGCGACGGCGCCGTGGTAGCGGCAGGCAGCGTTGTTACCAAAAACGTTCCGCCAAAGAGCCTTGTTGCAGGGAATCCTGCACGGGTTATAAGAGAAGAAGTGGAGTGGAAACCATGAAGAAAAATCTTTTCGGCTCCATAAGCTATGTTATGCTGATTATGATTTTCTCCCGTCTTCTCTCTCTTCTCAGCGTACAGATTTATATGTCCTTTTACGGGGCCACGGATGCCTATTTAAATATTTATTCTTATGCCATAAGCGTACCCAATATTATTTTCACCTGCTTTGGCACGGCACTTTCCACCGTAGTAATCCCCATTTATGCAGGATACATTGCAAAAGGGGAGGACGGACGGGCAAAGGGCTTTGCAGATACCATTTTGTCTGTAACAAGTGTGTTTACCATAGGGTTAATTCTTTTGGGTATTGCCATTTCGCCCCTGCTCCCCCGACTTACAAATCTTGGGGATTACACATTCTCCGTAAAAGCCTTAATGGTCATGATGCCGGCAATGCTTTTCTATGGCCTTAACTACATTTTTCAGGGCATGCTCCAGTCCCACGGCAAGTACGGCTGGCCTGCCTTTGTCAGCGTGCCTTCAAGCCTTATCGTTATTCTTTATGTATTTCTTCTGGGCGATAAATTCGGCATTTGGGGTCTTCTGCTCGCAACCCTTTTCGGGCTTAGCCTGCAGGCATTTATCCTTATTCCGCCCCTTTATAAAACGGGATACCGCTTTAAAGTGGCCTTGAACCTTAAAAACCCTGATATGAAAGAGGCACTTCGCATGACGGGGCCGGTCCTCATCGGCGTATCTGCCTATCAGCTCAATATGCTCTATAACACCACCATGATTGCAAAATTCCCCGGCATGGTGACCCTTCTTACCTACGTACAGAACTTAACGCTTTATCTCGTCCTCGCCTTTGCCTATTCCATTACGGCGGTTATTTACCCACGCCTCACAGCCTTTGCGGCAACAGGCGATATGGATGCCTATAAAGAAACCCTTCGGGGCATTTTAAAAACCGTCATTATCCTCCTTGTGCCTGTTACCTTTGGCTTTTTAGCCGTTCGGACCCAGATGCTGGAGCTTATCACAAAATGGGGCAAGGTCACAAGCGGGGAAGTGGAAAGTGCGGCAGGCCTTCTCGCCATGTATTCCATCGGCATTTTGGGGCTTGGCCTGAAAGAAATCCTAGACCGTGCCTTCTACGCCGTGAAAGAAACGAAACTTCCCGCCATAAACGGCTTTATTATCATGGCCATCAATGTTTCCTTAAGCCTTGTCCTCATCCGTTTTATGGGGGCATACGGACTTCCCCTTGCATATTCTGTTGCATCCCTCGTGGGCACCGTCGTGCTTCTCTTCTGTTTGAAGAAGAAAATCGGCTCTTTTGGGGAAGGGATTCTGACCACATTTATAAAAAGTGTGATTGCCGCCGTGATTATGTTTATTCTGGTAACGCTTATAAACGGTGCCCTTTCCGCATCACTTTCGGGTGATGCCTTGTCCCTTCGCATCGTTCGCCTTATAGTACCCTGTATTTCCGGCGTTATCATTTACGGCATTCTGGCACTTTTCATGGGACTACTTCCCAAACGGAAAAAGGAGCAGAACATATGAAAAAAATCATCCGCACCATTTCCTATTTCTTTTATTACTGCTTTGCAAGGCACCTTCCATCAACAGGCCTTCCCTATAGCCTCGGTGCCGGCCACATCCGCCGCTTTTTTGCAAAAGGGATGCTGGACCATTGCGGCAAAAACGTCAATATCGAGCACGGTGCCTTCTTTGCCTCGGGCAAGGATATTTCCATCGGGAATAACTCAGGCCTCGGCATCGGCTGCAGAGTGGCAGGGCCTCTCTCCATCGGGGATGATGTGATGATGGCACCAAATGTGACCATTGTCACCCAGAACCACGAAACGTCCGATTTAAGCCGCCCGATGCGCCTGCAGACGGCGCCGAAACATAAAGTAACCATTGGAAATGACGTTTGGATCGGGGCGAACGTAATTATTCTCCCCGGTATTACCATAGGTGACGGCTGCATTATTGCAGGCGGCGCCGTTGTTACAAAGGACGTGCCGGACTATGCCGTTGTCGGCGGCAACCCTGCACGGATTATTAAGAACAGAAAGGACGGATAATATGCGGGTATTATATCTTATAAACCACGCCGGAAAGGCCGGCACGGAAAAGTACGTGTATAACCTTGTCAATGCCTACAAAAACGAAAAGGCAGAGTGCTTCTTTGCTTACAATGAGCCGGGACTCCTTCTTGACCAGATGAAAGAAATGGGCATTCCCACCTGCCAGATTGAAATGAAATCCCCCTTTGACCTGAAGGCGGCAAAAAAGCTTGCTGCACTTTGCGAAAAGTATAAAATTGATATTATTCACACCCAGTACCCGAGGGAAAACTACGTGGCGGTGCTTTCAAAGCGCTACCGCCCCGAAACCCGTGTCATTTACACCTGCCACCTAACGCTCAAGACCAATCTCCTCTGGCGCATCACAAACCCCATCATCACAAAGCACGATGACGCCATTATTTCCGTTTGCAATAACGGCAAGGAGCTGCTTATCGGTAACGGCGTGCCCGAAGAAAAAATTCAGGTTATTTTCAACGGCCTTTTTGAATCGGACATGCAAACGGATAAGACGAGCACAATCAGAGAAGAACTGGGCATACCCGAAGATACCTTCGTTGCCGTCACATTGGCAAGATACCATATTGCAAAGGGCCTTCCCTATCTTGTGGATTCCATCGCAAAAGTGCCCGAGGATATTCCCTTCGTCTGCCTCATTGCAGGGGACGGGGAGCTTTTCGAGGAAATCCGCACGAAAATTCAGGAAATGGGACTTGAAAAAAGAATCCTTCAGCTGGGCTTCCGTAAGGATGCACCGAACCTACTTGCCGGAAGCGATATCTTTATCAATTCTGCAAAATGCTATGAGGCTTTAAGCTTTGCCATTTTGGAAGCACTCGGCGCAGGCCTTCCCGTTATTGCCACCAATATCGGCGGCAACGGGGATATTATAAACCCCCAAAATGACTGCGGTATTCTGGTGGAATACGGCGACACGGACGGGATGGCAAATGCCATCACCACCCTTGCAAAGGATAAAGCGCTTTGCAAAAAATACAGCGAAAACGGCCGCCGTGCCATTAAAAACGTGTTTAACCTTGACCATATTCTGGATAAAATATATAAAGTGTATGAAGAAGTGCTTGAAAAATAGAAAGGACGATTGCTATGTTTATTGACAAAAAGGGAAAACTCTTTGGCAAAATCAACATCATTGACTTTTTGATTCTGGTGATTTTAGTCGCTGCCATCGCCATTTTAGGCGTTAAATTCCTCGGCGGCGGCAGAGGAACGGACGCACAGACACTCCAGATGAAGTTCCATATCGAAGAAATTGACACATGGGTTACGGAAAACGTAAAAGTGGGTGACGCACTTTATGACGGCACCTATGAACAAAATTTAGGCGTTGTCACCAATGTGGAGACAGCACCCTCCAAAACATGGGGTCTTAATGCGGACGGGCAGTATGTTCTGTCTTCCCGTGACGGCTACAAATCCATGACCATTACAGGCGAAGTGCTCGGCACGAAAACCGATGTTGGTGCCAAAGTCGGCGGTGAGCTTTACGGTGTCGGTCACAGCATGGTGCTTTATGCAGGCGATGCAAAGCTTTACCTTCGTGTGCAGGATATTTCTGTAAAGGAATAAGGTGGAAAATATGATTTCCGAAAGTGTAATCCTTTCGTTTTTCGTGCGCCTTTACCATCTTGCCATGGATTCCTGCATCATCCGTGCCGTTTCCGCCGTTCTCGATTTTATCGGGCGCAGCTTTCGGGGAAGCGTCCTCGGCAAAATTTTCTGTCGGGAGAAGAGCGTGGACGCCTATGCGGAAGGCTCTGTCTTCTATGGGGCGCTGGACCGCTTGTGGCAAGGCATTCTCCGCTTTTTCGGGCGGATTTATGAAAAAATAAGGCAACTGAATACGGAAAGCGTAAACCGTAAAATATTCGACTCGGCCGTGATGGGGTCCTATGTCTTGCATATGGAAACGCTTCTGGCCGTGGCCGTTTTCGTGATTTTTGCCGTTCCGCACGACTTCTGGAATAATTTATATGCAAGCGTACTCGCGGCCGGTCTTTTCCTCGTCTATTTCCTGTGCATCCTCAGCGGCAAAAAGGAGCTGGGAAGGAGCGTGAAGGGCATTTGGCTTCCCTTCCTGTTCTTTATCTTTATTACGCTTTACAGCGTCATCGGGTCCCTTGATGTGGGGGACAGCATCCGTGTGGCGGTGTTCTTTGTAACAGCCTTCCTTCTTTGCATTCTGGTTTCCGGCACCTGCAAAAATGAAGAAAGCATCAGAAAGCTTTTGTCCTTTATGGCGCTGGCTGTGTTTGTAACAGCAGCTTACGGCATTGTCCAGAGAGTCCTCGGCGTGGAAGCCGATGCATCTCTTACGGATTTAGAGCTGAACGCCAATATGCCGGGCAGAGTTTTCAGTACACTGGGTAATCCCAATAACTTTGCAGAGTTTTTAATGCTCTTTACCCCCTTCACCTTTGCATGGATGCTGACGGAGAAACATGCAGTCAAAAAAGGCTTCGGGTTCCTCGCTGTTATTTTGGCGGTGCTGGCCCTTCTTCTGACCTATTCCCGCTCCGGCTGGCTGGCCTTTTTGGTGGCGGTGCTGGTGTTTATCGCCCTTTACAATAAAAAACTGTTACCCATTGTAATTTTAGTGGGTATTCTCTGTATTCCCCTTCTTCCCGAAAGCATTTTAAACCGGATTCTCACCATAGGAAATCTTGAGGATTCCTCAAGCTCCTACCGTGTGGATATCTGGACGGGCAGTATTGCCATGCTTCGTGACGGTTACTGGCTCTACGGCACAGGCCTTGGTGCAGGGGCGTTTACAACTGTTTATCCCGGCTATGCCATCGGTGAATCCCGTGTAGCACCCCATACCCATATGCAGTTTATGGAAATGCTTGCGGAAATGGGAATTCTCGGTCTTTTGGCCATTTTATGGTTTTCTGTAAGCCTTGTCCGCCGCACAGCCGTGTGGGCAGGAAAGGCGAAGGGCAGCCTCCGTGCTGTACTCTGTGCTGCGGCCGCATCCATGGCAGGGATTACGGCCATCGGATTTGTGGAATATACCTGGTTTTACCCGAGAGTTATGCTGGCATTCTTTATATGTGCAGGCATCGCTATGGCGGCGGTAAAACTTGCAAAAGAACAGAAATAGAACTCTAAGATAAAGAGGAAGAAACATGAAAGTTTTGCATCTTATCAGCGGCGGCGATACGGGCGGCGCAAAAACCCACGTTTTTGCCCTTCTCGATGCGCTGAAAAATATGGCGGAAGTGAAAATTGTTTGCCTTATGCCCGGCGCCTTTTTCGATGAGATTCGGGAAAGAGGGGTAGAGGCTGTACTTATCGAGCAAAAAAGCCGGTTTGACCTGTCCGTAGTATCAGAACTTGCAAAATTGATTACGGAAGAAAAGTTTCAGGTGGTGCATGCACACGGCGCCCGTGCAAACTTTATTGCATCTTTTTTAAAAAAACGGGTGCACGTTCCTGTGGTCACCACCGTCCATAGTGACTATAGACTTGACTTTGACGGGCTTTACCGTAAGCTTGTCTACACGGGCCTTAACATCCTATCCCTTCGAAAGATGGATTATTATATTGCTGTTTCCTCCAGTTTTCGGAATATGCTCATTTCGAGAAATTTCCGGCCCAATCAAATTTTCACCGTCTATAACGGCATGGATTATTCGGGGCAGATGGTTTTCGAGGAAAAAGAGGCGTTTGCCAAAAGAGTGGGCGTCCCTTATGACCCCTCTTTTACCTATGTGGGCCTTATCGGGCGGCATGACTTTGTAAAAGGGCATGACGTGTTTATCCGTGCCGCAGCCCTCTCGGCAGAAAAGGACCCTTCTCTCCGCTTTCTGATCGCAGGGGACGGGGAGGGCAGAGAAGAACTATTACGCCTTGCCGAAGAAGTCGGTATTGCCGATAAACTGTATTTCATCGGTTTTATAAAAGATATTTACAGCTTTATAAATTTCATTGATATGAATACCCTTTCTTCAAGAAGCGAAAGCTTTCCTTATGTACTTCTTGAAGGGGCAAGAATGAAAAAGCCCACCATAAGTGCGGCCGTCGGCGGCATTCCTGACCTTATCCGTGACGGGGAAACAGGCCTTCTGTTCCCTTCGGAGGATTATAAAGCCTTTGCGGAGAAAATTCTCATGCTGGCGCAGGACAAAGAAAAACAGGAAATGTACGGCGAGGCGCTCTACCGTCTTGCCACGGAAAACTTCTCAAACGAAAACCTTGCCCGCACCCATATGGGCATTTACAAGGCAATCCTCCGTGACTTTGCAAGCAAAAAGGAATATGACGTTGCTTTAAGCGGCTATTACGGCTTTCATAATAGTGGGGACGATGCGCTCCTCGAAGCCATTTTAAAAAGCCTTAAGGCCAAAAAGCCGGAAATTCGCCCCATCGTCTTCTCGGCAAGACCGAAAGAAACCATGCGGCAGTACGGCGTGGATGCGGTGCACCGCTTTTCTCCCGTGTCTTTGTCCCGTTACCTTGGGAAAACCCATATTCTTATAAACGGCGGCGGAAGTCTCTTGCAGGACAAAACAAGCTCCAAATCCCTTTGGTACTATCTGTATGTGATGCATCTGGCACGAAAAAAGGGTGCGGCCGTTTATGTATATGCAAACGGCATTGGCCCCCTCCATGGCGCCAACTGCAAAAGAGCCGCCCGTGCCCTTGAGGCGGCGGCGCAGATTACCCTTCGTGACGAGGCCTCCCTTCGTGAGATTGAAGCACTCGGCATACAGAATCAAAACGTAAAGCTTACGGCGGACCCGGCACTTTCTCTGCCTGCCGTTTCCAAAGAAACGGCCCGTGCCATTTTGGAAAAGGAAGGGGCAGGGGCAGAAAAAGCCTACCTTGCCGTTTCTGTTCGTGACTGGAACGAATCGGACCGCAATTTTTGCCGTAAACTTGCATTTTGCATCGACTATGCCGCAGAAAAATACGGCATGGTGCCGCTCTTTATCCCCATGAAAAAGAAGGCGGATGCTTTCTTTGCACAAAAGCTTTCGGGGGAGATGAAAACAAAGCTTTATTCTCTTTCTGAAAATCATACCGTTTCGGAAATTATGGGCGTTGTGCGGGAATGCACAGCGTTAATCGGTATGCGCCTGCATGCCCTTATTTATGCGGCAGGCGGCGGCGTACCTGTTATTGGTCTTTCCTATGACCCGAAAGTACGGGGCTTTATGGAATATATCGGGCAGGACCGCATTTGTGATATCCGTGAGATAGAAACGGAGGCTGTTTGCCGCTTTATGGACGAAATCTGCACAGCGGGAGACGAAATCCGCACAGCCCTTTCCCAAAAGGCTGAAGCGCTTTTGAAAAAAGCGGAAGAAAACGCCGATATATGCATTTCTCTTCTTTCAGAAATAGAAAAACTATAAATTTTCTAAAATATTTAAAAAAACACTTGCATTTTCCAAATAGCCGTGGTATAATACCTAGGTCAGCTCGAGAGAGCATGCGCCGTTAGCTCAGCTGGATAGAGCGTATGGCTACGGACCATAAGGTCAGGAGTTCGAATCTCTTACGGCGCGCCATCAAAAAAAGCATCCTTTAGGGATGCTTTTTTTGTATTTGTGTCCGCAGGACACAACATCATTGCGAACGTAGGAGAGCACACTGTTTGACCGCTTGCGGTCAACATCATTCCGCATTGGCGGACACAAAACGATGTTGCGCCTTTGCGCAAATGATGTGATACGTCGTATCAATGATGTATTGCTTCGCAACAATGATGTTGCACTTCGTGCAAATGTATGGTATACTTTGAGTAGAGAGGTGAATCCGATATGAAAGAAGATAAACTTGGAAATCTTTCGATGGAATTATCTGTTGAAATTTTGAATTTAGTAAAAGAACTGCGAAATAAAAAAGAAACTATAATTTCTAATCAGATCGGACGAAGCGCCACAAGCGTATGCGCTAATATTGCCGAGTCAAAATATGGTCATAGTAGAGCTGATTTCATTGCAAAACTGGAAATCGCATTAAAAGAGGCAAGCGAAACGGGAAAATGGCTTGAAATGCTGCATAAATCAAATTATATTAATGCATCACAATATAAACGTCTGAATAAAATTTGTTCTACCATTAGAATTTTGCTGATTGCTTCCATTAAAACTGCCAAAAACAATGCAAATTAATTTTTTATGACTGCCGTGCTGAATATAATCCTTGCGACACACAAAAGGACCGCAATGCGGTCCTTTTGTCGTCCTATTCTTGTTCCCCTCCCCGTATAAGCTCCAAAAATGCTTTTGCGGCAAGGGAGAGGGGTCTGTCCTTTATGTAGGCGCAGCCGATATGGCGAGGCGGCAGGGGCGAAGCGAGGCAAAGCTTTTGCACGTCCCCGTTTGCAAGACTTTCTTTTGAAAATTCCTCCACCACACAGGCCACGCCCAGATGAATGGCGGCAAAGCGGAGAAGAAGGTCATGGGCGGCAATTTCAATCTGGGGCGAAAGCTCGGCGCCTTTTTCAGAAAAAACCGTGTCCAGATAGTGGCGGCTTGAAGAATTTTTCTCGAGAAGAATCAGGGGCAGCTCGGCAATTTCCGTTTCTGTGTATTTCTTTTTTGCTCTGAAGTTTTTGCCTGCCACGAACACATCATGAATTTCAAGACAGGGCTCAATGGTTAGGGCCTCATCTTCCATGGGGAGATTAATAAAGGCAAGGTCCGCCTTTCCTTCTTTTACAAGCCGCACCATGTTGGCAGAATAGGAGTTTGCCATTTCGATGCGGATTTCGGGGTGATTGGCGTGAAATTTTTCAAGATACGGCATGAGATAATGGGAGGTGACCGTGTCACCTGCGGCAATGGAGAGAGCGCCGCTTTCTAAATGGCGAAGCCGCTCCATTATGGTTTCGCCCTGGCTTATTGCCTCCATAGCCGTGCTGATTTTTTCAAAAAGGAGCGCACCCTCGGTCGTGAGGGAAACGCCTCGTCTTGTCCTTGCAAAAAGCCGCAGTCCCAAATCTGTTTCCAGCTGATGAATGCATTGGGAAATGGCGGACTGGGAAATATATAAATGCTGTGCTGCCGAGGAAAAGGAAGAAAAGCGTGCCGTTTCATAGAAAATGCGGTAATAATCCAGCTTCGTTTTCATATAAGCACCTCTTATCATAGTGGTAAGTATTATCTACTTTACTTATGTTTATATTTGTATTATAATGATAAAAGAACGAAAAGTCAATAGTTCGGAGGGTTAAATTATGAGAAAAGTAGGAACAATTTCCAGAGGCATCCGTTGCCCCATCATCCGTGAAGGGGACGATATTGCATCTATGGTTGTAAATAGCGTTATCGAGGCGGCAGAAGCAGAAGGCTTTGCCCTTCGCAATAGGGACGTTGTGGCGGTCACCGAATCCGTTGTGGCCCGTGCACAAGGGAATTATGCAAGTGTTGATGCCATTGCAAAGGACGTAAAGGCAAAGCTCGGCGGCGACACGGTGGGCGTCATTTTCCCCATCCTCAGCCGTAACCGTTTTGCCATTTGTCTTCGTGGTATTGCAAAAGGCGCAAAGAAAATCGTTTTAATGCTGAACTACCCCAGTGACGAAGTGGGCAATGCCCTCGTTTCCCTTGATAAGCTGGACGAAGCAGGCATAAACCCGTATTCGGACGTTTTAAGCGAAGCAAAATACAGAGAGCTTTTCGGCGAAAACCTGCATCCCTTCACAGGCGTGGACTATGTAAAATACTATGGTGACCTTATCCGTGCCTGCGGGGCAGAAGCAGAAATTATTCTTGCCAATAATCCGAGAGTGATTCTCGATTACACGAAAAACGTAATTAACTGTGACATTCACACCCGTGCCCGTACAAAGCGCATTTTAAAAGCGGCAGGGGCAGAAAGAGTATTTGGTCTTGATGACCTGATGACCGCATCTGTTGACGGCAGCGGCTATAATGCACAGTACGGCCTTCTCGGCTCCAACAAAGCCACGGAAGAAACCATTAAGCTCTTCCCCAAGGAATGCTTTGACCTTGTGGAAGATATTCAGCGAAAGCTTTTAGACCGCACCGGCAAACATATTGAAGTTATGGTTTACGGCGACGGCGCATTCAAAGACCCGGTGGGCAAAATCTGGGAGCTTGCAGACCCCATTGTTTCTCCTGCCTACACGAAAGGTCTTGAAGGTACGCCCAACGAGCTGAAGCTTAAGTACCTTGCCGATAACGATTTTGCAGCCCTTTCCGGTGAAGAACTGAAAAAGGCAATTGAAAATGCAATTAAAGCGAAGGATGCAAATCTCGTAGGCAGCATGGCATCTCAGGGCACAACGCCCCGCCAGCTTACTGACCTTATCGGTTCTCTTTGCGACTTGACAAGCGGCTCCGGTGATAAAGGCACCCCCGTTGTACTGGTACAGGGTTATTTTGATAATATGGCAGATTGATAAAACCGGACAATGTTACCATTTAACATTGTCCGGTTTTTGATATAAAGCTGCGCTTACTAAAGTTATTCGTTTTAAAACATTTTAAAACGAATAACTTTTTGTTTATAACAAATAACGGTTGACATTGTATGCATTATATGATAGAATCTTCGTATAATAGAATAGGAAAAGAGGTGCGAATATGCGGTTCAATGATGAAAAAAAGAGGGGAATCATACTGTATCTTCTTGAAAAAATAGATCAAAACGTTGAAAATCCCTCTCAGATTGTTTCGGAAACTTTTGGGATTAACCGTTCTACTGTGCACACTTATATGAAACAGTTGGTCGAGGAAAAGGTAATTAAGAAGGTAAAACGTGGAACATACGAACTGACGGACAGCACTTTTCAATATAATTTTTCCAAAAACAAAAATGAAATTAAAAACGAAACAAACATATATAATATGAGCCTTAAAAATCATATTGCAGATTTGGCGCCAAACGTACAGGAAATTTGGGAATATGCATTCAGCGAAATGGTGAATAATGTAATTGATCATTCCGAGGCAAAAAATCTTTATATTCTGGTAAAAAGAAATTATATGAAAACTGCCGTTGTCATCGGGGATGACGGCGTTGGTATTTTTAAAAAAATTAAAAACCATTTTAACTTATCGTCGCTATCCGATGCTATTTGCGAACTGTTTAAGGGGAAACTCACAACAGATAAAGACAATCATTCGGGAGAAGGCATTTTCTTTAGTTCAAAGCTTATGGATTATTTTAATATTCTTTCAAGCGACAAACTCTTTATGGCCGATAAATTTGACCGGAAGAGAATTGTGGATGTTTCGGAAAAGTTCTTAAAAGGTACCGTGGTTTATATGGAGCTTTCCAATTATACACATAAAAAGAGCAAGGAAGTATTTGATAAATATGCAGACGTGAACGGAGGCTTTTCAAAAACCATTATTCCGCTTAAAAATATTTTTGATGCTTCACCTGTGTCAAGGTCACAGGCAAAAAGGGTTCTGATGAGCCTTGAAAAGTTCCAAGAGGTCGTGCTCGACTTTGCAGATATAGAATGGATGGGGCAAGGCTTTGCACATCAAATTTTTGTGCTTTATAAAAAGCAAAAACCAAACATAAAGATTGTGCCTGTTAACATGAACGAGAGCGTCACAAAAATGTATAATCACGTTATCAATACGAAAGAGGACGAGTAAACCTTGAACGCAAACAAAAAGGGCTGTAATTTTTTACAGCCCTTTTTTATAGCCCATTTTACAAGAGAACCGCAACCAGTACGCCCGACACCGTAATGCCGGCGCACAGAAGCTTATAGGCAAGCCGGCGCTCGCCAAAGGCAAAATAGCCGATTAAAATGGTGACAATCACAGAAGACTGCTTAATCACCGTCATTAGTGTCAGCTCACTTTGTGGACTGGCATTTGCCTCAAATAAAAGCCTGTCGCCCACAATGAGGGAAAGGCTCATGAGGGGAATCCAGTAGTTTGTTCTGAGAGATTTTAAGGAGATGCGCTCCCTTCTGATAAGCAGGATAAGACCGTACAGAAGCACCATAAAAAGCATAAACCAGAACTGAAGCTGGGAAGAAGACATATACTGCATCAGCACTTTGTCAAGGGTTTCGGATACGGCGGTGAGAATACAGTTTGCAAGTGTGAAAATGAGGGTGAGGGCGGTCAGTCCGCCGCTTTTTTCCCGTCGCAGGTTGACAAGGATAAGCCCTAAAAGCACAAGACCAAGCCCGACTGCCTTCGGCAGGGTAAAAGCTTCCCCCAAAAGCCATACGCCAAAGGCGGTGGCGAAAAGAATTCTCGATAAATCCATAATGCCGTAGAGACTGACGGAAATTTTTTTCAGCGCCGCATAGGAGAAAATCCAGCCGAGGCTGACGACTGCGGCTTTTATAAAGGCATAGAAAATATAAATGGGTTTTAAAGAAAATGCATTCCCCGAAAAAGGGAGAATGAAAAGAAACCCAATCAGCGTATAAAAAAACAGAATTTCGTCGGCACTGCTTTTCCCCAGTGCCGCTTTTTTCATGCCGTCCCTTGCGCCTTTGAAAAGGGCGTAAAGAAGGACGAATAAAACCCAGAGATACTGCACCTGTGTCACCTCGCAGGAAAAATTACTCCATCATTATAATACGATTCAAAGAAAAATGCAAGAATTTGTCAAAATACTTGACAAGGAGAAAAAGAACAGATATAATGAAAGAAATTCATATTGTAGCTAAGTGAAGTGTGCAGGAGAAAGGCGGATGCCTTGCCGAAGGAGTAATGCTCTCAGGCGCAGTAGCAGTGACTGCATACAGATAGCGCTCCGGAGAAGTCCCGGTTCCCAAGGGAATCAAAAGGATGCCGAAGGTGTAAAGCCCGTTTTCGGGTTAATCTCTCAGGCAAAAGGACGGAGAAAAAGGTTTTAAAAGGCTTTTTTGTGCGGAGTTTTTGTATTGCAAAAGCTCCGTTTTTTTCACTTCGTTTGGCACAAAGAAGGAGGAAAAAGAATGAATTTTTTTGAATCACTCGCAAAATTTAACGACACGATTAACGGCTTCGTGTGGGGAAAGGGACTTTATCTGCTCCTTATAACGGGGTTTGTGATGACCGTGATTACGGGCGTTTTCCAGATTACGCACATCGGACATTGGTTTTCCCAGACAATCGGTAAAATCTTTCACAAAGACGTTTCCGGCCACGTTAAGGGCAAATCCATTTCCCAGTTTCAGGCGCTTTGTACCGCACTTGCGGCTACAATCGGCGTAGGGAATATTGCCGGTGTTGCGGCGGCCATTGTCGGCGGCGGGCCCGGTGCGGTATTTTGGATGTGGATTGCGGCATTCCTCGGCATGATGACCAACTACTCCGAAAATGTCCTCGGCATTTACTTCAGAAGAAAGAATGCGGACGGCGAATGGAGCGGCGGTGCCATGTACTATCTTCGTGATGGGCTCGGCAAAATGCGCGGCATGAAATGGGTCGGCATTATTCTGGCGGCGCTCTTCTCCGTTTTTGCCATTTTAGCATCCTTCGGTATCGGTGCCATGGGCCAGATTAATAAGATTGTTGTAAACGTGGTAGAAGCGTTTCAAATTCCGTCCCTCGCATCTATCCCCTTCGGCGATGTTTCCATGTACCATCTCGTTATCGGTATTGTTCTCGTTATTATTGCGGCGCTGATTATCCTCGGCGGCCTTAAGCGAATTGCAAACTTTGCCGAAAAAGTAGTCCCCTTTATGGTTGTTCTGTTCGTTTTGGGAAGCCTCTTTATTATTGGCAAGAACTTCAGTCAAGTCGGGGCGGCCTTTGCCTCTATTTTCAAATATGCTTTTACGGGACCTGCCGTATGGGGCGGTGCTGCAGGTATTGCGGTTAAAGAAATCGTAACGCTCGGCTGTAAGCGTGGCGTTTTCTCCAACGAAGCCGGTCTTGGTTCTTCTGTTATGGTACACTCCAACTCCAACGTTGTAGAACCTGTCCGTCAGGGCCTTTGGGGTATCTTTGAAGTGTTTGCAGACACCATGGTCGTCTGCACCATGACGGCACTCGTCGTTCTCACCTCCGGTGTTATCAATCTTGAAACAGGTGTGCTGGTACAGGGTGCAACCGATGCAAACCTTGTGGCAAAAGCTTTCTCCATTCCCTTTGGCGTCTGGGGTGAAAGATTTATCGCCGTTGCCATTTTGCTCTTTGCCTTCACAACCGTTTTGGGATGGGACCATTACGGCACAAAGGCCTGGGAATATCTCTTCGGCACAAAGAGCACAAAGCTATATAAGGTGATTCACCTTGTCACCATTTTCCTCGGCGCACTTTTAACATCTTCCCTTGCATGGGATATTTCCGACACCTTCAAC
This sequence comes from Clostridia bacterium, assembly GCA_017436645.1. Taxonomy (GTDB): domain Bacteria; phylum Bacillota; class Clostridia; order UMGS1883; family UMGS1540; genus SIG447. The sequence continues at coordinate 75,337 of JAFSCR010000029.1, read as the reverse complement.
GGTCTTATGATGGTGCCGAACCTTATCGGCGTTCTCGCACTTTCCGGTCTTGTTGTCAAGATTACGAGAAACTATATTGACCGAAATCTGAAACACAAAGATATAAAACCCATGCTTTCTGCCTTCCCTGATGTGCAGGAAGAGGAAGAAAAGAAATTATAAATTAAAAGGCAACTTTCCAAAATGGAAAGTTGCTTTTTTTATTTCTCTATGGTATAATTTAGGAAAAATGGAAGAGGACCGAGAGGGAGGAAAACAATGCTTTGGGAAAACCTCAGGGAAGAAGAATTTGAAGAAGCCATAAAAGAAGCCTGCGGCGTATGCCTTTTGCCCGTAGGCTGCCTTGAAAAACACGGGCAGCATCTGCCTGTGGGCACAGATGTGATTCATATTACGGAAATTGCAAAACGGGCGGCGGAGAGGGAACCGTTTGTTATATTTCCAACCATGTACTTTGGGGAAAAAACGGGGGCCGGGGAGTTTCGCGGCACCGTCATTTTCAGCCTGGAGCTTCGCCTTCAAATCCTGAGAGAAACCTGTCGTGAAATTGCAAGAAACGGCTTTCGGAAAATCCTTTTATATAACGGCCACGGCGGAAACAGCGATATGCTTTCCGCTTTTTCCAGAAGCGTCCTTTATGAAAAAGAGGACTTTACGGTGTATACCTACAGCCTCGGCTCGGATTTTGCCACACCCAAGAAGCTTCTTGAGAAAAACTATGATTATCTTACCCGAGAGGACAAAGAAACCTTAAAGGCATATATGGCGGAGAAAAAACGGTACGGGCACGCCTGCTTTATTGAAACGGGCTGGGTGTACGGCGTAAGGCCCGAAACAGTCCGCCTTGATAAAATAAACGCCGAAAGCGGTCAAAGCACCCATCGGTTTGACGGTTTCGCTGAAAAGAAAATTTCCACACCCTTTGCCTGGATGGGCGATTATCCCAATTCCTATGCAGGGGATGCCCATGAGGGGATGAGCGAAGGCATTGCCCGCAGTATGGTGGAATATTCTACCGAAAGGCTCTGCGACGTGGTTCGTTTTCTCAAAACGGAAACCGTTTCGGATGTATACTACAGAGAATGGCTGGAAAAGCAGCAGTAAGGAGCAGGAAAATGGCAGGTGCAGCGACAAAAGATTTTACAAAAGGGAGCATTCCGAAAAAACTATTCTGGTTTATGATTCCCTTTATGCTTTCCAATGCACTGCAGGTGTTTTACAGCACCATTGATATGATTATTGTGGGGAAATACGTAGGTACGGCAGGCCTTTCCGCGGTTGCCCAGTCAAGCCAGATTGTAAACTTTGCCGCCTTTGTTTGTCTGGGGATTGCCAATGCGGGGCAAGTTCTCATTTCTCAGGCCATAGGCGGTGGAAAACGGGATAAAATCACAAGCATTTTTTCTACACTCTTTTATATGGTTATGGCACTTGCGGCAGCGCTTTCCGCATTGTTTTTGGTCTTTCGGTATCCTGTTTTGCATATTTTGAAAATGCCCGCTGAATCCCTCGGGATGGGTGGGGAGTATCTGGCCATATGCGGCGGCGGACTTGTCTTTACGGCAGGGTACAATATGGTAAGTGCCGTTCTCCGTGGTATGGGTGATTCAAAAAGACCGCTTTTATTCATTGGCATCGCTTCCGTCATTAACCTCGTTTTAGACTATGTGTTTACAGGCCTCTGGGGATGGGGTGTGCGGGGTGCCGCCTGGGCCACGGTCATCGGGCAAGGTGTTTCCTTTCTCTTTTCCGTTTATTATCTCTATAAAAAAAGAGAGGCCTTCAGTCTTGATTTCAAAAAAGAAAACCTTTCGCCGGATAAAGCCTATGCCGGTATGATTCTCCGCCTCGGTATACCTATGGCCATCCAGTCCGGTGTAATTAATATTTCCATGCTTTTTGTAAGTGCCATTATTAACAGCGTCGGCGTTGTGGCGTCTGCCACCTTTGGCGTCGGCCTCCGCATTGACGATATGGTCAATAAACTTTCCCTCGGTATTCAGTATGCCGTGGTACCCATGGTCAGCCAGAACATTGGCGCCGGAGAGAAGGAAAGGGCAAAAAAGGTTGTGCGCTGGTCCCTTGTTTATTCTCTTGTTTTCACAACTTTTTGTATGGCACTTTATGGCGGTTTCGGAAAAGAACTGTTCATGATTTTCTCCGATGACCCTCTCGTGCATGATATGGCAGGAACCTTTATAAAAGGTATTTTGTGGCTGTTCCCTGCTCTTGCGGTTATGCGGGGGACGAGCGGCTTTATTCAGGGCATCGGCAATGCCCGTCTCGGTCTTGTGCTTTCCATGCTGGATGCCGTCGTTTTGCGTATCGGCCTTGCCTGGCTTTTCGGTTTGGGACTTCGTATGGGCTTTTACGGTGCTGTTCTCGGTTATGCCCTGGCACCTTACGGTGTTGCTGTTCCCGGCCTTATCTATTTCCTGTCCGCAAAGTGGGAAAAACGGCGGACCCTTGCAGAAGAACTCTAGAGAACCGAAAATAAATCGAAAAAAATCAGAAATCTATCAGAAAGCTATTGAAAAAATTTTTTGTTTATAGTATAATAAATAAAAATAATTATTTTGTGAGGGTGGGGGACAGAAAAAATGAAAGCAATCATCAATGCGGTGCTTTGTTTAAAAGACCATTATGTTCCCAATGGCGTTCTCCTGATGGAAAACGGAAAAATCGCAGATTTCGGTGCGGCAAAGGATATCAAAATCCCCGATGGCTGCGAAATTATAGATGCGGAAGGGAACTTTGTCGGCCCCGGCCTTATTGATATTCACACCCATGGCGATGGAGAAACCTATTTCCATGAGGACCCCATAAAATGCAGCCGCACGCTGCTGTCTCATGGTGTTACAAGCGTGCTGCCTGCGCTTTTTTACAGTATGAATAAAGAGGAGCATCTTGAAGCTATCCGTAAATTCAAAGCGGCAAAAGAAATGGGAGAATGCAAAAATCTCCTCGGCGTATACATGGAAGGGCCCTACTTAAATCCGGACTTTGGCTGTGATAAAGAAAAAAACGTCTGGAAAGATGCAATTCTTGAAAAAGACTATGCCGAAATTGTGGAGGCCGCCCGTGACATGGCAAAGGTCTGGTGTGTAGCACCCGAGAGGGAAGGCATCGTAGATTTTGTAAAATATGTAAAACGGGAAATTCCCGAAATTGTATTCTCTGTTGCCCATTCGGAGGCTACACCTGAACAAATCGAAGCCCTCATGCCCTATGGTCTCAGACTCGGCACCCACCATACAAATGCAACGGGCACCCTCGAAAACTACCCCGAAGTCCGTGGCGTATGTGTGGATGAAACGGTAAACTTCAATGATGGCATTTATGCAGAGCTCATTTGTGATTCCAAAGGCGTTCACGTGCATCCTTATATGATTCGCCTTATCAAAAAAATTAAAGGGCAGGATAAAATCATTCTCATCGCCGATGCCTTTGTGGCGGACGGGCCGCCCATTCCCGGTCTTGAGGATGCATTTGATATAAACTTTGACCATGGCGGTGACATTGCAGGGTCAAAACTCACCCTCGATATTGCCTGCCGCAACATGATGGTGCATACGGGCGCATCCGTTTGCGATGTGTTCCGGTATGCTTCGAAAAACCCGGCAACCCTTTTGAATCTCCCGGAATACGGCGAAATTAAAAAGGGCAATATTGCGAACATAATCATTGTAGACCAATGGTTCAATGTTAAAAATACAATTTTAAAAGGAGAAGAAGAAAATGCGTGATTTTATTACCGATCCGGCAACAAAATTTGATTTTCAGCCCCATGAGTTTGTGCCTTTTAAGGACAAAAAGGTTTGCGACTATGTTCGTTCTCTCAGCGGCAAGGACCTTGAAAAGAGAGAAGACTGGTGGCATCCGGAATTTAACGTAAAGGTTATGATGAACCCCCATCCCGTTCTCATTGCCACACTCTTTTCCCGCCTCAAGGCTGCATCTGAAGCCGGAAAGAGCTTTACAATGATTCTCGGAAACCCCGAACCCGACACATACATTCCGCTTGCACAGCTCATTAACTACTTTCAGGTTGACTGCTCCAAGGTTCACCTTGTAGCAGAAGACGAATGGGCAGATGAAGCAGGTAACATTGCTCCCATTACATACGAAGCAGGCTTTGCACATTCTATGATTAAGTATCTTTACTATCAGATTGATGAAAAGCTCCGTATGCCCATGGAAAATGTTCACTTCCCCACCAATGCAAACATCAAGGATTACTCCAAGATTATTGATGATATTACGGAAGGTACAGGCGCTGACATTGCTTCCACCTCTCCCGGTTGGGCAGGTCACATGGCATTTGTTGACCCCATTCCCGAATTTATCGGCAGCGGTGACATTGATGAATGGCTGAATCAGCCTGCACAGATCGTAAAGCTTCACCCCATGACCATTATGCAGAACTCCTTAAACGGTACCTTCGGTCAGTCCGGTGATATTGCCAACGTTCCGCCCTGCGCCGCAACCATCGGTCCCTTAGACGTAATGCGCGCAAAGGAAAGAATTGAAGTGCATGCACTGTCAACATGCGGCACCTTCTCTTCCTGGCAGAGAATGACCAGCCGTCTGTGCACACACGGCCCCATCACACCCTATCTCCCCAGCACTATGCTCCAGACCAAGAAAACACAGGTTTATATCAGTGAAGAACTGGCTGCACCCTTTGAATGCTGGGAAAAGGTTGGCTATTAATCCTTTCAATGCAATTATGCGGACTGCGGCCTCGGGCCGCAGTCTGTTTTTTCTGAGGAGGAAGAACAATGTTTGAATTCGGCTTTTATGAAAAAGAAATTACGCCGCCCCTCGGGTGCGGTATTCCCGGCTATTTTAATATAAGACGGGGCTGTGACGTTCTCGACAGGCTCTATGCCCGTGCAGTTGTAATCAAAGAACAGGACACGAAGGTTGCTGTTTTGTCCATTGACGGTCTTCATCCCAAAACGGATATCTGCGCCCTGATTACAGACCGCATTACCGAATTTACAGGTATTCCCCGTGAAAATGTTATGATTGCCTTTACCCATTCCCACACAGGCCTCCCCTTCCGTTTTGAAGGGATTGCCTTTGCGGATGACGAAACATGTGCGAAGAATACAGAAGGCTATCCCGAGTTGTTTGCAAAGCTTGTGGCGGACTGTGTAACGCTTGCTTCGTTACGCCTTCGTCCGGCCTTCCCGCATTTTGGCATGGGAGAAGTAAACGGCATTTCCTTCTGCAGGGATTATCTTATGAAAAACGGCACGCCCCGCACAAATCCGCCTCGCCAAAGTCCCGACATTATCGGCTCTGTAACAGAATCGGACAAGGAATTACCCGTTCTGATGGTAAAGGATGAAAACGGCACCCCCTTCGGTGCTATTTTAGGCTTTGCCTGCCATGCAGACTGTGTCAGCGGCGAAAAGCTTACGGGGGATTATGTTTCCATTCTCGAAAAGGAACTGAAAAAAGTATATGGCGAGGACTTTGTTACGGTATTTCTTCTCGGCTGCGCCGGAGATGTAAATCACTTTGACGTTTCCAAAGCTTCCGACGCTCCGGACCACTACGTAAAAATGGGCAAGAAGCTTGCATGCGAAGCGGTCAATACTGCCGGAAAAGCAGAAAAGCTTGAAAAGACGGGGCTTTATTCCGAACTTGCCTATCTGGATATCCCGAGAATCCACGTGGACGAAGAAAAAATTGCAGATGCAAGAGAAGCCATCCGCACAATCAAAGAGAAAAAAGGTGTTAAGATTTCGGCAGATAATACAGATCCTGAGCAGTACCGTCTGGCCATGGCAAAACGGCTTGTGAACTTCCTCGATTCTACGCCTGAAGTTTTTTCCGTTCCCGTACAGTGTATCGGGATTGGAGAATTTACCATTTACGGTTTCAATTCCGAAATCTTTACGGAATTCGGCAAGATTGTAAAACGGGGAGACGGCACAGGGAAAGCCCTCGTTGCCACGCTTTGTAATGATGCCTTCGGCTATGTGCCCACACGGGATATGTTCTATGACACGATTTATGAATCCCGCCCGGGTTCTGCTCGGCTCGATAAGGAAGCCGGCTATATGATGGCGGAAAAGCTCATTGCCATGAAGAAATAATGACCATAAAAGGGGCTGTAAAAAAAGTCCAGACCGCAAAAAGACAGATTTTTTAAAGAAATAAAGACATAAAAAATAGATGTTGTGACTAAAACGAAGAAAAACTTCAAATAATTGAAGTTTTTCTTTTTTATATGCCTTTTTGCTATAAAACAAACTTCGCCACTCAGCGGCGTCGCAACTCTCGCTTATGTTCCGTTTGCTTTCGCAAACAGTCACTTTTCGCTCGGTTACTCCTTTTCCCCTTAAAGTCTTGCGACTTTCGGGGGCCCCGGAAAGTCCACCGGACTTTTGGGGAGGAGGAAAAGCAAGGAAGCAAAGCGGATTTTTACCGATTCGGTAAAATGTAGCGTGTGGACTTTGCTTTGACGAAGTACAGCTTCGGGTATCCCAAAGCCTACGGCTTTGGCTCAGTTTGTTCATTCTGAACATTTTTTCCTATCCCCTAAAAAAAGGCGAGAAATATAAAGTTTTTCTATTGACAAATAATTAACAATGGTTTATAATAAGATAGATTAAAATAGGAGGCGTGGGTTATGCCCACCATATGAATTTTTAGGGAAAAGCGAGCAATTTTTAAAAGATGAAAAGTTGCCGCTTTCGTTGTGTATGAGCCTGCGTTTTGGTATAGAATAAACGGAAAAGGAAGGAGATACGGCATGTATAAAATTGTACGAAAAAAGGAACTGAATCCCACCGTTGTGCAAATGGAAATTTTAGCACCCCTCGTTGCCGCAAAGGCAAAACCGGGTCAGTTTATTATACTGCGCGTCAGTGCAGACGGGGAGAGAATTCCCTTAACCGTTGCCGGCACAAATCCCATGGAAGGCACGGTTAAAATTATTTTCCAGCTTGTCGGTGCCACCACGAAGTATCTGGGGCTGAAAAAGGAAGGCGAATTTATTGAAGACTTCGTCGGTCCTTTAGGCCGTGCCACCCATACGGAAGGCATTAAAAAGGTTTGTATCGTGGGCGGCGGCGTTGGATGTGCAATTGCCATGCCCGTAGCGGAAGAATTCCACCGCCTCGGCGCATCTGTTACGAGCATTATCGGCTTCCGTGATAAAAATCTTGTAATTTTAGAAGATGAATTCAAAGCCTGTTCAGATAACCTTATCCTTATGACGGATGATGGGTCTTACGGCCGGCACGGTAACGTCACCGTTCCCTTAAAAGAACTTCTGGACGGCGGCGAAAAATTTGATATGATTATTACCATCGGTCCGCTTATCATGATGAAGTTTGTAACGCTTACGGCAAAGCCTTACGGTGTTCCCGTAACAGCATCCATGAACCCTGTTATGATTGACGGTACGGGGATGTGCGGCGGTTGCCGTCTCACCTTAAACCGTGACGGTGAAAAGATTACGAAGTTTGCATGTGTGGACGGCCCCGAATTCAACGCCTACGAAATTGATTTCGATGAAGCCATGTCCCGCGGCAGAATGTATGCAGATTTTGAACGCCATGCCCACGATGCGGCATGTAACTTATTTAAAAATGCGTAAGGGAGGAAATGAAAATGGCAATTGAGCCGAAGAAACATGAAATGCCGACCCAAGCGCCCGAAGTACGTGCCCGCAATTTCAAAGAAGTTGCGCTCGGGTACACTGCGGAAATGGCAATCGGCGAAGCAAATCGCTGCTTAAACTGTAAAAATCAGCCCTGTGTTATGGGCTGCCCCGTAAATATTCAGATACCCGATTTTATCAGCCATATTAAAAACGGTGATTTTGAGGGTGCCTATCAGGTAATCAGCCAAACTTCCTCTCTGCCTGCTGTTTGCGGCAGAGTATGTCCGCAGGAAACCCAGTGTGAAAGTAAGTGCACCCTCGGCATTAAATTTGAGCCTGTAGGCATTGGCCGTCTCGAACGGTTTGTGGCAGACTGGCATAACGAAAATGCAAAAGAAAAGCCTGAAAAGCCTGCCTCGAACGGAAAGAAGGTTGCCATAGTCGGCTCCGGTCCTTCCGGCCTTACTTGTGCCGGCGACCTTGCAAAGAAAGGTTATGACGTTACGGTTTACGAAGCCTTCCACACAGCCGGCGGCGTTCTTGTATACGGTATTCCCGAATTCCGCCTTCCCAAAAGCATTGTTGCAAAGGAAGTAGACACCCTTCGTGACCTTGGTGTAAAAGTAGAAACAAACGTAGTTATCGGGAAAACGCTTACGATAGATGAGCTTTTTGACATGGGCTTTGAAGCCGTATTTGTAGGCTCCGGCGCAGGTCTCCCGAACTTTATGAATATTCCGGGCGAATCTTTAAAAGGCGTATATTCCGCCAATGAATATCTGACAAGAAGTAACCTTATGAAAGCCTACAGGGAAGACAGCACTACCCCCATTATGAAGGGCGGTAAGGTAGCAGTCGTCGGCGGTGGCAACGTTGCCATGGACGCTGCAAGAACGGCACTTCGCCTCGGCGCTGAAAAAGTATATATTGTTTATCGCCGCTCTATGGAAGAACTTCCTGCAAGAAAAGAAGAAGTGGAGCACGCCATGGAGGAAGGTATCGATTTCCGCCTTCTGACAAATCCTGTGGAAATATTAGGCTTTGAGAACCCCGACGACCCGAGAGATCCGAGAAACGGATTTGTTACCGGCATGCGGTGCATTAAAATGGAACTTGGAGAGCCGGACGAAAAGGGCAGAAGAAGACCGGTTGCAGTGCCCGATTCCGATTTTGTGCTGGATGTGGATACGGTTATCATGTCCATCGGCACCTCTCCCAACCCCCTCATAAAAGATACAACAAAAGGCCTCGAAGTAAACACAAGAGGCGGCATTATTGTTACAGAAGAAGGTGCAACCTCTAAAGAAGGCGTATATGCCGGCGGTGATGCCGTAACAGGCGCCGCAACCGTAATCTCCGCCATGGGTGCAGGGAAAACGGCGGCAAGTGCCATAGATGCATACCTTATGAAAAAGTAAAGTGAAGGAGTAGAAACATGAAAGAGCAGTTTGATTTTTCAGTTGTTGACAAAATCCTGGCGCTGCATGAGAAAAAGCAGCAGGCAATCATTGCGATTTTGCAGGAAATTCAGGAAGAATATCATTATCTTCCCCGCGAAATTTTCCCTTATCTTGCCGAGGAACTTGGCATGAGCGAAGCAAGAATTTTCAGCGTTGCAACGTTCTATGAAAACTTTTCCCTTGCACCGAAAGGAAAATACGTTATTAAAATTTGTGACGGCACGGCTTGCCATGTGCGAAAATCCGTTCCGATTTTAGAGCGTCTCCGTCAGGAGCTGGGTCTTAGCGAAGAAAAGAAGACCACGGACGATTTGATGTTTACCGTTGAAACGGTTTCCTGCCTCGGCGCATGCGGCCTTGCACCTGTTTTGACCGTTAATGATGTGGTTTACTCCGCTATGACGCCCGACAAGGCTTCCGAACTTTTAAAAACACTGAAGGAGGAAATCGCCAATGCTTAAAAACAGACAGGAGTTAATCGCCTTCCGTGAAAATGCCAAAAAGGCATACGACCTGCAGGAAAAGAAAATCATCGTTTGTGCAGGTACGGGTTGTGTGGCAGGCGGTTCGCTGAAAATTTATGACAGACTCCGTGCCCTTGCCGCAGAAAAGAATATTCCCGTTTCCGTTGAACTGGAAGTAGATCCCCACGGCGAAAGCGTAGCGCTTAACAAGAGCGGCTGTCACGGCTTTTGCGAAATGGGCCCCCTTCTTCGCATTGACCCGCAGGGCTGGCTTTACACAAAAGTAAAAGTAGAGGACTGCGAAGAAATTTTAGAAAAAACCATTATCGGCGGCGAGCACATTGAGCGCCTTGCCTGCAAAAAAGACGGCGTATCCTATGCAAAGCAGGACGATATTCCTTTTTATAAGCAGCAGACCCGTGTTGTACTCGAACACTGCGGTAAAATTGATGCGGAATCCATTCGTGCTTATATGGCAATCGGCGGCTATACTGCATTTGAAAAAGCCCTTTTCGATATGACACAGGACGATATCGTTTCCGAAATCACAAAGTCCAACCTTCGTGGCCGTGGCGGCGGCGGCTTCCCCACAGGCAGAAAGTGGGAACAAGTAAAGCGCCAGAAAGAACTTATCAAATACGTTGTATGTAACGGTGACGAAGGCGACCCGGGTGCATTTATGGACAGAAGCATCATGGAAGGTGACCCCCACAGAATGCTGGAAGGCATGATGATTGCAGGTGTTGCCTGTGGCGCTTCCGAAGGGTACATATACGTTCGTGCCGAATACCCCCTTGCTGTTGAAAGAATGCGTACCGCAATCCGTCAGGCAGAAGAACTGGGACTTTTGGGCGACCATATTTTAGGCACCGATTTCTCCTTCCGTATGCACATCAGCCGTGGCGCAGGTGCATTCGTTTGCGGTGAAGGCAGTGCGCTTACCGCTTCCATTGAAGGTAAACGTGGCTTCCCCCGTGTAAAACCGCCCCGTACGACGGAACACGGCCTTTTCGATAAGCCTACCGTACTCAATAACGTTGAAACCTATGCAAACGTTGCAGAGATTATAAACCGTGGTGCCGATTGGTACTTAGGCCTCGGCACGGAGACAAGCTCCGGCACAAAGGCATTTGCCTTAACCGGTAATATTGCAAACACCGGCCTTATTGAAGTGCCCATGGGCACAACCCTCCGCAAGATTATTTTTGATATCGGCGGTGGCATGCGTGGTGATGGGGAATTTAAAGCTGTTCAGATCGGCGGTCCCTCCGGTGCATGTCTTACGAAAGAACATCTTGACCTGCCGCTTGATTTTGATAACCTCAAAAAAGTAGGCGCCATGATTGGCTCCGGCGGTCTTGTTGTTATGGACTCCCATACCTGTATGGTTGAAGTTGCACGTTTCTTTATGAACTTTACCCAGAACGAATCCTGCGGTAAGTGTGTTCCCTGCAGAGAAGGCACAAAGCGTATGCTCGGTATTCTCGAGAGAATCGTTGCAGGGGAAGGGCAGGACGGCGACATCGAGCTCCTTTTAGAGCTTGCCGACACCATTTCCGCCACAGCACTTTGCGGTCTTGGTAAGAGTGCACCGTCTCCCGTTGTCAGCACCATCAGGAATTTCCGTGAAGAATACGAAGCACACATTTACGAAAAACGTTGCCCTGCAGGTGCATGCCAGAAACTGAAGCAAATCGTAATTGACCCCGAGCTTTGTAAGGGATGCTCCAAGTGTGCACGTCAGTGCCCTGTGGAAGCCATCAGCGGAAAAATCAAAGAACCCTTTACTATTGATCTTTCCAAGTGTATCCGTTGCGGCAGCTGTATTACCGCTTGTGCATTCAAAGCCATAAAGGAGGTATAATGAGATGACAGAAAAACAGTATGTAACCATCGACGGGATTCCTGTCGAGATTAACGGTGAAAAAAACCTTCTCGAGCTCATCAATAAAACAGGCGTTAAGATGCCTACGTTCTGCTACCATTCCGAGCTTTCCGTATACGGTGCTTGCAGAATGTGTATGGTAGAGGACGAAAGAGGGGGACTTAGTGCGGCATGCTCCACACCGCCCCGTGCCGGCATGAAGATACAAACAAACACGGAGCGCCTCAGAAGATACAGAAAGAATATTCTCGAACTTCTTCTGGCAAACCATTGCCGTGACTGTACTACTTGCCAGAACAATACCAAATGTAAGCTGCAGGACCTTGCCATGCGCTTTAACATTGAGGGTGTCCGTTTCCCCAACACAGCAAAATCCAATGCGGAAGAAGACTCGTCCTCCGTTTGCATTTCCCGTGATGCCGGCAAGTGTATCCTTTGCGGTGACTGTGTCCGCATGTGTAACGAAATTCAGAATGTGGGTGCCATTGACTTTGCATACCGTGGTTCCAATATGGTCATCAGCACCGCCTTCGGCAAGCCTCTTGCCGAAAGTCCCTGCGTAGGCTGCGGACAGTGCGTAGCAGTATGCCCCACAGGTGCTATTGTTGTTAAAAATAATATTTCCCCCGTATGGAAGGCAATCAGCGATCCGGATGTGAGAACCTCCGTGCAGATTGCACCTGCCGTTCGTGTGGCACTTGGCCGTGAACTCGGCGTAAAAGACGGCGAGGATGTTATGGGTAAAATCGTAGCCGCCCTCCATCGCATGGGCTTTGACGAGATTTATGACACTTCTCTCGGCGCAGACCTTACGGTTTTGGAGGAAAGTGCAGAATTTATGGAAAGACTTTCTTCCGGCGAAAACCTGCCCCTCATTACCTCTTGCTGCCCAGGATGGATTCAGTACTGCGAGAAGAAGCATCCCGAACTTCTGCCCAACATTTCCACCTGCCGTTCTCCCATGCAGATGATGGCATCCATTTTAAAGGATCAGGCAAAGGAAAAGGGCGAGAAGACGTTCCACGTTGCCGTTATGCCCTGTACGGCTAAAAAGTTTGAAGCAGCAAGAGATGAATTTAAGGTAGACGGTGCGCCGAATGTAGATGTCGTAATTACTACACAGGAACTCGTTACCATGATTAAAGAAGCAGGCCTTATGTTTGATGCCCTTGAGCCTGAAGCTGTTGACATGCCCTTTGGTACCATTTCCGGTGCAGGCGTTATCTTCGGTGTTACCGGCGGCGTTACGGAAGCTGTTCTCCGCCATGTTATTGCCAACAAATCCCGTGCGGATATTATGATGGTTGCAAACTGCGGCCAGAGAGGCGACGAAGGCATTAAGGAATTTGATATTACTGCCGGCGAAAGTAAATTACGCCTCGTAGTTGTCAGCGGCCTTTCCAATGCCGAAAAAGTGCTGCAGCGCATTAAGAATGGCGAGAAGATTGACTTTGTTGAAGTAATGGCTTGCCCCGGCGGCTGTGTAAACGGCGGCGGTCAGCCCTTTGCCGTCAGACAGGATAAGGAAGAGAGAAGCAAAGGCCTTTATAAGTCGGACAGACTTCTTTCCATCCGCCGTGCGGAGCAGAATCCCATTCTGAAAACGTTATATGATGATATCATCCGTGGCAGAGAACATGAACTTCTCCACGTCCATTACGGCAAGCATAATCAATAAAAAGCACAAAAGAGAGCAGAAATTTCTGCTCTCTTTTTTTATTTTTCCAAAAAAACAAGGATAAAAACAGGCGAAAACAAAAAAATAAATGTATTTTTTAAAAAACTGTTGTAATATTTACAATCCGATGCTATGATGAAGAAAATGAATGCGGAGGAATGAAAATGGAAAAACTTATGGAAAAATACGGCCTGCCTACGGCAATCTGCATGGTCGTTGGTACGGTAATCGGCTCCGGTGTTTTCTTTAAAGCGCAGAATGTCCTTGTGGCCACGGGCGGCAATATGTATCTCGGCATTGCGGCATGGGTGATTACGGGTCTTCTTATGATTATCTGTTCTGCCCAGTTTGCCGTTATGGCAACAAAGTATGAAAAGGTCAGCGGCCTTGTTGACTATGCAGAGGCGACCTTAGGTAAGGGATACGGCTATTATATTGCCTGGTTTATGGTCAACCTTTACTATCCGGGCATGACCTCAGTGCTGGCATGGGTTTCTGCAAGATATTTAGGCGTTTTGTTCGGCTGGAGTATGGTGGGGCCGGAGGTTTTGGCGCTTGCCGGTTTCTTCCTCGTTGCATCCTATACGATGAATGCACTTTCTCCCGTTCTTGCCGGTAAATTCCAGATAAGTGCCACGGTGATAAAGCTCATTCCCATTTCCCTTATGGCCATTGTGGGAACCATTGTGGGCCTTTCAAACGGCACCCTTACGGGGAATTTTACGTCTGTGGTTTCGGAAGCGGTGGGTGGCACGACATGGAGCGGACTTTTTGCCGCCGTTGTTGCAACGGTATTTGCCTACGAAGGCTGGATTGTGGCAACTTCCATTAATGCAGAACTGAAAAACCCGAAGAAGAATCTTCCCATTGCACTCGTTATCGGGTCTGTCATCGTTGTAAGTGCTTACGTTTTATACTTTGTCGGTGTTGCCGGCGGTGCCACCAACAAGGTTTTAATTGAAGAAGGCGCCACAACTGCTTTTACCAATATTTTTGGCAGCGTCGGCGGTGCACTTTTAAATATTTGTATTGTTATTTCCTGCCTTGGCACATTAAACGGCCTTATGGTGGGCGTAACCCGTGGCATGTACGCCATTGCCGCCCGTGGGGAAGGCCCCAAGCCGAAAGTTTTCGGCCAGGTGGATGCAGCGACCAACATGACCACCAATTCCTCCGTATGGGGCCTCTTTATATCTGCCCTCTGGCTCGTTTATTTCTATGGCGCAAATCTCACGGAAGGCTGGTTCGGTTTATTTAACTTTGATTCTTCCGAGCTTCCCATCGTCACCGTTTATGCCATGTATATCCCCATTTTTATTGCGTGGATGAAAAAGGAAAAGGATATGGGTGTATTTAAACGCTTTGTTTTGCCCATCATTGCCATTATTGCCTGTGCTTTTATGGTGTTTGCGGCAGTTTACGCCCATGGCATAACGCCTTACCTTGCTGCAAAGGCAGAAGGAAAATTCTCCTTCCCCGTATTATTCTATCTGATCATTTTTGCGGTAATTATGATTCTGGGTGCAGTTTTCAGAAAGCCGAAGAAAGAAACAAAAGAATAAAAAGAACAGCATTCTTCTTGGGAACAGGAAAAAATGTTCAGAATGCGCAAACTGAGCCAAAGCCATGGGCTTTGGGATACCCGCCGATGTGCATTGGCACATCAAGCGGCGAAGTTTGTCCCATAGCAAAAAGGAATAAAAAAAGAAAGGCTTCATATTTTGAAGCCTTTCTTCTGTTTTTGTTTGGTTTTGTATTGTCCAAGTCAATCGCTATTGAATTATATTCCTTTTTGCGATCTGGACTTTTTTTACATTCCCAATTATTTTACGTTGTCCTTCAGTGCCTTACCGGCCTTAAATACCGGAACCTTTGCTGCAGGAATCATAACTTCTGCGCCTGTCTGGGGGTTCTTACCCTTTCTGGCTGCACGCTGACGGGTTTCGAAAGTACCGAAGCCTACGAGCTGTACCTTACCGCCTTCAGCGAGCGTATCAGTAATTGTGCTGATTGCAACAGCGAGAGCCTTTTCTGCATCCTTCTTGGAAAGAGCGGCGCTTTCTGCAATAGCATTTACGAGTTCTGCTTTATTCATGAAAATTTCCTCCTTCCTCAAACGTCTAAGCTGCACGGCCTCGGGAAGAGACCGGCAAACCATAAATACAGTTTTCTGGAAATACTATCTCTTGGAGAACTGGGGTGCACGACGTGCAGCCTTGAGACCGTACTTCTTTCTTTCCTTCATTCTCGGGTCACGAGTGAGGAAGCCTGCCTTCTTCAGAGCATCACGGTTGTTTTCGTCAACGAGGAGAAGTGCTCTTGCAACACCGTGACGAATAGCGCCTGCCTGACCGGTTACGCCGCCGCCTGCTACTTTACATACGATGTCCATCTTGCCGAGCTGGCCAACTGCGTCCAGGGGCTGACGAACGATAGTCTTTAATGTTTCGAGACCGAAATAATCGTCAATGTCACGACCGTTAATGGTCACATTGCCCGTACCGGGGAAAAGGCGTACCCTGGCAACGGATTTCTTTCTTCTTCCGGTTCCGTAGAATTCAGTTTTCTCTGCCATAATCTGTTACCTCCTTATTCCCAAACTTCAGGCTTCTGTGCTGCATGCTTGTGTTCAGCATCTTTGTAGACACGAAGTCTTGTAAGCGCTTCTCTGCCGATGGTGGTGTCCGGTACCATGCCCTTGATTGCAAGGTACATTGCACGGTCAGCATTTGTGCGCATCATTGCACGTGCGCTTGTTTCTTTTAAGCCTCCAACCCAGCCGCTGTGTCTGTAGTAAGACTTCTGATCCAGCTTCTTACCTGTAAATACTGCCTCATTACAGTTGATTACGATAACGTGGTCACCGCAGTCAACATGGGGTGTGTAGGTGGGCTTGTGTTTGCCACGCAGGAGCGTAGCTGCAATAGCTGCTACACGGCCAACAGGTTTGCCGGCTGCATCGATAACATACCAGCTTCTTTTTACGTCAGACGGCTTTGCCATAAAACTACTCATATCGCTTTACCTCCGTTTTTTTTCTAGTGCTTGCATATTATACGACACTTTCCGCTGCTTGTCAATAGATTTTTGTAAAATTTTTATTTTTATTTTACAATGCTCTCGTTTTCTCCGTTTTTCTCTTTATATCTCTCGTTTTCTCACGTTCTATTTTCGATTTTTTGCACACTTGACGGGCAAAAAAAGATATGATACAATAGAAAAAAACGAAAAAACGGGAGAAAATTATGCCACTTGATGCTGCTTTCATCGCCTGCATGGCGGCCGAACTTCGTGACCGTCTTTCAGATGGGCGTATTGATAAAGTTTACCAGCCGGAAAGGGACGAAATTGTCCTTTCTGTCCGCACACCGAAGGAAAATCTGCGCCTTATTTTTTGTGCAGGGCACCAGAATCCACGGGTACAGCTGACAGAAATCCGGAAACCGAACCCTTCCGAGGCACCGCTTTTCTGTATGCTTATGAGAAAGCATCTCGGCGGCGGCCGCATTACGGGGATCACCCAGCCGGATTTTGAAAGAATGCTCATTCTTTCGGTAAGCGGTTATAATGAAATGGGCGACAGGACGGAGAAAAAACTTGTTGCCGAGTTTACGGGGCGGAACCCCAATATTATTCTTCTCGATGAAAACGGAAAGATTATTGAGGCGGCCCACCATGTGGACCTTTCCTCGGGCCGTGGTATTCTGCCCGGTCTTACCTACTGTCCGCCGCCCTTGCAGGATAAAAGAGACCCGTTTTCCGTTTCCGAAGAGGAATGTGCACGTCTTCTCTCCCAAATGCCTGACGCGCTCGGGTGGAAAGCCCTGTCCCTGCTTTTCAGAGGGCTCAGCCCCATGGCGGCAAAATGTATTGCGGCAGAAAGTACAGGGATGGAGGATGCACCTGTACGGGGCAACGAAGAAGCTTTGGCCCGTGGTTTTATGCTGTTTTTTGAAAGAATACGGACGGGCGCATTTTCCCCGTCTCTTCTATATTCACCGGAAGGAGAAGTTGTGGACTTTACGGCCTATGAGCCTTTTGCCCATAAAAACGCCCTGCGGGTAGAAAAAGGGGAAAGCATGTCCCGCCTTTTGGATATATTCTTTGTAGACAGGGATAAAAGCGACAGCTTGCGCCAGAAGGGTGCCGGTCTTAAAAAACGGGCGTCCTCCATTCTCGAGCGCCTGTATAAGAAAATCGCTATTCATGAAAGTACGCTGGCGCAGGCGGAAAACATGGAAAAGTTCCGTATTTACGGTGAACTTCTTCTGGCCAATCTTCACCGTGCAGCGCCCGGAGCGGAAGAAGTAACACTCGAAAACTTCTATGATAATATGGCACCTGTTACCATTCCCCTTGATAAAACGAAAAACGTCTCCGTCAATGCACAGCTGTATTTTAAAAAGTACAGAAAGATGAAAACGGCGGCGGTGGTCGTCCTTCAGGAGCGGAAGAAAGCAAGGGAAGAAGCGGCCTATATGGAAACCGTTCTTGAGGCCATAGAACGTGCGGAAAGTACCGATTCCCTCGCCGAAATCCGGAAGGAGCTTGCAGAGGGCGGCTATATAAAGGAAGAAAAGGGGAAGAAAAAGCAAAAAGACGTACCGAGTGCGCCGCTTTCCTTTAAAATAGAGGACTTTTCCGTTTTGGTCGGGCGGAATAACCGGCAAAATGATTTGGTCACCTTGCGCCTTTCCCGTGCGGAGGATATATGGCTGCATGTGAAAGATATGCCGGGGGCGCATGTGCTGATTAAATCGGAACGGCAAGCGGTGCCCGATACTGTCATTCTCCGTGCGGCGGCGCTCGCTGCATACTTTAGCGGCGGTAAGGGGGGCAATCAGGTCCCCGTGGACTTTACGAAGGCGAAACACGTCTGGAAGCCTTCCGGTGCCCGACCCGGTATGGTGCTGTATGATAATCAACATACTGTATATGTAAAGCCCCAAAACCCCGAAATAGACGTAAAAACGGAATTGTAAGGGAAAAATTAGAAAAGTGCTTGCATTTTCTTTCATTAAATTGTATAATATATGCGATAAAAATTTTTTTGGAGGTTTATCTCATGAAAAAAGTATTACTGTTTTTACTTGTTGCTGTAATGGTATTTTCCTTTGCAGCATGTGCACCGAAGACTTCTCCCGCACCCGCACCCGAGGCCGGTGCAAAGTACGAAGGCACCTACACCGCAGCGCTGAAGATGGGTACCAACGCAGCATTCCCTCCCTATGAATACAAGGAAGGCGAAAAGTTTGTTGGTATTGACATCGAAATCGCAGAAGCAATCGCCAAAGAACTGGGCACCACCCTCGAAGTTGTTGACATGGAATTTGATTCCATCATCGCTTCCGTACAGAAGGGCGAAGTGCAGGTTGGTATTGCAGGTATGACTGTAACCGAAGACCGTGAGAAAGAAGTTAACTTTACACACAGCTACGCTACAGGCGTTCAGGTTGTTATCGTAAAGGCTGATTCTTCTATCGCTTCCCTCGAAGATCTCGAAGGCAAGAAGATCGGTACACAGCTCGGTACTACAGGCGATATGTACTCCAAAGATGATTACGGCGAAGAAAACGTAACAAGCTACGGCAAGGGCGCTGATGCTATCATCGCACTCAAGGGTGGCGACGTTGACGCTGTTATTATCGACAATGAACCCGCAAAGGCATTTGTTGCTGAAAACGAAGGCCTGAAGATTCTGGAAACAGAATATGCTGTAGAAGACTATGCAATCGCAGTTTCCAAAGATAATGCAACACTTCTTGCAGACATCAACAAGGCACTCGAAAAGCTGACAGCCGACGGTACAATCGATTCCATCATTGCAAAGTACATCAAAGCTGAATAATTCAATTTATAAAACTGCGCAAAAAGCGGGAGTTTCTCCCGCTTTTTGTCCCGTTTTTAAACGGCTCTTTTAAATGCAAAACACATTTGCCTTTAAAAGAACTGTTTAAAGGAGAAAAAATATGCGAAAGAAACTGATAACGGCAGGTGCCATTGTGCTCCTCGTCATTCTTTTGTGCGGCATTTTTGCCGTATGCCTTAAAAACGATACGGTAGCAGGGAAAATCACAAAAGAAGAAGCCGAGCGATTGGTCAATGAAAAACTGGATAGCATAGCCGTGTCTGCCCCCATGAAAGCGGTGGCAGAGAAAAACTATGTCACGGTAGGGGACGTTGCCTACGGCGAAGAAAAGGATATTATTCTCGATTGCACGGTGAAAACAGCGGACGTTTACAGCGCAGTTTCTCCCCATTATGATGCATTCCTTTCTGTTGATGAACGGAAAAATGGCACGGCCATGTATAAATCAAAGCTCCATTTCAAAATGGAATTTGAGCCGCTCCTTTCCGAACTGATCGGCACCGCACCCGAAAAAGAAGTCGCTTGCAAGATTTCTTTGTACGATACCCATGAAGGTCTTGTGGTGTATGCAAGTGATGAAGTCGTCAATGCAGTATTCGGCGGTCTTGCAGATATCCGGAAGGATATTATGCCC
This sequence comes from Clostridia bacterium, assembly GCA_017436645.1. Taxonomy (GTDB): domain Bacteria; phylum Bacillota; class Clostridia; order UMGS1883; family UMGS1540; genus SIG447. The sequence goes on along the minus strand of JAFSCR010000029.1, from coordinate 55,723 downwards.
AAAACAAGCGCCATCCGCACCAATGCTGACGGCACCACGGAAGAAAAAGTCTTTGAATCGAGTAATATAAAGCTCGGTTTTCTCGATTCCATGGAAGTCATGCAGAACGAAAAGCCGGATACTTCCTCGGCCCTCGGCCGGTTCTGGAATAAGCAGAAGCGTGATTTTACCCGTAACTTTATTGAGGCGGACAGATGGAAGACCATTGTAAACGGTCTCTGGGCTACCATAAAGCTGACTGTCTTTGCACTTATTTTAGGTATTTTTATCGGTTTTATTGTGGCGTTTATCCGTGCTACATACATAAAGCAGACAAAACACGGCATCGGCCTTAAGATTATCAATGCCATCTGTCAGGTGTATCTTACCGTCATCCGCGGCACGCCTGTCGTTGTGCAGATTATGATTATATATTTCGTAATCTTCATGCCGCTCGGCATTGATAAGTTTCTGGCGGCAGTTGTCTGTTTTGGCTTAAACTCCGGTGCATACGTTGCGGAAATCGTCCGTGGCGGTATTATGAGCATCGATAACGGCCAGACGGAAGCAGGCAGAAGCCTTGGCTTTGGGTATATGCAAACGATGTTCTATATCGTTATGCCGCAGGCTTTCAAGGCAGTGCTTCCCGCCCTTGCCAATGAATTTGTTGTGCTTTTAAAAGAAACATCCATTGCTTTCTATATTGGCCTTGGCGACCTTATGTATTCCATTAACGCAATCCGTGCTGCCACCTATACGGCCTTTATGCCTCTGATTGCGGCGGCGCTTATTTACCTTGTCATGGTGCTGACGCTGCAGCATCTCGTAACGCTCCTTGAAAGGAGGCTTCGAAATAGTGAAAGATAAAACTGATGTTATTATCCGCACAGAAGGCCTTTCCAAATGCTTTAAAGGCACCATCCATGCACTTTCGGGTGTGGACACGGAAATTCACCGTGGCGAGGTTGTGGTTGTTATCGGCCCTTCGGGAAGCGGAAAGTCTACCTATCTCCGCTCCTTAAACCTTCTGGAAGAACCCACGGGCGGCCACATTTACTTTGAAGGTACGGATATTACCGACCCCAAGGTAGATATAAACCGTATGCGCCAGAAAATGGGCATGGTCTTTCAGCAGTTCAACCTGTTTCCCCACTACACGGTGCTTCGCAATATGACCTTGGCACCCATGAAGCTTCTGAAAATGAGTCGTGAGGAAGCAGAAGAAAAGGCATATGCACTACTTGAGAGAGTCGGCCTTCGTGACCGTGCCGATGCATATCCTTCCCAGCTTTCCGGCGGTCAGAAACAGCGCATTGCCATTGTTCGGGCCCTTTCCATGAATCCGGACGTTATGCTCTTTGACGAGCCGACGAGCGCCCTTGACCCCGAAATGGTCGGGGAAGTGCTGGACGTTATGAAACAGCTTGCCCGCGATGGCATGACCATGGTCATCGTCACCCACGAAATGGGCTTTGCCCGTGAAGTTGCCGATACGGTTATCTTTATGGACAGCGGCTCTATTATTGAAAAGGGGACACCGACGGAAATTTTCGAAAATCCGCAGAATCCCCGAACCCAATCCTTTTTGCGTAAAATTATTTAATATAAATCTTAAGAAAGAAGGAATTTTACAATGAAACTCAGAGAAAATTGCAAATGGTCCCTCGTAGTACCCACCAGCATGGGTGTTCGCATCACCCCGGAAAACGGTCAGCCCACACACGCTTCCGACCGTTTCATCATGCAGGCAACAAGTGCTGAAACAAACGTTGCATCTGTATCTTCCTATCTTGGTCTCCCTGTAAAGGTTCTGACCACATTCGTTAAAGGCAGCCCCATTGCACACTTTATTAAGTCAAACCTTTCTGCACGCCACATGGCATACGAAGGCAAGGAAGTAGAACAGGGCGGCCCCTGGGGTTACCGCCACCAGTTCAATATTGCTGACAGCGGCTACGGCTCCCGTGGTCCCCGTGTACAGAATGACAGAGCAGGTGAAGTCGGCAGAACTCTGAACATTAAAGACTTTGACCTCGAACGCATCTTCGGCGAAGAAGGCGTACAGGTTCTCCACCTCTCCGGCCTTATTGCAGCTCTTTCTCCCGACACCACAACTTTCTGTCTTGAGCTTGCACGTGCTGCTAAGAAGTACGGCACACTCATTTCCTTTGACCTGAACCACCGTGCATCCTTCTGGATCGGCCGTGAAGAAGAACTTCACAGAAGCTTCTCCGAAATCGCTTCCGTTTCCGACATTCTCATCGGTAACGAAGAAGACTTCCAGCTTTGCCTCGGCATTGAAGGTCCTGAAGCAGGCGGTAAGGATATCGGCGCTAAGATTGAATCCTTCAAGGGCATGATTATGGAAGTTAAGAAGGCTTATCCCCACACTTCCGTATATGCAACCACACTTCGTCAGGTTGTAAACACCAACTGCCACCTCTGGGGCGGCATCATGCTGGAAGGCGACAACTGGCACGTTGTAGAACCTCGTGAAATTCACGTTCTTGACCGTATCGGCGGCGGTGACGGCTTCGTTGGCGGTATGCTCTATGCAATCCTCCGTGGCTGGGAACCGGAAAAATGGATCCAGTTCGGCTGGGCCAGCGGCGCTATGGCTACCACATTCCTCACAGACTATGCACAGCCTGCAGATGAAGAACAGGTATGGAGCATCTGGGAAGGTAACGCACGCGTTAAGAGATAACCGAAATTATCGAATAAATAAATCCCTTCGGATACATACTAATCCGGAGGGATTTTTTATCTGTGCAGGCAAAATTTTTATAGAAAAGGGAGAGAAAAAACATGGCAATGTATAAGGTGGACATCAGCGGCGTAAACACGGCAAAACTTCCCACACTTTCCGATGCGGAAAAGGAAAAACTGCTCCTCGAAATCAAAAACGGTAACAAAAGGGCAAGGGAGGATTTTATTGAAGGCAATCTGCGCCTTGTGTTAAGCGTTATACAGCGGTTTCAAAACAGAGGCGAGAGCGTGGATGACCTTTTTCAGGTAGGATGCATCGGTCTTATGAAGGCCACCGATAATTTTGACCTTTCCCATGGCGTAAAATTTTCAACCTACGCCGTGCCAATGAACGTAGGAAGGTGAAAAATAAACTTTCTTTTGTATTTTCCGAAAGAACGCTTGCACTTTTAAAAGGTATATGCTATAATGCATTTGATAAAGCCGAAAGGCGTGAAATAAGGTGTTATCATGATGCAGATTCCAAAATATAAAACTTTAGCAGGGCTTTCCTTTCCTCCTGCCGAGATTGTACCCGGTCACACCCAATTTACGGTGCAGAACACAACGGAGGAAGAGGTTATCGCCTATGCCGAAATGCTTTCGGAAGAAGGCTTTTCCCTGTATGACAAAAAGGTAAAACCTGCAGGCAGTGAAAAACCTTATAACAGGAATCTTTTTTATACATATATAAACGAAGAACAAAATATCTTTATTTTCTGGGCGGCAGGCATAAGAACGGTGCATATTGTCACCTCCCCGTGCCTTCCGTTACCTAAAACGGAAAAAATCCCGTCCCCCTCGAAGATGCACCCGAAGCTTTTTCAGCTGAAACTTGCCCTTGGCTCCATCTATGCGGTGCACCTTGCCGATAATCACTTTGTTTTAATGGATGGCAGCCTGGATGGCGAAGGGGACCCCGAAGCACTATATGCATTTTTAAAAGAAAAATCGGGAGAAGAAACACCACGCATTGCCATGTGGATGTTTACCCATCCTGATTCTGACCATATCCGCCTTGCCACCGTCTTTTTAAAGGCGTTTGCAGGGAAAGTCGATATCGAAGGATTTGCCTATCAGTTTAATGACTGCGAGAAGGCAAAGTTTGTGTATATTGACAGCGCCATTATCGGAGAAGAGATTCAGGCTTTTGAAGAAAGCATAAAAACGAATTTTCCCCATGTACCCGTCTATACGCTGCATGCCGGCCAAAGCTACTTTTTCCCCGGCGTGGAAATTGAGATTCTGCTCACGGCGGATACCATTTATCCCTACCCCTATGCGAGTGCCAATGATGTAAGCGCCGCATGGCGGTTGAAAACGGCGGAAAAAACGTTCCTTTTCCTTGGCGACTGCATGCAGTATTCCTGCAGAGAACTTGCCTCCATTTACGGCGATTATGTAAAGAGCGATATCTTGCAGCTTGCACACCACGGACTTATCGGTGGCGAAATCGGGCTTTATAAGCTTGTGGACCCTATGGTTTGCCTTTGGTACACTTCTGAAAACCGGTTTTTAGGAAAGGTTCCGAATCAGAAATATCAGTGGTGTCTCGGTGAGGGCGGCTGCGATTATAACAGATGGATTCGGGACGAATCCGTCAGAAAAAGAGAGCATTACCATCTTGGGAAAACAACAGAAATTGACCTTGGTCCCGGGATGTAAAGAAGAGGAGAGAGTATTATGGAAAAAATCAGAGCAGCGCTGATCGGCTGCGGACACATTCACTCTTTGCACACGAGAGCCATCGCCGTGCTTCCCGATGTGGAAATCGTAGCCGTTTGCGATGAAATACGTGAGCGTGCAGAAAAAACGGCGGCAGAATTTTCTTGCCGTGTGTATACGGACTGGAAGGAAATGTGCGAGTGTGATGATATTGATGTTATTCACATTGCAACCCCCCACTATCTCCATGCACCCATGACAATTTATGCCCTCGAGCATGGCAAACACGTTCTCACGGAAAAGCCCATGGCTATTAAATATGAAGATGCTGAGGCGATGAACGAAGCGGCAAGAAGAACGGGGAATACCTTAGGCGTTATTTTCCAAAACCGCACAAACCCCGGCTCTGTACTTGTGAAGGAAACCCTTGAAAGCGGAAAGCTGGGCAAGGTAAAATGTGCAAAGTGCGCCCTTTACTGGGACAGACCCGATTCCTATTATGCGAAAGATAACTGGCACGGCACATGGGAAAGGGAAGGCGGCGGCGTCATTATCAATCAGGCCATTCATACCCTTGACCTTCTCCGCTGGTTTATGGATGAGGAAATTGACTTTGTGGAAGCGAACATTGCAAACCGCACCCACCCCACCATTGAGGTTGAGGATATGGCGGAAGGCATTATCGTATATAAAAACGGCGTAAGAACCATGTTCCACCTTGTAAATTACTACGGCGAAAACGAAAACATTACCATTGACATCCTTTGCGAAAAGGGCAAAATTCATATGGAAGCTGCAAAGGCAACCGTTACCTTTGAAGACGGCAGCGTGATAGAGCGGGATAACGAAACGGTTCCCGGTCCCACAGTCCCCGGAAAAGGCTACTGGGGCGTAGGGCACTATAAGCAGGTGGCGGATTTCTACGAAAGCATTAAGAAGGGTGAGATGCCCGCACTTTCCGGCGAAGAAGCCATTAAAACCCAAAAAATGATTTGTGCACTGTATCAGTCCGGCAAAACGGGACAAAGAGTACAGCTTTAATGGGAATTTTTTAAAATTTTTCCAAAAATACTTGCATTAGCGAAAAACCTGTGTTATAATACATATTGGATTATGAGGGCGGCAGTTTTTGCCGCCCTCACAATTTAATTTGTTTTTTAGGAGCAAAACATGGCTAAAATTGAAAAGCTGGTAGAAGAAATGGCCGCTCCCATCTGCGAAGAAAGAGGGCTCCGGGTTTACGATGTGGAGTACAAAAAAGAGGGACCGGACTGGTTTCTGCGGGTGTTTCTGTATGGTGAGGACGGCGTAGGCCTTGAGGACTGCGAAACGGTCAGCCGTGCCCTTTCCGACGTGCTCGATAAGGAGGACCCCATAGAAGCGGCATATTGCCTTGAGGTTTCCTCGCCCGGTCTTGAAAGAGTGCTTACAAGGGACTGGCATTTTGAATCGGCAATTGGAGAAACGGTGGAAATCAGGTTTTATGCACCCAGGGACGGCAAGAAGAAGCTTACCGGTATTTTAAAAGCGTATAATAAAGAAACAATTACGGTTGAAACAGAAGACGGCGAGGACCTTTGCCTTGAAATGGATAAGGTCGCTAAAGTACAAACTCTGTTTGACGGGAAATTTTGAAAGGGAGACAAACAAAATGGCAAACGAACTTATGACGGCATTAGACCTTTTGGAAAAGGAAAAGAAGATTAATAAGGAAGAACTTCTCGAAACCTTACGCACAGCCCTTGCAAGTGCTTACAGAAAGTACTATAATGCAGGCGAAAACGTGGAAGTGGACATTGACGAAAAGGGCGAAATCCGTGTACACACACAAAAGACGGTTGTGGAAGAAGTGGAAGATTCGTCCATGGAACTTACCTTGGAGGAAGCACAGCTCATTAATCCCAAATACGGTATCGGGGACGTTGTAAACATTGAAACCACACCGAAGAACTTCGGCCGCATTGCTGCACAGAATGCAAAGCAGATGCTCGTGCAGCATATCCGTGAGGCGGAACGTGGCAGAATGTACTCCGAATATCAGAGCAAGGAAAACGATGTAATCTTAGGCACAGTACAGAAAATAGAAAAGCGTGGCGTTTTAATTGAAATCGGTTCCACCGAAACCATTATGCCCATGCATGAACAGGCACCGGGTGAGGTTTATCGCCCCGGCCAGAAGCTTCTCGTTTATGTAACAGAAGTCCGCAACACCACAAGAGGTCTGCAGATTACCGTATCCCGCACCCACCCCGGCCTTGTTCGCCGTCTTTTTGAAAGAGAAGTGCCGGAAATTGAAAACGGTACGGTAGAGATTCGCAGCATTGCCCGTGAAGCAGGCTCCAGAAGTAAAATTGCAGTTTCCTCCAATAACCCCAACGTAGATGCTGTTGGTGCATGTGTCGGCCAGAAGGGCGCACGTGTCGCAGCAGTTCTCCGTGGCCTTGGAGAAGAAAAGGTAGATATTGTAAAGTATAGTGAAGACCCGTCCGTATTCATTACGGAAAGCATCAGCCCTGCAAAGGTTCTCCGTGTCACACTTGATAAGGAAGCCAATGCCGCTGAGGTGGTTGTACCCGAATTCCAGCTTTCGCTGGCAATCGGTAAAGAAGGACAAAACGCACGTCTTGCCGCAAAGCTGACAGGCTGGAAGATTGATATTAAGAGCGACAAGGAAGTTGGCGAGGTGTTCTGATTTGGCGAACAAACCGGCAAAAACACGGATGTGTGTAAGCTGTCGCAAGGCACACGGGCAGGATGAAATGGTTCGTCTTGTGCGAACGCCGGAAGGCATCGTAAGGCTTGATGCCGGCGGCAGAGAAAACGGCCGTGGGGCATATATTTGTAAAAACAGGGCATGCATTGAAAAGGCAAAGCTTGAGAGAAGAGTGGAACGAGCCCTTTCCTGTCCTGTACCTGCGGAAATTTATACGGAATTAGGAGAACAGTATGCATAAACTTTATGGCATGATAGGTTTGTGCGTCAAAGCCGGACGCATGGCGTTTGGAGGCGAGGCGTGTGAAAGCCTTGTCAGAAGCGGAAAACTCCCCCTTGTGATTGTGGCGGAGGATGCTTCGGAAAACACGAAAAAACGAATGCAGGATAAATGCAAAAGTTACGGCACGAAGCTTATATTATTCGGCTCTGTCGATTCTTTGGCAAAGAGCACGGGGAAAGGAAAAGTATCCGTCCTCGGCATTCGGGACACAGGATTTGCGTCCGCAATACTTAAAATTTATGGGGGTGGCTTTAGTGGCTAAAACAGCAAAGCAAAATAAACCGAGAATTCATTCCATTGCAAAGGATTTAGAGCTTGTCAATAAAGACGTAATTGATTTACTCGTAAAGTACGATATGGGCACGAAAAACCATATGAGCACACTTACGAGCGAGGAAATGGACATCATCTTTGATTACTACACACAAAGCTTTGATGACGGCTCCGATATTACCGAATTTTTAAAGAAGAAGGCGGAAGAACCGAAGGCACCGGAAGTAGTACCTGCGGAACCCTTAGAGGAAGAGGCCCCCGAACCGAAGGAAGAAAAAGAAGAGAAAAAGCGGTATGTAGATACCCGCTCTTCCACCCTTGATCTTGAAAAGATTGAAAAGAACGAAAAAATCGAGGAAATGGTTGACACCGAGATGCATGAAAAGGCATCCTCTTCGAAACAGAAAATAAAGAAGGGCCAAAAGCGCCAGAAGGGTGGTCAGCCTTCTGCCGCACCCGTACAGCCGCAGAAAAAAGAAAAGAAAGCGGAAAAGAAAACCGTTCAGATTCCCGATGAAATCTCCGTTGGCGAATTTGCAGAGCGTCTTGGGGAAAGTGCAACAGAAGTCATCAAGCGCCTCATGCAGCTCGGCATTATGGCGTCCATCAGCCAAAATATTGACTTTGACACGGCGGCACTTATCGGCGAAGATATGAACGCTATTGTTGAAAAAGAAATTATTATTACGGATGAAGACCGTCTTTTTGGGGATGATACAGATGACGAAGCATCGCTCGTTCCCCGTGACCCCGTCGTTGTTGTTATGGGTCACGTTGACCACGGTAAAACATCCCTTCTCGATGCCATCCGCTCGGCAAACGTTGCCGCAGGGGAAGCCGGCGGTATTACACAGCACATCGGTGCTTACAGCGTACGCCTTGGGGACAGACGTCTTACCTTCCTTGACACACCCGGTCACGAAGCCTTTACCGCAATGCGTGCCCGTGGTGCACAGGTTACGGACGTTGCCATTATCGTGGTAGCGGCGGATGACGGTATCATGCCCCAGACCATTGAAGCACTTGACCATGCAAAGGCCGCAGGCGTTTCTATCATCATTGCCATTAATAAAATCGACAGAGATAATGCAAACCCCGACAGAGTTATGCAGGAACTTACAGAATACGGTCTTATCCCCGAAGCATGGGGCGGTGATACCATTTGTGTGCCCATTTCCGCAAAACTCGGTCAGAATATTGATACCCTTCTCGAAATGGTTATCCTTGTAGCCGACATGAAGGAACTCCGTGCAAATCCCGACCGCCTTGCCCGTGGTACCGTTATTGAAGCCCGCCTTGATAAGGGCCGTGGCCCCGTTGCCACCGTTTTGGTACAGAATGGTACGCTCCGCACAGGGGACACCATCGTTTCCGGCACCGCTATGGGCCGTGTCCGTGTCATGCTGGATGACAAGGGCAACCGCCTGAAAGAGGCAGGCCCGTCCACACCGGTTGAAATCACGGGTATGAGCGAAGTTTGTCAGGGTGGTGACCTGTTCTACGCCGTAAGCGACGAAAAAATGGCGAAGAACGTGGTAGAAGCCCGTCGCCAGAAGGCGCAGGATGAACACAGAAAGTCTACTGCCGTGGTATCTCTTGAAGATTTGTTCAGCCAGATTCAGGAAGGTAACGTGCAGGATCTTAACCTCATTGTAAAGGCAGACGTTAAAGGCTCTGTGGAAGCAGTTACCCAGTCCCTTGAAAAGATTTCCAATGAAGAAGTCCGTGTTCGTGTTATTCACGGCGCCGTTGGTGCCGTTACGGAATCTGACGTTATGCTGGCAACGGCCTCGAGTGCCATTATCGTCGGCTTTAACGTCCGTCCCGACTCGGGCGCTCTCGCAGCGGCTAAGATGCACAAGGTAGATATGCGGATGTACCGTGTTATCTATCAGGCTATCGAAGAAATTGAAGCCGCTATGAAGGGTATGCTTGCACCTGAATTTAAGGAAGTCACCATTGGTCACGCCGAAATCCGCCAGACCTTCAAGGTCAGCGGTGTCGGTACCATTGCAGGCTGCTATGTGCAGGATGGTAAGATTCAGAGAGGTTGTATGGTTCGTATTGTTCGTGACGGTATCGTTATCCACGAAGGCGACCTTGCAACACTTCGCCGCTTTAAGGATGACGTAAAGGAAGTTGCATCCGGCTATGAATGCGGTATGAGCTTTGAAAAGTTTAATGATATTAAAGAGGGCGATATTGTTGAATGCTCCGTTATGGAGGAAATCGCCCGATAGGAGGAACCTATGGCGGGATACAGACAAAATCGCATAGATGAAGAGGTACGGCGTGAACTGGGGGCAGTTATCCGCATATTAAAGGACCCCCGCATTGCGCCTATTGTAAGTGTTGTGCAGGTGGAAGTAACACGTGACCTTCGCTACGCCACCGCCTATATAAGCGTTATGGGCGGCGAAAAGGCGGAAGCGGACACCCTGAAGGCGCTGAAAGCCGCACAGGGCTTTGTGCGTAGGGAAATCGGCAACCGCTTAAACCTCCGTGCCGTGCCTGAATTTATATTTAAAATTGACCATTCCATTGCCTACGGCGCCCACATAAACAAGGTGCTGAAAGACGTAATGGGAGAAGAGGAAAAAGAATGAAAACCCTTTTATCGGCACTGAAAAAAGCTGAAAACGCGGTAATTTTACCCCATAAAAGTGCAGACGGGGATGCAATTGCATCTTGTATAGCGCTGGGGAAGCTCCTCCTGAGATGGGGAATTCCCTATACCATATGCCTTGAAGAACCGGTTCGGTCCGACCTTGCATTTTTAGGCGGAGATTTTGCCGTTTTGGAGGATAGGGTCCCTGTGCCTCACACGGCCATCGCAGTAGACTGCGGTGACGCTGCACGTCTTGGAGAACGGCTTCCGCTTTTTGAAGGCGCAAAGGTAAAGCTTGTCATTGACCATCACGTCACCAATGAAGGCTTCGGGGACGTGTGCGTGGTAGACCCTTCTGCGGCCGCCACGGCAGAAATCATTGCCGGGCTTTTCGATTTGGCAGGTGAGCCTTTCGAAGATGCGGCCTCGCCCCTTTATACAGGTCTTGTCACAGATACGGGCGGCTTCCGTTTTTCCAACACAACGCCCAAAACCTTAAGGGTAGCGGCGCAGCTTATGGAAGCCGGTGCCGAAAGCGGAAAAATTTGCCTTGCCGTTTTCGAGGAAAATCCCCTTGAGAAAATCCGCCTTGAGGCGGCGGTAATGCATGAAATGACCATTTGTCATAACGGCAAAACAGCCGTAGCCACCGTTACGGAAGCACTTCTTTCGGAAACGGGCGCTTCGGATGAAGATACAAGCCACCTTTCCGGTCTCCTTCGGGGGATTCGGGGTGTGGAAACCGGCGTTCTCCTTCGGGAGAAGGACGGGCAGATTAAAATATCCATGCGGACGAGTCAAGTTCTTGATGCGGCGGCGTTTTGCAAAACATTCGGCGGCGGCGGTCATGCCCGAGCCGCAGGGGCCACCGTAGAAGGCGATATTTCCGTATGGAAAGAAGAAATCATCAAACGTATAGGAGAAGCCTATGGACGGCATTGTTAACATCTGGAAGCCGGCAGGGATGACGAGCCATGATGTAGTATATCGTGTGCGCCGTGCGGCAGGTACAAGGCGTGTGGGGCATACTGGTACTTTGGACCCCATGGCCGAAGGCGTTCTGCCCATTTGCATCGGCAAGGCGACCCATGCGGTGGACTATGTTGTAGCGGCACAGAAAACATATGAATGTACCTTGTGTCTCGGCAAAACCACCGACACGGAGGACAGCACCGGTACAGTGCTTTCTGAAAAACCCGTCAAGGTCAGCGAAGAAGAAGTTCTTAAGGCGATGAAAAGCTTTGAGGGTGAATGCGACCAGATTCCGCCCATGTACTCGGCAGTGCACCATGAGGGCAAACGCCTTTATGATTTGGCACGGCAGGGCATTACGGTAGAAAGAAAACCGAGACGGGTCACCTTTTACGAAATCCGTCCCATAGAAATTAAAATTCCTCTTGTTACATTTTCCGTCACCTGCTCCAAAGGGGCGTACATTCGCACCCTTTGTAAGGATATTGGCGAAGCGCTTTCTGCGGGCGCACATATGACTGCACTTACCCGCACGGCCTCGGGAAGGTTTACTGCGGAAAATGCAGTAAAGCTTTCTGATTTTGAGGAAGCACCCGAAAAATATATACTCGACACGGCACTGGTGTTTTCCCACCTTCCCAAGGTGGAAGTGGACGAAGCGGATGAAAAACGCATCCGAAACGGCGTGCCGGTTTTAAATCCTTATAAAGAAGAAGGCCGGTATACCGTGTTCTCAAAATCCGGTGACCTTCTTTGCCTGTCCCATGATATTTTGGACGGGGAAAAACATCTTTTAAAAATGATAACAAGCTTCTATTAATATATAAAGGAGAAAACGCATGGGCACAGCAATCGCCCTTGGTAATTTTGACGGGGTACATAATGCACACCGACAGCTTATAGAAAAGATGCTTGCTTTCGCAAGAAAAAGAAAAACGGAGAGCATCGTATATGTTTTTGAACCCCACCCCCGATTTCTCCTGTGCCCGTCCGCACCGCCTGCACTTCTGATGGAAACAGACCTTAAGGTGCGGCGCCTGATTGAAATCGGTGCTGACAGGGTAGTTCTCGAAAAGCGGGGATTGGATGTTCTGTCCCTTACGCCGAGAGAATTTGTGGAAAAAATTCTGGTGGAAGAACTCGGTGCCGTCTATGTCACGGCAGGGTTTAATTATCGCTTTGGCAAAAATGCCAAAGGGGACGCCGAAACCCTGAAAACCCTTTGCAAGGAATACGGGATTACTTGCGAAATTATGGAAAGCGTTTGTGAGGCAGGTGCACCCGTTTCCAGCACAAGGCTCCGCACCCTTTTAGCCGAAGGGGATGTGAAAACCGTAAATGCCCTCTCTTTTGCACCCTATACGCTTTTGGGCACGGTGCAGGAAGGGAAAAAGCTCGGACGCTCTATCGGCTTTCCCACCTTAAATGTTCCGCTGTCTGAAAATCTGCTTCTGCCGAAGAAGGGGGTCTATATCAGCGAAACCCGCATTTTGAACAAGGTATATAAAAGCGTAACCAATATTGGCCAAAATCCCACCGTAGAAAAGGCTCTGCCGAGAGCAGAAAGTTATCTTCTCGGTTTTGATGCGGAAGTCTATGGGGAAAAGGCGGAAATTACGCTTTTGGATTTTTTGCGACCGGAGACAAAGTTTGACAGCGTGGAGGCACTCCGGCGGCAAATCGAAAAAGATACAGAAGAAACAAGACTTTATTTTGAAAGGAAGGACATGTAATGCAGCGTACAGAACTTAAAACCTTATGTCGGGAGAACAAAAACTTAAATGAAGTAAAAATTTCCGGCTGGGCAAGAAATATTCGTGTTTCCAAAAACTTCGGGTTCATTTCTTTAAACGACGGCAGCTGCTTTGATTCGGTACAGATTGTGTTTGATGAAAACACAAAAGGATTTGATATTGCGGCAAAGCTTAACGTGGGTGCCGCCATTTCGGTGTGCGGTCGCGTCGTGCAGACGCCGGATGCCAAACAGCCTTTTGAAGTCCATGCAGACGAAGTCATTTTAGAAGGCGCATCTTGCCCTGAGTATCCTCTGCAGAAAAAGCGTCACAGCTTTGAATACCTGCGAACCATTGCGCACCTTCGTCCCCGCACAAATACTTTCTCTGCAGTATTCCGTATTCGTTCCCTTTGTGCATACGCCATTCATAAATTCTTCCAGGAAAATGACTTTGTGTATGTCCACACCCCCATTATTACGGGCAGTGACTGTGAGGGCGCAGGGGAAATGTTCCGTGTAACCACCATGGACACGGGCGAAACGGATTTTTCCAAAGACTTTTTCGGCAAACAGACTTCCCTTACCGTTTCGGGCCAGCTTAACGCCGAAGCACTCGCACTTGCATACGGCAAGGTTTACACCTTCGGTCCTACCTTCCGTGCAGAAAACTCCAACACCCCCCGTCATGCGGCGGAATTCTGGATGATTGAACCGGAAATTGCTTTTGCAGAGCTTTCTGATGATATGGAGCTTGCAGAAGCTATGGTAAAATATGTGATTCGTTATGTGCTCGACAATGCACCCTCCGACCTTGCATTCCTCAACCAGTTTGTGGATAAGGACCTTATCGAAAGACTCGAATCGGTTGCAAATGCTTCCTTTGCACACGTTACCTATACGGAAGCCATCGAGCTTTTAGAAAAAGCGACGGAAGAGTTTAATTACCCCGTATTCTGGGGTGCAGACCTCCAGACAGAGCATGAACGTTACCTTTCCGAAAAGGTATTCGGCCGCCCCGTATTCGTAACCGATTACCCGAAGGAAATCAAGGCCTTCTATATGCGCCAGAATGATGACGGCAAAACCGTTGCCGCAATGGACCTTCTTGTACCCGGCGTCGGCGAACTCATCGGCGGCAGCCAGAGAGAAGAAAGAGCGGACCGTCTTGCCGCCCGCATTCGTGAAATGGGCATGACGGAGGACGATTACAGCTGGTATATGGACCTTCGCCGCTATGGCGGTGCAAAGCATGCAGGCTTCGGCCTCGGCTTTGAAAGAATGGTTATGTATGTAACGGGTATGAGTAACATCCGTGACGTTCTGCCCTTCCCCCGCACAGTCGGCACGGCAGAGTTTTAAGGAGAGAAAAAATGAAGTCTATAGTAGCAATTTTAGTGCCCGGCATTGCCATCTATCTGATTTACACAAATCTCGGACTCCGATGGGGACTTTTGGCGCTGGCGGCGTATCTTTTGATTTCCTGCTTCGTGAAACTGCCCGACATCCTGATGATAAAAGGGGCAAAGCAGTATAAGACAGATCCGGAGAAAGGCCTTGCCACCATGGAAAAGGCGTTTCGCACAAAGCGGCTTAAAACGGACTACATTTTGTTTTACAGTTTCATGTGCCTGAAAGCCGGTGAATATGACCGTGCCGAAGAAATTCTGAATGCGGCATCCCATAAGCAAATGACAGCCGAGCAAAGCTGCCGTGCGGCCGTCAACCGTGCACTGCTTTTATGGAAACAGGGAAACATTGAAAAAGCAATTTCCATACTGGAAGAACAGCTGAAACTCGGCAAGAACAGAAACGTCTACGGCACGCTCGGTCAGCTCCTTCTTTTAAACGGCCAGATGCAAAGAGCAATGGAGCTGAATCAGGAGGCGTACACGTTTGATAAGTATGACGAGGCGATTGTGGATAACCTCGCTCTAAACTATCGCCTTGCAGGAGACCTTGATTCCAGCTGGAATCTTTATAAGGAACTGACGGGCAAACGGCTCGGGGTTCCCATTCCGTATTATAACTGCGGCGAAACCCTTTATGCATTAGGCAGAAAGGAAGAGGCCCTCGATATGATGCAGAATGCACTCGGCTATTCGTTCTCGAATCTCGCAGTGGTAACAAGAGAGGAAATTGAGGCAAGAATGGCGGAAATTTCGGCAGAAATTGAAGAAAATGAGAAAAATTAAAAAAATTGTTGACAAAAGAAGAGGACTGTGATATAATGAGTCTACTTCTCAAAAGAAGTCTTTTTTTATGTGGGAGGTGTAACATAAATCATGAGAGTAAAAATTACTTTGGCATGCTCCGAATGCAAACAGCGCAATTACGACACAATGAAGAACAAGAAGAACACACCGGATCGTATCGAAATGAATAAGTATTGCAGATTTTGCAAGAAGCATACCGCACATAAGGAAACCAAATAAGTACCCCACGGAGGTATAAGGTATGAAAAAGTTTTTTTCTAAGATTGGTAAGTTCTTCAAGGACTTAAAGGCAGAAATCAAAAAGGTTATCTGGCCTACCAAAAAACAGCTCATCAATAATACAGGTATTGTTATTATTGCAATTTTAATTATCGGCGCAGGCATCTGGATTCTGGATGCTCTGTTCTCCTGGGGCTTTAAAGCTCTTATGGGATAGTACCAGTTTCTTGAAATAAGGAGGTTGCATCCTTAAAGGGGTGCATGGGTAAATATGGCCGGTAATGCAAAATGGTATGTAGTCCACACCTATTCGGGCTACGAAAACAAAGTAAAAGCGAATATAGAAAAGACAGTTGAAAACCGTGGAATGCAGGACTTTTTCCAGGACATTCGTGTGCCCATGGAAGAAGTTGTGGAACAGAAGGAAGACGGCGAAAAGAAAGTCGTTTCCCGTAAAATCTATCCCGGTTACGTGTTCATTAAAATGGTGATGACTGACGAAAGCTGGTATGTTGTCCGCAATACCCGTGGCTGTACCGGTTTCGTAGGTCCCGGCTCCAAGCCCGTTCCCTTAACCGATGCGGAAGTGGAATCTATGGGCGTAGAAGCACAGGTCGTTAAGTTTGATATGAATGTGGGCGACAGCGTTCGTGTTACGGACGGGCCCCTTGAAAGCTTTGTCGGCGTCATTGAAGAAATCAACATGGAAAAGAGAAAACTCCGTGTTTGTGTTTCCATGTTCAGCCGTGAAACACCTGTCGAACTGGAATTTCACCAGGTTGAAGCATTGTCATAATAAGCCACTCGGCTTTTTATGGTGGGAGGACACGGAAGAAGATGTGTCCGCCAGATACCACGATATTAGGAGGAAAGAAAAATGGCACAGAAAATCATGGGCTACATTAAGCTGCAGATTCCTGCAGGTAAAGCTACGCCCGCACCCCCGGTTGGTCCCGCACTTGGTCAGTATGGTGTAAATATCGTACAGTTCACCAAGGAATTTAACGAAAAGACTGCAAAGGACGCAGGTCTCATCATCCCGGTTGTTATTACCGTGTATGCTGACAGATCCTTTACATTTATCACAAAGACGCCTCCGGCAGCAGTACTTCTCAAGAAAGCATGTAAGATTGAAAGCGGCTCCGGCGTTCCCAACAAGACCAAGGTTGCTACCATTAAGAAGAGCCAGGTTAAGGAAATCGCCGAAACAAAAATGCCGGACCTCAATGCTGCAAGCATTGAATCTGCTATGAGCATGATTGCCGGTACAGCCCGCAGCATGGGTATTGTTGTAGAAGAAGATTAAGAGTTTGGTGGGAGGATTTATTCCGCATAACCACAAGGAGGTATATTCGTGAAAAGAGGAAAGAATTATCAGGAAAGCGCAAAGCTTATCGAACAGGGCAAACTGTACGATGTAGAAGAAGCGTTTGATATTGCCGTAAAAGGCGCAAAAGCAAAGTTTGATGAAACTGTAGAAGCACACATCAAACTGGGCGTTGACTCCCGTCACGCCGACCAGCAGGTTCGTGGTGCAGTTGTTCTGCCCCATGGTACAGGCAAAAAAGTTCGTGTTCTCGTATTTGCTAAGGGCGACAAGATTGCCGAAGCAGAAGCAGCCGGTGCAGATTATGCAGGCGGTGAAGAACTCGTTCAGAAAATCCAGGGCGAAAACTGGTTTGAATTCGACGTTGTTGTTGCAACCCCCGATATGATGGGCGTTGTAGGCCGCATCGGTCGTGTTCTCGGTCCTAAGGGTCTCATGCCGAACCCCAAAGCAGGTACCGTTACCATGGATCTCGCAAAGGCTATTGCTGATATCAAAGCCGGTAAAATTGAATACCGTCTTGATAAAACCAATATTATCCACTGCCCCATCGGCAAAGTTTCCTTCGGCGCTGAAAAGCTGACAGAAAACTTCAAAGCTTTAATGGATGCAGTTATCAAGGCTAAGCCCTCCGCTGCAAAGGGTCAGTACCTCCGCAGCGTTGCCGTAGCTTCCACCATGGGCCCCGGCATTAAGCTTAACCCCGCAAAGATTACTGACTAATCAAAGTCAAAACTAAATACCTTATTTTTGTCCATCCGCAGACAGCCGGCCGCACCTCGCGTGCGTAAGACCCGCCGAGGAAGGGAAAACGCAAGGATTTCTTACGGTTCTCTGTCTGCATATAGGATAGAGAACCTTTTTTATACAGGAGGTGAAAGATATGCCCAGCGCAAAAGTTTTGGAACAGAAGAAGACAGTTGTTGCTGAACTTACTGAAAAAATGCAGAACGCAACAGCTGGCGTATTCGTAGACTACCGTGGCCTTACCGTTGAAGAAGATACCAATCTTCGTGTAAAGCTGAGAGAAGCAGGCGTAGAATACAAGGTTGTTAAGAATACCTTAACTCGTTTTGCTGCAAATCAGATTGGCTATGAAGCTCTGGATCCCATTCTCAATGGTCCTACAGCTCTCGCACTCAGCGATGACCCGGTAGCACCCGCAAAGGTTCTGGCTGAATTTGCAAAAACCAACCCGAACCTCGAAATCAAAGCAGGTTTCCTCGATGGCAGCATTATTTCCATCGAAGAAATCACAAAGCTCGCTGCAACGCCCTCTCGCGATACACTTATTGCGAAGATCATGGGAAGCCTCAATGCACCGATTTCCAATTTGGCTCGTACATTGCAGGCCCTCGTCGATGGTGGCGTAGAGCCGGCTGAAGCCGCTGCTAAAAAAGCAGGCGAAGCCGCACCCGCTGAAGAAGCTGCACCTGCAGCAGAAGCAGCAGTAGAAGAAGCTCCTGCAGCTGAAGAAGCACCCGCAGAAGCACCCGCTGAAGAAACAGCAGAATAATTATTTTTAAAAAGAAATATTTTTAAGGAGGAAATTCAAAATGAGCAAACTCGAACAGATTATTGCTGATATCAAAGAACTCAAGTTATTAGAAGTTGCCGAACTCGTAAAGATGATGGAAGAAGAATTCGGCGTAAGCGCAGCTGCACCGGTTGCAGTTGTAGCAGCAGCTGACGGTGGCGCAGCAGCAGGCGAAGAAAAGAGCGAATTCGACGTAATTCTCGCTGATGCAGGCGCAGAAAAGATTAAGGTTATCAAGGTTGTTCGTGAAATCACCGGCCTTGGCCTTAAGGAAGCTAAGGACCTCGTAGATGGCGCTCCCAAGGCAGTTAAGGAAGGCGTTGGCAAGGAAGATGCTGAATCCTACAAGGCAAAGCTTGAAGAAGTTGGCGCAAAGGTAGAACTCAAATAATTAGTTTTACTTATTCAAAAGCCGTCCCGTATTGGGACGGCTTTTTTATATTTCTACAGATTGACGGCATCACACTTTTGTGATAGAATGCTTATATATGAATTTTTAGGAGTGAAACTATGCGTATTTCAATTTTAGACGTACAAACGTTAGGTGACGATATAAATTTTGATGCCGTCCGGAATTTAGGCGAAGTGACAGTATATGACCTGACACGGCAGGAGGATGTTATAGACCGCATCGGAGATGCAGAAGTCGTCATTCTCAATAAAGTAAAGCTTACCGCTGAAAACCTCCCGTATGCGAAGAATTTGAAGCTTATCTGCATTACGGCAACGGGATTTGATAATGTGGATTTAGCATATTGCCGTGCCCACGGCATCGGTGTTTGTAACGTGGCAGGGTATTCGACCGACAGCGTCGTCCAGCTCACAGTCGCCATGGCGTTTTCTCTTGCAACCAATTTAAATACCTTTGACCGCTACGTAAAAAGCGGTGCGTATACGGCTAGCGGCGTTTTCAACTGTGTAAAGCCCGTTTTTCGTGAAATATCCCAGCTTACCTGGGGCGTTGCCGGCCTTGGAAATATTGGCGGCAAGGTGGCAAAAATGGCAAAGACCATGGGGTGCCGTGTTCTTGCCTATAAGAGAACCCCCTCGGAAGACTATCCCACCGTGGATATGGATACGCTCTGTCGGGAGTGCGATATTATTTCCCTGCACACACCTTTATCCCCCGAAACCCATCACCTTATAGATGCTCGTCGCCTTTCTCTTATGAAGGACGGGGCAATTCTCATTAACGTTGCCCGTGGCGCCGTGGTGGACGAGGCGGCCGTTGCCAAAGCCGTTTTAGACGGCAAACTCGGCGGCCTTGGTGTGGACGTTTTTTCCACCGAACCCATGCAACCCGATAGCCCCTATCAGGCACTTTTAAATCGGGAAAACGTCATTTTCACGCCCCATATGGCGTGGGGCTCCATTGACGCCCGCCAACGCTGTATGGACGAAGTAGCAAAAAATATTGAAAGCTTTGTAGAAGGCGGTGCAAGATCCCGTCTTGTGTGAGTAAAGCGGAATAATTTTGCTTTATAACTTGTTGCAAAATTTAGCTGTTATATTATTGTTTCTGACTTGATGCGAGCGTAGTAAGACTGTCGAATAATGTCGAAAGGAGTTTCAAAGTTGATTCTTAAGATTAAAAAATCTTTATCATTGATTGATTATAGGCTTATAATCTCTTTGATGCTTATACAATTAGTTCCGACCTTATATACAACTTTAAGGATTTTCTTTTTAGGTCAACTACCGGGCGAGTATTCATTTTCTATAGCAGGACAGCTTACCTGGATAAATTTACTCTATGAAATTATAAACGAATCAATAATACTGCCGCTTTATTATTTTATTGGCAAAGCATCAAATAACAAAAAAGAACTTGGTAATTGTCTTAAAAGTGGTCTCTTAGTCACATTTTTAATATATGTGGTATTAGCACTGCTGATTATGTTATTTATAAAACCCATGCTTATGATTATGTCTGTTAACAAAGATATTTTAGCAGAATCAGCAACATATATACGGATAGAAAGTATAGCCTTAATATTTTCAGTTGTTTCAAGTTTTGTTCTTGTAGTATTGATTACATTAAATAAAGTAAAATTTATGTATATATTGACGGGAATACGGTTGATTTTGTGTACAATGATTGATACGCTTTTAGTATCATCTCTTCCTTGTTCCTTAAAACTAGGCGTTAATGGAATCGCAATAACAAATATCATTGCAAACGGAGTAATGTTTGTTATAAGCTTGACTTTGCTTAATAAAGAAGAAGGATTCCTTTTTACAAAGCAGAAACTTTCGT
The DNA here is from genome assembly GCA_017436645.1 of Clostridia bacterium. Classification (GTDB taxonomy): domain Bacteria; phylum Bacillota; class Clostridia; order UMGS1883; family UMGS1540; genus SIG447. Next base: position 35,194 of record JAFSCR010000029.1, on the reverse strand, counting down.
TTTCGTGGATGAAAGAACTTTGGAATGTTGGTGTAATTTCAGGGATTGAATCTTTTGTGAGAAATTTTGCTTATATAGTAATGATTTCACGAATGGTAAATGTTGTGAACGAACAAGGTACATATTGGGTTGCAAACAACTTTATTTGGGGATGGTTGCTTTTGCCAATAACGCAATTGGGAGAATATATAAAGAAAGATGTTGCAACTGACCGTTATGCTATTAAGAATAAAACATTAGGATATTTTGCGATAACAACGGTTGTTTGTTCATTGTGGTTCGTGTCTATACCTTTGTGGAAACCTTTTATGACCAATATACTGTTATTCAAAGATGTAGATAAACTATTCAATCTTGTTATAATTTTAGTTGGTTTTTATGTGTTGTATGCGTTTCAAAATGTTTTTGATGCGACTTTTTACGGCTTGGGAAAAACAAAATATATGCTTTTTGAATCGGTTATAACGAATACATTGTATTATGGAACAGCATTTTTATTATATATTACAAAAATATGGGTTCCAACCCTTACGGGAATAGCTATGATGTTTGGAATCGGAATGGCGTTTGACAGTTTGGTATCACTTGGTGCATACAAATACTTGTTAAAGAAAAATAAAATTTGTTTTTAGTTTAATCTTAACACGAACCATGCAAAAAAAGACTGGCATCCAGATTATACAGTCTTTATATGCGGTCTGTGACCGCAATGAATTGCCTTTGGCATGAATTGAAATCACAGATTTCACGAATTGAGCCTTGTGGCTCATGAATTGCACCTTCGGTGCATTAAGGCAATTCAAATCATGTTGTTTACAACAATTCATGGATGAAATCCAATTCATGACAACGACAGTTGTCAATTCATTGTTAAGGTTTATCATCCAGATTGTACAGTCTTTATATGCGGTGCATATCATATTGAGTTTTGAGCAAAGCGAAAAACATTCTACAGGCTCTTCTTTTTGAATTCATTTGGAGATACACCCATTATTTTTTTGAAATTACGATAAAAGGTTGAAAAATCAGTATACCCACAGAGTCCGTAAATGGCGGTTATTTTATAACCGTCCTTTATGTATTCTGTGGCTTTTTTTATTCGACAGATATTTAAGTAGCTGTTAAATGAATGGCCTGTAAGCTTATAAAAAAGCTCGCAAAAGCTGTTTTTTGACATGGCGGAGAGCTTTGAAATTTCGTCAAGGGTAATGTGCTCGGTAAAATTATTTTCGATGTATCTGACACAATGCAATACGAATTGCTTGCTGTTGTCAAAATATTCGGGCAATGTATTTTTTTTAAAATAGTTTCGAGCTAAAGCCGAGACCAGCAAAACGGCATAAGAATGAATGATTTCACTAAAACCAAAGTCTTTCGAGTTAAATTCATGCAGCATTCTTTCCATGATGGATTCCATATAAAATATGTCCTCGGAGCCGATGGATACTTTGGGAAGAATGTTCTTGTCCGAAAGGAGATTCCGGAGAAAGAGTGCGCAAAGCTTACCGGACTGGTTTGCTTCGCTTAAAAAATCAGGCATAAAAGAAAAAGAATAAAACACGGTGTTTATTTCGGGTGCGATATAGTGAACGACGCCGGGAGGCACGATAAACATGTCCCCCTGGTGCAATTTGGAAGAACTATGTTCTACGAAGTGCTGGAGACTGCCGTTTGCAATATAATAAATCTGAAAATAATCGTGGGTGTGGGGCTTTTTTGCTTCATATGCGTTTTCTACTTTTTGAATATGAAAGTTTTCTGCCGAGTTATTGTAATAGGAAAGTACAAAATGTTTAATATCCATTCGCTTTTCACCTCAAGGTAATTTTATCATAAGTACATATTATTTGCAATATATAAAATACAAAATGCAATACTTTTCATTGCGCCTATGATAGAATGAATATAAAAGGAGTGTTAATATGAAAATTGTTGCATTAAACGGACTTTTAGGTTATGGCTACAGCGAAGAAGCTTTAAATGTGGCTTTTTCGGAAAAAGTTGATTATCTTGGTGTTGATGCCGGCTCTACTGACCCCGGTCCCTATTATCTTGGCAGCGGAAAATCATTTACAGACCGTGGCGCTGTAAAAAGGGATTTAGGACTGGCGCTTCCTAAGGCGTTAGACCACAAAGCACCCTTTATTATCGGTACGGCAGGCGGTGCAGGCGGCGCAGCGCACGTGGCATGGCTGAAAGAAATCCTTCTTGAGGTTGCAAAGGAACAGAATTTAAGCTTCAAATTAGGTGTCATTCTAAGTGATGTTACGACGGAATACGTACTCGAAAAATTCGAAAGCGGAAAGCTTATGGATATGAGCAGTGAATTTCCGGCAGACAGAGATTGCATAAAGGAAAGCACACGCATTGTCAGCCAAATCGGCATTGCGCCGATTATAAAATTACTTGAAGAGAAAGCGGATGTTATTCTTTGCGGCCGTGCATGTGACACTGCAATTTATGCGGCACCCTGTATATATGAAGGATATAAAGAAGGTCTTGCCTTTCACATGGCAAAAATTATGGAATGTGGCGCAATGTGCTCGGAACCCGTGGCGGCGGCAGACGTTATGCAAGGGTATATGTATGACGATTACTTCGAGCTTCGCCCTGCAAATCCAATCCGGAAATGCACCGTTGACAGGGTAGCGGCACATACACTTTATGAGCAGTCAAACCCATACTTAATCTATGAGCCTGACGGCGTTTGTGATTTGACAAATTCCAAATTTGAACAGGTTGATGCGCGCACAGTAAGAGTTACAGGCTCGGAATTTAAAGAAGCAGAAGAAAAAACTTTAAAGCTGGAAGGCGTAAAATGTGCAGGCTTCAGAACCATCAGCCCTGCCACAATTTATGATACCAAAACCATTGAAAATATTGATTTAATCATAAACACGGTTACGGAATTTGTGAAAGAAAATACAAAAAACACACTTCCTGAAAACAGCTACGAGATTCACTTTAGACGCACCGGCGGCGTGGACAGCTCTTTAGGCGTAATCATAGATATCGTCGGCAAAACGCAGGAAATCGCCGATACGGTCTGTGCGCTGGCCCGAAGCCGTATGCTTCACTGCGATTATGCGGGAAGAAAATCTACGGCAGGCAATCTTGCTTTCCCGTTCTCGCCGAGCGATATTCATGTGGGACCGGTTTACGAATTTTCGGTGTTCCACCTTGCAAAGGTAGATAGCCTACTTGAAACTTCAAAAATTTCGGTTGAGGAGGTCGGAAAATGAAAAAACTGATAGAGTATACAAAAATATTGAGAAGCAAAAACGCCGGTCCGCTTTTTATTACATTTGATTTGATTTTCAACACAAGAGAAGATATGCAGTATGTAGAAGAAAAACTTAAAAAAGCTGACATTGCAAAGGCGTATGATGTCAGTGAAGAAAAAATAGATATCATATCCTACGGCGTGGTAAATTCCATTAAAATTACATTCCCCAGAAAAAATATAAGCGGCAGTCTTCAGGATAACGACATATACGGCTGTCAGCAGCATATGCCGCTTGCAAATATCATGTTATAAGCGAAAAACATGTCAGGAGAAAATAAGATGAAAATACTTCTAACGCAATTTGGAAATGAAACAAATAGCTTTGCCGTGGGAAAAACTTCATTTGAAACATTGGTTCCCAAGGGCTGGGTTAAAGGAGAAGATGTCATCGCCCAGTTTAAAGGAACAGCCACATATTTAGGCGGCGCACTGAAGGCCATTGAAGAAGAAGGGGCAGAGGCGCTCCCTGTTGATTTAGCAACCCGTGGCGGTAATTTTGGCGCAGGACCCATAATGACAGAAGAATGTGCCTCCTATGTTATGGACCACATAACAGAAGATGTGAAAAAACACATGGGAGAATTTGACGGCGTGTTTTTTGCCGTCCACGGCGGCGGATGCTCGGAAATTGACCTTGATTTAGAACGGTACAGCTTTCAGAGAATGCGAGAGGTTATCGGGGAGATTCCGATGACGTCGTCCTTGGATGCCCACGGGAACTTAAGTCAGGATATGCTGCGCCTTTCGAACGGGCTTTACGGCATCAAGACAGTTCCGCATATCGACTGCGAAGAAGCAGGCTACAAGGCTACCAAAAACTTAATTCGCCAGATCCGTGGAGAAGTAAATCCCAAAATGTATTTAAAAAGAATACCGCTTCTCATTCCGGCAACAACGGGAAGAACCGTAAGCGGCCCGGGCAAAGAAATTATGGAATTTACGGCAGAGTGTGTAAAAAAGTATAATCTTATAGATGCCACTTTCTTTTTTGGTTTTTCTGCAGCCGATTGCCCATGCTCTTCCTGCTCTGTGCTGACGGTGGCAGATGGTTATGTGCCCAAAAAAGAAGCAGAAGAAATTGCAGATTTTGTCTGGCAGAGAAGGTACGACTTTGCAGAACCGTCCTTGTCAGCTGAAGAAGCCATGGACGAAGCACTTTCCAAGGTAAAGGACGGCTATGTAGTCATAAACGAAGCTTCCGATAATCCCGGCGGCGGCGCCCCGGGTGACGGAACCCATTTACTTCGTGAAATGCTTCGAAGAAATATTCCGGGAACGATTATGGGGCCCCTTTGCGATAGTGCTGCCGTCAAATATTTATTTGACAACCATAAGGTAGGAGATGTGGTCAGTATCGAGGTTGGGGGCCGGGTAGACCCCATCGGCGGCGAACCAATAAAACTACAAGATGCAGAAATCATAAATTTTTCAAACGGAAAGCTGATTTCTGCAGCACCAATCAATTTTGGCGCACCCATGGACTATGGAAAAACAGTAAGGCTGCGGCAGGGAAATGTGGAACTTATCATTGTGTCGGACAGGTTTCAGACCTATGACGACCGCCCATTTATTATGACAGGGTGCGACATGTCGCAGTACAAAATACTGGGCCTCAAATCCATGAATCATTTTCGTGGTTATTTCGCCGGCCGTGCCGATGCCATTGTGACTGCAGACCCACCGGGACAGTGCCCCATAAATTTAAAACTATACCCGTATAAAAACGTAGAACACCCTATTCTTCCCTTGGAAGAAGTGGATTCTATTGAACAGTAATAATACTTGGAGGATGAAATGATTAAAACAGAAGTTTATGAAAAGGCGCTTTTTGAAACGGTTAAGCGCGGGGCAACAGAGATTTCTCCTGATGTAAAGGACGCTTTTATGAAAGCAATAGAAAAAGAAGAAAACCCTGACGCCAAATATGGCCTTGAAGCCACTTTAAAAAGCATGGAAATGTCAAAGGAGAGAGAAAACCCCCTTTGTGTAGACACGGGATGGCCTATTTTTTACTTTAAAGTGGGCAACAAATGCGAGCTTGAGGGCGGCTTTGTGGAACTTGAAAATGCGGCAAGACGTGCTGTTGCAAAGGCAACGGAGCTTGGGTATTTAAGAGCAACTATGAAGCATCCTTTAACAGGATATGACCCCGGCAATAACATCGGTATGAACATTCCGGATTTTACATATCAGTTTGTAGACGGAGATTCTATTGAGATTTCTTATGCGGCGAAAGGCGGCGGCAGTGAATGCTTTGGCGGCACAAGGCATAGAATCGTAGCGTTTGCTGACGGCATCAAAGGTATCGAAAAATTTGTAATTGACAGCTTTGTGGCATCAGCCCGTGCAGGTGCAGTATGTCCGCCGTCTGTACTTGGTATAGGAATCGGCGGAACGGCGAACGTTGCGGCAAACTTAGCAAAAGAGGCGGCGTGCCTTCGAACGGTGGGCTCAAAGCATCCGGACCCCATGTTTGCAAAAATTGAAGAAGATTTGTACGAAGCAATCAACAGTTTGGGAATTGGTATTTTAGGTGCAGGCGGCAGCACCTCTGTTCTTGCCGTAAATGTAGAATATGCCTATACCCACATCGCAGGCATTGCCTGTGCCACCAGTACAAACTGTATGGTTGCCCGCCGTGCATCTTCAAAAATTGATGCAAACGGTACAGTAACGAAAATGATGAGTCCCAACTGGTTTGGCGACAGATAGGAGGATATATATGGCAGAATATCATTTAACATCGCCGCTTTCAGATGACGATGTAAAAAAATTAAAACTTGGCGACACGGTATATATTAGCGGTGAATGTTTCACTTGCCGCTCCAGACTCCAAAAGTACATTTTTGATGAAAACAATGTTTTGCCTTTTGATACGAAAGACAGAAATGTTTTAATCCACAACGGACCTATTGTGATTCGGGAAAACGGAAAATGGAAGCTTATGTCCTTTATGCCCACATCAAGCATCCGCTTTGAAAAATGGGGTGCAAAAAGCGTGGAGGAATGGGGTCTTAAAATGATTGTAGGAAAAACTACAATGGGTGAAAAAACCGCAAAAATGATGAAAGAAAAGAAGTGTGTTCATGTTTCACCCCGCTCGGTAAGCCCCAACTTATGGATTGACTCCATTGAAGTGCAGGACGTATATCTTTATGACGAGCTCGGCAGAATCGAGGCGGCATGGTTTTTTAAGCTGCATGATTTAGGCCCCTTCATTGTGGATATTGACTGTGAGGGCAATAACTATTTTGACCGCTTGGACAGGGATATCGCAAATAAAAAGGATGAAGCACTGAAAAAACTTGGCATTGACAGCTCTTTTGAATTTACAAAATTGTATTAATAAAAGCAAAAAGGCAACTTTTCATTTTGGAGTTGTCTTTTTACTTTAGGGAGACCATATCGGTTTTACGACAGAAAACCGCCTCGGAAAAAGTTTCTTTCCCGGGGCGTTGACTTTGCCGGGTATTTATGGTAAACTTGATTTAAAATACAAAGGAGGGGACGATATGGACTGGGAAAAGGAACTTTTTAATGAAAACGAAAAACCCCTTGACAGACTGGTGACAGGCTACAGCCACACTTCTGTGTTCCGCACCATAGGCTTTGTTGGGGACAGCCTTTCCTCCGGTGAGTTTGAAACGGTGGATGCAGACGGTACTCGCCATTTTCATGATTTATATGAATATTCCTGGGGGCAGTATATTGCAAGAAAAAATGGTCTCAAGGCTTATAACTTCTCAAAAGGCGGTATGTCCACCTTAGGGTTTGTAAACTACTTTGGGGATGAATGCGGCGCATGGAGCGAGGAAAAGGCCTGTCAGGCTTATGTTATTGCCCTCGGTGTAAATGACATTTACGGCAAACGCCTCAATATGGAAATCGGCTCTATGGACGATATCGACAGGGAAGACTACAAAAAGAACAAGGAAACGTTTCTGGGATGTTATGCGCACATTGTAAGTCGCCTAAAGGAAGTAAGCCCTGATGCCAAGTTCTTTTTTGTAACCGTTCCAAACACCGATACCCCCGAACGGGATGAAAAAACCTTCGGCATTATTAACACACTGTATCAGCTTGCCGATTATTTTGATAATGCATACGTCATTGATTTATATAAATACGGACCGGTGCACGATGCAAAATTCAAGGAAAAGTTTTATCTCCATTACCACCTAAATCCCAGTGGGTATATTCTGACGGCACAGATTATTGATTCGTATATAGATTATATTGTCCGTCACAATCCGGAAGATTTTAAACATGCCGGTTTTATCGGCACGGACATACAGTATAAATAACGGAAGGGCGTGGGGAGTATGAAAACAAACGAACAAAATCTTCGTTCTGAAAAAGTACAAAAAGAAATACATGCGCGTCTTAAACGTACCATGCCGGAGACGCTTTATGACACTTGGGCAGAAGATTTTGTGTTTCTGCGCCTCTCGGGAAAGAAAATGGTAGTAGGCTATACGGGGGACGGCTCCCTGCGACGATTTAAAAAAGAGTGCAAGGACGCTGTGTGGATGCACCTTTGTGCAGCCCTCGGCCCCAGCCGGAAACTGGTTATCAAAAAACGAAGACGAAAAAAGACAGAGGAGTGAAAGTATGGATAAAAGGGAAGAGTTTTTAAGTCTTTACCAAGAAAATATTAAAAGAGAAGGGGCAGATAAACTGCTGGAATATCTCCAGTCCCCCCAGAGCGACTTTTTTGAGGCACCTGCCTCCACACGCTTTCACGGCGCCTATGCCGGCGGCCTTTGTGAGCACAGCGTAAACGTTTATCACTGCCTGAAGGCTTATATGGAGAGAGAAAGAGTCAGAGAAACCTATGGGTTTGCCACATCGGACGAATCCATTGCCATCGCCGCTCTTCTTCATGACCTTTGCAAGGTAAACTGTTATAAACCGGGCACAAGAAACGTAAAGGAAAACGGCGTATGGAAGTCTGTCCCCACCTTTGAGTACAGCGATGACCTGCCGTACGGGCACGGGGAAAAATCCGTGTATATTATTACGGGATTTATGCGCCTTACGAGAGAGGAAGCCTTTGCAATCCGCTACCACATGGGGTTTGCCGGTACAGAGGACCAGAGAAACGTAGGCGAAGCCTTCCAGCGGTTCCCCCTTGCATTTGCACTTTCGACTGCGGATATGGAAGCTACATATTTCCTTGAAAAATAAAACAAAAGGATAGCTACTTGCTATCCTTTTTGTTTTCCATTTGTGCTTTATATTTCCTGCCTACAGAAAGGTCGGTTTTATATATGCCGCCCCGGACAACCTTTCCCGTGCCGAATCTGGAGCGGATGCGGTCCACGGCCTTATCCATTTTGCCTTCTTTTTCCCGCTTTTCGTCGGTGAAAAAGGTGAGCTGTGCACCGTCCTCCTTTTCAAGGTTTGTTAAAGCGATGCCCAAAAGACGAAGGGGCGTCACCTTGTCCCAGACTGCATCAAAAAGACGGCAGGCATGGGTATATATTTCCATGGTCACATCTGTTGGAAAAGATAAGGTTTCACCGTGGGAACGGTTTTTGAAATCTAAGGAACGAATGGTGACGGTAACGGTAGAGCACTGCATACCGTCCGCTCGCATGCGTGCGGAAACGCTGTCGGCAAGGGCCAGCAACACCTGTTTTGCATCTTCAGCCGTTTTTATATCTTCCTCAAGCGTTGTGGAAATGCTGTATCCCTTTGCCTCCTCCGGCTCGGCTAAAACGGGAGAATCGTCCTCCCCCGAGGCACGGGCAAAAAGCTGTGCGCCGTGTCTGGGACCAAGCATGGCACAAAGGGCGGGGGACCCTGCATTTTTGGCGTCACCAATGGTGTGGATGTTATGTTTTTTAAGTGTTTCCGCCGTTGCCTTTCCCGTCATAAATAAATCGCCGATAGGAAGGGGCCAGAATTTTTCGGGGCGTTCATGGCGGAAAAGGGTGTGCACACGGTCCGGCTTTTCAAAATCACTTGCCATTTTGGCAAGAAGCTTGTTTTCGCCGATGCCCACATTTACGGTAAACCCGAACGTATCCCGGATTTCATTTTTAATATGATGGGCAATTTCGATGGGATCGGGGTAGAGAAGGGACGTGCCCGTCATATCAAGAAAACATTCGTCAATGGAGAATTTTTCAACGATGGGTGCATATTTTCTGCAAATATCCATAAATGCTTTGGAATTTTTTTCGTAGAGGGAAAAATCGGGCGGAACCAGAATCAAATCAGGACATTTGCGCAGAGCCATGGAAACGGGCTCCCCTGTTTTTACGCCCAGCTTTTTTGCGGGAATGGATTTTGCCAAAATAATCCCCGTCCGCTTTTCGGGGTTTCCGCCCACCGCCGAAGGGATTATGCGCAGGTCCTCACCTGTTTTCTGAAGGTGCCGCACGGCTTCCCAGGATAAATATGCGCTGTTTACATCAATGTGAAAAATCAGACGATCCATTTTGGCACCTCCTTTTATCTTTATTATACTATATTTTTCGCTTCATTGCAAAACGTATTGACAAAAAATGGCACATCGGGTAAAATAACAGAGATAAAGAAGCGAAAGGGTTTTTGGAATGATTGAAAATTTATGGATTTGTATAAACGGCGTTGTGCCCATATTCTTTTTAGTAGGTCTGGGTATTTTCCTTCGGAAGTGGAATGTGGCGGACGAGGTGTTCGGTGAAAAGGCCACAACCTTGGTTTTTCGTCTTGTCCTTCCCGTAATGATATTTGGTGACATTGCCACCGCAGAATTCGGGGGAAACTTTTCTGCAGGAACGGTAATTTATGCCCTTGCATCTTCGGCCTTGATGTTTGTCGTCTCTCAGGGGATAGCCTGTCTTGTATCCCGGGACAATCGCCGCCGAGCGGCATTTTCCCAAGGGGCCTTCCGCGCCAATTACGCCATTTTGGGGCTCCCGCTTACAAAAGCTTTGTTCGGGGCAGGTGCCGTGGCAAACGGCACAGTCATTTTAGCCGCAAGCATGGTGTTTCAAAACATTTTTGCCGTTATATGCCTGGAAGGCTTTCTCAATAAAAAGGGCGGCATCAAAAGCACCATAATGGGCATTCTGAAAAATCCCATCATTATTGCGGCAGTTTTAGGCACAGTCGTCTGCGCTTCGGGGTTTACCATGCCTACCCCCATCCTGAGAACGGTTAACTATATTGGGGATATGTGTGTTCCCTTGTCCCTGATTACCGTGGGTATCTCCATGCGCCTTGGAAATATTAAAGAAACTTTGGCTCTTTCCTTTTCCGCATCCTTTCTGAAAACGGCCTTATTTCCGATTCTCTTTTTGGTGCCGGCAATTTTTATGGGATTTAGCGGAGAGGATCTTGGCGTTCTTTACATATTTTGGACGGCGCCGTCCGCCGTGGCCGGGTACGCCATGATTCGAAATATGGGCGGCGATTATGACCTTTACGGTAACATCATTGTCATTAGCACGTTCTTAAGCTTTTTGATGGTCTTTTTCGGTGTATTTATTATGAAGAATATTGGTATTCTATAAAAAAGAGGGATGTAAATAAATTTACATCCCCTTATTTCTTTTTGTACATGATTTTGTGGGAAAGCCGTTCTTCGCTTTCTTTATATTTCTGATTATAGCCGATGTAATAGAAAAGGCCCGACAAAAGCGGCACAATGAGAAGGACAAGGGCATACCCTGCCGTTACCTGATTCGCCGGCACAAGGCCCATATAGGTGGCAATCGAAAAAATGCGGTAGGTTGTACGAAGACGGACCACCGACGGGAAGATGGCGGCAAATAAAAAGTGGATAAAAAACGGAACCTCACTTAAAAGTCCAATTACTAAGCCTTTTAAGGGGTAATATTTTTCCGTGGCGTATGTTTTCCTGTCATGCTTTCCGATTTTCCAGACTCTGTCAGCGGTGATGCCGAGATATACAGAGCAAACCATAAGCGAAAACATAATGCTGCCGATACCCACCTTGGTCACTTCATCCGCACGCCAGTCAATAATGGGCATAAAAACGGGAAGCATAATTAAAGAGACCAGATTGAAAAGAAGCCGTTCCAAAATAAGTTTTCCTGCATGTGTAAGATGCTGTTTCATGAAAAAATCACCTCTTATGTAAGTATACACAATTTTTGAAAAAAGGTCAAGAATTTGATGGGGTTATATGTGAAAAAATACAAAAACACTTGCAAAAAATCGGGGATTGTACTATAATTATTATATTATACCAAAGAAAAGGTGCACCGTCTTTGTGCGGGGCCCGTTGATATTGGGAATTTGACGGAGGAGAAAAAAGTGAACATAGCGAATTTGCTGACGCTTCTCAGAATCTGCATGATACCGCTTGCAGGCTATATGTTTTATATTTCTGCATTCAAGCTCGCTGCTGCAGTGTTTTTTGCCGCTTGTTTTACAGACGTTTTAGACGGATTTCTGGCCAGACGGCTCAATCTCGTTACGGATGTGGGAAAACTTCTGGACCCTTTGGCAGATAAAGGCATGCAGCTGACAGTCCTGATTTCTCTGGCTTTTTGCGGCAGAATGCCGTTTGCGGCGGTTGTTATTGTTTTGCTCAAAGAGTTACTCATGTTTTTCGGCGGTCTCTTTTTATACCGCAAAAAAATCGTCGTTTCAGCCAACTGGTACGGTAAAGCGGCAACGGTTCTCATTGCTGCATGCGTAATGAGTGTGCTTTTATTCTACGAAAAAATGAGTCCGGCACTCTTATTCACCGTACAATGGTTGCCCGTTTTGGCTGCTATATTCGCATTTTTACTGTATTTTCGGTCATTTATGCTTACAGTGCGGGAAGGAAAGCTGCAATGAAAGAACACAACTACACAATCCCTTTAAACGAAGCTTTGGAATCAGATGTTTCCTGTTTTCTTTGCAGCCTTGAAGATATGCTTTCGGCAAGGGCGCTCGAGTATTATATGGGTGCGGCGGTCATGGAACCGAATGTGCGGATTGAGACGAATGCAAAAGGCTTTTGCCGTCTGCACGGCGAGAAAATGCTTTCCATGCAGAAAAAGCTCCCGCTTATGTTGGCACTCGAGACACGGCTTGATACGCTCCTTTCAGAACTGGGAAAACATAAAAAGCCGGTACGGGGCAGAGAAAAAACGTGTGCAGTTTGTGAAAGGATAGAAGGGCAAATGGATAAGGCCCTTGAAAACTGCGCATGGCTTTTAAAAAACGAGCCGGCTTTTCTGGAGAAATATTTGGAATCGGACGGCGTATGCCTGCATCATTTTTATGCGCTTTGTGAAAAGCTCGGGCGCAGGGATGGGGCACTTTATGAAAAGCTCCACGCCCATATGGTAAAGAAACTCGAAAATCTGCGAGGGGATATTACCGGTTTTACCCGTGGATTTGATTATCAGACGGCGCCGAAAGAAAACATGGGGCATATACCGCCCCGTGCCGTGGAAACGTTGACGGAAAAGAAAGGATAAGACGATGGCTGGTTTTTTTGGCATGTTTAATTTTGAAAAACCCGGAAAGGGTGTATATAAGGATGCGCCGCAGAAAAGAGGGTTTTTCCTGTTTTTTGAAATTCTTCTGCGAAAATTCTGGCGCATTTCGAGCCTGAGCCTTTTTTATACCCTGTTCAGTATTCCTGCCTTTATTATATTTTATTATTTGTGTGTTTTTGTGCAGGGCACATTTGGAATTACGGCGGACCCGGTTCTGGCCCACTGGCTGAGTATTTACCTGGCCGTTTTCCTGGGCGCATTTATGGGGACAGGGCCTGCGAGCATGGGACAGGCGTATGTGCTTCGGAATTTTTCGAGAGAAAACCATGCGTGGGTATGGGATGATTTTCGGGAAAAGGCAATGGAGAATTTCGGGAAAGGTATTCTCTTCTTCGTGCTTGATATCGTTGTTGTCACCATTTTGGTAGGTGCGGCAACGCTGTATTTTAAATACGGCAATCTGATGCCCATGCCGCCTCTTATGACTGCGGCCTGCGGCTTTTTGGCGGTGTTTGCACTTTTTACCTATTTCATGATGCACTTTTTCCTTTATCCGCTTTCTGTCACCATGGATATGAAGGCAGGGAAACTGTTGAAAACAGCATTCCAGCTTACCATGATGAAATTGCCGGCGTGTACCCTCATATTCTTTGCCGCTTTTATCATGTTTGCGCTGTTTTTCTATCTCGTTTATTTAAACATCGGGTTTTTGGTGCTTTTTGCAGCCCTCGGCTTTTCGGTTGTGGCGTTTGTGTATACATTTTATAGTACTTCCGTGATTGATGAGATACTGGAAGAAAGATAATATGCACAAAAACATACAACTAACAAACCTTAAATTTGTGCATAATTAACTATTGCAATTTACATGGAATTATGATAATATAATATGTGTATCGTAGGATACATTACACAAAACTTTTTTTCATTTTCCCTCCTTTTTAAACAGGCCGCCTCACCAGCGGTCTGTCGCATTTTTCGGGCATTTTTAAAGACATTCGGAAATAAGAATAAAGAAGCATAAAACCCCCTTTTCGGCATATACATGCAGAAAAGGGGGTTTTGGACATGCAGATTATAAATCAGGAAATCCTTTTGTACCTTGGGGGTGCTTTAGGCGTATGGCTGGCACTGCGATTTTTCCGAAAGCCGCTGTGGCTTATCTTTCGGATTCTCTTAAGCTCCCTCTTCGGCGGCATTCTTCTGATGCTTTTAAATACGTTTGGCACATCGGTTGGCGTTTGCCTTGCCGTAAATCCCGTCACTGCGCTCCTTAGCGGTATATTGGGCGTGCCGGGAGTGTTGGCAATGCTTTTTATTAAGCTTTGGCTTTAAGAATGATATGCATGGCAGCGGCGATGCCGTCAATTGCGGCAGACATAATGCCCCCTGCATATCCTGCGCCTTCCCCGGCGGGATAAAGACCGAGAATATTACTCTGACCGTCCTCGTCCCGCAGAATGCGAAGGGGCGAAGAGCTTCTTGTTTCAGGTGCGGTTAAAAGACCGTCGCCCATGCCAAACGGTGCAAACCGTCCGGCCAAAACCGGCAAGGCACGGCGCATGGCATCGGTGATAAAATCGGGCAGGCAGTCCCCGATATTGCCGGGGATAACACCTCTTTCGTATGTGGGACGAACAGAGCCGAAAGCGGTAGTTGGCCGATTGGAAAGAAAATCCTCTACACGCTGACAGGGCGCTTTATAGGTGCCGCCTCCCGCACGGAAGGCGGCTTCTTCAATTTGCCGTTGGAATTTTACGCCGTCCAAGGCGTCGGTGCCGAAAAATTCGGGCGTAATGCCTACAAGGAGCGCAGCGTTGGAATTTTCGCCGTCCCGTGCGTGAAGGCTATAGCCATTTGTCACAACGCCGCCTTCTTCGCTGGCGGCAGGAATCACATACCCGCCCGGGCACATGCAAAATGTGTAAACGGAAGGACCGCCTTCAAGATGATGAACCAGCTTATATTCGGCTGCCGGCAGAAGCGGAGCCGCATCTCCGTACATGGTGCGGTCAACGTCTGTTCGCTTGTGTTCGATTCTGGCACCAACGCTGAATGGTTTCGCTACCATTCGGGCGCCCTTTTCCCGAAGGAGAGAAAAGGTATCTCTTGCGCTGTGACCGATGCAAAGAAGCAATGTGTCGGTCTCGATGGTGCCTGCAGGCGTTTCTACCCCCAAAATCCGTCCGTTTTTTATAAAAATATCCGTCATGGGCGAAGAAAAATGCACTTCGCCGCCCAAAGCAATAATTTCCTCCCGAATGCCCCGTACAACATCGGGGAGCCTGTCCGACCCGATGTGGGGATGTGCATCATAGGCGATTTCAGGCGGTGCACCGTGCTGCACGAATGTTTCTTTCACAAATCCAAGGAGTGGGTTTTTAATGCCGGTACCGATTTTGCCGTCCGAAAAAGCGCCGGCACCGCCTTCGCCGAACTGGACGTTGGAATCCGTGTTTAAAATCCCTGTTTTGATAAAGGTTTCCACCGACTTCTGACGGTCCTCTATGCACTCGCCACGCTCTAAGATGATGGGACGGAGCCCTGCACGGGCTAAAATAAGCGCACAAAAAAGTCCGCAGGGACCAAGCCCGACTACCACGGGACGGGTAGGGGATGACACTTTCGGGACTGTAAAGGCAGGGGCAGGTGCATAAGGCTCTCCTTTTATGCCTTTGCCGTTTTTTACCGTAACGGCAAGGCGCAGAACATAATGGGGAGAGCGCCTGGCATCAATGGAGCGCCGCAGGATTTTAACCGCAGCAATATTATCCGCCGCAGTGGAAAGTGCGGCGGCAGCAATTTTTTCGAGATTTCCGCCGGTGGGCGGCATGGTACAGGAAACAGAAAAAGTTTGCATGGCGTGTTCCTTTTACATAGTCTTTTTATTCAGTATAGCATAGTACGGCATCTTCGTCAAAGAATTTTTTACCCGTATGCAAGAAAAGATGGCAGAAACTTGCAAAAAGGAATTCGGTTGTGATATAATTGATACATCCCATATTCCTTGCAAATCAGGTGAAACGATGAAAAATAAACTGAGCCTTATAAAAAACTGCATAAAACGGAATCTGTTTCTGTATACGCTTATTCTGTCACTCCTTGTGCCGGATATTGTTTTGCGTGCACAAAGCAGCAGTTATGCCATAGGTGCCGTATCTATGGTGCCCACTTTGTTTTCTGCATTTTGGGTGCTTCTGTTTACGCTTATTTTCACAGGGTTTTTATCCCAAAAATGGGGCAGAATTTTTTATATGGTGTTGGCGGTTTTAATGTCCGTTTTTATGATTTCCAATTACATCTATTTTCGGATTTTCAATCAGTTTTACTGGTTGGACAGCATCGGGATGACGGGGCAGGCTATGGCTTATTCCACATATATTGTCCGTCTTCTGGATTGGAAACTCATTTTGATTATACTTCTGCAGACAGGCCTTATTGTCGTTACCTTCCGCACATGGCGGGAAAAACCTTATCGGATTTCCGGACTTTGGCTGATTCTTCCCATGATTGTACTTCTTACGGTGCATACCGTTATGATGACAAAAGCCGTCCCCGGTGCCACACCTCAACAGCAAACGGAACGGGAATGGGCAAAGGGATTTTATAATGATTTTACGGATTCCAACCGCTCCATGCAAACGGCAGGGGCATATCAGTATGTTATGCGTAATGTTTTCCGCATGGTTTTCCCCGAGGCGGAGTTTGATCGGGGGACGGTAACGGTTGCAGATGAATACTTTTCGGAGAAGGCAGTCTGGCCCGATAACGACAAAACAGGGCTTTTCGCAGGAAAAAATGTCATCATGGTCATGATGGAAAGCATTGATGACTGGATGGTCAATGAAACATATATGCCGACTGTGTCTTATATGATGCAAAACGGCATGGATTTTTCCAATCATTTTGCCTGTACGTTTGGTACGGGTTACACTTTTAATACGGAATTTACCGTAAACACAGGGTACCATGCCATGGCCGTGGGAACGCCTGCTTCTTCCCTTGTGGAAAATGCGTACCCGTATTCTCTGGCAAGACAGTTTGCCGAAAAAGGGTATACGCCCCGTTCCTTCCATTTTAACACACCTGATTTTTATAATCGGGGAGAAATTCATAAAACCTTCGGATATGAGGAATATATTTCCTATCAGGATTATATGCCCATGGACAAAGCACAGTGTGACGGCATTGCCATCGGCAATAAAAAGCTTTACCGTGCCATGGCGCCAAAGCAGGAAAATCCCTTCTTCCATTTTGTCATCACATATTCGGCACACCTTCCCTATAATGACGAGGACATGAAGGTGCAGATGCTGAAAAAGCGGTATCCGGAGTTTGTTGACAAAAGTATGGATACAGAAATCAATAATGCCCTTATCATGGCGCATGATACGGACGAATTTTTCCGCACGCTTCTTGAAAATCTGGAGAAGGACGGACTTCTCGACAATACAGTAATTATCGGCTTTTCCGACCATTTTGCCTATGGCCTTTCCGATTGGGAGAAAATGTATAACTTCGGGGAAGTGGCAGCACCGAATATGCTGGAGCGTGCACCTTTCTTCATTTACTCGAAGGGTATGGAACCCATGAAGGTGGAAAAGGTAACCAATTCCCTCGATGTTCTGCCCACAATTATTAATCTTTTTGGCCTTACCAAAACGAAATACTGGGTGGGGGAAGATGCATTTGATCCGTCCTATGGCGGGTATGTATATTTCAGTAACGGCTCTTGGTATGACGGCAAGCTCTACTATGTGGCCGAAAACTATGTCAATAATTATCCCATTCCCGTTTCAGGATACGTTTCACAGATGAATGAAATGTTTTATATACGGGAAAAAGTAAACGAGGCGGTTATCCGCACCGATTACTTCGGGAAGGAGTAAGGCGTATGTTCGAAGTAGTTTCCCCGTTTCAGCCGATGGGCGACCAGCCTGCCGCTATCGAGGCACTCGCGTGCGGCATAGAAAAAGGGCAGAAGGCGCAAACGCTTCTGGGCGTTACGGGTTCGGGCAAAACGTTTACCATTGCCAATACCATCGCCAGAGTGCAAAAGCCCACATTGGTGCTTGCCCATAATAAGACGCTGGCGGCACAGCTTTGCAATGAGTTCAAAGCGTTTTTCCCCAATAATGCAGTAGAATATTTTGTGTCCTATTACGATTATTATCAGCCGGAGGCATATATTCCCCAAACGGATACGTATATCGAGAAAGATGCCCAGATTAATGACGAAATTGATAAACTTCGCCACAGTGCCACGGCGGCACTTCTTGAAAGAAGGGACGTTATCGTCGTTTCCAGCGTGTCGTGTATATACAGCCTCGGTGACCCTGTGGATTATGCACGTATGATTGTTTCGCTTCGCCCCGGCATGCAAAAGGACAGGGACGAAGTCATAAGAAAGCTCGTAGACATTCAGTATACAAGAAATGATATAAACTTTACCCGTGGGAAATTCCGTGTTCGTGGCGATGTTCTGGAAATCTTCCCTGCAGGCTCGGGAGATAAAGCTGTGCGGGTGGAATTTTTCGGCGATGAAATTGAACGGATAACGGAAATTGATGTTTTAACGGGCGAAATTCTCGGCAGAAGACATCACGTTTCCATATATCCTGCCTCCCACTATGTTACGACGGGGGAACGCCTCAAAGAAGCCATCCGGCAGATTCAGATTGAGGCGGACGAGCGTGTAGCGTTTTTTAAGCGGGAAGGAAAACTTCTCGAGGCACAGAGAATTGCCCAGCGCACCAATTATGATATTGAAATGATGCAGGAAATCGGCTTTTGTCAGGGCATCGAAAACTATTCAAGATACATTTCGGGCAGAGAGCCGGGCAGCGCCCCGTATACTCTCATGGATTATTTTCCCGATGATTACCTGCTTGTTATAGATGAAAGCCATGTAACCATCCCCCAGGTGCGTGCCATGTACGCCGGCGACCGTGCCCGAAAGGAAACCCTTGTGGAATACGGGTTCCGCCTGCCGTCTGCTTTTGATAACCGCCCCTTAAACTTTGCAGAGTTTGAGGAGAGAGTGGGGCAGACCATATATGTCAGCGCAACGCCTGCACCCTTTGAAAGAGAGCGTTCCTCCCAAATTGTGGAACAGGTCATCCGCCCCACGGGTCTTCTGGACCCGAAGGTGGAAGTGCGCCCTGTTACGGGACAGATTGATGACCTTCTCGGCGAAATATATAAAAGAACAGCGAAAAAGGAACGTGTGCTTGTTACCACGCTTACGAAGAAAATGGCAGAGGATTTGACGGATTACCTTCGTGAAATGGGTGTGGCGGTAAAATATATGCACCACGGTGTGGAAACCATTGAAAGAATGGAGATTATCCGTGACCTTCGCATGGGGGTTTTTGACGTTCTCGTCGGCATTAACCTTCTCCGTGAAGGGCTTGACCTTCCCGAGGTCAGCCTTGTGGCTATATTGGACGCAGATAAGGAAGGCTTTCTCCGAAGCGAAACGTCCCTGATCCAGACCATCGGCCGTGCCGCAAGAAATGCGGATGGCATGGTTATTATGTATGCAGATACGATAACGGGCTCTATGGAACGTGCTATGGGGGAGACGGAGCGCAGAAGAGAAAAACAGGCAGCTTTTAATGCGGAACACGGCATTGTGCCGAAAACCATTCAGAAAACCGTTTATGAGGTGATTGAAGCCACCGTCAAAGAAGAGGCGCCCGAAGAAAATACGGCAGAAAACAGAGAAATTGCGCTTAAGCATCTTCGGGAAGAAATGGAACGTGCCGCAAAAGAACTCAGGTTTGAAGATGCGGCAAAGCTTCGTGACAAAATCAAAAGAATGGAAAATGAATAAAAAAGTGGGGAATTCCTGGGAATTCCCCGCTTTTTATTGACATGGTGTCAAAAATGTGTTATAATCTAGTTATCAAAACCAGATGAGGTGATTTCTTGAACAAATATCAGATTATGTATGACGCCACAGAATATGCAGATTTTCGCCAGATGCTCGCATCCGTTACAGAAAAATACCCCGAAAACGATGCGTTTATTATTAAGCCCGATAAAACGAAAAAGGATTATACACATATTACATATACCCGTTTTCAAAACGAAGTCAGGGCGCTGGGAACCGCACTCATGCATGCATCCCTTCCGAGAAGGCGCATTGCCATTATCGGCCAGAACCGTTATGAATGGATGCTTGCCTATTTTGCTACCGTTTTGGGTGCAGGGCTTTGTGTGCCCCTTGATAAAGGTCTTTCCGAAACGGAAATTCTTTCTCTTCTTTCAAGAAGTGAGGCAGACTGTGTAATTTTCGGCAAAGAATTTTATGATATCTTCCATGCCTTGTCCGAACAGGAAAACTGCACAGTAGAAAAATTCATTTGCATGGATGATTTCGGAGAGCTTGAGCATCTTTCCGCTTATCTTAGAGATGGGGAGGCACGCCTTTTGGCAGGGGACAGAGCGTATCTTGATGCACCCCTCTATCCATCGGAAATGGGCATTATGCTCTTTACCTCGGGCACAACGGCACAGTCCAAAGCCGTTATGCTTTCCCAGAAAAACATTCTTTCCAACATTTACGGCATGTGCCGCAATCAGAAGTTTTATTCTACAGATGTGAACATGGCGTTTTTGCCGTTTCACCATACCTTCGGCTGTGTGGGAACCATTATGTTTCTGACCCACGGCGCTACCACCGTCTTTTGCGACGGCCTTCGGTATGTGGCGCAAAACCTGATTGAATACGGCGTGACTGTATTTGTGTGCGTGCCGCTCATTATTGAGGGCATACACAAAAAAATCATGCATACAGTAAAGAAACAAGGAAAAGCAAAAAAGCTCCGCATAGGGCGGATTTTAAGCCGGATTTTGCTTGCGGTCGGCATTGATGCAAGACGGAAAATCTTTAAAGATATTCATGCGGCCCTCGGCGGCAGAATGCGGTATATCATCAGCGGTGCCTCGGCCCTTTCTCCCGAAATCGGGCAGGCGTTTAACGATTTCGGCATCACAACCGTGCAAGGCTACGGCCTTACGGAAACCTCTCCGGTACTGGCGGCAGAAACGATAAAGCTTCGGCGACGCGGCAGTGTCGGCGTTCCGCTTTGCAATGTAGAAATCAAAATTGATGCGCCCGATGAGCGTGGCATCGGTGAAATTCTGGCAAAGGGGCCGAATGTAATGCTCGGTTACTACGGGGACAAAGAGGCAACGGAAGCGGCCATTTGTGACGGCTGGTTCCATACAGGGGACCTCGGCAGAATGGACCGTGACGGCGTTCTTTATATTACGGGTCGGAAAAAGAATGTTATTGTTTTGAAAAACGGCAAAAATGTATACCCCGAAGAAATCGAAACGGTGGTAAGCGCTCTGCCGTATGTAGACGAGTGTATGGTTTACGGTGCGCCGCGCGGCGATGATTTCATCATCAGCATCCATGTTGTTTATAATAAGGACTATTTTGAAGGCAAAGAGAAAAGTGAAATCGAAGAAACGGTCCGAGGCGGTATCGCAGAAGTCAATCGCAACATGGCAAAGCACCAGTACATTAAAAATATTCATGTAACGGATGAGCCGATGGAGAAGACCACTACGGCAAAAATCAAACGCTATAAAGCAGTTACAAAGTAAAAACAGCGGCTTGAAAGGTATCTTTCAAGCCGCTGTTTTTATAAAGACTATTCAGTTTTAAAATAATATGTTACCGTTACACTATCCTTGTCCACAACCTCCACATTTTCGGGGAAGGTAAGCTGGACGGGACCGACGGATGCGGGAGAAGTGGCGGCATTTACCCAAACGGGAGAAACACCGACGGCTTTATCCGCCTGGAGAAGGTTTGCAAGTTTCCCACGGACGGGGACTCTGGCCGGCTCGTAAACAACTGCTTCCAACTCCTTATCCTGTGGCAGATTCATGGCTTCCACAGAAACCTCCAAATCCCGTGTGGCATAGATTTCCACTGCGCTGTGGTCTAAAGAAATGGAACCTTCCGGAAGCGTTTGCCCTCTTTGGTCGGCAATCGTAATGGGATAAGTGTCCTGTGCCTGCCCACCGGAAAGATCAACGTGAACAGAGGCTCCGATAAAGGGCATCAGGCTCTTGGGGCCTGTCACCCGAACCGTTGCGGGAGAAGCTGCAAACTGGGAAATATGCAGGCTGTCTGCACCGGAAGAGGTAATGGTTATATTCTTTTCTGCCGTTTCCAACACATCAACCTTGTAGGAAAGGAACGTGTGGGAAAGCTTCATAATCTGCACGTCATTACGGCCTAAGGTAACCTGTACGGGAAGGGTGCAGTTGCCCTCTTCCTGCACGGCGCTGTAATCCACAACGATTTTAATGTCCGTGTCCAAAAGACGCTGCATGGCACTGCGGCGGCCCGTAAGCTTTACATTGATTTCTGCCGGTTCATCCTTTTCAATAAACACAAGGTTTTTTGCCGCAAGGGCCTCAGCGCCTACATAGGTCACAGGAATATTTCTAAACCACAGATTTGCCTGGGGGTCCTCCGTATACGTAACAAACAGCCAAAGCGCAATGGCGCTGAAGGCGCAGATGATTTGCATAACATATCGTTTTATTTTCTTTTCCAACGCAGATACTCCTTCCATTTTCGAAGTTCGTCCACGGGACTCGGTGCCGTTTCCGGTTCCACGAGATTTTTATAAAGGGTGCGGCGCAGGGTATCCGCCGTCAGATTCCGTATCATATTGCCGTCCTTTGCAATGGAAATAATCCCTGTTTCTTCGGAAACGACAACCACAATCGCATCGGATATTTCGCTCATGCCGAGAGCAGCACGGTGTCTTGTGCCCATATCACGGCTTAAAGAATCGTTCTGCGTCAGGGGCAGGAGACAGCTTGCAGCACTGATGCGCCCGTCAGAAATGACAACGGCGCCGTCATGCAGCGGTGTGTTGGGAATGAAAATATTAATGAGCAGGCCGCTGGAGATATCTGCAGAAAGGCGAGTGCCCGTCGCCACAATTTCGCCGAGCTTTGTGCTTTGTTCCAGTACCATAAGTGCACCGATTTTGTGTGCGGAAAGGTAGGTGGCGGCTTCGGAAAGCTCTTCTACGATATGGTCAATGTTTTCCGGGCTCTGGCTGAAAATTTTGCCGATTTTACTTCTGCCCACTTTTTCCAGCGCACGGCGAAGCTCCGGCTGAAAAATAATAATCAGCGCTAAAAACCCGACCTGCATCACATTTTCCAGAATGTATGTAATGGTATGCAGGCGCAGAAGCGTACTGCCCCACAAAATGACAAGGAGGATAACAATGGCCTTTACAAGCTGCTGTGCACGGGTTTCCTGCACGAGCTTTACGCTTTTATAAAGGGCAAAGGCAACAATTAAAACGTCAATAATATCTGCCGGACGAATCAGGGAAATATAGCGCCAGAGAGAATCCCAAAATGTCACCGAATCAGTCCTTTCCTATGAAATACTATTTTTATTATATAATAAACGGAAAAACTTGTCAAGGCAAATTGAACGCCTTATTTTCTTCCGTTCTTGACTTTTTTTCCGCTACCGCATATAATATATAAAAAGTGCATATGTATACGTTTAAAAAGTAAAGGCAAAGAAGGAGTCGGACATGAAAACACAGGCACAGCGCCTTACGGCAAAACTCGAAAAAAGAAAACAAATCGAGCGGGAAATGAGACAAATCGTTTTAGAGTCCCGCCGTGAGATTCTTTATGATAATATGCGCCGCCGCCAGAGAAGAGAATTCTTAAAAGGCGATAAGGTTACCATCGTGGAATGGATTGCAGGCTCGTACAGACAGGATAGCCGGGACGAACGCCTGTACCGTGTAACGGACGGCGTTGTGGTGGAAGTATTGCCCGGCGGATACTTTGTGGAAGGCAGAACGGCACGGGGCAGAATCGCCCGTGACTTTGTAAACCGTGCCCACATTATAAACGGAACGGTTAAAATGTTTCCGCAAAATAACCGGTAAGAAAAAACAGGAGGAGAAGTATGCGCACAGTCGGCTTTGTAGGGAAAAGCGGCAGCGGAAAAAGCTACCGTGTGACGGAAGTGGCAAAGGAAAACGGCATTTCTTTTATGATTGATGACGGCCTTCTCATCAGCGGAAACAGGGCTGTTGCAGGCATTTCCGCAAAAGGAGAGAAAACGAAGTATGCTTCGGTAAAGCGTGCCCTTTTTTTCAGTAAGGCCCACGCACAGGAGGTCATGCGTGCCATTAAAAAAGAGAATGCGGAAAGCATTCTCATTGTCGGGACAAGTGTGGATATGGTAGAAAAGATTGCCGAGGCACTGCACCTTCCAAAACCGGAAAAAATCATATATATTACAGATGTTGCCACGGAGGAAGAAATCGAAACAGCGCAGAAAATCCGCCAGACCGAGGGCAAGCACGTCATTCCCGTGCCCACCTTTGAAATCCGCAAGGATTTTTCGGGATACTGGCTGGACCCCTTGCAGATTTTCCGCACACCCACCCGTCGGGAGGAAAGTGAGAAAACGCTGATTCGCCCCACTTACAGTTATTTCGGGGATTTTACCATTGCCCACGGCGTTCTTGTAACCATTGGCGCCAAGGAAACACGCAGCTTTAAAGAAGTGAGCAAAATATGGACATGCGGTGCAGAGGAAGTGGGAAGAAACGTCATTTTCCATCTGGAACTGAACCTCTGGTACGGCACGGATATCCCGAAAACAACGGAAAAAATCCGAAAACGTGTGGCGGATACTGTAAATGAGATGACGGCAATTTTGGTGGAAGATGTAATCATTACGGTAAAATCTCTTGATAT
This sequence comes from Clostridia bacterium, assembly GCA_017436645.1. GTDB lineage: Bacteria > Bacillota > Clostridia > UMGS1883 > UMGS1540 > SIG447. The sequence continues at coordinate 10,678 of JAFSCR010000029.1, read as the reverse complement.
TCGGCAGGAATCTCGTAAGAAAAGCTTGACAAAATAGTTTTGCGTAGGTATAATTTTCTTATGGTGATTTTCGCCACACACAGGAGGATAACATGCAAAAGATAGGCTTTGATAACGATTTATACATAAAGAAGCAGTCTGAACAGATTCAGAAGCGTATACAGGCGTTTGGCGGCAAGCTGTATTTAGAGTTTGGCGGCAAGCTTTTTGATGATTATCACGCTTCCCGTGTTCTGCCCGGCTTTCGGCCTGACAGTAAGGTTTTAATGCTTAAAAACATCGCAAAGGATGTTGAAATTGTTATCGTTATTAATGCCGATGCCATTGAAAAAAATAAAATGCGCTCCGACCTTGGCATCACCTATGATGCAGATGTCCTCAGGCTCATTGATGCTTTCCGCTCCATTGGTCTTTATGTAGGGAGCGTTGTCATTTCCCAGTTTGATGGACAGCCTTCTGCCGCAGTTTTTAAAGAAAAACTGGAAAAGCTCGGTATTAAAACGTATCTGCATTACCCCATCCAAGGGTATCCCACCGATATTAAACACATTGTAAGTGAAGAGGGGTTTGGGAAAAACGAGTATATTGAAACGACGTGTCCCCTCGTTGTTGTCACGGCCCCCGGCCCCGGCAGCGGCAAAATGGCAACCTGCCTTTCCCAGCTTTACCATGAGCATTTAAGAGGGGTCAGTGCAGGGTATGCAAAATTTGAAACGTTCCCCATTTGGAATCTTCCCTTAAAGCACCCCGTGAACCTTGCCTATGAAGCGGCAACGGCAGATTTAAACGATGTAAATATGATTGACCCGTATCACCTGGAAGCTTACGGTGATATTGCGGTAAACTATAATAGAGACGTGGAAGTTTTCCCCGTTTTAAGCGCCATGTTCCAGCGCATTTCAGGCGCCTGCCCCTATAAATCCCCCACAGATATGGGTGTAAATATGGCAGGATATTGTATTACAGATGATGCGGCTGTTGAAAATGCGGCAAGAGATGAAGTGATTCGCCGCTATTATGACGCCCTTTGTGAAAACCGCCTTGGCCGTGGCGACGAAGAAACGGCACACAAAATTGAAATTATCATGAACCATGCGAATATTACCACGGACCACCGCAAGGTCGTTTCCGCTGCGCTTTCCAAAAGTGCGGCAACGGGCGATGCGCCTGCCGTGGCCATTGCGCTTCCTGACGGCAGAATTGTTACGGGGAAAACATCAAATCTTCTGGGGGCTTCCAGTGCGGCGCTGCTTAACGCCGTAAAAGCAGCAGGGAATATTGACGATTCTCTCCACCTTATTGAGCCTTCCGTCATAGAGCCCATTCAGAAACTGAAAACGGATATTCTGGGCAATCACAACCCACGTCTCCATTCTGACGAGGTTCTCATTGCCCTTACCATGAGTGCTGTGCAAAGCAGAACCGCAAAGCTTGCCACCGAGCAGCTTTCTGCCCTTCGTGGATGCGAGGCCCATTCCACAGTTCTCCTTTCGCAGGTGGATAAGGACGTATACCGAAAGCTCGGCATCCATTTAACGTGTGAACCCAAATACCAAACGAAAAAACTTTACCATAAAGGATAAAAAGAGCCACGCATTTTGCGTGGCTTTTGCTTGTAAAACTATGAAAACGAAAGAGAAAATCACCGCTTTTGTGCTTTCGTGCCTGCTTCTTCTTTTGGCAGGGCTTCAGATTGGGGCAAACAGAAATAAAAAAGTGGAGATAAGCGTGCAAAATCAAAAAGAAACTTTATATTCTCTCGTGCCGCCGCCCCTTCCCGAACCCGGGGCGGACAGTATAAGCATTAACACCGCTTCGGCCGAGAGTCTTATGACGCTCCCGCAAATCGGGCCAACCCTTGCCGAGCGGATTATTGCCTATCGGGAAGAAAACGGCCCCTTTCCCCATCCGGCCTGCATTATGGAGGTGTCGGGCATCGGGGAAAAGACTTATGAAATGATAAAGGATAAGATTAAAGTGACGGAATGAAACATAAAAACGGACAGAACTATCTGTCCGTTTTTATAGTATGCTTTTTGATAAGCACTTTTACATCTTTTAAAAGCTGCATATCCTCCGAAGAAAGAAATTCATATTGTTCCAGATTCAGAAGATAGCGGGGATCAAGCTTCAGAATTTGACAAATTCTCTTGAGCTGTTCCAGACTCGGCTCTTGTACGCTTCGTTCAATTTTTGAATAGTTGGATTGATTCATCGGGATGAGCTTTGCCATATCGTTTTGCGATAAATCCATATCTTCTCGGGCGTTTCTGATTTTTTCTCCAATGTTCATAACTCCACCTCGAGATTATTATAACATTTTTAACTAAAAGTATTGACAAAGGGTTAAATAAAGACTATAATAAATGATAATAGTTTAATTATAACTAAGGAGTGAGAGATATGTACGAAAATATTGGTGAAAAAATTAAAACATTAGCTATGACGATAGCCGCTATTATTGCCGGAATCGGCGCTTTGGCAGGATTGGTGCTTATGAGAAGCAATCCGATCTTTGGCGTTCTTATTATTGTGGCTGTGGCGATAATAGCGTGGGTAAGCTCTTTGGTCCTCTATGGGTTCGGTGAATTGATTACAAAAGTCAGCATTTTAGCCGGAGGCAAAAGCACCACCCCGGGTACTACCGGCGTGGCGATGAGGAACGGCATTATGAACATTCCGAAAAGATAGAATAGAGGGAATAAAATGATTTTGGGACCTGATAAGAAACAACTGATTATCGGCTTTGCGCTATGCGCAATAGTTTTGGTGGTTTGGACAAAAGTTTTCGGTTCGATGGCCGTATACCTTCCAATTTTTTTGTTTATAATAGTGGTTTTATTTTACAGCAATAAAAAGACGGTGAAATTGCGCCGTAACATTGATCAAGCGCGGAAGATTATTTGCGAAGGGCCGGCACAGCTTACCGGTGCAAAAGGGTATATGTTTTTGAGCAATGACGCACTGGAGTTTTATGGGACAGATAAAACTTTTGGTGTGGAAAAGAAAAACTTTGCCATTTTGCCGAGCGATTTCAAAGCTGTGGAAGCCCAGGGAAGAAAACTCTATATCGAAACAAAGGACCAAACAATAGAATTTAAAGTGTATAAAGCAGAAGTGTGGAAGGAACAAATTGTTAAAACAATGTTAGAAGAGTAAAATAAGTCCCCATAAAACAGCTAAAAAAGCAACATTTACAAGGGTGAATACCAAAAGGTATTTGCCCTTTTTTGCGCCGATTGTGCCCCCGTACTGCTTAAAGGAAATGAGGCTTGCCATGGAGGCGATAAGCGTGCCGAGGCCGCCAAGATTTACGCCAAGGAGAAGGGCAGGGTAATTATCCGTAAAACCGGAGAGAAGCATGGCGCAAGGCACATTACTGATAACCTGGGAAAGAAGAACAGAAACCCCGATTTCCCGTCCCTTTGTAAGAAGCGAGAGAAAAGCGGAAACGGCAGGGATTTCTTTTATGTTGCCCACGAAAATAAAGAAGAAAACAAAGGTGAAAAGAAGTGCGTAGTCGGCTTCCAAAAGAAGGTGCCGGCGGTAAAAGAACACACAGAGAATGGTCACAAGGAGCGAAATCCCAAAGTGCAGAATGCGAAAAACAGACAAAAGGGATAAAGCGAAAAGAAACAGGAAAAATGCCGCATCTTTTTTTGAAAATGCCGTCGCCTTTTGGGGCGAAGCAATTTTTTCGGGTTTTATGAAAAGACAGGTAAGGCATAAAAGGAGAAGGGAAATTGCTGTCGTGGGCGCCATAAGATGCAAAAATTCCCCCATCTTAAGTCCCGATAGAGAATAAAGGTATAAATTCTGCGGGTTCCCGAGGGGCGTCAGCATACTGCCAAGGTTTGCCGCCACCGTCATAAGAACGAGGACGGGGATATATAAGTTTCCCTTTCCGATTTCGGTGAGAATGAGAAGGGCAAAGGGAACAAAAGTAATAAGCGCTACGTCGTTTGTAATCACCATAGACGAGAAAAAGGATAAAAGCACAAATAAAAGAGAAAGGGTGCGGGTGTTTTTCACATAAAGGAGGAGCTTTCCCGAAAGGGCGGAAAAAACGCCGCTGAACCTAAGACCTGCCACGGAAAGCATTAAAGAGAGAAGGAGCGAAAGCACCCGAAAATCAATATAGGAAACGTATTTTGCGCTTATAGGCACAAAAAAAGAGGATACGAGGGCAAGGCAAAAAGAAACCGTAAGCACCGTATCCTTTTTTAAAATTGTAAGTATCTTTTTCATTTGTTTTCCTCCGAAGAACCGGTTTTTGCCGATTCTTTCAGCATGGTTTCATAAAAGTCGGGGTACAGGGTAAAGGGAACGGGGCGGCCTTCCCCATTTAAAAAGCAATGGGTGCTTTCCCCGAGGCAGACGACCATTTCGCCTTTTTTCATGGTATAGGAAAGGGTGAATTTCAGTTTTTTACATTCTTTCACGCTGACCAAAACGGAAATCACATCCGGATAGGTGGTGGGCTTTTTAAAATCACAATGTATATTTACAACGGGGGAGGCAATTCCCCGTGCTTCAAATTCATGATAAGGAAAGCCTAATTTTTCAAAGAAATCAATCCGTGCTTCCTCCATAAAACGAACGTAGTTGGAGTGGTGGGTAAGCCCCATTTTATCCGTTTCGTAGTATTGAATTTTATGGGTATAGGGCGTCATAAAAAACTTCCTCTCTTAAAGGGTAACGATAGGAATATGAAGTGCTGCAATTTGGGGCAAAACCGAATCAAAGGCATAACAAAGGCAGTCTTTATGGTGGGTATCTCCCGAGAAAATCACTTTGCCCCCGTTTTCCTTTATATAGTTTAAAACGGGAAGGGCAGGATAGGGCGAGGTGCGGCACCCTCTTGCAATGGCCCCGGTGTTTACCTCAAAGGGAATCTTAAGGGGCAGAAGGGCATCCATTGCCTTTTGCCATGCAGCAATGTAACGGGGATGGCTTTCATCAAAATACTTTCCGCCCTCGTTAAACTTGGTAATTAAATCAAAATGGCCGATAAAGGTAATATCACGCTTTTCGGCAAGACGGGATACAGACTTAAAATAATCCTCACAAAGGGCGATGTAGTCACCGCCGTATATGTCCTCTCCCAAAGCGCAAAACGCTGCCTCGGAATTATCCACGGCATAAAAGCGGTCATCCTTTAAAACGTAGTGGGCAGAGCCTATGACATAGTCATACCCCGCCGTGTCCGCAGCGGAATACACATCCTGCTCAATGCCTAAATACACACGGATTTTCCTCTTAAATTCTTCTTTCAGGGCAGAAATTTCCTGCTTGTATTTGGGGATATCCGCTTTTTTAAGGCAATAGCTTTCGTCAAAATACGTATAGGAATGGGCGGAAAAACCGATGGCGTCCATGCCTTTTTCGATTGCCGCCTCTACCATTTTGCGAGGCGAATGTGCACCGTCACAAAAGGTGGTGTGCACATGAAAATCCGAAAGAATCATTTCGTCATTTTCTCCTGTTTTACCTTATGGTCAATGACGTGACGGGAGGCAAGTTCCCTGTGAATATCGGTAAGGGAAATACCCATTTCAATCATCATAACCATAACGTGATAGGTAAGGTCTGCAATTTCGTAAATGGCTTCCTTTTTGTCGTTATCCTTTGCGGCAATAATAACTTCCGTACTTTCCTCGCCCACTTTTTTGAGAATCTTGTCAAGACCCTTTTCAAAAAGATAGGTGGTGTAGGAGCCTTCCTTCTTTTCTGTTTTTCTGCCTTCGATAAGCTGCATTAAACCATCGAGAGAAAACTCGTGGCGGTCTTCGCTTTCATATACAGGCTTTGTAAAGCAGGAGTCAGACCCCGTATGGCAGGCGGGCCCGTCCTTTTCCACCACTACGGTGAGGGCGTCATTGTCGCAGTCTGCCGTAATGGAAACGATGTGCTGGTAGTTGCCGCTGGTTTCCCCTTTGTGCCAAAGCGCCTGTCTGGAACGGCTAAAGAAGCACGTCTTACCCTCTTTCATGGAAATTTCAAGGCTTTCCCGATTCATATAGGCAAGGGTTAAAACCTTTTTCGTTTCCGCATCTACTACGATGGCGGGGATTAAACCTTTTTCGTCAAATTTTAATTCTTCAATATGCAGCATTTTGGCCTCCTAAAGTCTTACCGGAATATTTTCTTCGGCAAGTGTTTTCTTTAAATCCATAATTTCAACCTCTCCGAAATGGAAAATCGAGGCGGCAAGGCCTGCATCCACTTTGGGCAGGGCTTTGAAAAGATGCGTAAAATCGTCTATGCAGCCGGCACCGCCGGATGCGATAACGGGTACACTTACAGCGTTGCAAACTTCTTCCAGCATGGGAAGGTCAAACCCGTTTTTCACCCCATCCGTATCAATGGAGTTTACAACGACTTCGCCGGCGCCATTTGAAACACATTTTTTAATCCATTCAATGGCTTCCATACCCGTATTTTCCCGTCCGCCCTTTGCAAAAACACGGAATGTGCCGTCCACACGCTTTATGTCCACAGACAAAACAACACACTGGTCGCCGTATTTTTTTGCGGCTTCATATACAAGGTCGGGATTTCGGATTGCCCCCGAGTTTACGCTTACTTTGTCGGCCCCGCATTTTAAGACTCTGTCAAAATCGTCCACGGTGTTAATGCCGCCGCCAACTGTAAGGGGAATAAAAATCGTTCGTGCTACCTCGCATAAAATATCGGTAAAGAGGGCACGGCCTTCGCTGGATGCCGTAATATCATAAAAAACAAGCTCGTCGGCCCCCATGCGGCTATAATACTGGCCGAGGGCGACGGGAGAGGAAACATCGGAAAGGCCTTCAAAGTTTACGCCTTTTACCACTCTGCCGTCTTTTACGTCAAGGCACGGGATAATTCGTTTTGTAATCATTTGGCTGCCTCCAGTGCTTCTTTTAAGTTGATGGCCCCCGTGTAGTAGGCTTTGCCGATAATGGCGCCGTATAAATCGAGGGAGCGAAGATGCCTGATATCGTCAATGGAGGAAACGCCTCCCGAGGCTACAATCTGCATTTTAAATTCCTTTGCAAGGTCACGGTATAATTCCCGATTTGTGCCCTGCATGGCGCCGTCTTTGGAAATATCGGTGCAAATGAGGGTGCGAATCCCTAAGTTTTCCATATGGCGGCAGAAGGAAAAGGCATCTTTATCCGATTTCTCCGTCCAGCCGCGAACGGCAATGAACCCGTCCTTTATATCTGCGCCGACGGCAATTTTATCGCCGTATTTTTCGGCGGCACGACGTAAGAACGCTTCGTCCTCCACGGCGGCCGTGCCGAGTATGACACGCCCCACGCCTATGGAAAGATATTTTTCAATGGTTTCCATACTGCGGATACCGCCGCCGATTTCGGCGAACAGACCTGTTTGTCCGACAATTTTCTCCACCACGTGGAGATTGGGTGTGGAGCCTTCCTTGGCACCCTCTAAATCGACAAGGTGAATGCACTTTGCCCCTGCCGCTTTAAAATCTGCGGCTACAGACGGGGGATTTTCGCTATACACCGTCATATTATCATAGTCCCCACGAAGGAGACGGACGGCTTTGCCACCATAAAGGTCAATGGCAGGAAAAATCAGCATACTTCCACCTCCATATCACAAAATCCACGTAAAATGGAAAGGCCAACATCACCGCTTTTTTCGGGATGGAACTGGCAACCGCAAACGTTGCCGTTTTCCACCGCCGCACAAAGGGGTGCGCCGTACTCGCTTTTTGCAATTATGCTCTCCTCACAGTTTGCCCCTGCATAGGAGTGGACGAAATATACAAAATCGCCGTCTTTTATGTAGCGGAAAAGCTTTGAAGGCTTATCCGTAAACTGTAAAGCATTCCAGCCGATATGGGGAATTTTAAGGCCTTCGGGAATCATTTCCGAAATGGGGCGGATTTCACCCTTTATAAGGCCGAGACCCTCGTGCTCCCCATATTCAAAGCTTTTATCAAACAACAACTGCATCCCAAGGCATATGCCCATAATGGGCTTACCCTTTGCGGCTTCTTTCAAAAGGACATCTGCCATGCCGCAGTCCCGTAATTTTTTTGCCGCATCCCCAAAGGCACCAACGCCGGGGAGGATGATTTTATCGGCTTTTTCGATTTCGGCGGCATCGCCGCTTACAAAAGCGTCAGCCCCGATGGCGGCAAGAGAACTTTTTAAGGAAAAAAGATTCCCTACGCCGTAGTCTATAATGGCTATCATGAAAGTACTCCTTTGGTAGAGGGAATTTCGTCAGAAAAGTCTGCATCAATTTTTACCGCCTGACGAAGAGCACGGGCCACTGCTTTAAATGCCCCTTCAATAATGTGGTGGGTGTTTTGCCCTGCAAGGGAACGAATGTGGAGGTTAAGGCGAGCTTCTCTTGTGAAGGCAAGGAAAAATTCTTCCACAAGCTCTGTATCAAAGGTCCCCACTTTTTCTGTAAGGATATCAAGCTCGTAGCCGAGGAAGCTTCTTCCCGACAGGTCACAGGCGGCAAGAATGAGGGCTTCGTCCATGGGGAGCGTCATACTGCCGTAGCGGCAGATGCCTTTTTTATCGCCAAGCGCTTCGGAGAATGCAAGGCCGAGGCAGATGCCCACATCTTCTACCGTGTGGTGGTCATCTACATATGTATCCCCTTTGCAGGTAACCTGAAGGTCAAATCTGCCGTGCTTTGCAAAAAGGGTCAGCATATGGTCGAGAAAGCCACAGCCTGTCTCGATTTTGCTTTCGCCTTTTCCGTCAAGGCAAAGGGAAAGTGCGATATCGGTTTCTGCCGTTTTGCGAAGGATTTTCGATTCTCTCATTTATTTTTCCTCCAATAATTTCGTAATGGTTTTTATAAGGGTTTCCATTTCCTCACGGCTCCCTACCGTAATGCGGTTATAGTCACAAATTCTTGGGTTTTTAAAGTGGCGAATCAGGATGCCGTTTTCCCGAAGAAGGGTATAAAGGGAATCGCCGGGGAATTTAGGGTGAGATGCAAAAAGGAAGTTTGTGCGGCTTTCCGTTTGGGTAAAGCCGAGAGAAGAAAGTGCATTTTTCGTATACTCTCTTGTTTCGCAGACGGTGCGGCAGTTTTCTTTTGTATATGCGGCATCGTGGAGTGTGCCGAGGCCTGCAGCTTGCGTCATGGCGTTTACGTTATAGGGGTTTGTGGAGTATTTAACGGTGTTAAGGTCACGAATAAGTTCGCGGTTTCCTACGCCAAACCCAAGGCGTGCCCCGGCCATGGAGCGGGACTTTGAAAAGGTGCCCGTGACAAGCAGGTTATCGTATTTGCAAATTAAGGGAACGGCACTTTCGCCACCAAAATCCACATACGCTTCGTCAATGACAACCACCGAATCGGGATTTTTCTTTACGATTTCCTCAATTTCGTCCCGAGATAGGGCAATGCCCGTAGGGGCGTTGGGGTTTGCGATGAAAATGGTTTTGCCCAGGGCGAAATAATCGGAAATCCCAATGGTAAAATCGTCTTTTAATGGAATTTCCTTGTAGGGAACGCCGTTTATCTCGGCAAAAACGGGGTAAAACCCGTAGGTAATATCGGGAAAAACGGCACCATGGTCTTTATCGCAAAAGGCCATAAAGGCAAAGTTTAAAATTTCGTCCGACCCGTTTGTCATTAAAACTTCATCAAAGTCTACACCTAAAGTTTCGGCCATTTTTTCGGTTAAGGCACGGCACTCAGGGTCCGAATAAAGCTGAAGGCCTTCTGAGGCTTGCCGTGCATATGCTATGGCTTTTTCCGAAGGGGGGAAGGGGGATTCATTGGTATTCAGTTTTATAAATTTTCTGTCTTTCGGCTGTTCCCCCGGTGTGTAGGGAACGAGGGAAGCATATTTTTCTGAAAAAAATCGGCTCATTTTTCGTCCTCCGTACGGATTCTTGCACTTTTGGCGTGGGCCGTAAGGCCTTCTTTTTCCGCAAAGTAGCCCACGTCGGAAGCATAACGGGCGAGGGCATCACGGGAAAATAAGGTGTACTGGGTTTTCTTTATAAAATCGTCTACAGATAAGGGACTTGCAAATTTTGCCGTGCCGCTTGTGGGCAGGGTGTGATTGGGGCCTGCCATATAGTCCCCAAGTGCCTCGGGGCAATAGCGCCCCATGAAAATGCTGCCTGCATGGCGGATCTTTGGAAGATAATCAAAGGGATTGTCCACCGAAAGCTCTAAATGCTCGGGTGCAATTTCGTTTACAATGTCAATGGCCTCGACAAGAGATTCGGCCACAATAATTTTGCCGTTATTGTCAATGGATTCTCTGGCAATTTCGCATCTGGAAAGGGTAGGAATCTGCACCTCCAGCTCTGCCTGCACCTTTTCTGCAAGGGCGGCGGAGTCCGTAACCAGAACGGCACTGGCGAGCTTGTCATGCTCTGCCTGGGAAAGAAGGTCTGCAGCAAGGTGGGCAGGGTTTGACTTTTCGTCCGCCAGAATCATAATTTCACTGGGGCCTGCAATCATATCAATGGAAACGGCACCGAACACCTGTCGCTTGGCTTCCGCTACAAAGGCGTTACCGGGGCCGACGATTTTGTCAACCTTGGGGATAGACTCTGTGCCGTATGCAAGCGCCGCCACCGCCTGTGCGCCGCCCACTTTAAAGATTTTATCAACGCCTGCCACAAAAGCTGCGGCAAGGATTTGCTGCCGGTGGCCTCAAAGCTCACCGCAAAGG
>JAFSCR010000028.1 GCA_017436645.1 Clostridia bacterium | reverse complement strand
GGTGCTGCTGACCTTGCAGCCTTCTCCGATAGCGGTATGATTGCAGACTATGCATCATCCCACGTTGCCGCAATGGTGGCAGAAGGACTCATTAAAGGTAACGCCGACGGCACAATCAACCCCTTAGGCAATACCACAAGAGCAGAAGCTGCAGTTATTATGCAGAGAATTTTGGCAAAATAATTTTTGTGTAAAATGCAAAACACGTCTCATTTCGAGGCGTGTTTTTTTATAAGTTTGAAAATGACAATTATAGGTATATTTTTTTAATTGCGATGATTTTTGTAATATGCTACAATAAAGAAAAATGGGAAGGATGATGCGTATGAAAAAAATCGCACTGCTTTTAGTTTTGTCAATTTTATTTGGGTCGGTGTTGCCTTTGACGGCTTCTGCCGCTTCTGAAACGATTGAGCCTGAATTTGAAGTGCTGAAGGAAAAACCTGTGCGCACGCCGGGCAAGGATTGCTACGAAACTCTGGGAAATCCCGGTTTTGAGATCCTTGACTCTGAAACAAAATTTTACGAATGGGGTTTTACCTCTCATTTGGGTCAAAAAAACACATTTCTTGGCGGTGACCTTGTAGAAAGAAGTACCGATGCCCATTCCGGTGAATATGCCGCCAACGTTCACGTTTCTGCGGGGCAGTACTGTGACCTTCTTAAGGGTCTGCATGTTCAGCCCGGTCAGGTTTATGAGTTTTCTATTTGGCACAAGAAGGTGAAGGAAGGAAACAGCGGTACCGTTACTGTTATTTTTACAGGCAGCGGTATTGCTGGCTCTTACTCTTTCGGTCGTGCGAAAATGAACTTTAGCGAAACGTCTGTAAGTGACGGATGGGTAGAAAAAACACTTCGTTTTACGGTGCCGGAAAATGCGGCAATGTTCTCCATCTCCCTTGGTTTTACTGGCCCCGGTGAAATTCTTTGGGACGATGCATCTCTCCTGCACATAACAGATAAAATGCCCGTTCCCGATACGGATCAGCCGAAAGAACCTATCGAATTTATTGAAATTAAAAACCCCGGTTTTGAACTGGATACTGCCGGTGCCGCACCGAACAGTGCAAATGGTTGGACGCCGAAATATGAAGTTGAAGTTTCCGAGGCATATGCCCACTCCGGTAAAAACAGTCTTAAGATGGTCATTCCGCAAGGAAAGACAGATGCAATGGCTATGCAGAATCTTTCCGGCTTTAAGAAGGGTGCAACGTATCAGCTTTCCTGCTATGTACGTATCCCCGGTGATAAAAAAGTAGACGTTTGCCCCTGGTTTTATTGGTCCGGCTCCGAATCGTATCAAGACGATGCAGTATCTGCTCAGCTTGGACAGACGAAGCGTCACCACGAATACAGAAAGAATGCGGATTGGGAACGCCTCGTTTTTGAATTTACGCCGCCGGACGGCGCAAAAAGCTGTGACTTTAACCTCCGTATGCGTTCTTACCCCGGTGAAGTGTATATTGATGATATTTCCATTTATATGGTAAAGCGCCCCTATGCCGTTCTTACGGAAACGGACGAAACTTTCTACTATTCTGAATTCCCCACAGGCGAATGCACAGGCACGCCCTATGTTCTTGAAGACCCGGCAAATTCTTCTGCTGAATTCTCCCTCGTAACCCCTGCAGGCGAAGAAACACATAAGGAAGTGATTTCCAATCTGTCCGGCGGCGTGAAGTACATTTTCCGCACCGATTGGATGGAAGAAAAGGGGAAGAGATACCACGTTCGCGTTAAAGTGTATGATGCTTTAGGCGGTCTTATTGATACCCACGACCACCCGGTATACCGCTTTGACCGTCCTACCTATCTTGGAGCCGACGGTGTATTCCGAAAAGACGGCAAGGAATATGCAAATATTTTAGGTACGGGTGTTGATATGGATGTTTTATCCTATCATCCCGAAAAGACCGGCGTTAAAATCGTTCAGCTTGTTAAGGACGATTATACGCTGATTGAAAGAATGGATGCCGCATATGCACAAGGAATGGTTTGTCTTGTTGGTCTTTATTATGCAAGTTCCTGTGCAGGTAGTCCCGATAGAATTGAAAACACCAAAACGGTTGTAAGTCAGGTAAAAGACCATCCGGCACTTTTTGGGTATATGGTGCAGGACGAACCGTATCAGAAGGGTCAGCCCGTGGAAGAAATGATTACGGCCTATGAAACCATCCGCAATATGGACCCGCATCACCCCATATTCCTCGATGACTCTGTTCCCGGTTCCTATGAATGGCTCTTCCGCTATTGTGATGTACTCCATATCGACTATTATGCCGGCGCCCGTGCTGATGCAGGTGTGTTTATGAGTGACCTTATGGATAGCGTAATGGAGGCTTCAAAAGGCAGAAAGCCCTTTGCACTTATGGAACAGGCTTTTGATGAAAACGGCTATATGCCAACGGTTGACATTATGCGCCACCTTGCCTACCAGAGTCTTTTCTCCGGTGCCAGCGGTTACAGCTTCCATTCCTTCGGCTCTGATGACGGTATTCAGCAAAAGTATGTAACAAGACCTGAATATCAGGAAATCATTGACGGCTGGGGCAAATGGGAAAGTCAGTTTATGATGGATGCATTTGTGTTTGGCACATATAAATTTGTAAACTATGCTAAAACCGATAATGTACTCTGGGCTACATTTACGGATAGCAAGGATATTTACGCCGTTATCTTAAACCGTCAAAAGAATGTACCTACTGAAGCGGTGATTCCGCTTTCGGACGGTGCAGGAACAATTAAAGTGGATGCCTTTACGGCAAGAACCATGACAGGTGAATCTAAGCGTATCACCGGAAACGGCACCCTTACGCTTTCTCTTGCACCTATGGAAGCGGTTGTCTGGAAAATAACGCCCTCGAGTACATTAAACGCTTCTCATCTCAAAGCATCTAAGTACAGAGATATTATTTCTTATCCTTGGGCTTATAACGCCATTGCAACGCTCGAGGAAAAAGGCATTATTAATGAAGAAGCACCAAACTGGTATGGTCCCAAAACAAACATCACCCGTGGTGACTATGCAATGTTCCTCGTTCGCACATTAGGTCTTACGGATGGTGCAGGGGAGAACTTTGTAGACGTTGCTCCCACGGCCGAATATGCAAAGGAACTTGCAATTGGTAAAGCTGCAGGCATCCTTCAAGGTGTAGGGGACAACAAATTTAACCCCGAAGCCCAGATTACCCGTCAGGATATGATGACCATGACTTCTCGTGCCATGAAACTTGCAGGCAAAGCTGACCTTGCAGCCTTCTCCGATAGCGGTATGATTGCAGATTATGCATCATCCCACGTTGCCGCAATGGTAGCAGAAGGCCTCATTAAAGGTAACGCCGACGGCACAATCAACCCCTTAGGCAATACCACAAGAGCGGAAGCTGCAGTTATTATGCAGAGAATTATTTCCAAATAATTAAAAAAAGTCCGATGCTTTCTTTAGCGTCGGACTTGCTTTTTTTTAAAAGCCGTGTTATAATAGAAAAAAACTTTTTTCTTGGAGGGAAAACCATGAAAGACGAAACAAAATGCCTGCATGCGGGGTATACCCCGAAAAATGCTGAACCGAGAGTGGTTCCCATTGTGCAGAGCACAACTTATGTGTATGATTCTACAGACGATGTTGCGGCTGTTTTTGACGACCCGACAAAGTCTCTTATCTATTCCCGCTTTGCAAACCCCACCGTCATGGCGGTGGAAGAGAAAATTGCGGCACTGGAAGGCGGCGTAGGTGCCATGTGCACTTCCTCCGGTCAGGCTGCATCTCTTCTTTCCATTCTCAATATCTGCCGTGCAGGGGACAGCTTTATCAGCCTCAGCGAAATTTACGGCGGCACGGTAAATCTTTTTGCATTTACCTTAAAAAAGCTTGGCATCGAATGCATTTTTGTGGATAAAAATGCAACCGATGAAGAACTGGATAATGCATTTAAACCGAACACCAAAGCTGTTTTCGGGGAAACCATTGCAAATCCAGCACTTTCTGTTCTTGATATTGAACGGTTTGCAAACCTTGCTCATAAGCACGGTGTACCGCTTATTGTGGATAACACTTTTGCAACGCCTGTTCTCTGTAAGCCGATTGATTTCGGTGCCGACATTGTTGTCCATTCCACTTCAAAGTATATGGACGGCCACGCACTTCAGGTTGGCGGCGTTATTGTTGACAGTGGTAAGTTTAACTGGGAAAACGGGAACTTCCCCGAACTTGTAGAACCCGATGAATCCTATCACGGCCTTTCTTACACAAAGACATATGGCAAAATGGCGTATATCTTAAAGGCAAGAATGCAGCTGATGCGAGATTTTGGTGTATACCCTGCGGCACATTCCGCATTTCTTTTAAATCTTGGCCTTGAAACGCTCTCTGTCCGTATGCAGCGTTACTGCGAAAATGCCCTGACTGTTGCTGAGTACTTTAAGAAGAGCGATAAGATTGAAAGCGTTACTTACCCCGGCCTTCCCGGTGATGCCGGTTATGAACTTGGCAAAAAGTACCTAAAAGGCGCAAGCGGTGTTATTTCCATTGTTATAAAGGGCGGCAGAAAGGCAGCTGTTCGGTTTATGGATGCTTTGGAACTTGCTTCCAACGAAGTACACGTTGCAGACATCCGCACCTGTGTACTCCATCCTGCAAGCGAAACCCACCGTCAGCTTACGGAAGAACAGCTGAAAGCCTGCGGCATTGAAGCGGGCATGGTTCGTTTCTCTGTAGGTCTTGAAAACATTAATGATATTCTTGAGGATATCGAAAAGGGGCTTAAAGCTATATAAAGGGGCTGTAAAAAAAGTCCAGACCGCAAAAGGCAAGCTTTTTTAAAAACAACATAAATACGAAGAAACCCTTCAAATTTTTGAAGGGTTTCTTTTTAATACTGCCTTTTGCTATGAAACAAACTTCGCCTCTCGCTGTACCCACGTACAGCTTCGGGTATCCCAAAGCCTATGGCTTTGGCTCTGTTTGTTCATTCTGAACATTTTTCCCTATCCCCTAAAAAGGGGCTGCAATTAAATACAGCCCCTTTTTTATGCTTTCCAGATTATATCCCGGTATTCCTTTATTGCTCTGTCCGCTGAGAAAATACCGGCTTTGGCAATGTTTACAAGAGACATGTTCATAAACTTAGTTTTGTCCCTGTAATCATTTATAATGCGCTCGTGGGCGTTTTTGTAACTTTCAAAATCTGCAAGGGTCATATAGGCATCTGCGGTGCCAAATCGGTTCGTTAAAAGGGAAGAGACAATATCGTCAAACCGTGCACCGAGAACGCCGCTTGTCAAAAGGTCAAGAACGGCCTTTAAATCACGACTTTGCCTTACGAATTCACCAGGCTCATACCCTCGTCTCCATAGTGCCTCCACCTCATCAGCAGTCATACCGAAAAGAAACATATTATCTTTTCCTACCGCTTCCAAAATTTCAACGTTTGCCCCGTCCAGCGTACCCAGCGTAAGCGCCCCGCAAATCATGAGCTTCATATTGCCTGTGCCCGATGCTTCTTTGCCTGCGATGGAAATCTGCTCGGAAATCTCTGCAGCAGGAATGATAATTTCCGCAAGGCTTACTTTGTAGTCTTCAATAAATACCACCTTTAGCTTGTCACGTACCGCAGGGTCTGCATTGACAGTTTTGGAAATGGCCACAATAAGGCGGATAATTTGCTTTGCCATAAAATATCCTGAGGACGCTTTGGCGGCAAAAATAAATGTTCTTGGCGGAATGTCCATATTGGGGTTTTCCTTGATTTTCAGGTACAGATGCAAAATGTGGAGTGCATTTAGTAACTGCCTTTTGTATTCATGGAGCCTTTTGATTTGCACATCAAAGATAGAGTTTTCGTCGATGTTTATACCATTTGCTCCCGAAATATAATTTCTGAGTGCAATTTTATTTTGCAGCTTTATTTCAGCAAGGCGATTTAAAACCGCAGAATCATCTTTGTATTTTAATAACCCTTCAAGCTGCATACCTTCTCGCAAAAAGCCGTCACCGATAAGCTCTGTAAGAAAAGCCGAAAGTTTACCGTTTGCCTGCCCGAGCCATCTGCGATGGGCAATGCCGTTGGTGATATTGCAAAATTTTTCAGGCGTAATAGAATAGTAATCCCGAAAAACGCTTGTTTTCAGTATTTCTGTGTGCAGAGCGGATACGCCGTTTACCTTGTGACATACTGCAAGACACAAATTTGCCATACGGATTTCACCATTTGCGATAATGGCCATATAATCCGTTTTTCCTTTATCCCCGGGAAAAATGGAATATAATTTTTCCATGTGTCTTCTGTGGATTTCGGCGGCAATCTGGTAGAGCCTCGGCAATTCTTTACGGAACATATCTTCCTTCCATCTTTCGAGGGCTTCACTCATAATCGTATGGTTAGTATAGGAAAGCGTTCGTTCTGTAATAGAAAAGGCATCCTCCCATGTTTGGCCGTGTTCGTCAAGCAGAAGGCGCATAAGTTCTAAAACGGATAGGGCAGGGTGGGTATCGTTGATATGGATGGAGACTTTTTCTGGCAGAGAACAAACAGAACCGTAGAGCTTTACATGCTTTTTTACAATGCTCTGTAAGGATGCGCTGACAAAAAAGTATTGCTGGCGGATTCTGAGAATTTTGCCGTCCAAATGATCGTCGGCAGGGTATAGGACTTTGGAGATAACCTCGGCCTTTGTATTCTCCTCCAGCGCCTTTGCATATTCGCCCCGTGAGAAAGCCGTCATATCAATGCGGTTAGGCGATTTGGCGCTCCAGAGCGTAAGTTTATTTGTTGCATCTGTTTTGTATCCTGAAATCAGCATATCGTAAGGAACAGCCAAAACGGTGGTTGCATCGCAGTGCTTTGCGTGATAGCCGGTTTCATCTGTCCATTCGGAAACATATCCGCCGAAGTTTACTTCTACTGTGTCGTCGGGTCTCGGCATAAGCCAGACGTCGCCCATAGAAAGCCAGTCATCCGGAAATTCCATTTGCCAGCCGTCTACAATTTTTTGTTTGAAAATACCGAATTCGTACCGTATGGAAAAACCCGTAAAGGGGAGAGAGGCGGTTGTGGCCGCATCCATATAGCAGGAGGCAAGCCTTCCGAGACCGCCGTTGCCAAGGCCTGCATCCGGCTCTAAATCATAGAGGTCATAAAGGTTTATGCCGGCCTGAGACAGAACATCTTCAAAGATGTCGGTAAGACCCAGATTATATAAATTATTTTTAAGGGATGTGCCAACCAGAAATTCCATGGAGAGATAGTACACCTGTTTTCGGCTTTCGGCACTGTTTTTTGCGGAAAAATCATTGCTCTTTTTTGCAAGTAACTCCCGAACAAAAAGACAGACGGTGCGATAAGCTTCCTGCTTGGATGCTGCACTGAGATTACAACCGAAATGCATGCTGCATTTTTCGTCCAGAATTTGTTTGAGTTCTTTTTTGTTCATTCCGTTCTCCTTTCTATAAAGAATGGTGCCAAAGAAAAGTATATGCATTTTTATGTGAAATTAGACGCTGTATTTTAGCTTTCATGCCTGAAATGTGCCGAAAAAACGCCAAAAAATCAAAAATTTTCTTAAAATATCTTGACAAAAGCCGGACATTTCGCTATACTATTATGGTATCCTTGCTCCGAAAGGGGCCAAAGACCAGAAGGAGGTGTAAAAATGGCAGAAATGATGCAAAAGTACGAAACAATCTTTGTCCTGGATTCTGCTCTTTCCGAAGAAGAAATCACAGCTCTGCAGGAAAAATTCACAGCCCTCATCGCAGGCGCCGGTGAAGTTGAAAATGTAGATGTGTGGGGAAAGAGACGTCTTGCTTATCCCATTGACTACAAGACTGAGGGCTACTACGTGCTTGTAAACTTCAAGGCACCTGCGGAATTCCCGCGTGAGCTTGACCGTGTTTACGGCATTACCGAAGGCGTTCTTCGCACAATTATTGTTCGTCGCGAAGAAGACTAAAGGAGGGTTTTTGTATGCTGAATAAAGCGATTTTAGTCGGTCGGCTGACCAAGGACCCGGAACTTCGTTCCACGCAAAGCGGTGTGTCCGTTGCTTCCTTTACCGTTGCAGTATCCAGAAGCTATGCACGGCAGGGCGAAGAAAGACAGACTGATTTTATCAACTGTGTTGCTTTCAGAAATACGGCGGATTTTATTTCCCGTTATTTTGCAAAAGGTAACATGATTGGTTTGGACGGTTCCATTCAGACCCGTACCTGGGACGACCAGGAAGGTAAGCGCCATTGGGTAACGGAAGTTGTTGTCAATGAAGCGCATTTTGTAGAGAGCAAGAAAGATAGTGGGGCACAGGGCGGCTTTTCCGCCGGCGGTGCAGAGCTCCCCATGGAGTTCGGCCCGGATGCCACAGATGATGACTTGCCCTTCTAACGTTTAAATTAACGGAAAGGAGATTATATCCATGGATAGAGAAAGAAGCGAAAGACCTTACCGCGCTCGCAAGGCAAAGAAGAAGGTCTGCATTTTCTGCGCTGACAAGGTAGAACATATCGATTACAAAGATGTTGCACGTCTTCGTCGTTTTATTTCTGACAGAGGCAAGATTCTGCCCCGTCGTATGACAGGTACCTGTGCAAAGCATCAGCGTCAGCTCACAACAGAAATTAAGAGAGCAAGACATATTGCGCTGCTCCCCTATACTTCTGAATAGAAATCATAAAAGCACCGCCACTCGGCGGTGCTTTATAGTTTAATCAATTCCCAAAACAGCGGTTATGGTTACAGTGAAGAAGCGTTAAATATCGCTTTTTCGGAGAAGGTAGAAATACCGGAAAGAGCACTAATGCATCTTTCTTCCATAGAAAATGATGAAATCTGCTGGCCTGATGAAATAATCCGTGATGGATATGATAAGTCATCCGGATGTAAACCCGTTCATGCATAAAAAGGCTTGGGGGATATTTTTACATAGCGTACGGGAAAGATGCATCGATTTTGAAAAACACGGGTATTAAACAGAGGCTTTATTTTATGCAAAAAATAAATTTTGGCTTGCATTTGGAGTCTAAACGTGTTATAATAAATAAAACTGAATATTCGGGAGCTTGTGTTACAGGCTGAGAGGAAGGTTTTACCTTCGACCGAGAACCTGATTTGGATAATGCCAACGTAGGGATGCCTAAATAATAGTTTTAGGAAAACTTAAGTAATCTTAGGAGTTGCCAAATCGGCAGCTCCTTTTTTGTTGCAAATTTGGAGGTGATTTGTGTGGTAAGAATTAACGGAGAAGATGTTGCTTGTAGCGGTAAATCCGTTGCGGAATATCTTCATTCTGCGGGTTACGACGCAGGGCGTGTTGCAGTAGAACTGAACGGCAATATCGTTCCTAAAGCGCTGTATGGGGATACAATTTTTAAGGATGGCGACAGCGCCGAAGTTGTAAGCTTTGTGGGAGGTGGCTGATATGATACCGACAAAAGAAGCGTGGATAAAAGCATTAAATGAAAGACACGGAACCAAGATGCAGGAGAAAATATCATCTGCAACCGTTTGCATATGCGGTCTCGGCGGTCTTGGGTCCGGTATTGCCATCGCACTTGCCCGCATGGGCATAGGAAAACTTATACTGATTGATTTTGACAAAGTAGATATAACAAATCTGCACCGTCAGCAGTATAAAGCAAATCAAATCGGAATGCACAAGACAGAAGCATTGAAGGAGAATCTAAAAGAAATCAATCCTTATCTCAAAATGGAGATACATACCATTCGGCTGGATGAAAATAATGCAAAGGATATTCTTTCAGGTGCTGATATTATTTGCGAAGCATTTGATAATGCAGAAGTAAAGGCAGAACTTGTAAACTTTGTTTTATCTGAAATGCCTGAAAAATACATTGTCTGTGCATCGGGAATGGCAGGAATCAATAGTGCCAACTTAGTAAAAACAAGAAAGATTTCAAAACGATTTTATCTTTGTGGAGATGAGATGAGCGACGTGGAAGACGGAATCGGCCTTATCTCGTCAAGGGTGATGCTGTGTGCCGCACATCAGGCACACATGGTTTTAAGAATTATTTTAAATGAATTTGAAGTGTAGAAAGAAGGAAATGCAAATGAATGGTGATAAGCTTGTTATCGGGGGACATGAATTTAATTCCCGTTTTATATTAGGGTCTGGAAAATACTCTCTCAATTTAATTGAAGCTGCAATAAAGGATGCCGGTGCGGAAATTATAACACTTGCAGTACGCCGTGCCAACACAAAAGAACAGGAAAACATACTGGACTATATACCTGAAGGCATTACACTCCTCCCAAATACAAGTGGCGCAAGAAATGCCGAGGAAGCAGTCAGAATTGCAAGGCTTGCCCGTGAACTCGGATGTGGCAATTTCGTTAAGATTGAAATTATGCGTGATTCAAAATATCTATTGCCTGACAATCAGGAAACGATAAAGGCAACAGAAATTTTGGCAAACGATGGTTTCGTTGTAATGCCGTATATGTATCCTGACTTAAGCGTTGCACGAGATTTAGTGAATGCAGGAGCTGCCACCATCATGCCGCTTGCATCGCCTATAGGCTCCAATAAAGGTCTTGCAACAAAGGATTTTATTCAGATACTGATTGATGAAATTGATTTGCCCATTATCGTTGATGCAGGAATCGGAAAACCGTCACAGGCTTGCGAAGCGATGGAAATGGGCGCAGCTGCAATTATGGCAAATACTGCACTCGCTACCGCCGGTAATCTTCCGCTTATGGCTTCTGCCTTCCGCAATGCCATTGAGGCGGGAAGAAAGGCGTATCTTGCAGGTCTTGGCAGAGTTCTTACTCGCGGTGCGTCCGCATCTGATCCTTTAACGGGTTTTTTGCGCGATTAGGAGGGAACGATGGAAAATCAATTTTTTGTGGACTCGAAACACTTGTCGCCTGAGGCGCTCTGTAAAAAGCATAAGCTGGAAACGGACCCTTCTTCACGAAGTAATCACATGGAATATTTGCCGGGTATGGAAAAAATAGAATCGGATGTTTGCAAAAACGTAATGGAAGAGATGAATGCATTTGATTATTCAAAATACACTGCAAAAGATGTAAAGGAGGCGCTTGAGCATGAAACTTGTACCATAGAAGATTTTAAGGCACTTCTTTCACCTGCGGCAGCACCGTTTTTGGAGCAAATGGCGCAAAAAGCAAGACTTGAAACAAGTAAGCACTTCGGCAATACTGTTTACCTTTTTACGCCGCTTTACATAGCCAATTACTGTGAGAATTACTGCATATATTGCGGATTTAACTGCTATAACCATATTAAACGAATGAAACTTTCTCTAGAGCAGATTGAAAATGAAATGAAGGTTATAGCGGATAGTGGTATGGAGGAAATCTTAATTCTTACGGGCGAAAGTCGTGCGCAGAGCGATATTCAATATATTGGCGAAGCCTGTAAGCTGGCAAGAAAATATTTCCGTATGGTAGGCCTTGAAATCTATCCCGTCAATACCGATGAATATAGGTTTCTGCACGAGTGCGGGGCGGACTATGTAACTGTTTTTCAGGAAACATATGACACGGAAAAGTACGAACAATTTCATTTACTTGGGGCTAAGCGTGTGTGGCCTTACCGATTTGATGCACAAGAGCGTGCACTCAGGGGCGGCATGCGAGGCGTAGCATTTTCCGCACTTTTGGGACTTTCTGATTTTAGAAAGGATGCTTTTGCGAGTGCACTTCATGTTTATTTCTTGCAAAGAAAATATCCGCATGCAGAAATGTCGCTGTCCTGCCCCAGGCTCAGACCAATTATCAATAACGATAAAATTAATCCGCATGATGTGCACGAAAAAGAGCTTTGCCAGATTATTTGTGCTTACAGGATTTTTCTTCCGTTTGTTGGCATCACCGTTTCGTCTCGTGAAAGTGCATCATTTAGAAATGGAATTGTTAAAATCGCTGCAACCAAAGTTTCGGCAGGGGTTTCGACGGGTATTGGTGACCACGAAAGCAAATATAACGGAAAAGAAGAAGGTGATGCACAAGGGGATGAACAATTTGAAATTGACGATAATCGAAGCCTTGATGCAATGTATAAAGACATTGCGGATGAAGGGTTGCAACCTGTACTTAATGATTATCTGTATATGTGAGGTATAGAAATGAAAGAAATAAATACAAAGCTATATTTTATAACAGACAGTACAAATTATAATGAAGAAGAATTCCTTTTTCGTGTGGAAGAAGGCTTAAAAGGCGGTGCGACACTCTTGCAGCTTCGTGAAAAGGATAAGACCACTAGAGAATATATACTTCTTGCAGAAAAAGTACATAGAATCACGAAAAAATATAATGTTCCCCTTATTATTGACGACAGAGTTGATGTGGCACTTGGCATGGATGCCGAAGGCGTCCATGTAGGTCAAAGCGATATGCCCGTGTCCCTTGCCAGAAAGCTGATGGGTGACGATAAAATTATCGGCGCTACCACTAAAACTGTTCAGCAAGCAAAAGAAGCGTATGAGAGTGGGGCAGACTATCTCGGCGTTGGTGCCATTTATCCGACAACAACAAAGGTTAAAACTGTTCTTACTTCCACAGATACTTTAAAGGATATTTGCGATAGCGTTCCAATTCCGGTCAATGCCATAGGCGGCCTAAATTATGAAAACATTGATGTTCTGAAAGGAATTCCCATTGCCGGCATATGTGTGGTCTCTGCAATTATGAAAGCAGAGAACCCGAAAGAAGCTGCGGAGGGACTTATAAAAAAAGCAAAGGAACTGAAATTATGGTAAAAGGTGCAATCTTTGATTTGGACGGAACCCTCATTGATTCCATGTTTATATGGGATACGGTTGGGAATGACTATCTGAAATCCTTAGGGCTGGAACCCAAAGAAAACCTAAGTAAGGTTTTTAATACTTTTACGCTTTTACAAGCGGCTGAATATTATCGAAATCATTATGATATCGAGCTTTCTGCCCGAGAAATTATGGATGGCATAAATAAGATGATTTCGGAAATGTATCAGGAAAAGGTGGAATTAAAACCGGGCGTCAAGGATTTTCTCAGAAGATTACAAAGTCTTGGCGTAAAAATGTGTGTGGCTACTGTTACGGACAGAGCCATCGCAGATGCGGTTTTAAAGCGACTGCATGTGCGTGAATATTTTTCTGAAATATTTACTTGTGAAGAAGTCGGATTCAATAAAGAATCCCCTGAAATTTACAGACGGGCACAGAATTTCCTCGGAACGGAAAAGGCAGAAACGGTGGTTTTTGAAGATGCCTTTCATGCTTTAAAAACAGCGAAAGACGATGGCTTTCCTGTGGCGGCAGTTTACGATGTGCATGAGCCGAAACAAAAGGAAATGAAAGAAATTTCGGATTATTACATAACTGATTTCGGGTGTTTTTGTTTTAAGACCAAAATGAAAACGGCGCTTTCTATCGCCGGCGTAGATTCAAGCGGAGGCGCAGGCGTTTTGGCAGATGTTAAAACAATGACTTTAAATGGCGTTTATGTCATGAGCGTCGTCACAGCTCTTACTGCACAAAATACGCTTGGCGTGAGAAGTATTTCTACGGTAACGCCTTCATTTTTAAGAGAGCAAATGGATGCTGTGTTTGAGGACATATTTCCGGACAGCGTAAAAATCGGGATGGTGGCATCCGGGGAACTTATAGAAGTGATTGCAGAAAGATTAAAATATTATAATGCAAAAAACATCGTCGTAGATCCGGTGATGGTATCCACAAGCGGCTCTAGTCTTATGCAGACAGATGCCGTAAAAGTACTTTGCGAAAAGCTTCTTCCAATTGCAACACTCGTTACCCCAAACATTCCGGAAGCGGAGGTTTTGACAGGCATTAAAATAGTCGGGCGGGAAGACATGGAGAAAGCAGCAGGCATAATCGGCGAAACATATGGGTGCAGTGTACTTTTAAAAGGCGGGCACAGCATACAGGATGCCAGCGACATTTTATATCAAAAGGGCGAATATACATGGTTTTGCGGAAGGCGAGTGGATAACCCCAACACCCACGGCACGGGGTGTACGCTGTCTTCTGCCATTGCAGCAGGTCTTGCCAAAGGAAATACCTTGATTTTTTCTGTGCAAAAGGCAAAAGAGTACATTACAGATGCGCTGTATTTTGGACTTGATTTGGGAAAGGGCTCCGGACCTTTGAATCATGGGTTTTGCATAAATCATAATAAATCGTGAAACTGTGGCAATTTTTCGCTTTACTTTTTAAAGAAAATATGATAAAATTATTATCAGTATTTTTTTAAAGAGGTTACAAATGAAAAAGATTGGTGTAGTATTTGCGGCATTTTTACTTTTGTTTATTTCAATGCCGGTAGGGAGCACGAACACAACAATTTATGCACCGGATGGTCGCTCAGCCATAGTATCCGATGAATCTGTGGAAACATATTTGTCCCTCGGGTGGTATCATTCTTATGAAGATACAGTTTCCACGCTTTATACGGCGGATGGGAGAAGTGCAACGGTATATAAAGCGGATGTGCCGACTTATCTCTCCCTCGGATGGTATGAAAATTATGAAGATACCGTTCAGACGCTTTACGCTCTTGATGGGCGCAGCATTACTGTTTATAAAAGCGAGGTTATGGCATACCTTTCTCTCGGCTGGTACAAAACGTATGAAGAAACTGTGGAGAGACTTTATGCACCCCATGATATTTCCATTCTTGTATATAAAGCGGAGGTGCCGCTGTATTTAAATCTTGGCTGGAGTCGGATGCCGCACACAGGCCCTATGGTGGCGCTTACTTTTGATGACGGGCCTCACGGGCAACATACGGATTCGATTTTAGATACACTGGAAAAGTATGGGGCGAAAGCGACCTTCTTTCTCCTCGGCTGTCAGGCGGAGAAATACCCGATGCAGGTTCGACGCGCGCATGCCCTCGGTTGTGATATCGGAAATCATACATACATTCACCCAAATCTTTCCGCCTGTTCCACAGACCGTGTCCGTACAGAGATTTCCCGAACAAATGCGATAATAAAAAATGCTGTTGGTGAAGAAGCTGTATTTTTACGGCCGCCTTACGGCAATCACAATAAAACCGTTCGTTCCAGCGCAGGCATGCCGCTTATTCTTTGGAATGTGGACCCGCAGGACTGGAATCATAAAACGGCAAATGAGGTTGCAAACCATGTTATTCAATACGCCAGAGACGGCAGTATCATTTTAATGCATGATATTTATGGTTCCACTGCTGAAGCGGTTAAAATCATTGTTCCGGCCCTTATCAAAAAAGGATTCCGTTTGGTTACGGTTCGGGAACTTGCCGAAGCTAAAGGCACTAGTCTTGCGGCAGGCTTCGCTTATTATGGATTTTAGTTTTTGAGGTAAAAGTATGACGCTAAATGAATTGGAAATCGGAAAAAGTGCAGTAATCACAGAAGTGGGCGGAGAAGGGAATCTTCGCAGACATTTTCTTGATATGGGTGTAATCCCTGGTGCGGTGGTTACGCTTATGAAGTATGCCCCCATGGGTGACCCGATGGAACTGGAGATTCAGGGCTACACGCTCACACTTCGACTGGCAGATGCAGAAAAAATAGAAGTGCGTGATTGTGATGGTGAGGAAACCATCTGCGCCTCTGAAAAAGTACGTGAACGAAATGCCGTGCACCCCGGCTTTGGTGAAGACGGAAAGTACCATGTGAAAGCGGATGAAAACCCGCTGCCGAGGGGTACGAAACTTACTTTTGCGCTTGCCGGCAATCAAAACAGCGGTAAAACCACACTTTTCAATCAGCTTACTGGCGCAAACCAACACGTGGGCAATTTCCCCGGGGTCACGGTTGACAGAAAAAGCGGTGCAATTAAAGGAGAAGCCGACACGGAGGTTACAGACCTTCCCGGCATATATTCCTTATCGCCCTTCAGCCGAGAAGAAATCGTATCCCGTGAATTTATTTTGAATGAAAAGCCTACGGGCATTATTAATATTGTAGATGCAACCAATATTGAACGTAATTTATATTTGACGCTGCAGCTTATGGAACTGGGCGTACCGGTTGTTCTGGCGCTGAATATGATGGATGAAGTGCGTGGGAACGGCGGGACGATTCATATTAATGAAATGGAAGAGATGCTCGGCATCCCCGTTGTACCTATTTCTGCGGCAAAAAATGAGGGCGTTGAAGAACTTATTCTCCACGCCGTACATATTGCAAGATATCAGGAAAAACCCGGCAGAACGGATTTTTGTGATAAAGACAAAAACGGTGGTGCTGTGCATCGCTGCCTGCACGGTATTATGCATCTTATCGAGGACCATGCAAATGCGGCGGGCATTCCGGTCCGGTTTGCAGCGAGCAAACTTGTGGAAGGGGACGACTTGATTTTAAATGCGCTTTCTCTTTCACAAAACGAGAAAGAAACAATTGAACACATTATTTGTCAGATGGAAGAAGAACGTGGGCTTGATCGTGCGGCAGCTATTGCGGATATGCGGTTTTCCTTTATTCGAAAGCTTTGCAATGCCACGGTTGTTAAGCCGAAAGAAAGCCGTGAACACGTAAGAAGTCGCAAAATAGATAAGATTCTTACAGGCAAGTATACAGCAATTCCTGCTTTTATTGGCATTATGGCGCTTGTGTTCTGGCTGACGTTTGGCGTGGTAGGTGCATATCTGCAAGGCGTTTTGGAAACAGGCATAGAACTATTGTCGGGTAAAGTTAGCGACTTGCTTTCATCACTTCATGTCAATTCGTTTCTCCATGCCCTTATTATTGACGGCATATTCAGCGGCGTTGGAAGTGTGCTGAGTTTTATTCCTGTTATTGTTGTTTTGTTCTTCTTTTTGTCGCTTTTAGAGGACAGCGGTTATATGGCACGAGTAGCCTTTGTAATGGATAAACTGCTTCGTAAAATAGGCCTATCCGGTCGAAGTATTGTTCCCATGCTCATCGGGTTTGGATGTACAGTGCCGGGCGTTATGGCAAGCAGAACCTTGCCTTCTGCTCGTGACAGAAAGCTTACGATTATCCTGACGCCTTTTATGAGCTGCACGGCAAAACTCCCTATCTATGGCTTTTTTGCCGCAGCATTTTTCCCAGAGTTTGCTGCACCGCTTATGGTAGGCCTTTATCTTCTCGGTATTTTAGTGGGAATTTTAACGGCATACATTTCCAAAGGAACAGCATTTAAAGGGGAGGCAGTTCCGTTTGTTATGGAGCTTCCGAATTACCGTATGCCCGGCGCTAAAAACGTTGCACGCCTTTTATGGGATAAGGCAAAAGATTTTCTGCAAAGAGCGTTTACTGTTATTTTTGTCGCTTCCATTGTTGTGTGGCTTTTACAGACTTTTGATTTTCGTTTTAACATCGTTGAAAATGCACAAGACAGCATGCTTGCATCCATTGCAGGCGCTGTAGCGCCGCTGTTTGCGCCGTTGGGATTTGGCGATTGGCGCATTGTTACAGCGCTTGTGGCAGGATTTATGGCAAAAGAAAGCGTTGTTTCCACACTTTCCGTTCTTTTGGGAGAAGGTGCAGGTCTTTTGGCAGTTTTGTCGCCCATGTCCGCTATGGCTCTTTTGGTTTTCTGCCTTCTTTATACGCCTTGTGTGGCGGCTGTGGCCTCGATTCGACGTGAACTTGGCGGCAAATGGGCTTTTGGTATTGTAATCGGACAGTGCCTCATTGCATGGGTTTGTGCACTTCTTGTTCGGGGAATATGGATATTTGTAAGTTTATTTTAAGGACTTTAGCGTTTCGCTGATTGCATTGCCGACAAGCTCGGCGCAATAGAGAGCTTCTTCCATTGTGTTCCCGTTTGACCCGATTTCGATAAGAAGAGCGCCGCCGCTTGCGTGGCCATTGAATCGCTCTGTTCGAAGCTGAAGCGGCCGCATAAGAGAAGGATAAAGCTTACACATTGTTTCTTGCATTTTAAGACCGAGAGAGAGATTTTTCTCCCAGTCAGGGTGGGGGAGACCACCTGCATCGGTACCAATGATTATGACGGCTTGGGCACAGTCCTTGCCGTCTATTTTTGTGCTTGTTTTTAAATAGTTGCCGTTCTCATCCGATATGGCATCTCGATGGAGATCAATGATTACATCTATTGATGGGTCTTTGGAAAGATGGTTTTGTGCAGTTTCCAGCGACCGACCGTAACAGCCGCTATATGAAGGGTAGTCGTGACTTGTCGTGTCATGGATTGCAAGGATTCCGTGTTTTTCCAGGGTTTTCGTCAGTTTATCGCCGACAAGACAAATGTTTCTTTCCGGATCTTCGGTTCTGTATGCATCGGAAGGAATATATGAATAGGCGCTGCTTTGTGCATACGCTTCCGAGGTATGTGTATGTAAAATTAGAACTTTTGGTTTTTCTCCTTTTAGGGGGAAAGGGGTTTCTAAAAGGGATTCTGTGTCAGGCGTATAACCGGTGCTGTTTTTAATTTGCATTTTTCCGGATACCACGGCAGGTTCAGTATTATAAGTGTGATATATAGGGGATTCACCATTAGAATCCGGCTTGTTTTCTATAACTTCCTTTTTAGCAGGGGCTTGTTTGACAGGAAAGGGAAGTGCTGCATATAATGGAAATGATAGATTGTATTTTTGTGGTTTGGAATGAAAAATAGATTCTGTTGAATAGAAATAGGAATTATTTTTTGGTATTAAAACAGAAATAATGTAAATAGATACAATCAGAAGTATGTAAGGAACTTTTTTCATAATATTACTTTTCATCGGAACACCTCTCATTGTATTTTATGGACAGGATGCCGTTGTTATGCTAAAAGAAAAAGGCAGGGATTTTTCCCTGCCTTTTCAGCTATTGTTTTTAACAGCCTTTTCTGCGATTTCGATTGCCCGTGTTACCATGTTTCCGCAATCTCTTGAGCTGACAGCACCCCAGCCGGATTTTTTCACAATATCATACACGCCAAGCTCTTTCGCAATTTCTTCTTTTAAAACATCACTCATCATTCCACGTCCGCGCATTTTTTCATCCTCCCGTATTTTATAATGCAAAATTAGTATTAACCTGTGCGGGATAAAATATGGGAAGTGTTATATGGTAAGCATACCGCCTTCTGTCTCTATAAGCATTAAAATGTCTTCTTCTTTTCCGTTTTCCGTGTTTATATAAATCAGAAATGTTTTATCTTCCAATCTGCATTTAAATTCCCAGCAAAATGCTTCGTCCTGCGTTTTTCTCGGGATGACGGCAAGTTGAGCGTTCTCTACATAAAGTGCCGGGGAAAGACGTTTTTTTGCATTTTCCATTGTAAATTCAGGCGCAGAGAAGGCACGGTGTCCATGATTTGCCGCATATCCTCCAGCTTCAAGGCCTAATACTTCGCCGCTGTCCATGGCAATCTTTACTTTTACAAGGTCGGAATAGTATAAAATGTTTCCTTGAGCATAGGCAAAGTTAATTGTGGCAATATTTTCTTTGATTTCAAAATAACTGTCCCGCATGTCTTCAAAACCGGTGGTTTTCAAAAATGCCAATGCTTTTTGTTTTGCTGCATGAATGTCAATGTTTTGCACAGTCACTTCACGGTTATCCAGCATCTGAATCACCATGCCGCCTTTTTTGGAGATTTGGACTGTAATCGCTCTGCTCCTATTATTGTCATCAGGAAAAACCGTAAACATATATGTGGGCAAGTTGCCGCCCACCTCTCCGTCAAATTTGATTTCGCCGATTCGCTCTTTGGAGATAATTTCTTTGACTTTGTTTTCTGCATCTTCCTTTGAAACTTCGGGTTTGTCTTTTAAAAGAACGGATTCTTTGTCCTGAACATGGTCGGAAAAAGGACCGTCATAGATAAGGGAGGGGTAGTCCTGAAACTGTGCTTCCAGTTTTTCCATATCACCTGCAAAAGCATCGCCATTTTGTCCTGACGGTGTTCCGAACCGAAGGGCACCGCTATAATATTTTTGCTGCATTTCATAAAGACTTTGTTCCAGTGTTACGGCATACTTTGAAAGATCCAGCATGGCCTTGCGCTGTGCATCGCTTATGACAGGATTGTCCATATAGCCAAGTGACAGCATATATGTGAAATCTCCAACCTGTGAGAGGTATTTTGCCGTATTTTCAAGGGGCGCATCAGAAAGGGGTAGCTGGCCGAGGCAGACGGAAGCCGATGCGGCTTTGGCATAAATATCACCTGCAAGGCGGACAACGCTTTTGGGTTCTGTTACAGCAGCACACTTAAACAGAGAAGTTTCAATGGTTGAAACATACTCCGTAAGGTCATCAAATGCCCGGATGTATTGTGAGTCGAGCCTGTTTTTGTAGTCGGCACTTACTTTTGCCTGATAGGAAAAAACGGCAACCATAACAATAATCAGTCCGACAATTACGGAATACATGTGCCTGTCGGTAAGTCTGTTTTTAAAGTCTCGGAATTTTTCTCGAAAACGCATAGAATCTTCCTTTCGATTTTTATATTATTTTTTTCGTTTTCAGGAAGATTATACGTAAAAAAGGTGTTACTTTCGTAACACCTTTTTTCATTTGATTTTATGCACGTTTCTTCAGTTTGTCATTCAGAACTACCCAAAGGGGAGTAGCAATACATACGGAAGAATAGGACCCTACCAGAACGCCTATGATAATGGGAAGAGAGAATTCACGAATGGAATCAATACCCATAATGTAAAGCATGGTAATGGTAAGAAGTGTTGTGATAGAAGCAAAAACCGTTCTTCTGAAAGTCTGGTTTAATGCTGCATTAGATACTTCTTCAAAAGGAACCTTGCGGCTCTGCTTTCTGTTTTCACGGATTTTATCGAAGATAACAATTGTGTTGTTGATAGAATAACCGACGATCGTCAGAATTGCAGCAACGAAAGTGGAGTTAATCTGCATGCGGAAAATGGCATAAATTGCAATCATGATAAGAACGTTATGTGCAAGCCCCAAAATTGCAGCAAGACCGGATTTAAAGTCAAAACGGATTGTGATATAGATGAGCATGCATAAAACAGAGAGAAGAATTGCTCTCAAAGCATCTGTAAGAAGCTTTGTGGAAGCAGAAGCAGAAACATTTGTTGCCTCTAAAAGTGCAGAATCATCAAGGCCGTACTTTTCTTTTAAAGCTTCAACAATAGAATCACGTTTTGCAGTGTCAATTTCTTCGGTTTTAATTGAAACTTCGGTGTTGCCGGATTTCTGAATAACGGGGGATGAAACTTCTGCTTTTTCTTTAACAATGGTTGCAATATCATCATTGTTAAATTCAGCACCGATGTTCATGCGGATTTCAGTACCGCCCTTAAAGTCAAGACCAAAGTTCAGACCACCAAATGCAATATAAGCAACAACACCTGCAAGAATCACAATGGCGGAAATAATGAAATAAATGTTTTTGTGTTTTAAAATATTCATTAGGCCTCAACCTCCTTTTTAACCTTTACACCAAAGGCGCCGGGCTTTTTCAGTCCAAGATTCAAGAAAATCTTGAGAAGCATTCTTGTTACAAAAACAGCCGTAATCATACTGATTACAATACCGATTGCAAGCGTCCATGCAAAGCCTTTGATTGTACCGGTACCGAATGCACCGAGAACAATAGCGGCAATAATGGTGGTGATGTTGGAGTCAATAACAGCGCTGAGTGCACGACTGTAGCCGGCGTTTACAGCGGCTCTTGCCGTTTTGCCTGCACGAAGCTCTTCCTTGATTCTTTCAAAGATAACAATGTTTGCGTCAACCGCCATACCTACACCAAGTACAATACCCGCAATGCCGGGGAGTGTGAGTGTGCCGGAAACACCAAGGAAAGAGAAGTAACCGGAAACGGTGAGCGTAACTAAACCAATGTAACCTGCAAGCGCAATGTCAGCAATAAGGCCGGCTGCACGATAGAAGATAAGCATAAATATCATAACGAGCAGAATGCCGATGCCGGCAGCGAGTAAGCTTGTTTCAAGAGCTTTGTCACCGAGGGTGGGCCCAATGCTTCGAAGCTCTGCTTCTTTCAGCGCAAAGGGGAGCTGACCGCTCTGAATCTGGTTGGCAAGTGCGGAAGCAGAGGCTTCCGTAAAGCTGCCGTTGATAACACAGGTTTCAGAGTTAATGGTTTCGCTTACCATGGGGCTGGAAATCTGGTCTTCGTCAAGATAAATAGCGATAAAATTAGAACCCTGCGGCTTTGTGGAAATTGTAGATGTTGCATCCGCAAATTTCTTAGTGCCTTCTGCAGTAAATTCAAGTTCAACATAATGTTCCATTGAACCGTGTTCCTGCGTCTGACCATAGCGGTATGTTGCACGCTTTACGTCTGTTCCACCTTCCATGATGACGTTGCCGTCAGGATCACGGAAAGTAAGCTTTGCAGTTGCGCCGAGCATCTGAACAGCCGTTTCGGGATCATTGATGTTCGGGATTTCAATAGAAATGGTTTTGTCACCGCGCTGCACAACGCTTGCATCGTAATAGCCTTGGCTATCAAGACGGTTGCGAACAACAGCCATTGCAGCGTCCATATCCGTTTGAGAGGGATTTTCTGTATCTGCCTCAAAGGAAATAATCGAACCGCCTACAAGGTCAAGTCCTCTCTTTACGCCATACGTTTCGTCCAGCGCTTTCGGGAAGTAGTACTTGTCCCCTGTAAAGGGATTCTCAATGGTTACGCCGCATACAGCAGTGAAAATCAGGGCAAAAATAACTAGCAGCGTTACAATCAGCCCTATCATGCTTTTTGCTTTCATAGGGTAATTCCTCCTTGCGTAAATATAACGAATTTATTATATAACATTTGGGGCCTTGTAGTCAATAGTTTTCTGGAAATTATTAGATTAATTTCGAAAAGACAAAAAAATAACCGCCACATAAAAAGCGTGTGCTTTTGCGGCGGTTTTAATGCATGCAAGCCTGTTTATTTTCTTTTTTTGCCCGTATTGACACCGACGATTCCACCGAATGCGCCGGCTGAAATTCCGATAATCAAAAGTTTTAAAAAATCTTTCCCCGGAGAAAAGGAACCAAATGCAAAGGCGGACATACAGTATGCCGCAAGAACGTAACTTACGCCGGCAATGCATCCGGATAAATATCCTTTTGAGGATTTTGTTCTTGCAGATAAGAGGCCACAAAGAAAAACGCTGATAATTGTAATGCATAAAACACAAGCGTCGGCCGCTTTTTCGGATACAGGTCCAAAGGCAATACATAATGCAAGGATAGATAATGTAACAAGTGTTAGTGAAAGAGAAATCAAAAGCGGCTTGATTTGAAAGAGGGAAGTGCCTCCGGGTTTAAGTTCCGATACGCTAATTTGCCTTGCCATAAAAAAACCCCTTTACAAAGAAATTACTGTATTTCTATGCAAAGGGGTTTTAAATTATTCCTTAATGGTAAGGCAGTTTGCGATAGAGTTTTTGGAAAACGTAATCACAGATTTTTCAGTTCCGCTGCCGCTTTCGATTACAACCGTATCGTCTTTGAGCTTAAGAACTTTGCCATGGATACCGCCGATGGTAACAACCTTGTCGCCTACGGCCAGGTTATCAAGCATAGCTTTCATTTTTTTCTGCTGTTTTTTCTGCGGGCGAATCAGCATAAAGTAAAAAAGTAAAATCAAGAAAACAATGTAAAGATAAGGTAAAATATTAAATCCTTCTCCCATAATGATGACCTCCTAAAACAATTTAATAATTTAATTATACTCTAAAATTTAACTTTTGGCAAGTCTTTTTTTAATACTTATAACTTTATTTTCTGCGGAATACTTTTTGCCTAGATTTTCAATTAAAAATATATGGTAGGTTATGCACTACAATATATCCCTATGTGCAATTATAAATATCTGCTTATGCACTTATAATAGCTATAACGCATAAAAGGAGTGAAACTACACCTAAAACTATTCCTGATTTTTTTTGACCTTTATTATAACCTCTTGAATGAGAAACAAATCCAAATACCAATGCTAAAACTGCAAAAATAATTGGAAGAATTGTACCTGCAATTGCATCCGCTTTTGTATATTCGGGCATTGCATTTGCAGAAGTCAACGCTAAATAGCCATAAAGGGCACCAAGTATTCCCATAACCATTGAAGAAATACCAAAGCCGCGACCAGGTATTATCTTTTTATATTGGGTGTTTGTATTATTGGGTTGATAACCGCAATTTGGACAACTAAAAGCTTTATCAGAAATCTCTTTGCCGCATTCGGGGCACTTAATCATTGCCATATATCAGCACCTACCTTAAATTGAATTATAGTATTATTTTATTTATATTACCACAAAAATATTTAAAAGTCAATCATTTCATCTTTTTTATCAATGTGCCCTGTTGCGGAAGCTCCTTATGGTTGATTTTCCTGAACAAGTAAAAAATGGCACTTTTGATCATTACGCTTTAAGACTTATTAATTTTTCTAACAAAACGATATTTTTAGGGAATAAAAAGTTCGGTCGGAAAGCTTACCGTTAAAAGCAACACTTTTCTGCAAACACTTAAAACAAGGCTCACTTGTGCAATGGGAGCTGTCAACGGAGTTGACGGAGGGATTGGTTAATTGCATTTTCAGTAAAAATACATACTCCCTCAAAGTTTTTGTTTATATCAAGATTTGATATTCTTAAAACTTTTAATCCATAATGCTCTAAAAACTCTGTTCTAAAAGTA
This sequence comes from Clostridia bacterium, assembly GCA_017436645.1. Taxonomy (GTDB): domain Bacteria; phylum Bacillota; class Clostridia; order UMGS1883; family UMGS1540; genus SIG447. Next base: position 6,436 of record JAFSCR010000028.1, on the reverse strand, counting down.
TCTATTTCTCTTCCTTTATCATCATAATGCTGTGAGCCATCCAATTCAATAATAAGCTTTGCTTTGGCACAGTAAAAATCAACAATTTATTTTCCTATAACTTTCTGGCGTATAAACCGAATAGGGTATTTTCTTAAATAATCATACCAAAGGGCCTTTCTTCTTTTGTTATATTCTTTCGAAGTGCTTTTGCAAGTGGTACCATTTTTTGTTATGTTTATAGTTCATACAATCCCTCCGTGCTGCTTCGCAACCCACCTCCCTTTACACAAGGGAGGCTTATTGACAGTGCTTTCTTGTAGATTAAATTATCACTTAAAATACTTTTGTTCAACACAATCAACTTTACGAAAAAAATTACAAATAAACCATTAAAATTTTTGAGGTTTCAACGAAAAGTCCGTTTTATAAAAATTGAGTTAGAGGTTTAAATATTTGTCAATTTCATCAGTATTGCATCATCAGGCGGCGATTTATAATACCCTTTTCGCATGCCGTAAACGAAAAATCGCATGGATTCATAGAAGGCTATCGCTCCTTGATTTTTTGCACGGACCTCCAAAAACACATTCACATCGTCACCAAGATCACGCAGAACATATGATAGGAGCGTACGAGCAAAACCTTTTCTTCTTTCCGAAGGGTCTGTTGCGATGGAGAGGATTTCAGCTTCATCCATACAAACCTGAAGTAGAATGGCACATTTGATAATTTTGTTTTCTTCAAGCACCCATGCCGTCATTGTTGGGGAAGAAATTACAGATTCTATATCGGAAGTCTTCCAAGGGGACGGCATGCTTCTAAAAAACAGGTCTGCAATAGAAGGGACGTCCTGCGCTGTGGCGGCACGAATCATAATTTAGCCTCCTTTATGCATTTGAGAATACTTTCGGCGCAAGAAGAATAAAGCGCTTCATCTCCGCCGAACGGATCTTCAATGTCCCCTGCAAGCCCCGCATATTCGGGAAGCGTTTTTGTCTTTTCAGCCGCATGGGGGAATATGGTCAGAAGGGATTTTTTATGACCCTCGGTCATGGTTAAAATCAAATCTGCTTCTTTTATCATAGCGTCTGTTACTTGTCTTGAACGATGCCCTGAAATGTCTATTCCGTAAGAAGACATTGTAGTAATGGAATGGGGCGAAGCACCCGAAGAATAGGGGACAAACATTCCGGCACTGGATGCCGTGTTAATATGTGATGTATGATTTAAAAGCGCTTCTGCCATAGGGCTTCTGCATGTATTTCCTGTGCAAATAAATAAGATATGCATAAAGTCACCTTTAATTATATGGTTTTTCCGCCTGCGGATTTAAAGAGGCGGTTTCGTACGGCATCGCCCATTCCGCCTTCCTTTGGAGGCATGGCAAAAATAACGTCCACACCCATTTTGTCAAATTCACGAAGGGCAAAGAAGAGATTTACCGCATATTCTTTTTCGTTTTTTCCGGCAAATACGGACGATGAAAATTTCGGCCTCTCAGTTTGATAATACAGTACGCCGGGTTTTTGGAATTTTTCAGCTGCTGAATAAATACGAGCCAAAGCGTCTTCGCCTTCTGCAATATACACCGGTGCATTCGGTGCATAATGGGTATATTTCATGCCGGGACTTTTCGGTGCGCCTACGCCTGTACCGTAAATCACTTCACCGATCACTTCTGAAAGTTCCTCTTTTGTAACAGCACCCGGCCTTAATACGGCAGGTGGAGAAACCGTTAAATCAAGCACAGTGGATTCAACACCCCAAAGACAGTCGCCACCATCAATGATACAGTCGGCTCTTCCTTCTAAATCTGCAATAACATGGGCAGCCCTTGTAGGGCTGGGTTTTCCCGAAAGATTTGCACTTGGTGCCGCAATGGGAAGGCCGGAAAGTCTTATGAGTGCATTTGCAACAGGATGGGAGGGGAGCCTTACGGCGACCGTTTCCAGTCCTGCCGTAACAGAGTAAGGAACAGCCTCTTTTTTGGGGAGAATTAATGTGAGCGGTCCGCCCCAGAATCTGTCCATAAGCATTTCCGCTAAAGGTGTAACTGTGCAAATATCATCCAGCTGACTTCTGTCGGAAACATGAACAATTAATGGATTATCCTGGGGTCTGCCTTTGGCTTCAAATATTTTTTTAACGGCTTTTTCATCAAATGCGTTTGCACCAAGACCATAAACAGTTTCGGTCGGAAAAGCACAAATGCCGCCGCCTTGCAAAATGGCGGCGGCATTTTCCAGTTGCATATCCGTAAACGCATGTGGGTTTACTGTGATGCGCATTGTTTTACCTCGCTTTGGTTGCGATTTCTTCTGTAATTTCTTTGATAAATGCATCGAGTGCCATTTTGCCCTTGTCGCCGTCACGTCTTGAGCGGACAGCTACTGCGCCTTGGGCACGCTCTTCTTCGCCGACAATCAGCATGTAAGGCAGCTTTTCGAGCTGTGCAGAGCGGATTTTATATCCAATCTTTTCATCACGGCTGTCAACCTCTGTGCGAACGCCTGCACGGCGGAGAGAAGCACAAACCTCGTTTGCATAATCAAGATATTTTTCGCTGATGGGAAGAACACGAACCTGCTGCGGGCTCATCCAAGTGGGAAGTGCACCGGCATATTTTTCAAGAAGGAGCGCAATGGTACGTTCATAGCATCCTATGCTTGTTCTGTGAATAATATAGGGATGTTTCTTTTCACCATCAGCAGCTGTATATTCCATGCCAAACTTTTCGGCGAGCATCTGGTCAACCTGCAGGGTAATCAGCGTATCTTCTTTGCCGTGGACGTTCTTAATCTGAATGTCCAGTTTCGGACCGTAGAAGGCGGCTTCGCCGATGCCGATAACGTAATTGATGCCAAGATTATCAAGAATCTTCTTCATAATGCCCTGTGCTTCAGCCCACTGTTCATCCGTGCCGATGTATTTTTCACGGTCGCTCGGATCCCACTGGGAGAAACGGTAGCTGACATCATCAAAAAGACCAATTGTTTTCAGCATGTAGTTTGCAAGTTCAAGACAGCTTTTGAATTCGTCTTCCAGCTGTTCGGGGGTACACATCAGATGCCCTTCAGAAATGGTAAACTGACGAACACGGATAAGACCATGCATTTCGCCGGAAGCTTCGTTTCTGAAAAGGGTAGAGGTTTCACCCAGACGCATAGGAAGGTCACGATAAGATCTGCCGCGGTTTAAGTATGCCTGATACTGGAACGGGCAGGTCATGGGGCGAAGTGCAAAAACTTCATCGTCACTTTCGGGATCGCCGAGAATGAACATGCCGTCACGATAATGATCCCAATGGCCGGAAAGCTTATAAAGATCACTTTTTGCCATAAGAGGCGTTTTGGTACGCTGCCAGCCCCAGGCTTCTTCTGTGTCTTCAACAAAGCGCTGCAAGGTCTGCATAAGCTGTGCGCCCTTGGGGAGCATAATGGGGAGACCTTGTCCAATCAGTTCGCTTGTTGTAAAATATTCAAGATCACGACCGATTTTATTGTGGTCACGCTTTTTAGCTTCTTCCAAAGCTTCCAGATAAGCGGTAAGATCGGCATTCTTCGGGAAAGCTGTGCCGTAAATACGCTGGAGCATTTTATTTTTTTCATTACCTCTCCAGTAGGCACCTGTTACGCTTAAAAGCTTAAATGCTTTAAGTTTTCCTGTGGAAGAAAGATGAGGGCCGGCACAAAGGTCCGTAAAATCACCCTGTTCGTAGAAGGAAAGTTCAGCGTCTTCCGCCAGGTCTTCTATAAGTTCAACTTTGTAAGGTTCGTTTTTGTCCCGCATGAGGTTTAATGCTTCCTCTCTGGGGAGGACAAAACGACGAACGGGTAAATCTTCCTTGATGATTTTTTTCATTTCAGCACTGATGGCGTCAAGGTCATCCATGGAAAGATTTGTATCAAGGTCAATATCATAATAAAAACCATTCTCGATAGCGGGGCCGATGGCAAGCTTAGCAGCGGGATATAAACGCTTTACAGCCTGTGCAAGCACATGAGAGGCAGTGTGGCGGTATACGTTTTTGCCTTCTTCGCTGTCAAAAGTAAGGATTTCAACGGTTGCATCTTCAGTAATGGGAGTATCCAGGGAAGAAACATGGCCGTTCACCTTTACGGCGAGTGCTGCACGGTAAAGGCCTTCGCTGATGCTTTTTGCAATTTCTCCGCCTGTGATGCCGCTTTCGAAAGATTGAACATCGTCACGTAAAGTAATTTTCAACATAGTATCACCGATTCTTTCAAAAAAATATATAAAATATTATACGCTTTTTTAGAATACTTGTCAATGAAAAATCAGTAAAAATCTAATTTTGCGGATGCGTTCTTATTTTTTTGAAAGTTTTTCTTGACATATAATTTCCATTCGTGTATAATAGATTTGTTTATTACAGCTAGCAAAATGCTTTTTTACATGGATATACGGGAGGCCGAAAGGCTGTGTACTTAGCATGCTGCAATAAACATTCCCGAAATTAGATATACTCGGAGGGAGGGATTTAGATGTCCGAAATCAGAATTAAAGATAATGAATCTTTAGATAGTGCGCTTCGCAGATTTAAGCGTCAGTGTGCAAAGTCCGGTGTTTTATCTGAAATCAGAAAGAGAGAACACTACGAAAAGCCCAGCGTAAAGCGTAAGAAGAAGTCCGAAGCCGCTAGAAAACGTAAATTTAAGTAAGATGGAAAACGACCTTTTTAAGGTCGTTTTTTATGTCTGCAAAATTTTTCAAAAAATTTTAAAAAAAGTGTTGACAAACACTTTTCTTTATGGTATTATATCAAAGTCGTTTGGAAATGCGCCATTAGCTCAGTTGGTAGAGCAACTGACTCTTAATCAGTGGGTCCTGGGTTCGAGTCCCCGATGGCGCACCAACAAAAAGAGGATACCTATCAGGTATCCTCTTTTTGTTTTGTTTGGTAAGATGGAAAATTAAAAGAAATGTATTATTAAAGTTTATATTATCGAGGAGTCAATTGCAAAATTGACTCTTTTTTCTTAATGAAATCTTAATACGGACACGGAAGCGTTAATGCCATCTTAAAAAATGTCATGATAAAATGACAATAGAAAATAAGATACACTTAAATGGTGGTTTTGATTATGAATGTAAAAATTAAAAAGCATTTTACTTCTTCACAGATAATAATATTCGGCTTTGCCGGTTCAATCATTTTAGGCACACTTCTCTTAATGCTCCCGATTTCTTCGGCAAGTGGAGAGATTACACCGTTTTCCGATGCGTTATTTACCTCAACATCTGCGGTGTGTGTGACTGGCCTTGTTGTTCACGATACTGCAACGCATTGGTCGATGTTTGGACAGTTTATAATTCTCTTGCTCATTCAGGTTGGAGGTCTTGGAATTGTAACGCTATCTGTTTCAATGGCAATGCTTGCAGGAAAGAAAATCGGCCTTATGCAAAGAAGCACCCTGCAGGATGCAATATCAGCTCCGAAGGTCGGCGGAATTGTAAAACTCACAGGCTTTATATTAAAAACGACCTTCTTAATTGAGCTTATAGGTGCAATTCTTCTTTCAACAGTATTTTGCAAGGAATTTGGCTTGAAAGGTATATGGCTCGGCATATTCCATTCTGTATCAGCTTTTTGCAATGCAGGGTTTGACCTGATGGGAACAAAAGCTCCGTTCTCATCCCTTACATCATATTCTGCACAACCCCTTATAAATGCAGTTATAATGCTTCTTATTATCATAGGCGGTATTGGTTTTCTTGTATGGGAAGATATAAAGACAAATAAACACCATATAAAAAAATATCGTATGCAGACAAAGGTTGTGTTATCAGCCACGCTCTTTTTGATAATTGCGCCTGCAATATATTTTTACTTTGCAGAGTTTAATGAATTGCCACTAAACGAAAGAATATTAAATTCCCTGTTTCAGTCGGTAACACCGAGAACGGCAGGATTTAACACAGCAGACCTGACAAAGATAAGCGGAATAGGGCAAGCGATTACAATTATTTTAATGCTGATTGGCGGTTCACCCGGCTCAACAGCAGGTGGTATGAAGACAACAACTGCAGCAGTACTTATATTTGCAGTAATATCAGTATTCAGAAAGAAGGATGATGTTGAGTGCTTTGGCAGAAGAATTGCAGATGCAACACTTAAAAATGCAGCGGCAATACTTTTGATGTATCTTGTCTTGTTCCTTACAGGCGGTCTTATCATAAGCGGAGTTGAAAACCTTCCGCTTATGGAGTGTTTGTTTGAATCAGCATCAGCAATAGGAACAGTAGGACTTACTCTTGGAATTACACCTTATCTTGGCACTGTGTCAAGAATTGTTTTAATAGGGCTTATGTTCTTTGGGAGAGTCGGCGGACTCACACTTATATTTGCAGCATTATCTAATAAACAACACAACATATCAAAGAAACCACAGGAAAGAATTACTGTCGGTTAAGGAGGAGTTTAGTATGAAAT
>JAFSCR010000027.1 GCA_017436645.1 Clostridia bacterium | reverse complement strand
CTTTTGCAAAGGAAACACCGGAAAGGGCATCTTTGGCGTAAAAGTCAGCGCCTATACCGTCAGCATATTCTTTTGTAAGAACGGCACCCCCAACCATAACCTTGCCTTTATATCCTTTTTCTTTTAAAAGCCGTACAGTTTCTTCCATGCTGCCCACAGTTGTGGTCATAAGTGCGCTAAGGCCAACGATATCCGCCTCTTCCTTTAACGCCGCCTCGCAAATAGCGGAAGGCGTAACGTCACGGCCGAGATCAATTACGAGATATCCGTAATTTTCAAGCAGAAGTTTTACGATGTTTTTGCCGATATCGTGAATGTCACCGTAAACGGTAGCAAGGATGATTTTTCCTTTCTTTACTGTTTCTCCTTTTGCCGATTCTTTTACAGCTTCAAAGGCTTCTTTTACGGTCTCGGCACTCTGCAGAAGCTGGGGCAGAAATACCGTTCCGTTTTCAAACCCCTTCCCCACTTCGTCAAGAGCAGGAATCATAATCTCTTCTACAAGGCGCATGGGTTCCATTTCCGAAAGCATTTCCTTAGCCGCACGGTATGCGCCGCCTCGGAGGCCTTTTTTAATCATATCATAAAGAGATGCCTCTGTTTCACAAGCGGCAGGTGCAGAAACTTCGCCGCTATATTTTTCCACATACCTTCTGCAGCCTTCATCAAAGCCGTGAAGAACACAAAAAGCATCATACACACGCATCATACCTTCGGATTTTGGATTGATAATGCCGGCTGAAAGTCCGTTTTCAAGTGCCAGTGCAAAAAATGCTGTATTTACGGCTTCTCGACACGGAAGACCAAAGGATATGTTGGACACGCCAAGTACGGTGTTAACGCCAAGGGTATGGCGCACATAGTTTAAGGTTTTCAGCGTTTCTTCCGCTCCGCCTTCCCCGGCACTTACTGCAAGGGTCAAAGCATCTATTAAAATGTCCTTTTTCGAAATGCCGTATTTTTCTGCCGTTTTAATAATTCTCTGTGCAATTTCAATTCTGCCTTCCGCTTTATCCGGAATACCGTTTTCGTCTAAAGTAAGACCGACGACGACACCGCCATACTTTTTGACAATGGGGAAAACAGCTTCCATGCTTTCCTTTTTGCCGTTAACAGAATTAAATAGTGGCTTGCCGTTATAAAGGCGTGCCGCCTTTTCCATTACACGGGCGTCCCCTGTATCAATTTGAAGGGGAAGACTTAATACGCCCTGCAACTGTGTAATGGCTTTTGTCATCATTTCCCCTTCGTCAATTTCGGGAAGACCGACGTTTACATCAAGAATATGTGCACCAGCCGCCTCCTGGGAAATGCCTTCTGCGAGAATATACTGAATGTCATCATTTCGAAGCGCTTCCTTAAACCTTTTTTTGCCTGTGGGATTGATGCGTTCGCCGATGATAACAGGAGAAGCACCGATTTCCACCGCATCGCCGTATGCAGAAACGACGGTGATGTTTTTTTCTGTCGGCGGCATAGGCGAAATCCCCTTGCACGCCGCAGTCATCAGGCGAATGTGCTCAGGCGTCGTCCCACAACAGCCGCCAAGGATATGAGCGCCGCCTTCAGCGAAAGCACGCATATGTTCTGCAAAATCGGAAGGTGTTAAATCATAAGTCGTTTTTCCGTTTTCCATTTTAGGCAGCCCTGCATTGGGAAGAAGTGCTATTGGGATGGAAGTAATGCTTTTGAGTGTTTCAAAGAATTCTTTAAACTGCACAGGGCCAAGACCGCAGTTAAGACCTAATGCATCAACGCCTAACCCCTCCAAAAGGGCAACAACAGCGCCAAGGTTTGCACCGGTTAAAAGACGGCCTTTGGCATCAAGGCTGACGGTGGCAAGAACGGGCAAATCAGAGTTTTCTTTTGCCGCAAGAACTGCTGCCTTCAGTTCATATGTATCCGTCATGGTTTCAATTGAAATCATATCGGCACCACTTCCTGAAAGCACCACTTCTTTGAAGATATCATAAGCCTCTTCAAAAGGAAGCGTGCCCATGGGCTTTAAAAGTGCGCCTGTGGGGCCGATATCAAGGGTCACCGCCGCCCTGTCCCCTGCCGCTTTTTTTGCAAGGCTCACGGCACTTTGGACAATTTCAGAAACGGTATATCCTGTTCCTGCCAGTTTATGGCGGTTTGCACCGAAGGTGTTGGTTGTAATAATATCTGCACCGCTATCTACATACTGTTTATGAATATCCAATATGCGGTCGGGGTCAGTAAGAACGAGTGCTTCGGGCACACCATCCACTCTTCCGAGCATAGTACCCATGGCACCATCTATAAAATGCAATTTTTCACCGAATTTAAGTTCCATATTTTAAACCTCCGATTCTTTCATGCCCACAATGGCCGTAACCGACTTTGTTGGCAGAAGCATAAAGCTGTCCAGGGTTGATACGCCGATTCTTCCGGCATCGATTGCTTTTAAAAGTTTCGGTTGCACAGACAGCGGATAATCGCCGTACCCGGGACTAAAGCGCCGGTATGACGGAAGACCACCGGGCATAATGCTGTCACAGTAATTTTCAATATAAGCCGCCGCACAGGCATCTATGCCTGCCGCCCGTGCCATATCCACCGCCTGCGCTTTTCGTATGGCAAGGTCCACGCCGTGACCTAATGTTGCGGCAAAAACGAATACAGCCTTTGCGCCTGCAAGATGGTGTTTTAAGTCCTCACCAAAAAGAAAGGGCATAAATTCCTCCATGCTGAAAGTACGGCTGACAAAAGAAGGCGATGCCGCCCGTTTCACCGTTTCCATGCATTCTGAAACAAGGCGAACCGTATCCCGGTCCGCCTCGCCCTGTATGCCTAAATATCTGAGTGCTTCTTTTAGCATAGTGCTTTCCTCTCAGCTTATGATACTGCTGATATTTTCCATTATTTTGCCTGCAATTTCAGGCTTATTCATTGTGTAAATGTGAATACGGCGAACGCCGTTTGAGATAAGATCAATAATCTGCTCTGTGGCATAGGCAATGCCTGCTTGTTTTAAAGCTTCCGGTTTATCGCCAAACTTGTCCACCATATTCCTGAATTTCGGCGTAAGCGTTGCGCCGCTCATCGCGCACATACGTTTTATGGAGCCTGCAGTGGTGACGGGCATAATACCTGCCGTTACAGGCACGGAAATGTTCTTCGCCGCAAGGCGGTAAAGGAAACTATAGAGCATATTGTTATCAAAGAAAAGCTGTGTGACAAGAAAATCAACGCCGGCTTCCACTTTATAAAGAAGATTGTCAATATCTTTTTCTTTATTGGGATTTTCCACGTGCCCTTCCGGATAACAGGCACCACCAACGCAAAAGCCGCCGTAAGCTTTAATTTCTCGGATCAATTCATAGGCATATTTATAATCCATACGATCCTTATCAAAGGAAACACCTTGCGGAAAATCCCCACGAAGCGCAAGGATGTTCTCGATATTATTGTTTTTGAACGAATCTAAAATACCAATAATATTTTCCCGCTTTGCGCCAACACATGTAAGATGCGCAAGTGCCGTCACATCAAAATCATTCTGGATGGCAGATGCCACTTCCAGCGCATTTGCCGTATTGCCGCCACCGGCACCGTATGTAACACTCATATACGAGGGTTTTGTTTTCGCCAGCGCATGTACTGCCGGCAAAACGTCCCCCATGGGTACTTCAGGTTTTGGCGGAAACACCTCAAGAGAAATTACGGTTTCTTTACTTTCAAAAATATCTTTAATAAACATTATACATTAAAGCGGAATACGACCACGTCACCGTCCTGCATAACGTATTCCTTCCCTTCGCTTCGAATAAGACCTTTTTCCTTTGCGGCCACGGTGGAGCCGAGAGCGATAAGCTCATCATAGGCGATGACTTCCGCACGGATAAATCCACGTTCAAAATCAGAGTGAATTTTGCCTGCGGCGCCGGGTGCTTTTGTGCCTTTCGTAATAGTCCAGGCGCGTACTTCCTTGGGACCTGCTGTCAGAAAGCTGATAAGCCCCAGGAGGGAATAGCTCTTTTCCACAAGGCGGTCAAGGCCCGATGCGGAAAGACCCATTTCTTCCAAAAACATCTGTTTTTCTTCCCCTTCAAGGTCTGCAATTTCTTCTTCGATTTTTGCAGAAATGGGAAGAACTTCTGCTTTCTCTGCTTTTGCGATTTCCAAAAGCTCGTCCATATAAGGGTTATTATGGAGACCATCCTCTGAAACGTTTGCCGCATAGATAACGGGCTTTATGGTTAAAAGAGAAATTTCACGGAGAATTTCTTCTTCCTCTTCCGTAAACTGCATACTTCTTGCGGGAAGCCCCTTTTCAAGGGTTTCAATAATTCGAGAGAGAAGGTCCGCCTCAACAGCGTATTTCTTGTCACCGGTTTTGACGAGTTTTGAAACTCTTTCGTGCCGTTTTGTCACCATTTCAAGGTCTGCAAAAATCAGCTCTAAGTTAATGGTTTCCGTATCACGTTTGGGGCTTACGGAGCCGTCAACGTGAACAATGTTAGAGTCATCAAAACAGCGGACAACATGGACAATAGCATCCACCTCACGAATATGTGCCAAAAACTTGTTGCCAAGACCTTCCCCACGGGATGCACCCTTTACAAGACCGGCAATATCTACAAATTCTATATATGCCGGCGTAAGCTTTTCGGGATTATACATTTCGGCGAGCTTGTCAAGACGTTTATCGGGAACTGCCACAACGCCAACGTTCGGCTCTATGGTGCAAAACGGGTAGTTTGCCGACTGCGCCCCCGCATGCGTAATTGCATTAAAAAGCGTACTTTTACCGACATTCGGCAAACCGACTATACCTAATTTCATTTATTTCAAATCTCCTTTATTTTCAAGGTTTCTCAAATGGTCTGACACCAATTTGACACCATTTTGATCTCATTTGTTTTTTCAAAATTATTCCCATTTATATTTTGATAGGTGTTCTCCTTGTGATCCGACGAAACTACTAAGTTCAGAACTACTTACACCCGTTTTCTTTTCGATCATTTCAAGATATTCACAAGCAAATGTCATTCCGTTTCCTTTTAATCGCCATTCAAATATCTCATTCCAAACTTCGTCACTCAAACACCTTTCGTGACTGTTCCAAAAGTGCCATTCAGCTTCATCTACAATTTTGCACAATTCACTTACAGTAAAAAACTGCTCTTTCAAAATATCTTCTTTGGTTATTGGATAATTTAAGAAAAAAGGCTGTGATAATCCGAAAAACCAATCCTTTGTAAATCCTGGGGATAATAAATAGTTTTTATTGTATTTTCGTATTACATCACATTCAAAATCAAATAGTTTTTCAGCGTTTTGTTTTGCAAAACCAATTTTTATCAATCTCGATAAATATACATTTTTATATTCTTCGTTACCCTCTTTCAAATACAGAGCAGCAAACTGAGAAGTCATCAGTTTTTCGCTATCCAAACTTTTTGTTATATTTTTCTCTTCGGAACATTTTTTTCCTCCAAATAGAGCACTAAAAAAACTCATTATTCTTTACCTCCTGTATTTGCTAAAGCTGAATTCTTATAGTTTTCATCATCTGTAACTTCTTTTATCACTTTTATATAATCGGGAAAATTTATCGCTGTATTTTCTTTGCATAGTTCTATCTCTGCAATTGCTCTGTCACTCCAGAAGGGATAAACATCAATCTCGAAGTACTGATTATCATAAGTCAAGCAATATCTATTTTTACGAATTTGTTTTTTGCTTGTATCAGAATTCATTAGCAAGGTAAGATATTCATCTTTGGAGAGCCTTGTTTCAATTTCTACTCGTTTAGTACCGGAAATTGTTCGTTTTATTGTTTTAAAATATATGTAATTTCCATTTTCGCCACGTTGGCGTACACGTTCCTCTTCATTAAGAGTGGAGTTAAGATATGTCTGTATAATTTCGACTTTGCGGCAATTAGGAATTGTTTCCAAAAGCTTTATATCTGGATATTCAATCAGGAATTTTCGTTCTATTTCATATGGTTCCGGTTCGCCTAAGAAAGCAGAGATTTCCGAAATCAGCTTTTTCATTTTATCCTCAAAGCCCATACTATTATCAATAACTCTTAAGTGGGGATGTCCTGTCCATGCAGCAATGAGTTTATCATCCATCGCAGCAGCCTCTTCTACAGTTTCCGTTCTCGCTTGATTATTAGAAAGAGTATAAAACTCTTCAGCCCCTTTTGCGGCAGTTACCAAATGGAACACAGCATCATATTCATCTCTCAACTCGGTTTCGTTTAGTTTAAGCTTTGTCATTGCTTGTGAAAATTCCAAGTCGGACATATATGCTTTGTTATCCATTGTTCCTCTGTCACAGACAATTAAAACCTTATCATAATTGAATACACTTTGTGCACCATTGCGATAGATTTTTTCCTTTTCAAGCTGCAACTTTATCTGACATATCTGATAATCAAGGTTACTATTTAATGTCCAAGGCGCAATCCCTGCAGTAATGAGTTCTGTTGCTGTTTCGGGGATAAATACCACATAATAACCAAGCTCTGTGAATGCGTTTTGTATCCAACTCATTGCTGTAGTTTTACCAGCGCACGGACCCCCGGTGATTACAATTTTTGTAATTTGAATCTCTTTATTACTCACTTCTAAAGAGAGCAATTCGTCAACTGACATATCGAATACTGCCGCAAGTTTCTTTATCATATCAACATGCGGTTTTGCACTTCCGTTTTCCCATTTTGAAACAGCTTTATTAGAAACGCCAAGCATCTCTGCAAGCTGGCTCTGTGACAACTTTGCATTGGTGCGCATTTTATAAATTTTTTTACCAAAAATATAATCATTCATAGCAAAACCCCCTTATCAGTTACAATTATACACCATATTTTCATTTATTCAAGTCGATCACTATCGAATTAAAGTAGACTTTTAATTTGATTTTGTTTTTAAGTTGTGTGTCAAACTCTTTTATCAAATCATCCCTGACACCATTTCTGACACCAATTTTTTATGAAATATATAGTGTTATGCGGGAGTATATAGAATTTGGTTCTTGTGACAGTCCTTTGTTTATAGCCATTTAGAAAGATTTATAAGGAGTTATATACTTATATGAAATTGGTGCATGAACGACTATAACTAACTTCATTTTAACTACATCTCCTTATATTCAAGGGTTTCTCGACTGGCCCGGCGCCAATCTGACACCGTTTGATTTTCTTTTTCCCCGTTTTTATATACTATTCATAACGGCGGATGCACCGCACATAACGGCAAGCTTTCCGCTTTCATAGGTAAGGCCGCCTTGCATATAGGCAACATAAGGCGGACGGATTGGGCCATCGGCGCTGATTTCAATGGATGAACCTTGTGTAAAAGCGCCGGCTGCCATAATAACTTCATTTTGATAACCGGGCATTGCCCACGGCTCAGGTGTAACAAAAGAATCTACGGGAGATGCCGACTGCAATCCCTTACAAAATGCAATCACATATTCAGGTTTCCCAAAACGAATTGCCTCAATAATGTCATTTCTTGCATCTGCAGGTTTGGGGCAAACCTCAAAGCCAAGTTTTTCCATAAGTGCCGCACAAAATACTGCACATTTTACCGCCTGTGCCACCACATGAGGTGCCATAAAAAATCCCATAAAAAGCTCTTTCATAACGCCAAAGTTTGCACCGCCTTCCAGTCCAAGGCCCGGTGCAGTAAGGCGATCTGCCGCAAGACGAACATAGTCGCTTTTTCCTGCAATATAGCCACCGGAGGGTGCAAGACCACCGCCCGGATTTTTAATGAGGGACCCGGCAAAAAGGTCAGCAAAGGACGGTTCCACCGTATCAACAAATTCACCGTAACAATTGTCCACAAGAATCAAAACATCGCTCCTGCGGTTTCGGATAAAGGCCGCCGCCTTTTCCATTTCCCCACAGGAAAAACTCTCACGCCATGCATATCCTTTGGAACGGGTCATAAATACGGCACGGACTTTTTCATTTTCAAGCGCTTTTTCAATGCCTTCCAAATCAAAAGTGTCGTTTTTAAGCTCCACCTTATCGTAGCCGATGCCAAATTCCTTTAATGAACCGCCCTCATTCCCACAGATAACATCAGTCAGGGTATCGTAAGGGTCCCCTGTGACAGATAAAAGAACATCACCCGGGCGAAGAACGGCAAACAGCATGACAGTAAGCGTATGGGTTCCCGAGATAAAATGGGGACGAACGAGCGCCGCTTCCGTACCAAATGTTTCAGCAAACACGAGATCCAGCGTATCTCTCCCCAGATCGTCATATCCATAACCGCTCGTGGGGTTAAAGTGGGCAGCGCTGATTTTATGATTTCGGAAAGCTGCGAGAACTTTTGCCTGATTGACGGCTTCCTTTTTTTCAATCTCCGCAAAATACGGTTTAATATCTTTTTCCACATCTGCCGCCGCTGATATAACACGACTATCCACGGAAAAAGACTCTAAATAACTATTCAAGCGCCGTACACAACCTCTCTCGGAAGAACTTCAATTTTGCCATCCTGCAAAGCTTTCAAAGTAATTTCCGGATTTTCTGTGCAAAGAACAGCGATTGCATCTGCACTGGTTTTTGCAGTAAAAGCATACATATATTCAACGCCTATACCGTTTGCATCAAGTACATTCATAACACGGGCAAGGCTTCCGGGAGAATGAGAAAGCGGAACTGCAATTACATCCGTCAATCGAACGGCGAAGCCTTTTTCTTTCAGCACGGCTTTTGCCTCTTCAGGTCTGTCTACAATAAACCGGAGGATACCGAAATCAGAGGTGTCTGCAATGCTCATTGCTTGCAGGTTAATATTGTTTTCTGCAAGGCAGGCGGCCACTTTTGCCATTCTGCCCGGTTTGTTTTCAACAAAAACAGAAATCTGCTGTACGAACATTTTTATTCTCCTTTCTTACAGTACACGCTTATCAATGACTCGTTTTGCCTTACCTTCACTTCTGGGAATTGTGCCGGGTTCAACAAGGCGAACCTTTGCGCTTATGCCGAGAACACTGTCAAGGCGGCTGCGGATTTTTCCGCCAAGGTCTTCAAGTGTGCGTACTTTATCGGAAAATACACTGTCGGAAACTTCAATCTGTACTTCCATAATGTCAAGATTGTCTTTTCTGTCTACATAAATCATGTAATGGGGTGATGTATCGCCAACATCCAGAAGAACACTTTCTATCTGAGACGGGAACACATTTACGCCACGGATAATAAGCATATCGTCGGTTCTTCCGGAGGGTTTTGCCATTCTTGCATGTGATCTGCCGCAAGCACAGGTGCTGCGGTCAAGGCTTGATACGTCATGGGTGCGATAACGAAGAAGCGGAAGCGCTTCTTTTGTAATACAGGAAAAAACAAGTTCACCGTTTTCCTTATCCCCCATCTGCTCGCCTGTTTCAGGGTTAATGATTTCAGGCAGGAAGTGATCTTCCCAGATATGAAGGCCGTTTTTATATTCACAATCCATGGAAACACCGGGGCCCATAACTTCGCTCAGTCCGTAAATATCATGTGCGCTGATGCCGAGACGGCGCTCAATTTCCGCACGCATGGGTTCGGTCCAAGGTTCTGCACCAAAAATACCGGTTTTCAGTTTTAATGCATTTTTATCAATGCCCATTTGTTCAATGGTTTCTGCAATAAACAGTGCATAAGACGGCGTACAGCAAAGTACGGTTGTACCAAAATCCTGCATAACTGTTACCTGTCTTGCTGTGTTGCCCGTTGAAGTAGGCACAACTGTGGCACCAACTTTCTCGGCACCGGAATGGGCGCCAAGACCGCCTGTGAAAAGGCCGTAACCATAAGAAACCTGTACAACAGAGGATTTGTTAGCTCCTGCCATGGTAAGACAGCGAGCAACAATTTCCGACCATGTATCAAGATCCTTTCTTGTGTAACCGACTACAGTCTGTTTCCCCGTTGTACCGGAAGAAGCATGAATACGTACAACCTCATCCATGGGAACCGCAAAAAGACCAAAGGGATATGTATCACGAAGATCCTGTTTGTAGGTATAAGGCAGTTTTACAATGTCGGCAGCATCCTTAATGTCACCGGGCAAAACGCCTTCTTTATCCATTTTTGCACGGTAAAAGGGCACATTTTCATATACTCTTTTAACCGTCTGACGAAGATTTTCCGACTGGACGGCAAAAATCTCATCACGAGACATAGACTCTACTTTTTCATTCCACATTTTCGACATGGTAATCACTCCTCATACCCTAAGCTAAATGCCTTCTTGTTAATGTCCAAAAACTTTGGCGGAACTGTTCTTTCAATGGCAGAAATCCATTCTGCCTGAGGAATATCTGTATGCGCCGCCAAAACGCCGATCAAAACGACGTTTACAGCCTTCTCGCTTCCTGCTTCCTGTGCAAGAGAAAGTGCATCCACCGCCGTCATATCAATGCCCATTGCGCTGATTTTTCCGGTAATGTCGGCAGGATACTGCATTTTCCCTGTGATAACGGGCATAGGGTCTGTGCACTGGGTGTTTAAAAGGAGCTTGCCGCCTTTCTTAAGGTACGGCAAATAACGGTAAGCCTCCAGTTCCTCAAAGGCGAGTACGATATCTGCCTCCCCTTCTTCTACAATGGGAGAATATACCTTTTCACCATATTTTACATATGTTACAACGCTACCGCCACGCTGACTCATGCCGTGGACTTCCGATACCTTAACGTCGTAACCGCCATCCTGCGCTACACGGCCGAGGATTCTGCTAGCTAAAAGTGTACCTTGACCGCCGACACCGGCAATTAATATATTCATTTCGTTTCCTCCTTTGAAAGAGCGCCGAATTTGCATACGTTCATGCAAAGTCCGCAGCCGTTACAGAGTGTTGCATCAATTTTAATACCATCTCTAAAGCTAATTGCAGGGCAACCGAGCTTCATACACATTTTGCAGTTTTTACATTTATCTGCATCCAGCACTGCCTTACCGGTAAACTTTACGCTTTTGAGCAGTGCGCAAGGACGCTGTGCAATAATAACAGAAGGCTCTTCCGCCGCCACTTCTTCTTTTACAACCTTTTCAAAGGCATCCACATCAAAGGGGTCACAGATGACTACTCTGTCAATACCGATTGCATGGCAAAGCGCCTCAAGATCAACCTGCTTTGTAGGCTCGCCCTTCAAAGTAAGACCTGTGGTGGGGTTTTGCTGGTGGCCTGTCATGCCGGTAATAGAGTTGTCGAGAATAATCGTGGTAGAAGTACCTTTATTGTAAACAACGTTTATAAGGCCTGTAATACCGGAATGCATAAAGGTGCTGTCGCCGATAATGGCTACGGTTTTCGGGTTTCTGCCTGTTGCCATTTCCATACCGTGAGCCATGCCAATGCCTGCACCCATGCATACGCAAGTGTCGATGCTTTCAAGGGGAGCAAGTGCACCAAGTGTGTAACAGCCGATATCGCCCGTTACACGAAGGCCAAGTTTTTTAAGAACATAATGCATACCACGGTGCGGACAACCGGGGCAAAGAACAGGCGGACGAACAGGGATGGGTTCATCTGCTTTTTGAATGGCGGGTTTTGCGGCGCCGAGAATCTTTTCACGAATCATAGCCGCTGTAATTTCGCCTTTTACAGGCATTACGGATTTTCCTTCTACGGGAATACCGAGGCGTTTTACATGGTTTTCAATAAAGGGATCAAGTTCTTCGATGACATAGAGCTTATCCACGTTTTTCGCAAAATCTAAAATCAATTTTTCGGGAAGAGGATAAACCATACCAAGCTTTAAAAAGCTTGCATCAGGAAGTGCTTCTTTTGCGTAAAAATACCCCGTGCCTGCGGTAATAATACCGATTTTCTTGTCATTATACTCTACGGTGTTTAAAGGAGAGGTTTCTGCATAGGCCGCCGCATCTTGGAGACGCTCTTCAACTGCCGTATGTCTTCCCCTTGCCATGGCAGGCATCATAACATACTTCATGGCATCCTTTTCGTAGGGTTTATCAGCAACTTCTTCCCTTTCACCAAGTTCTACAAGGCTCTGAGAATGAGCAATACGAGTGGAAAGGCGAAGGAGGACGGGAGAATCGAATTTTTCGGAAAGCTCGTATGCCGCTTTCATATATTCCTTACATTCACCGCTGTCGGAAGGCTCCAGCATTAAAACTTTTGCGGATTCCGCATAGTGACGGCTGTCCTGCTCGTTCTGGGAGCTGTGCATACCGGGGTCATCTGCAACACAAATGACAAGACCGCCGCGAACGCCTGTGTATCCTACCGTAAAAAGCGGATCGGCCGCAACGTTAAGACCTACGTGCTTCATACAGGCACAGCTTCTGACGCCTGCTACGGATGCACCGATTGCAACTTCCAGGGCAACCTTTTCATTCGGTGCCCATTCTGCATAAATTTCATCGTATTTTGCGGCATTTTCCGTAATTTCCGTACTGGGTGTACCCGGATAGGAAGAAAATACTTTTACGCCCGCTTCATAAGCGCCACGGGCAATCGCCGCATTCCCGAGAAGTAACTCTTTCATGCTAAACACTCCTTGTTTTTCTATAGTTTATATGGGCTACATTTCTTCGCCCTTTAATTTTTCACTTTGTGCATTCGTAATCAGCGCATCAATCACCTCATCCATATCACCGTTTAAGAAAGCATCAATTTTATAAATTGTAAGCCCGATACGGTGGTCGCTGATTCTTCCTTGCGGGAAGTTATAGGTTCGGATTCTTTCGCTTCTGTCCCCTGTGCCGACCTGGCTCTTTCTTTCCTGGGCAATAGAGTCGTGTTGCTCTTTTTGCATAAGGTCATAAATACGGGAGCGAAGAATTTTCATACCCTTATCCTTGTTTTTATGCTGACTCTTTTCGTCCTGACAGGAAACAACAATACCGGTTGGTAAATGGGTGATTCGAACAGCGGAGTCCGTAGTATTAACGCACTGGCCGCCGGGGCCGCCTGCACGGAATACGTCAATTTTCAGGTCATTGGGGTTGATTTCAACCTCAACGTCTTCAACTTCGGGAAGCACGGCAACTGTTACGGTGGAGGTATGAATTCTGCCGCCGGATTCAGTAGCCGGCACACGCTGTACACGGTGCACACCGCTTTCAAACTTAAGACGGCTATACGCCCCCTGCCCTGCAATCATGAAGGAAATTTCCTTTACGCCGCCAATGTCGGTAATATTAGAGCTGAGCACCTCAATTTTCCATCTTCGAGCCTCGGCATACATGGTGTACATCCGGTAAAGGTCCGCCGCAAAAAGTGCCGCTTCGTCGCCGCCTGCACCGCCGCGAATTTCCACAATAACATTCTTTTCATCGTTGGGGTCTTTAGGCAGAAGAAGGATTTTCAGTTCCTCAGAAATTTCTTCTATTTTTTCTTTCGATTCTTCTATCTCCGAAAGGAGCATCTCTTTAAAATCCTTATCTGTCTCCGTTTCAAGAAGCACCTGCGCTTCTTCTATGGTTTCTTTTGCAGATTTATACTCTCTGTATTTATCAACAATGGGCGAAATATCAGAATGCTCTTTGCACAATTTTCGCCATGTCTCCTGATCGGCAATAACCGCAGGGTCGCTGATTTTTTCACTGAGCTCTGTATGTCTTGTTTCTATAAACGATAATTTATCAAACATGGGGTTCTCCATTCTATTTTCATTTAGTATAAAATTATAACATAATTAAGGCAATTTGTCAAGAAACGTTTGGCGTTTTTATGCTGTTTTCTTCCTTGACAACCCCTTACCCTTGTGGTATAATTACAAAAGTTTTTTAAGAGGAGAATATGCATGGAGACAAAGAAGCTGACAAATCCTAAATATATGACCTATTTACTCGTTTTATCGTGGCTCGTTTATACCGCAGGGTATATTGCAAGGCTCAATTACGGTGCTGTTATGCCGGAAATAATAAAGTCAGCGGGGCTCTCTATGACAAGTGCCGGATTTATAAGTACAGGCGGCACCATTTTTTATGCCTTCGGTCAAATTATAAGTGGCATTTTAGGTGACAGGTTTTCCCCACGGTATGTTATGTTCGGCGGTATTTTTACCACATCTCTTTGTAACATGCTGATGGCTTTGTTACCAATAGATTTTTTCTTTCCGGTATGGTGTGTGAACGGTCTCGCCCAGGCTATGCTTTGGCCACCGATGCTCCGTATTTTTACAGAAAGCTATCGAAAAAAAGATTTATCTAAAATGTACGTCCGTGTTTCCACCTCCAATACAGTTGGTACCCTTTTAGTATATCTTCTCGCCTTTTTGTTTGTTTTCCTCGGCAACTGGAAGCTGCTTTTTATTTTTTCCTCTGTTTTAGGTTTTTGTGTCTCCTTTCTTTGGCTTTCAGGTATGAAGAAAATCGAATCACACCGTGCTTCTTTCGGCAAATTTGAAGAAACGACCGAAGTACAAAAAGAAACCGTCTTAGAAGGGTTTTCCATCAAAACACTTGTTTCTGCAGGCATTATACTCATAACACTCGCAACGCTTCTTCACGGTGCTTTAAAAGAAAGCGTCACACTCTGGATGCCCACATTTATTATGGACACATTTCATCTGCCCAGTGAGCTATCTATTCTTTTAACGATTATAATGCCAATTTTCAGCATGCTTTGTCTGTACCTTTCCACATTCTTAAATGACAAAGTATTCAAAAACGAAGCAAAAACCTCCCTGTTCTTTTTCATAGCCGCCCTTGTCGGCAGCATCGGAATTCGGCTTTTCCCTACGCAAAGTCCAATTCTTGCGCTTCTTTTCGGCACCATTATCACTTCATCTATGTACGGTGCAAATTTAATGCTCATTACCGCCATTCCCGGTTTTTTCTCAAAATACGGAAAAGCTGCGACGCTTACCGGTTTTTTGAATGCCTGCGCCTATGGCGGAACAGCGCTTTCATCAGTCGGCATCGGCGCACTCTCTGACCGATTTGGCTGGAACGCATCTCTTACCGCCTGGATTTGTATTGCCGGCCTCGGCGTCATTCTCTGTGCCTTTTCCATCCCCCGCTGGACAAAGTTTTTAAAAGAGGTATAAAAAGAGTAACGCTTTCTTTCATCTCCGAATACTATGATGGTAGACGGAGGTGTACATAATGTGTGGTAAACGCAGGGCAATCGGTGTTATAATTTTATCTTTTTCCACGGGTGCATTGCTTGCAGCCGCCTTACCTCTGTGGATTTTGGCCATTATTGAAGCCATTATGCTGATTATCATCGGCTGGTGCTTTTTTAGCGGCGAATAAATGGGAGGTGCGTCTTTTTGAAAATCGTTGTATGGAAGGCGCCTCGTTTTTGGGGCGGCATCTTAAAGTACATTTTTAAGGTGAAATAGGGCGGAGAAAAACTCCACCCTATTTTTTATAAAACGCTTGACAATTTATTCAATCCGTGCTAAACTATACCTTGCTGTGGCCCCATCGTCTAGCGGCCTAGGACGTAGCCCTCTCACGGCTAAAACGAGGGTTCGATTCCCTCTGGGGTCACCAAAATTGGCGGAACAAGTATTTGTTCCGCCACCTTTGAAACAAAGAATACGGGAATATGCAAGTTTTATTCTCTATTCTTTATTTTTTTATCCAAACAAAAGAGGAGGTTCTGTCATGCACGAAGGCCACCGCGAGCGAATGCGTGAAAGATTTCTCAAAAACGGTATAGAAGGCTTTGCACCACATGAGGTTCTGGAAATGCTTTTATTCTTTTCAAAGCCCCGTGTCAACACAAACGAAACTGCACACGCCCTTATTGATAAATTCGGTTCTTTTGATAAAGTTCTGGATGCGGACTTCGAATCCCTCTGCACGGTTGACGGGATCGGTGCAAACAGTGCTTTTATGATTCGTCTTATAAAAGACACCATAAACTATTATACCAAAAGTAAATGGGCAGAAAAGCCGAATCTTGCCAACACTTTTGCGGCAGGCGCCTACGTTCTTGATATGATTGGCGACCAAACATCGGAAGGATTCTACGTTCTTTGTCTTGACGCCGCAAGAAATGTGATTACTCTTAAAAAGCTTTCAGAAGGTACAGCTTACAGAACTTATATTGACATTCAGCTGATTGTAAAAACCGCCATCAACCACGATGCACACAGCATTATACTGGTACATAACCACCCAAACGGCCTGATTGAACCTTCAGAATCCGATATACAGCTGACACGGCGAGTTCAAAATGCATTTCGGGAACTGAGCATTAAAGTGATTGACCATATCATCGTTGGAGAAGGCAGATTCTTCTCCATGGCAGAAAAACAATTCATGTAAGGAGAATGATTATGGAATTTAAGAAAAATGACAGTCTATGTTTTATTGGTGACAGCATTACGGCGGCAGAAAAATACGTAAGAATCATTGTAGATTACTTTGTCTTAAACTATCCCGAAAAGCACATTATGTTTCATAATGTAGGCGTTCCGGGCACAGCCATGCCGGAAGCCATAAACAACTGGGACAGACAGTTTGTTATGAGAAAGCCCACACACGCTACCGTGATGTTCGGCATGAATGATATGAACCGTGTGCTTTACGCTGACAGCGCAAAAGTGACGGACGAACTTTTAGAAAAAAGACGGAGCGCCATTGAGAGATACAAGGCAAATCTGGGCAAAATTCATTCTCTCTTAGGCGATACGCCCCATATGTTCCTCACCCCCACGCCCCACGATGAATCTCCCGAAATTGAATCTCCTTTATACGGCGGCTATGATTTAGCGCTTAAGGAAGGTGCCGATTATATTTTAGCAAACTACAAAAACGTCATCGATGTCCGCACACCTTTTAAAGAAGCGAATGACAAAAGACTTGTTACGACCATTGTAGGTCCTGACCGCGTCCACCCCGGCAACATTGGTCACGCCGTAATCGCCAAAACAATTCTGAAAGGCTTCGGCTTTGAGGATCTTCGCCTTCCCCTTTGGGATTCCACCATTACGGAAGACGAAAAGGCAGTAATGAAAAAACTGGGTATTGAAGAAAATCCTGCGCCGAAAAATCCGTTCAGTGACGAACGCAGCCGCCTTGCAAGAAAAGTAATTGATTTCTACTATGTTGAGATGAACGTTCTTGCAGGTGTTGACCTCCGGGATGAAGAACTGGTCACCGCAAAACTCAAAGAATTTCTTTCAATGCCTATTGAACAGTGGCGAATTGACAGCTACACGGATTATCTTGAAAACCGCCACACCCTTCCGGAAAGAGAAGCGGCAGCTATGGAAGCTATGGAAAAAATGTATAATGCATAAAAACAAGCCCGGAGTGACAAAAGCACTTCGGGCTTATTATTTTCCTGTTTTGGAAGGCGTATGGGAAAAGGCTTTCACAAAACTGCGAAAAAAGGAAGAATAGCTGGAAAACCCGTATTTCAGGCTGACTGCCTCCGCCTTTTCCCCATTCATAATATCACGTCTTGCGTGGTAAAGCCGTTTCTGCAGCATATATTTTTTAATGCTTATCCCATAGTTATTTTTAAATTCGTGGCACAAGGAGGATACAGAGCAATGCATTTTGTCGGCAAGATAAACAAGATCGAATTGTTTTGAAAAATTCGTGTTAATATACTCCATCGTACAGGCGGCCAGTTCACTGAACTTGCCGTCATTTTTTTGCAAATTTAAATTGTAATTTTTTATCTGCAAAGCAATATCGGTAATAGCAGAAGTAAGCGCACCGGAAAAATCCTTCGCACTCCAAAGGCATGCAATTTCTTTAAGATATTCATACTGACAGGCGATGCGATGTGACGGGGTAAGCGACAAAATATAATCAACGCTTTCTTCATTTCCTGAGAAAATGTCTTTTAAAAATTCAGGTTCAAAAGTAATCACATAACGTTTGTACTTGCTTTCGTCGCCGGAAAGTACAAATTGATGATATTTTCCGGGCGGAATCACCACAAGCTGGAGCGGCGAAAGTTTTTGCTTGTGCCGAGCACTGATATATTCTATTTCTCCATCCAAAAACAAATACAGTTCAAAGAAATGGTGAAATGTTCTGCCAAGAAGCCCTTTCTTTCCTTCCGCATATCTGAAATCTGCATTTTTCCCTTGCACATATAAGTTCATAATTCGCACCTCCCCACATTTGATTATAATATATTTTTGCAAGAAATGCAATGTATTTTGCAAAATGTCATATTTTAATATCTTTTCTTGTTTGTTATAATACAAGCAAAAAATAAGAGGTGTTATATTGTGATTAAAGAAAAGATTTTAAACCGGGAAAAACTGATTGGCACACACATTAACTTCAGCGACCCCTCTGTAGGCAAAATAGCGGGACTTTGTGGTTACGATTTCATTTGGATTGATATGGAACACAACTACATTTCTTTTGAATCTCTCCTTGCACAAATCTTAGCCATTAAATCAACAGGAACAGATGTAATCGTTCGTGCCCCACAACACGACCTTACGGCTACAAAGAAAATCCTTGAAATGGGACCTGATGGTATCATTTTCCCTATGGTAAAAAGTGCCGAAGAAGCAAACGAATTACTTTCCTATACACTTTATCCGCCATACGGCAACCGTGGGTTTGGCCCGATGAACGCTGTTGGATATGGTGCATCCGATGTTCTTGATTATGTACATACAAATCACAAAACCATGTGTCGGTTTATTCAAATTGAGCATATTGATGCCGTCAGAAACTTAGATGAAATTATGAAAAATGAATTTATTGATGGCTATATTATTGGTGCAAATGATTTATCCGGTTCTATTGGCGAACTTTGCAATGTCTTCGGTGAAAACACCACCGCCCTCATTACCGAAGTCATTACGAAACTTAAATTAGCAGGAAAATACGTGGGTCTTTCGACAGGTGATTTGAAAGAAGAAACCTTCCGCCACTGGTTTGGTATGGGTGTCGATATGCTTTCTGCAGGGGCGGATTTTGATTTTCTTACTGCCGGAATGCAGAAAAACCTTACTCTTCTTAAAGACGCAATGAAGGAGTAGGAAAATGTCAAAAGAATTTATCGAAAGCGGCAGCGCTATTTTAGGCATAGAGCTTGGTTCAACAAGAATTAAAGCCATGCTTATAGGCGATACGTTTTCTCCCATCGCAACCGGATTTGCCGTGTGGGAAAATAAGCTTGCGGACGGCTATTGGACCTATTCCCTTGAAAGCATACATTCTACCCTCAAGGCGGCATATAAATCTTTGGAAGAAAATGTTTTTATCCAATATGGTGTTCCGCTAAAAAAAATCCGCGCAATGGGCGTTTCTGCTATGATGCATGGCTATCTGCCTTTTGACAAAGCAGGAAAGCTTCTCACATCTTTCCGAACATGGCGAAATACCACCACAGAAAAAGCTGCAAACGAACTTTCTGCTTCGTTTGGTATAAACATTCCGCAAAGATGGAGTGTGGCTCATCTTTATGAAGCCATTTTAAATGGTGAGGCGCACATAAAAGACATCGCCCATCTTACCACCCTTTCAGGGTACATTCATTTTCTGCTCACAGGAAAATGGGAACTTGGTATCGGTGATGCTTCCGGTATGTTTCCAATAAAAAACGGCGCATATGACGCCGCTTCGTTATGCATCTTTGAAAAATTAACAAAAAAATATGACCTTCCTTGGAAGCTCGAAGAAATTCTTCCCGAAATAAAACCCGCAGGCACGAAAGGCACGCATCTTACAAAAAAAGGCGCACTTTTTTTAGATCCTTCAGGTAATCTGCAATCGGGTGCCCCCATTTGCCCACCCGAAGGCGATGCAGGGACCGGAATGGTAGCAACAAATGCCGTTAATCCTTTTACGGGGAACATATCTGCAGGCACATCAATTTTTGCTTCGGTCGTCACAGGCGAACCTCTTAAATATGCAAGCCCAAACATTGATATCGTTACAACCCCAGCCGGTGATCCGGCGGCAATGGTACATTGCAACAATTGTACCGGCGAACTTGATGCATGGGTCAATATCTTTTTTGAGGCCGCACAGCTTGCGGGATGCAAAATAAGTAAAGACGATATGTATTCGCTGCTTTTTAGTGATGCCATGGAAGGTAATACAAAAGGAATTATATCTTATAACTATTTATCAGGCGAACATTCCACTAAAATCAGTCGGGGAAGGCCTATGTACTTTCGCTTACCCGAGGCAAATATGAATCTGAAAAACTATGTAAAATCCCAGCTGTTTTCCACAGTTGCCACCTTAAAAATCGGAATGGATTTATTACTAAAGCGTGAGAATCTTTCTCTTAAAAATTTATATGCACACGGAGGTCTCTTTAAGGCAAAAAATGTTGCACAGGAAATTTTGTCCGCCGCCTTGGATACGCCTGTTTTCACTATGGAAACAGCAGAACTTGGCGGAGCGTGGGGTATAGCCCTTCTTGCAGCATATATGGCATCTGAAAGCAAGAAATCTCTTGGCGATTGGCTCGAGTATGCTGTTTTCAAAAATCAGCCGGTAACGATAGCAACGCCGAATCAAAAACTAAGAGCCGAATATGATGCCTATATCGAAAAATACGTTTTAGGACTTACTGCAGAAAAAAAGCTGGAGGAAATAATATAATGTTAGAAACACTTAAAGAAGAAGTTTTGGAAGCAAATCTTATGCTTCCAACGCACAAACTCGTCACCTTTACATGGGGAAATGTTTCCGGTCTATGCAAAGAATCAAACCTTATGGTTATAAAGCCTTCCGGCGTAGCCTACGAAAAGCTTCGTGCTTCTGATATGGTTGTGGTTTCCATAGAAACCGGTGAAGTTGTAGAGGGAGATTTATCTCCTTCCAGCGACACACCTACACACATTGAATTATACAAAACCTTCAACAGTATCGGCGGCGTTTGCCATACACACAGTCGCTGGGCAACTTCATTTTCTCAAGCCGGAAAAACCCTGCGGCCTTTCGGAACAACGCACGGAGACTATTTTTATGGAGAAATTCCCTGCACAAGAAAAATGACGGATGCGGAAATCAGAGGAGAATACGAAAAAGAAACAGGCAAGGTCATAGCGGAAACTTTCTCTTCAAAAGATCCGAATGCCTTGCCCGGTGTACTCGTATTCAGCCACGGCCCCTTCACCTGGGGAAAGAGCGCCTTTGATGCTGTACATAATTCAGTTATTTTAGAGGAGATTGCATTTATGAATTTCCAGACCGAACTTTTAAACCCGAATCTCCCCGATATGCAAAAAGAACTTCTTGACAAGCATTATCTCCGTAAACACGGCGAAAATGCTTATTACGGTCAGTAGTTCTTATCCGAAAATCCCTTTTGTCAATAGATTTTCATAATTCGTTTGCCGAAGCGCTTCGTATACCATAATGGCAACGGAATTGGAAAGATTTAAAGAACGTGCCTCCTCAATCATAGGAATTCTTACGGCCATATCGAGCCTAGCTTTAATAAATTCCTCGGGGAGGCCTTTTGTTTCTTTGCCGAAAACAAGGAAATCGCCATCTCTGTATTCCACGTCACTATGCCGCCTGGGTGCTTTCGTGCTTGCAAGAAAAAGCCTCTTGTCACCATGTATTTTAAGAAATTCTTCAAGGCTTTCATAATACTGCACACCAAGAAGATGCCAATAATCAAGCCCTGCACGTTTCAGTTTCTTATCATCAATTTCAAATCCCATAGGCTTTACGATATGTAGTTTGGAGCCTGTTGCGGCACAGGTTCTTGCGATATTCCCTGTGTTTTGCGGAATTTCAGGTTCTACCAAAACAATATTAAATGCCATATTTATCACCTTCGCCCCGTAGTATACCAAAATGCGAACGGTTTGTCAAGTGGTTACAATATAAAGGGACGCCCATAAAGCAAACACCTTCTGCACATACACCCAAAGGGACGGTGACTTAGTTTCGGGCACGCTTTCTGCCGTCAAAAGAGGCACTTCTCCCATTTTGACGCTGTCCACATATATTTCCGCCCTTCCCGCTACGATTCCCTCTTCAACGGGTGCGGTGAGCGCAGCTTCCACAATTGGTTTTACTTCCGTTTTGTCTGTTTTCAAAACCGGTATACTTACATCCTCGGCAAAACACAAGGGGACCATTTTCTCCATTCCTCCTATAACTGATGCGTTGGCAATTTGTTCCCCTTTTGCACAAATCTCCCGTCGTTCCATTTTTGAAAAGGCGTAATCCAGCATATTTTTATGGTCCGTCCAGTCATCAGGTGCATTGAGCGTAACCGCAATGAGTTCCACTCCGCCCCGATTTGCCGCCGAAACAAGCGTTCTCCCCGCTTTTTTCGTGTACCCTGTTTTCACGCCGATAGCACCTTCATATAAAGAAAGCATTTTATTGTGATTGGAAAGCGTTCTGCCGGCTACTATCGCACTCTTTTGAGATACAATTTCACGAAACTTCACATTTTCAAGTGCTTTTCCGGTAATGCGGGCAAGCTCAAGAGCCGTGGTGTAATGTTCATCGTCCGGAAGTCCGCTTGCATTTTTAAAACAGGTATTGGTGCAGCCGAGCTCTGTCGCCCTCTCTGTCATGTGTTTTGCAAAATCGGCTTCGTTCCCTGCCATATGCTCTGCAATGGCAACGGCGGCATCGTTGCCGGAAGATAGCATAAGACCCCATAAAAGGTCGGAAAGCGACAGCTTTTCTCCTGCTTTCAGGTACATGGAACTCCCTTCAACATTTGCCGCATTTGGGCTGATGGTCACCATATCGGAAAGATTTCCTTCTTCCAGCGCAAGAAGTGCTGTCATGATTTTTGTGGTGCTTGCCATAGGCAAACGCACATCTGCATTTTTAGCATAAACCACTTTCCCTGTATGATATTCTATGCAAACGGCACTTTTTGCCGAAACATTCGGTTCTTCCTCTGCCCGCACAGGCATGGAAAGCAGTAACACTAAAACAAACGACAAATATTTTTTCATAAAAACAGCACCCCCACATTTAATATATGGGAGTGCTTTGATTTTATGAAGCAGAAAACGCTTTATTCAAGGGAGTACTTTTGCTGATAAGAATCGAAAAGTGCACTGAATTCGGATTCACCGCCGTATTTCAGCTGATTTAAGTATTCGTGCGTTTTAAACGAATCCTTGGAAATTTCTATGATGCAAACGGCAATATTGGAACAATGGTCCGCAACACGGGCATAGTTTGTCAGAAGGTCCGACAGGATAAAACCGAGTTCCATTGTGCAGTCACCCTGACGAAGCCGTGTAATATGGCCATTCTTCGTCTTTTTATTCAGACTGTCCACAACCTGCTCTAAAGGTTCTACGTGCTTTGCAAGTTCAATATCGTCATTTATAAGCGCTTTTGTTGTAAGCTCTAAAATTTCGGAAACCGCCTTGGAAATCACAGCGAGGTCACGCTTTGCTTTCTCAGAAAATGTGATTTTCTTATCGTAAATTTCCTTTGCCGCTTTGGCAATATTCATGGCATGGTCGGAAATTCTTTCGATATCACCAATAGAATGAAGAAGTTCTGTCACCTGCTTACTATCATCGGCGGACATATTGTTTGCCGCAATTTTGATAAGGTATGTACTGGTTTTATCCTCGTACTTATCAGCACGGGTTTCCAATTTGTCAACCTCTTCATAGGTGGCCAAATCGAAATTTGTTAAAAGACCGACTGCTTTATTATAGGCTTCTTCCGAAATCGTTGCCATTTCACAAACGAGATCTTTACACTTTTCAACAGCGAATGCAGGCATGGCAAGGAATCTGTCATCAAGGGTTGCAAAGACATCAATCTCTTTTTCTTCTTCGCCTTTCCCTTTTATCGTTTTAACCGCAAGTTTTTCAATCCAGGAAGTAAAGGGAATCAAAATAACCGTGGAAAGAATGTTGAAGAGCGTATGAATAAATGCAATATCAATGGCACCTGCTTCTCGTGTCATGAACGAAAAGCCGATAACGGAGTGCAGGAGATAGAAAATGCCACAAACAACAATAACACCAATCATTTTTATATAAAGGCAGGTTATTGCAACACGTTTCGATTCTGTGTTGCCGCTAACAGACGAAATGATAGGCGTAATGGTCGTGCCGATATTCTGACCGAGAATTACAGGGATCGCGGTGGAATACGGAATGGCAACAGATAGCGCAAGTGCCTGCAAAACACCGACAGATGCAGACGACGACTGAATAATGGCCGTAAAAATCGTACCAACGAGAATACCCATAATGGGATTATCTCCAAACATGGTCAGAATGTTGGTAAACGCCTCATTGTTACGAAGGTCCTTCACAGCACCACTCATGGCATTCATACCGAACATCAAAATGGCAAAACCCAAAAGCATGTTGCCTGTGTTTCGCTTGGTGTCGTTCTTTGCGGTCATGGTCATGATAAGACCAATGCCGGCTAAAATCGGCGTGAAGGACTCCGGCTTAAAGAGCTTTATGAGAATAGCCGTACCCTGAATATCCGCCGTACTTAAAAGCCAGGAGGTAACCGTTGTGCCTATATTTGCACCCATAATAATGCTGAGGGTTTGTCCCAGCTTCATAATGCCGGAGTTTACAAAACCGACGAGCATTACGGTAGTTGCAGACGAAGACTGAATGATAGCCGTAACGATAAGGCCTAAAAGGAAACCCTTCCATTTTGTAGATGTGAGTCTTGCAAGAATGGATTCCAGCTTACCGCCGGCAAGTTTTTTAAGGCTGTCGCCCATAAGGTCCATACCGTAAAGAAACAGGGCCAGACCGCCGATAAGGCTTAAAATTTTAAATATATCCATACTTTTCTCCTGTTCTATTAAAAATTAATAGGAGTATTTATCAATAAAATCGCAAATCGGTGTAACATCCGGGAGCCCGTGGGGGTGATGGTCTGCACCGGGGCGCATAATCGTTTCAATTGTGCAGCCCGCTTCTTCATATGCCTTCTTTAAAAGTGCGCCGTTTTCTTCGAAAGGAACGACTGTATCGCTGTCACCGGAAAGAAGAAGCACGGGAATATTGTATTCAATAAGCTTCGGAATATAATCGAGGGGATGCTTTCTGAAGGAAAGAAGTTCGGAAAGACTGATACCGCGTGCTTTGGTAAATTCATCAAGCATGCCGCCCCCCTTCATACCAAGTCCTGCCGGGCAGGACAGGTAGTTTACAACCGGTGCGTCTATGTACATACAGGAAACAAGTTCCGGATGCTTTGCAGCGAGGAAAATTGCCTGCTGA
Source organism: Clostridia bacterium (assembly GCA_017436645.1). Classification (GTDB taxonomy): domain Bacteria; phylum Bacillota; class Clostridia; order UMGS1883; family UMGS1540; genus SIG447. The sequence continues at coordinate 6,514 of JAFSCR010000027.1, read as the reverse complement.
CCGCCGCAGCTCATACCAACAGGAACACCTTTTTCCGAAAGCCCAAGTTCTTCATGCATATATCTTGCAAGTTCTGCTTGTGCTTCCGTGTCTTCATCCAGACACCAGCGTGTTTTTGTTTTGATACCGCAAAGATGATATCCACGGTTTAAAAGTTCAATTTCAGCATCCGGAAAAGCGCCGAAATATTCGGTTTTAATTGCCCACTTTCCGTTTGCAGTGCCTTCCTTAGGGAAAACAACAACAAACTCTCTGTCACACATTGTACCCACACGGGCCGAAAAACCGTTCCAATTGTCCGTAATAACACTACCATCGTTATTCAGCATTATATATCATCCTTTCTTAATAAGAATATTTGTCAATAAAATCGCAAATAGGCGTTACATCGGGAAGACCGTGAGGGTGATGGTCTCCACCGGGACGCATAATCGTTTCAATTATACAGCCTGCCTTCTCATATGCCTTCTTTAAAAGTTCGCCGTTTTCATCGAAAGGTACAACTGAGTCCGCATCGCCGGAAAGTAAAATGACAGGAATTTTATTTTCTACAAGATTGGGAATGAAATCCAGCGGATGTTCCCTGTACGAAAGAAGGTCGATAAGCGTCATCCCTTTTGCATTTAAGAATTCCTCAGGCGTGCCTTTCTTTCTTTTCCCCAGCCCTACAGGACAGGAGAGATAATTTATAACGGGGGCATCAATATACATACAGGAAACAAGTTCCGGATGTTTCCCGGCAAGTAAAATCGCTTCCTGTCCACCACAACTCATACCTACAGGAACACATTTTTTCGAAAGGCCCAATTCTTCGTGGACATATTTGCAAAATGCAACAAATGCTTCCATATCCTCATCTGTTGCCCAACGTGTTTTGTTTTTAATGCTTGCAACATGGTAACCACGCTTTAAAAGTTCAATTTCCGTTTCGGGAAAAGCACCAAAATATTCGGTTTTCAGCGCCCACTTACCATTTGCTGTTCCTTCCTTCGGACAAACGATTATAAAATCTCTGTCCATCATGCGACCATCCTTTATAGAAAAGCCATGCCAATTGTCAATAACTTCTAATCCGTCCCACTGTTTCATAGATATCTTCCTTTCCGTTATAAGTTTGCATCAATTTATATGGAATCCATGCAGTTTTGCAAAAAAAACCACTTGTATCACAGTATACCACAAAAGCCTTTGTTTTGCAATAGGTTTTGCCGATTTTTTTATTAATATAATAGGTAAGAAAACCTTGCAAAACCCTGTGTTTTATGGTATAATTTAGTTCAAATATTTAAACTAAGGAGGTTTATACATGGCAAGCGATATGATACGCGGAATTTCCGTATGTAATCCCGTTGATTTAGACCCGCAATACTTTATGGATACTGTTATCTACGCTATAGAGCACAATCTTTCCCACATTCAGTTTATCGGGCCGATCCACGACTACCTTCGCGGTAATATTGATGGTATCACCCCTTACCGGAAATATGCAGAGTTTAATCCTGAAAAAGATGAAGAATATGTAGCCCTGAATCTTGATTATCTCAATGCAGGCTGTAAAAAGGCGGCTGATGCGGGCATTAAAATGTATATGTGGCATCACGAGCTGGATCTTCCTGATGCTTTTACCGAAAAATACCCCGAAGTTTTAAATGCAGATGGTGACATAGAAGTTACCCATCCGCTGGTTCGTGATTTCCTTGAAAACAGAATTGAAGATTTCTTTTTCGCCTACCCTTACATGCACGGCATCATCTTAACACTCCACGAAACTAAAGTGCCCCTTTTAAAGCTTAAAAACCAGAAGCTTGATAAGGTGGAACGTGTTAAATACGTTACAAAGATTCTGTATGACACATGCCTTCGCCTTGGGAAAGAGCTGATTGTTCGCCCTTTTGCAAGTATTGAAAAAGACTATGAAATGATGACCGAGGCTTATGAATCCATTTCCAAGGATTTAGTTATCATGGACAAGTGGACCCAGTTTGACTGGAGCCTTTGTCTGCCCCATAACCGTTTCTTCCACAAAATCAAATCCAATCCCCTCCTTGTGGAAACGGATATTTTCGGTGAATATTTCGGAAAAGGCCAGATTCCCCTTATGCTTAAAGAGCACATTCGGGAGAAATTCCAATACTGCGAAGGCTTTAAACCTGCAGGCTATGCAAACCGTATAGACCGTGCCGGTCAACACTTTTTCGGTTCTCCCAACATGGTAAACCTTGAAATCATGAACGCCTACATGCAGGGAGAGGATGCAGAAGAAGCTATTGACCGTTTCTTTGAAAAAACGTATCCCGGTGCAGGTGGGGCTGTTCGTGAAATTATGGAGCCGACGGAAGATATTCTCCGCTCCGTTTTCTGGCTGAAAGGTTACTACTTCAGCGAGCTGAGTGCTTTTCCCCGCATAAACCACTGCAAAAATCATTTCTATTTTGAAATGATGAGGGACAATTTTGAAATCGCCTCGGGCGAATGGTTTATCCCTAAAGACTGGCAGAGAGGCAGCCTTGAAAGTGTTCTTTCCGAAAAGGCGGACGCTGCAGAGAAAGCAGATGCTTGCTTTGAGAAACTCCTCAGCCTTAAAGATAAACTTGAAAAAGAGGCGTTCCATTCCCTTTACGTCCGCTTCGGTAACCTGAAATACGTTGCCCGTCTTTGGGAAGCCATGACGAAAGCATTTATGTACTATTCAAAATATTTTGAAACCCGTGACGAAAAATATGTTCTTCTGATGGAAGAAGCCCTTTCAGAATTACTTCGTACAAATCAGGAAGGCATCGCCTTATTCGGAAAAGAATTTTATAGTCAGCTTGTTTCGCTTTACTCACGCGGCGGTGGAGAAGACTATGTGGAGGCTTTTGCCAAGGATATGCGTGAAAATCTGCGTGTTGAAAAAAATCGCATTGCCGCTTTGGAAGCGCAAAAGAACCTTGTTGACTATATTGTTTGCGGCGGTGGCACGGAAGGCCACAAACTGCAAAAAGAAGTAAACTTCAGCGATACGTTTGTAAAGGACGATTCCATCTACCGTATCCCCGGCACAGGGCGTGGCGCTGCATGGAGCACCGTAAACACCCACGGCTGGTTCAGTTATGAAATCAAAACGAAACCCCATGCCGAAAATACAATCTTACTGGAAATCGGTCCGCACCTTTGCGAAGATACGGATATAAAAGTGAATGTGGATGGCACAGAATATGTTTTCCGTGAAAAAACAGGCGGCAAGAAAACTACTGTTACCATCCCCTATTACGGAGAAAAAGAGTATGTCCGCATCCGTTTTGACAGATTTACAAAAAACACACCCTGTGTACATTCCATTTCTGTAATTTCCAAGTAGGTGATTTAAGATGAATCACTTTATCACCATTACGGGTCATAAACACTATTATGGACTTATTCCCTTTTCCATTGGCGAATGCCTTACTCTCTTGCCGGAACACGATAACCTATTTGACAAAGATGCCGTAGCGGTTATTTCGCCCGTGTATGGCAAAGTGGGATACGTAGCAAATCAGAAAGAAACCATGGCGGAGGGAACCGTTTCGGCAAAACTGTGCAAAGCGTACACGAAAGCTGTCATCCGTTTTATTGCCGGCGACTATATAATCGCTGAAATCATATCTTAAAGGAGGGATATATATGCCTTTTTTACCTGTGTCTCCAAAAGAAATGGAAGAACGAGGCTGGGATACATACGACTTTTTATTAGTCAGCGCCGATGCATATATTGACCATTCCTCCTTCGGCGCCGCTATAATTTCGCGAGTCCTCGAAAAAGAAGGCTTTCGGGTAGCGATTTTAGCCCGTCCCCGATTTGATACGGAAGAAGATTTTGCCGCTTTTCCTGCACCACGGCTTGGCGTTTTGATTGCCTGCGGCAACCTTGATTCCATGGTAAGTAATTACACCGCCGCCAAGAAAAAGCGTTCTTCCGATGCCTATGCACCGGGTGGAAAGGCCGGCGGAAGGCCGGACAGATGCAGCATTGTTTATGCAAACCTTGCACGGCGTGTGTTCGGAAAAGAAATGCCTATTATTTTAGGCGGCATAGAACCGAGCCTTCGCCGTTTTGCCCATTATGATTACTGGGACAATAAAGTGCGGAGAAGCGTCCTTTTTGACAGCCGTGCGCCGCTCCTTATATACGGCATGGGCGAGAGACAGATTACCGAACTTGCCCATGCACTTTCCGGCGGAATTCCCATTTTGGAAATCACATGGGTCCCGGGGACAGCTTATGTCACGAGTAGTCCTCCATCGGATGCTGTGTATCTTCCCTCCTTTGAGGAAGTGACGGAGAGCAAAAAAGCATATGCCGAATGTGCTCGGCTGCAGTATCTGAATCAAGACCCCATAAACGGGAAAACCCTTGTACAAAAGCACGGAAACCGCTTTTTAGTGCAAACACCTCCCGCAATGCCGCTTTCCGAAAAAGAGCTGGACGAAGTGTATGCTCTCCCCTATATGCGTGCGGCACATCCTTCTTATGAAGAAGAAATACCTGCAATCAGTGAAATCCTTTTCAGCATCACCGCAAACCGAGGCTGCTTCGGAAGTTGTAATTTCTGTTCTTTGGCATTTCATCAAGGGCGGATTGTGCAGTCAAGAAGCATAGATTCTGTTCTTTCAGAAGCGAAGCTTATGACGGAAGACCCCCGTTTTAAAGGATATATACATGACGTTGGCGGCCCTACGGCAAACTTTTTAGAGCCTGCCTGTGGAAAACAGCTTGAAAAGGGCCTTTGCAAAAACAGACAATGTCTTTTCCCCACGCCTTGCCCGAATCTTAAGGTTACGCACGAAAAGTATCTTAAGATGCTGGCGTCCCTTCGGGCACTCCCCGGCGTTAAAAAAGTGTTTATTCGTTCGGGCATTCGGTATGACTATCTGCAAAAAGAAAAAAAGGATACCTTTTTTGATACCCTTTGCGCCCACCACATCAGCGGACAGTTACGAATTGCACCGGAGCACATTGCCGAGCGCACATTATTCTGCATGGGAAAACCTTCGGCCAAGGTATACAATGCTTTCGCCGAGAAATTTGAAAGGAAAAACGACAGGCAATATCTTGTGCCGTATTTTATGTCCAGTCATCCGGGATGCACTATAGATGATGCGGTCGAGCTTGCAATATATATGCGAAAGCATAAAATATATCCCGAGCAGGTACAGGATTTTTACCCCACACCGGGAACACTTTCCACTGCTATGTTCTATACGGGTATTCACCCTCTTACAGGTGAGGAAGTGTATGTGCCACGGTCTGATAGCGAGAAAAAATTGCAAAGAACGCTTCTCCAGTTATTCATCCCGGAAAACCGCAAAGCGGCAAGGGATGGGCTTTTAAAAATGGGAAGAGGCGATTTAGTAAAAAAATTATTAGGAAATGAGGAGAAAACAAATGAAACTTTTAAACGGAAAAGAAGTTTCCCAAAGAGTAAAAAACGAACTTCGGGAAGAGGTTGAAGCCTTAAAAGCGAAAGGCATAATGCCCGGGCTTGCCGTCATTATCGTCGGTGATGACCCCGCCTCAAGAGTATATGTCAATAACAAAAAGAAGGCCTGTGCGGAAATCGGCGTATATTCCGAAGAACATGCACTCCCCCATGAAACCACGGAAGAAGAGCTTCTCGCTTTAATCCGAGAGTTAAATGGCAGAAAAGAAATCAGCGGCATTCTTTGTCAGCTTCCCCTTCCAAAACATATATCGGAAGAAACCATTCTTCTCGCCATTGACCCTAAAAAGGACGTGGATGCTTTTCATCCCGTAAATGTTGGTAAAATCATGATCGGGGATTACGATTTTCTCCCCTGCACTCCTGCAGGCGTTATGGAGCTTATAAAAGAAAGCGGTATTGACCCTAAGGGCAAAGAATGTGTTGTAATCGGCAGAAGTAATATTGTGGGTAAACCACAGGCCATGCTCCTTCTTCATGCCCACGGCACTGTGACTATTTGCCATTCCAAAACTGAAAATCTTAAAGAGGTTACAAAAAGAGCCGACATTCTCGTGGCGGCTGTAGGAAAGGCAAACTTTGTAACAGCCGACATGGTAAAGGAAGGTGCGGTTGTTATTGACGTTGGCATGAACAGAAATGCAGAAGGCAAGCTTTGCGGTGACGTTGATTTTGAAGGCGTGAAAGATAAATGTGCCGCAATCACACCTGTTCCCGGCGGTGTTGGCCCCATGACCATTGCAATGCTTATGAAAAATACGGTAAAAGCCGCATTGCTGTAAAATAAGAGAGCGTGTAACAAAAGTTACACGCTCTTTTTTTGTATAACGAAAACCACGCGATAGTCGCGTGGTTCAATAGAGGTTTACCGGTGAAAAAATCCTCCTAATGTGCTATAATGGGAAAGACCTGCCAGTCAAAACCAAAAACACATTAGGAGGATTTATCTATGAGTAACACAAACATAGACAATAATAGTTTAGCACATACCAAGTGGAATTGCAAGTATCATATTGTATTTGCACCGAAATATCGTCGGAAGGTATTTTTTGAAG
>JAFSCR010000026.1 GCA_017436645.1 Clostridia bacterium | reverse complement strand
TTTGAGGATAAGATATGATTGAATCAGTATAAATCTTTTCAGTATTATTTTTATCAGTATTATTAGGTTCTAAATCCTGAACATCTTGAAATTCATTATCTGAACTTTCAGAAGTACAATTTTTAGACTTCTTGAAGTCTACTTCCATATCTTTATCCACAAACTTCTTAACATAGATATAATCGGGATTTCCTTGACCGCGTTTCTTGCGTTCAATCAGACCGATATTTTCAAGTTCTGACATAAACTTAACTGCTGTTCCACGACTGCAACTTAACGATTCAATAACCTCATTAATTGAGTAAATTATAAAGGCACGATTCTTATCATCATACCATTTATTTAGAATAGATAGCCCCATTCTGTCGAGAAGCACACCATAAAGAAGTTTTGCTCCGTAAGATACATTTTTAAACCTTTTATCTGTCACAAGTATCTGCGGAACTCTGTAAAACTTAAATTGGTCTGCTTCATATCCATAAAAAAATTCACAATTTAACTTCATAAATATTGCCTCCTTACTTTTAAATTCTTACAACAAAAAAAGACGCCAAAAGTGGCGTCATTACGGCAATATTCGGTTTTTGTGCAGCGGAATGTCTATCCGTTAATTTAAATTTAAGTTGTTCTTTCGCGATTGCAGCAGAGCAAAAAGCTCGTGCTACCTATGACAACATCTTGAGAATGTGTGACGATCCGGATGTGGCGGACGTTATTAAGTTCCTCCGGGCACGAGAGGTTGTCCACTATCAGCGCTTCGGCGAAGCGCTCAGACGTGTGCAGGACGGTCAGTGCGCCAAGGAGAAAATGTATCTGCCCGGTTATAAATATTCAAAATAGTCTTTGCTACAAAAAAGGGGCTGTAAATAAATTTACAGCCCCTTTTTAGGGGATAGGAAAAAATGTTCAGAATGAACAAACTGAGCCAAAGCCAAGGGCTTTGGGATACCCGAAGCTGTACGTGGGTACAGCGAGCGGCGAAGTTTGTTTCATAGCAAAAAGGCATATATAAAAAGAAAAACTTCAAATAATTGAAGTTTTTCTTCATTCTAGCTAAAACGTTTATTTGTGGTGGGCTTTCTTTTGCTGTCATTTCCGCCTTTTTGCGGTCTGGACTTTTTTTACAGCCCCTCTTTTTATTATTCTGCTTTTTCGAGTGCCAGCGTTCTGGTTGTAAGGTCACATACTTCTGCGGGACCGTAGTACTGAATCGCACCGGGATATACATAGCATGTTTCCTGTGCCCATTTTTCTCTGTTGGCTTCGAAGAACTTGAAGGGCTTGCCGTCGAGTTCTACCAGAGCCTTTCTGATAACGGGCTTATCTTCACCGTGACGGCGTTCAATGTTCATCATCTTTGTGATGGGCATACCGCCTGCAACCCATTCGGTAGCGGGCTTGGACAAATTGGAAATCTTGGAAAGGTAGCCGTTATAGCCGTACTGAATCAGCATGAAAGCATTATAGCCGAGGGAGTAGCAGTAGTCAGCATCAAAGTTTGAGGGGAATGCACATCTGCCTTCGTAACCGAGGAAGTGGTGAAGGGCAGAGAATTTACCCTTATATTCACCTGCGGCCTTTCTGGCAGCGAGCTTGTCCGCCACGAGGGCGGAGAACAGCTTTTCGGATTCAATCAGGGAAACCTGTACGTTACCGTGGGGGTCACGTTCGAGGAAGAGCTGCTGCTGAATGCCCTGGGGCAGAATTGCAAATACTTCCATGGATTCCTTTGTAAGGCCCTTTTCAATGAAGGCATATTTATCTGCCCATGTGGGAAGGGCGTTAAATTCATCTGCTTTTGCGCCTGCTAAAAGTTCGTTGATTTCGGCGATAAGCACTGCAAATTCGGGAACGAATTCTACAACGCCTTCGGGGATAATGGCAACGCCGAAGTTCATACCTTTTGCGGCTCTTCCAGCGACGGAGTCTGCAATATAGTCTGCAATCTCAGAAAGAGACATTTTCTTTTCTGCAACTTCTTCGGAGATAAGGCAGATATTGGGCTGGGTTTCAAGGGCACATTCGAGTGCAACGTGAGAAGCACTTCTGCCCATAACCTTTACAAAGTGCCAGTATTTCTTTGCAGAGTTTGCATCTCTTTCGATGTTACCGATAAGCTCGGAATATGTTTTGGTAGCTGTATCAAAACCAAAGGAACATTCAATATCTTCGTTCTTAAGGTCACCGTCAATGGTCTTGGGGCAACCGATTACCTGCACACCGGCATTGGTCTCGGCAAAGTATTCAGCCAGTACTGCAGCGTTTGTGTTAGAGTCGTCACCACCGATAATAACAACAGCAGAAATTTCGTGCTTTTTGCAAACATCTGCAACGATGGCAAACTGCTCACGTGTTTCCAGCTTTGTTCTGCCGGAGCCGATAATATCAAAGCCGCCTGTGTTTCTGTATGCATCAATATAAGCATCGTCAAAAACAATGTAGCTATCTTCAATCAGACCGCTGGGGCCGCCCTTAAAACCAAAAAGCTGGTTTTCGGGGTTTGTGGACTTTAAAGCATCATAAAGGCCGCAGATAACATTATGGCCACCGGGTGCCTGACCGCCGGAAAGGATAACGCCAACGTTCAGCTTCTTAGCTTCTGCTGTGTTTGTGCCCTTCTTAAAAACAATTTCCTTTTTGCCGTAGGTGTTGGGGAACAGTGCCTGAATCTTTTCGCAATCTGCTACGCTTTTGGTTTCAGCACCTTCCGAAACGCTGATTTCAGCGATACCGCCACGAAGCATCTGGGGAAGCTTGGGCTGGTATGCATATCTGGCTTTTTGTAAAGATGAAAGTTCCATGGTTTTCTCTCCTTTTGTTTATTCATTTGGGGTTATTATATCACGTTTTGTCCCATATGTAAAGGGGAATTTTCAAAAATATGGAGAACCGATTTGGTTCTCCATATCCTGGTATTATTTATTTAAAAGTCTCTGCATAATCACTGCAGCTTCAGCTCTTGTGGTGTTGCCGAGAGGATTAATCGTGCCGTCGGCATTCCCTTTAATGAGGCCTTCTGCAACCATAGCTGCAACGTGGCTTTGTGCATAGTCTGCAATGATGCCGGAATCTGCAAAGGCAGAAAGGTCAGCTGCACCTGCAAGTTTCAGTGCACGGCTTGTCATAGTCATCATGTCCTGACGGGTTATTTGTGCTTCGGGGTTAAACTTGTTGTCGCCAATGCCGTTGATGATGCCTGCAGCTTTGCCCACAGCAAGTTCCTTGGCGTATTCTGCTGTGGGGTCAACGTCAACAAAGTTTTCGCCCGGCGCCTCCGTTAAACCTAATGTGCGAACGAGAAACATAGCATAGTCACCGCGGGTAATATTAAACTGGGGACCATACCAGGTGTCGGACACCCGGTTGACAATGCCTTTTTCTTCAAGGGTTGCAATGGCGTTATAGGCCCAAGGGTAGTAAATAATATCATTAAACGTTGTATCTTTAAGGTGAGAAGCGTCGAGTACGTGGTCCGTGGGTGTAATCTTCCAAACAACGGCTTCCAGAGGTGCGAGGGTAAAGGAAAGTGTATCTATACCCGAAACCCTTGCGCTTTCGCCCGTTTTGCGGCTTGCCACAAAGGCGCCGATTTTCATCATGCCCATGCCGTCGGAAAGGGGAATATTTGCAGGGGTGGATTCCGTCTTTTTACGGTTTAAGACGATGGCGTAAAGGTCAGTGCCGTCGGTAAACGTGCCCCAGAGAACATCATCGCTCTTTCCGTAATTTACGAACTTATATTCGCCCGTTACAAAGCAGCCCATGGCAAAATCAAGTTCCCAGGGTGCCCATTTTTCAACAAGCTCGGTCCACTGTTCTCTATCCATAAAGGCCGGTTCGCCAAGATGAGAATGCTCAGCGCCTAAAACGTGGTAACCGTAGCCGAAGCCGCCGGAGAAAAGGACCTGATAAACTTGGTGACGAAGTTCATCAAAAGAAGGAATGTAACCGCTGTACATAGAAGCCTGCTGCAAAATGGTGAAGGGTTTTCTGCCTTTAGAAGCTTCTCTTACCGAATCCCATACATCTGTAAAGAGCGTTCCGGCATTAGCGCTTCCGCCACCATAGTAGTCAACATCGAGGAAGTCACAGTAGCGGAACATCCATTCATAACCGCCGGGAGGAGAGTCATCAAGATATACGGGGTGATGGGGATCAATATCGCGAATGGCGGTGTAGCCCGCAATCATTTCTTCTTCCGAAATACCCTTCTGGTACGGTTCGTCACAAAGCTTATAGCCGAAAAGTGCAGGGTGGTCCTTAATCCTCTCTACCCCTCGGATTACGCTGTCAATCATATCCGGATGCCCTGCGCTCATTCTGCCGCTAAAGCAGATAAGCATAACGTACATGCCCTGTTCGAGCGCCTTATCCATGATCTGTTCCTGGGTAAGGGTGGGATGGTTATTGAGACCGTTGAAGCTAAGAACGGTTATACCGCCCTTTTCCGGATGCTCGTCAAGCTGGTCTACTGCGGTACCCGTACCGAATATAGGTATAATTTCATCGCCGTTTTTGCGGAAAATACCATCGGCACCCATATAGGTGGGTCTGTCATACCGATAGATGGGGAACAGTTCTTCCTGCAAGAGGGAATTATCGGGACCATATACCTTAAGGCTGATATGGTAACGCTTGCCCATCTCTTTCATCCATTCGGTGCGGAAAACGTATTTTACTTCTCCGGTAAGGCCCTTAATGGTTTCCTTATGGGTTTCGGTGCCGTCCAGCTCCACGAAGGAAAATTCTGCCCTTGTGTTCCGGGGGTCCTCGATAACATAGGGGATACCCTTGCATTCACCGGTTTCCCATTCGGAATAGTAGAAGGTTTCATCTGTATTGATATTCAGTACGTTCGGCGGCTTTACCATAGAAATGGCAACATCGTCCAAATAAACTACGCCGGGGGTCAGACGGTGACGGAAACGGATTCTAACGCTTTTTGCATCATCCGGAGGCGTAAATTCCGCAACATACTGTTGCCATTCCGTTGAATAATGGACGCCCCATCTGGCGCTTTTATCTTCGCCTCTCTGGGTTACTTCATTCATTTCGGATACTTTGTCGGTAGCAAAATATGCAAGCCAGAAGCCCATATCAACGGATTCTGCTTCCGGGTTTAAAAGCCAGCCGGTAACCTGATAGGTGGCGCCTTTTTCAAGACCTGTGACATAGCAGGTTACAATCGTGTCCGCATCGCTGCCGCCGTTACGAAGTTCAACGCTCCGCTCGCCCGCATGCGCGTATTCGGTGCTGGATTTGACGGGGCCGATTACTTCCCAGTCTTCAGCAAGGTTTTCATTTTCAAAGTCGGCATTTTTTATTTCCATATCTTTAATGGACGATTTGACGTCGGACATTTCTGCCTTCGGTCTTTCGCCGATGCAAAGAAGGGAAGCGTCATCCCAAAGCACGTCGCCGGGGCCCCAGAAGCGGAGAGATACCGCTACTCTTTTGGCATACTGGGGAGCCTTGAAACGAATTGTTTTTTGCACCCAGCCATCAGACACCTTTACATCGTTAAAGGCTAATTTAACAAGTTGATAGGACTGCTGAATCCCTTTATCCTGGCCGCTTACCCGAATATACACCTGTGCGTCACCGCCATCAGCAAGCCGTTTAAACCAAATGGAAAATTCGTATGTTTCGCCTTCGATAATGTTTACCTCACAAAGGCTGTCACAGCGTTCCCCTGCCTTTCCGGGAAAAACGCGAAGGGCATATTCTCCCGTGTGGGCATCGGTGCTTCTGTCCACAAAACCACAACCCAACCATGTGTACGCCATGCCGATATGGGAGGTAAAGCCCCATGTTGTCAAGTGGGTTTCATCCTGCAGAAGCTCGAAGCTTCTGTTGGAAAGAAGTTCATAGCACCCAACGCCTACCGTACGCTGGGGATTTTCGTTCAGAATTTCTGATTCAACGGGAATGTTTGCAGCACTTGCTGCAAAGGGGAGCATGCAACCCAGTAAGAGCGTCATGCAGAGAAATAATGCCAGTTTTTTCATAGTCTTCTCACCTTTTTATAAAGTTGTTTCGCCGCCTGCAAAGCCTTGATATTCATCTAAAAAGTCCTCGGCAGCTTTCGTCATGTACATTGTGGCTTTATTGTCTTTAAAGCCAATCATAATATTGAGGTTTCCAAAGTATTTATCAATAATCTGCACCTTGATAAAAAGCTGGAAGGGGCTGACCCATGCGGCAGATGCGGCGCACTTATAATAGCTTCCCGGCACATGCACACCACCCACCTCGTCGGAATACCCTTCCTCGGGGAAAATCCCGAAAGCATTTTCACACATACCGAAGCAAATGGTTTTATCTCCCTGGACGTTGGTGTAATGGAGTTTCCCTTCGTTTCCGTCAAATTCCAGAGAAAACTTCGTAATACCCATTGGGTTTTCTTCCAAAGCGTAGGTGACGCCGTTTATCTTTTCCAGCATAGGAGAGGTTTTTTCACCCTTCGCACTGCAGAGCTTTAAGTCCTTCGTGTAACCTTCGAGGGCATCAAAGGAAGCCTTGTCTTCGGGAAGGGGGGAGTCGGAAGCCGTTTCGGCAACGAGCTTAAAGAACCCTTCCAAAACGATTTCGTACGCCGTATTTTTTCCCTGGTTATCGCCGTTATAAATGAGAATCATATCTTTTTCCGGCACACATACTGCTATCTGGCAACCCATACCGCAGAAATAGAAGGAATCTCCGTGTATGCGCCAGAACTGATAGCCGTATCCGTTCGAAAGATGTTCATTGGTCATGGTGTTATTGGTATCAATTTGTTTGGAGGTGGCGGCAGAAACATATTCGCGGTTTAAAAGCTGTTTTCCATCCCAACTGCCACCGTTTAAAACAAATCTTGCCGCGAGAAGAAAATCCCGTGCTGTGCAAAGAAGTGCCGAATCCCCCCAGGAATGGCCGCCCGGGCAGGTCATGCAGTAAGCCTCTTTGGAAAAGCCGATTTCATCAAGGCATTTTTCGCGAAGATAATCGAAAAGGCGTTTCCCCGTAATTCTTTCCACCATAGCGCTGAGAACGAAGGAGCCGGAGGAGTCATACTCAAAAATCGTGCCGGAGGGACGGGGCGCGTTCTGATTATTATCAAAATAGATTCTCACCCTGTCCTCCCCGACGGGTTTTAAAAGCCAGTTTCCGCCGTGCTTACCCGTTGCCATCATAAGCATATCACGGATTGTCTGTTTTCTTAAATATTCGTGCTTACCGGCACATTCATCGGGAAAATATTTTTCAATGGGGTCATCTAAGTTTACGAGGCCATCCTGCTCCAGAAAACCAACGGCTAAAGAAACAAAGCTTTTTGTGCAGGAATACTGGCGATGAAGAAAATCCTTATGAAAGGGTGCCCAGTATTTTTCAAAACAGATTTTATTGCCCCTTGCAATGACTACATTATGGGTGGAGAGCCTGTTTTCTTCTAAAAGCTCTATGTATTCCCGGATATGCGCCGGAGAAATCCCTACCGCCTCGGGGCGGCATATATCGAACATATTTTTTCCTCCTTTAAAGTTTCTCATTGACTTTTTGTATTTTGTTTGTTATAGTTTAACTATAGCATAGACCAAAGGGGAAAAACAATAGCAATTCAGCCCAATTTTCTTGCCTTTTAGTCCAAAATAGGAAGGAGGATGCATTTGGAACAAACCACCTATGAAATTCAGGAACAGCTCCGCATAAACAGAATGATTGACTTTTTCACCGCATATAAAAAAACGGAGTATATCTTCAGCGGCCACTCACATAATTATTGGGAAACCATGTACATTTTAAGCGGCTCCGTTTGTGTTACGGGGAATGACAGGGTGTATGACCTTTCGGAAGGGGATATGATTTTCCACGAGCCTATGGAAATGCATAAATTCTATACCACCTCCGCAAATACCAAGCTCCTTATTTTTTCCTATGAACTTGAAGGCAATATGGCGGACTTTTTTAGGCAGAAGGTATTCACCCTTACGAAGCAGCAGAAAAGCATTATTTCCGCTCTGCTCACCTTTGTAAACACAAGAACGGAGGGAAACGCCTCTGCCTATTCTCTCCCCGAGCACTATGTGGAGGACAACCGTCTTCGCTATATTACCCCGGTGAAAACGGACCCGGCCTACGGCCACGAGCTTGTTTTATATTTATATCTTTTAATGCTGAATCTTGCAAATGCAGGCAAAACCGCTTCCCCGTCAGATTCTTATGAATCCGTATTATTCGGAAGCGCCGTGAAATTTATGACGGATAACATTTCCGAAACCTTCTCCGTAAATGATGTGGCAAAGCATATTAACATGAGCATTTCAGGACTGAAAAGGATTTTTAAAAAGCGGGCAGGTATGGGCGTTCACAAATATTTTCTTACTTTAAAAATCAATCAGGCAACGGAAATGCTGGAAGGCGGGCTTTCCGTAAACGATGTGGCGGCAAAGCTTGGCTTTAGCAGTCCGTCGTGTTTTACGAGAGCATATAAAAGAGAGGCAAACCTCCCTCCTTCCAGGGTAAAACAAAAAAACAAGGGACTTTCAAAATAGAAAGTCCCTTGTTTCATTTTATAGTTTATTTGTTTAACAGTCTCTGCATAATCACTGCAGCTTCAGCTCTTGTGGTGTTGCCGAGCGGGTTAATGGTGCCGTCGGCATTACCTTTGATGAGGCCTTCTGCAACCATAGCTGCAACGTGGCTTTGTGCATAGTCTGCAATGATACCGGAATCTGCAAAGGCAGAAAGGTCAGCAGCGCCTGCAAGTTTCAGTGCACGGCTCGTCATGGTCATCATGTCCTGACGGGTAATTTGTGCGGTGGGATTAAACTTATTGTCGCCTACGCCGTTAATGATGCCGGCCGCTTTTCCGATTGCAAGTTCCTTGGCGTATTCTGCATTCGCATCAACGTCTACGAAGTTTTCACCTGCACCATCGGTAAGACCAAGCGTACGGACGAGGAACATGGCATAATCACCACGAGTGATATTTTGACCGGGGCCGTACCACTCATTGGAAACCTTATTTACAATGCCCTTTTCTTCTAAGGTTGCAATTGCATTGTATGCCCAGGGGTAGTAAATAACGTCGTTAAACTTGGAATTTTTAAGAACCGAGAAGTCAACAGCCTCAGAAGGTGTAATCTTCCAGACGGAAGCTTCCCAGGGGGCAAGGTCAAGACTAAGCGTGCCGTTTCCGGTTACTGTACCGGTCTTTCCTGCCATAGCCACCGCGGTAAATGCGTCAATTTTTAAGATGCCTGCGCCGTCCGAAAGGGGAACATCCACGTGGCAGGAAACATCCTTGGAGCGGTTTAGTGTGATGGCGTAAAGATCGGTGCCGTCTGTAAAGGTGCCCCAGATATACTCTTCCGTTTTCTGATAATTTACAAACTTATACTCTCCTGTTACAAAGCAGCCGAAAGCAAAATCTCTTTCCCATGGCGCCCATTTTTCCACAGTTTCCTGCCATTGGGGTTTTTCCATACCGCTTAATTTGTTGCCGTCCGTTCCGTCAATACCAAGGGTGTGATAGGAATACCCGTAGGCACCTGCGAAAAGTGCCTGATAGGTCATATGGCGAAGCTCGTCAAAGGACGGAAAGTATCCCTGCTGCTGGAAGAACTGGAGGAGAATATTGTAGGGCTTTCTGCCTTTCGATGCTGCCTGTACTTCCTCCATAACGGTAGTCTGGTTATAGGGAGAGCCTGTATAATAGTCACAATCAAACACGTCGCAAAACTTAAAGAGCCAGGAGTAGGATCCTTTGGGAGAATCATCCGTATAGACAGGGTGATTCGGATCGATATCGCGAACCGTTTTATATGCCATAATCATTTCTTCTTCGCTGATTCGCTTCTGATAGGGCTCGTCTATAATCTTCCACCCGAAAAGGGCAGGATGATCTTTTGCGGACTCAACAATAAGGCGAGTGGAATCAATCTGGGTTTCGTGGCCTGCGCTGATAGTGCCGGCGTAAAGGTTCAGAATAACATAAATACCCTTTTCATAAAAGGCATCCATTCTTTCACGAAGTTCCAGACCGAGATTGGGGCTGTCGGCAATGAGCTGGGCGATGGTAATACCACCATTCTGGGGATTCAGTTCCAGTCTTTGCATATTAAGGCCGGAACCCATAGCATAGGGAATTTCCTGCCCGTTTTTACGAAAAATACCATCCGCACCGAGGTAGGTGGGTCTGTCATACCGAAATACGGGGAAGTTTTCTTCCTGCTGGAGTGCGCCATCGGCACCATAAACCTTCATATTGATATTGTGGCGTTCCCCTTTAACTTGCATAACGCTTGTGGGGAATTCAAAGGTTTTCGGCACTGAAAAGTCCGATACAGAGCCGGAATAAACGGTTGCACCTTTTTCGTTTGTTATTACAAAATCAGCGCGGGCGCCTTTGGGATCGCCTATAAGATAACGAGCTTCCAGAGAAATTTTGCCGGTTTTCCATTCTGTGTAGTAGAAAATTTCGTCTGACTCGACGTGCATTGCAGGAGGTGTTTTTACCATATAAATTTCAACATCATCCATATACACTGTGCAAGGTGTGGCACGGTTGCGGAAATAAATCTGGCAGCTTCTTGCGCCTTGGGGCACCTCAAATTCGCCTACATATTCCATCCATCCGAAGGAATTTTTAATCTGCCATCGGGGTTTTACCTGCCCGAGAGCTGCGGCAGGGTCGGCGGTGTACTCGGGTGCGGAGCAGAAATATACCCAGTAGCCAAGGTCACTAGAAAGGTCTGTGGGATTCATAAGCCAGGAAGAAATCTGATAGGTTGTGCCTTCCTCCAGGCCGTTTAAGTACATAACGGCGATAGAGTCCTTCACGCCATCATTATGAAGTTCAAGACTCTTTGTGCCCGTGTGGGCATATTTATCGCTGACTACAGTTCGCCCGAAGGTCTGCTTTTCCCAGCCGGGTAATTCCCAAACGGGGGTGCCTACCGCAGCTTCTTCAAAGCTCGGATCGGGAATATCCACGCTGACGAGGGCAGGCAGCTTATCTGCCATTTCCGGCTTTGGCATTTCATTGGAAATGCAAAGGAACGTAACATCATCGAAAAGAACGTCACAAGGTCCGTTCGCTTTAAGCGTTAAAGTGGCAATGGTACAAAACTCGGGTGCTACAAAGCGGATATAGGTCTGCACCCAACCGTCTTTCGCTCCGAAGTTGTTCATATTTACGGTAGTGCGGTAATAGGAAACCTCCACGCCCTTATTTTTACCATAATATTGAATTTGCGCCTGAATGTTGCCGCCATCTGTCTGTCTTTTTGACCAGACACCGATTTCATAGGTCTGCCCTGCGATAACGGGACTCTGAATAGCAATGTTGCAGTATTCCCCCTCTGCTGCAGGGTATATACGAACAGCATACTCCCCTTCGTGGGTGTCCTCTTGCACCCTATCAATAAAGCCACAACCAAGGAAGGTATTAGCACGGGTAATGTGGCTCGTCCAGGTCCAGCCGTAAAGCGCCTTTCCCCCATCGGCATCCAGTTCAAAGCCACCGGTTTCAATAAGAGAATAAGAGTCAACCCCCTCGGTGCGTTCCGGTGCTTTGTCTAAAACCTCGTATTCGGCTTTGAGCATTTCTGCTGCACTTGCCACGGAAGCAAGAAGTGACACGCAAAGGATACATACCAGAAAAATCGCAATTTTTTTCATTTTCGTTTTTCCTTTCTTCAAAATGAATTTTTTGGGCAAAAGCCAAGTATACTTCAAATGGCATTTTTTAATGTTCGCAAGAATTTGCTTTTTTCTTATTTTTACATTAAATTACCCTTGTATTATGATTATACACATATTCTTTCTCGATTTCTTGGTTTTTTCGGTATAAAAGTATAAAAATATTCAGGTTGAGTTTTTTGAAAACTTTAATATGAATTATTAAAAGATTCACGTTTTAACAAACTTCTATCACAATGCTTAAAACTCAATATTTTTCAAAAAAATTTCCCTTAATACAAACGTATTAAGGGAAATACTATGTTTTTAGTATTTTGCTATGTTTTATTTATTGAGGAGTCTCTGCATAATCACTGCAGCTTCAGCTCTCGTGGTGTTGCCTAAAGGATTGATTGTACCGTCGGCATTACCTTTAATGAGGCCTTCTGCTACCATTGCAGATACGTGTGCGGATGCATAGTCTGCAATAATGCCGCTATCGGAGAAAGAACCGAGGTCAGCGGAGCCTGCAAGCTTTAATGCACGGCTTGTCATGGTCATCATGTCCTGACGGGTAATCTGTGCGGTGGGATTAAACTTATTGTCGCCTACGCCGTTAATGATGCCTGCAGCCTTACCGATTGCAAGCTCTTTTGCATATTCAGCATTCGGGTCAACGTCAACAAAGTTTTCTCCTGCACCATCGGTAAGACCAAGTGTGCGGACGAGGAACATGGCATAATCGCCACGAGTGATGTTTCTTTCGGGACCGTACCACTGGTCGGAAACCTTATTTACGATACCCTTTTCTTCTAAGGTTGCAATTGCATTGTATGCCCAGGGGTAGTTAATAACGTCATTAAACTTGGAGTTTTTAAGTACGGAGAAATCAACAGCTTCGGTGGGCGTTATCTTCCATACCATAGCTTCAAAAGGCTTAAGTTCTACGGAAAGTGTGCCGTTTCCTGTAATCGGTGCTGCATCTCCGTCCATCTGCGTTGCAGTAAATGCGCCGATGTTTACAAGACCTGCACCATCCTTAAGGGGAACTTCTGCTGTGACGGATTTGGACTTATCGCGGTTTAATACGATGGCGTATACATCCTTATCGTCCGCAAATGTGCCCCACAGTACGTCATCCGTCTTCTGATAGTTTACAAATTTATATGTGCCCGTTACGAAGCAACCCCATGCAAAGTCCTTTTCCCAAGGTGCCCACTTGTCAATAAGTTCCTTAAATTCAGGGCGGTCAACGCCGGCCATATTGCTATCAGAACCGAAGGTATGGTAGGAATAGCCGTAAGCACCGGAGAAGAAGGCCTGATATCTCATATGCTGTAAGTCTTCATAAGAAGGCATATAGTTATAGTCGGCAAACTGGAGAAGAACGTTATAGGGTTTTCTTCCCTTGGATGCCTTCTGCACCACATCCATTACCTCTGTAATCTTTCTGCCGCCATCGGCACCGCTGCCGCCGTAATAGTCACATTCAAAAATATCACAGAATTTAAAGAGGAAATCGTAAGAGCCTACAGGGGAGTCATCAATATAAATGGGATGATAGGGGTCAATATCACGGATTGCCTTATACCCTGCCATCAGCTCTTCCGCAGAGATACCCTTCTGGTAGGGTTCGTCAATCAGTTTATAGCCGAAAAATGCCGGATTGTCCTTATACGTTTCAGCCATTCGTTTTACCTGATCAATCTGATCCGGATGGCCACCGCTTTTAGAGCCGGAGTAGCAGTTTAAAAGAACGAACATGCCTCGTTCATAAAAAGCATTCAGTCTTTCTTCTTGCGTAAACCCAAGCTTCGGATTATCCGCATTGAGCTGTACAATGGTAACACCTGTTTTTTCGGCATTCTTATCGATTTTGTTCATATTCATGCCGGAGCCCATAGAAACAGGAATTTCCTTACCGTTTTTACGGAAAATACCGTCAGCACCAAGGTATAAGGGGCGGTCATAGCGGTGAACCGGGAAGTTTTGTTCCTGAATAACCGTGCCGGATGCATCCGTAATCTTCATGTTGATGTTATATTGTTGCCCCTTTTGTGCCATAAGGCTTGTGGGGAATTCGTAAGAGAATTCCTCTGTAATGCCAGTAAAGGATTTCTGGTCTAATGTTTCACCGCCGAGACCCTGGAAAGTAAACGTTGCGGTGGTGTTTGCAGGATCCATAACATAGGTGGGCGTAACTTCTACATAACCCTTATCCCATTCCGTATAGTAGAAAACTTCATCTGTATCTGCTTTTACGGCATTCGGGGGCTTTACCATGTTAATTTCCACGTCATCCATAAAGATGGAGCCGGGGCAAAGACGGTGACGGAAATAGAGCATTGCACTCTTTGCGCCTTGGGGTGCCACAAATTCTGCAACATACTCCTGCCACTGGAAAGAGGTTCTGACTGACCAACGAGGCTTTGAGGATTCAAGCTGGGTTTCTGTATTAGAGTTATACTCTTCCGAACTGCACCAGTGCATCCAGTAGCCCATATCAATCTTAAGTTCGGAAGGGTTCATAAGCCATGTGGAAATTTGATACGTTGCGCCTTCCTCCATGCCCTTAAGATACATAATACCGATAGCGTCCTTCGAGCCGTCTTCCGTTTTCAGCTCTACGCTCTTTGTGCCGGTGTGGGCGTACTGGTCAGAAATTTTCGCATCACCGATTGTTTCATCCCACTGGGGAATGGTGTGAATTTCCGCTCCTACAGTACCGCTTTCAAAGCCGGGGTCTTCGGTAATGAGTTTTTTGATTGCCGGAAGTTTTTCTGGCATTTTGGGCTTCGGCATTTCGTTTGTGATGCAAAGCGCAGAAATATCATCGAGCAAGAATTCGCCGGGACCGGTGAAGCGCACCTGTGCAGATACGCTGGTAGCAAACTGCGGTGCTACAAAACGCATGGTCTTTTGCACCCAGCCGTCTTTCACCTCAGAGGCTAAAGTAAGTTTCGGGCGGGTATAGGTTTGTGCAACGCCTTTGTCTTTACCGGAAAAAAGAAAATGTACAATGGCACTGCCGCCCTCTTTCAGTCTCTTATACCAAAACGTAATTTCATATGTTTGACCGGGGATAATGGTAACACCGGGTCCAACATAAAGGTGCTGCCCATCGGTAAGATTTACATGAACGGCTTTCTCGCCGGAATGGGCGTCGCTACTCATATCTACAAATCCGCAGCCGAGATATGTATTGTCACGGCCCTTGTGGCTCGTCCAGCCCCAGCCGTAAACCTTCTTCCCTCCATCTTCTAAAATTTCGGCGCTTGTGTTTTCGTTTGCAGCATAGCAGTCAAGGCCTATCGTTCTTTCGGGGGTTTCTTGCAGCACTTCATACGTTACCTGAATGGTTTCTGCCGCGCTTACCGCAAAAGAAGAAACGAAGCTCAAGGTAAGTACAAGTGCTAAAAACAGTGCGATTTTTTTCATTAATTCTGCCTCCTTTAAATTTTACTCCTCCATTTTGTTATACACCTTTCAAAATATAACAAAAATGTTTCGGTTCTTTCATAATTTTATCAGCAAAATCAACATAATGCTCGTCATATATTGATTGGAGGTCCATTTTATAGTGATGCCACATTTTATTGTGATGTCATAGTTCTTCATAGAATTGTATTGCGATGCACTTATAAACTTAATAGCTTATTCTCAGCACTATTTATAATTTTACTATGGCAATTATATTTCCACTATTTAGAAATATTCTCTATCCGTGAAAAAAGGCGAACAAATGTACTTTTTTAAGATAATTTCGTCATTTTCTCGGTGAGGATTTTAAAAATATTGGCTGATGCGGAAACCTGCATCATAAGGTCATTGATTCTTTCGGGGTTGTCCTCCTCCCCGTACAAAATGGGATTTGCCACTGCACGGACGTGTTCGGTGACGTACCTGTAAGCCTTTCGCTGATTCAGCACAAAGGAATCGTAGGTTTTCTGCACTTCTTCTTCGGAAATATTCGCCGGAATAATCTTCTGAATAGTTGCCATATCAAGGGTCTGCTTTAGGGTGCAGATAATAAGAAGATACGCAAGATGCATTTTTGAATATTTCTTTTTCACGGGAGGGGGAATTATGCCCAGCTTTACATAGTTATTAATCATGGAGGAAGTGATGAACTTTTCCTCCCCTATGGTTTCATAGTAAATTTCAAGATACTTCCCAAGAAGGGACAATACCTGATCCATATAAAGCTCCAAATCGGGAAGCGCCTCCCAAAGGGGCAGAGAGTAATGGGAAATGCGCTCTTCAAGAATATCAAACGTTTTGGCGAGTTTTTCTCTTTCTATGTGCATTCTTTTCTTCCTTTCGGGTTTTTCCACTACGGTTTAGCAGCTCTTCTTTGCAGTTCGCAAAGAAGCAATCAAAAGTTTTCTTATTTTACAGCATTGATCATACATCTGCTCATATTCTTCTTCGTTTATCATTTTGGTTTCTTTGAATAGTCCGAGCCAATACTCGCTCTCGTAGCACTCCTTCAAAGCAATTTGAAATTTATTTATAAAATCCGCTTTACTTGCCGCATAATTCGCCTCATGGATATTGGCGCCGACACTTGTTCCGCTTCTTAAAAGCTGATTTAAAAGTACGTTGCCTTTTCTGCTTTCCTTTATGACAGTACAAAGATTTACAATATCAACGGCAAATTGTTTTGATAAAACGACTAGCTTGTTTTCTTTCATATTGTTTCTCCGTGCAATGAATTGACAACTTCATTGTCATGAATTGGCTTCGCCATGATTTCTCACTTCGTTCCATGAATTGAATTGCCTTTCATGCACTTTAGTGCAATTCATGAGCCTAAGGCTCAATTCATGAAATCTTTGATTTCAATTCATGCCGTCAGGCAATTCATTATTTTAATTGTATCACAAATTCCTTATCCTTGCAACAGAATATATAAAAAAGGAGTGCCGAAGCACTCCTTTTAAAAAGTACAATTAAAATTTAATCATAGAGTCAATATCTACAGGCAGACCCGTTGCAATAGACTGATTTGCGGCAAGGCCTGTAAGAATACTCATTGCACCGTCCACATGGTTTGCGGCACGGCTATATTCATCTTCCTGAGGTGTGCCGAAGAGGTCATTTAAAAGAATGGGGTCGCCGCCGCCGTGACCGCCGTCAACAGCTTCAACTTCAACATCGTAAGCTTCGCCGAAGATGGGGAATACACGAATTGTCTGCTTTTCTGTGCAGCCTTCAACCGTGCCGCCACCGTTAATGTAGGGAAGTTCAAGGCTTGTCATTTCAACTCTGCCCTTGGAGCCGTTAAATGCAATGCGGTAGCCTTCGTACGGCATATATGCATTTAAGGAGTAGGTCATAATTGCGCCGTTTTTATATTTTACCAGAACGCCCATAGTATCTTCAATGCTGATGCCGTCACCGAATACGCTCTGGTCACGGATGTAACCGTCTTCCTTTTCAGCATTATAGTAAAGGCCTTCCAGTTCGCCGTCTTTTTTCAGATCGATTGCAAAGGGGTCGCCTTCTGCCATGGGGTTATCCGTAGAACGGTTATAAAACTTGGTGATGCCACGGTTTTCAGCATTTTCACGGCCGTAGAAGTTGAGGTCGCCAAATGCGAAAACGGTTTTCGGCTGGGTGTTCATCCAGAAATTGATAAGGTCAAAGTGGTGGGTGGATTTATGCACGAGAAGACCACCGCTGTTTCTCTTGTCACGGTGCCAACGGCGGAAATAGTCAGCGCCGTGGTAGGTGTCGAGAAGCCATTCAAAGTGCACGGAGAAAATATCACCGATAACGCCGCTTTTAATAACTTCACGGCACTTTGTATGGAAGGGTGCATATCGATAGTTAAAGCTTACACGGATATTTCTGCCGGTGCGCTTTTGTGCATCAATAATCTGCTGGCACTTATCAACCGTCATGGTCATGGGCTTTTCTGTAACAACGTCACAGCCAAGCTCCATGGCACGGATAATATATTTATGGTGTGTGCGGTCAACGGTGGTAACGATTACAATATCGGGTTTAAGGTCACGAATCATATCGTCAAACTTATCTGCCGGATAAGTAGGAATGGGTGCCATACCGAATTCCTTCTCAAGAACGGAGTTTGCATAATCCATTCTCGTCTGGTTAATATCACAGAAACCGACAAGCTCGGAAGTATCCTTAAAATCACCTGCAGCGATGGCATGATAGAAAAATCTTGCGCGACCGCCAACGCCAACCTGAACATAACGCTTTTTCATAATGAAAATCTCCTTTCAACTTGCATTTAGAGAAACGTTTCTCCAACCCTGTTAAGCTTATTCTAACTCTTTTCCCCTTATCTGTCAAGGAATTTTTTTTAAAAATGGGAAAATGGACATAAAAATGCGACTTTCGGACAAAAGAGCATCAAACGGCGGTGCTTCTTAGGGAGAAGTCGGTTTTGGCCTGGCCTTTTCCGCTTATAGTGCACAAAAAAATGCAGACATACGCCAGTATGCCTGCATTTTTTATGATTTCTCTAAGGCGAAAAATTCCTTACCCAAAACTGCGTTGCACCACAAAAATCTCGATTTATAGTGCAAAACAAGGCAAAAAGGCACCGAAATCCTGACGGATTCAGTGCCTTTTTAACGCAGTTATGTGCAGAAATCGTGTTTTTTGGGCGATTTATCCCTAAGAAGCACCGCCGAAAAGGAGAGTGTTTATTACACTCTCCTTTTTGTAAGAAACAAATTACTTATTGAGAAGTCTCTGCATAATCACTGCAGCTTCCGCTCTTGTGGTGTTGCCGAGCGGGTTAATAGTGCCGTCGGCATTGCCGCGAATTAGACCTTCTGCAACCATTGCAGAAACGTGTGTCTGTGCGTAGTCTGCGATAAGACCTGCGTCAGAGAAGGATCCGAGGTCAGCCGAGCCTGCAAGTTTTAATGC
>JAFSCR010000025.1 GCA_017436645.1 Clostridia bacterium | reverse complement strand
TCTGCTCTACCGACTGAGCTACAGAGGCAAAATTGGCGACCCGGATGGGGCTCGAACCCACGACCTCCAGCGTGACAGGCTGGCGTTCTAACCAACTGAACTACCGGGCCAAATTGGTGGGCACAACAGGGCTCGAACCTGTGACCCTCTGCTTGTAAGGCAGATGCTCTCCCAGCTGAGCTATGCGCCCAATTTGGTGCCGCTTGTGACGACAAGTGATATTATAGCAAAAACCTAATCTAATGTCAAGACTTTTTTAAAATTTTTTTATTTTTTTCCGTTTTGGGTTTGAAACTGCCCGAAATTCCGGCGTTTTTAGCACTTTTCTATTTTTAAAAACAGAACAAGTCAGAAAGAAAAATACAATTTTTAAAATTAAAATAAAAAAAGCTTGACAAACGAATGGAATTAGAGTATAATAGCAGAGTAATAAAAATCTGGGTGTGGCGCAGTTTGGTAGCGTGCTTGAATGGGGTTCAAGAGGCCGGGAGTTCAAGTCTCCCCACTCAGACCAAAAAAGACAGTAATCAAAAGATTACTGTCTTTTTTAATGAATTGCCTTGCGGCATGAATTGAAATCTTTGATTTCATGGACGGAGCCTTACGGCTCATGAATTGCACCTATGGGTGCATTTGGGGCAATTCAATTCATGTTGCATCAGCAACAAATCATGGCAAAGCCAATTCATGACAACAAGGTTGTCAAATCATTATAAACACACTACACTTAGTTTTCTCAGCACAACAAAAAACAGCCGACACAATTTTGTGTCGGCTGTTTTCATTTTTACTTCAGATTCTTATTTAATGAGTGTCTGTGCGATACCCAGAATCTTAGCGAGCTGTGCACGGGTAATGGTTGCCTTGGGAGCAAGTGTGCCATCGCCCATACCGTTTACGATACCAGCCTTTGTGAGAGCTGTGATCGCTTCTACGCAAGCTGCATCGATGCTGGAAGCATCTGTGTATTCAATAGCTTCTGCAGTTTCGGGAAGAACAACGCCTGCAGCCTTGAGTGCATTATAGAGAAGTGTGAAGGCAACTTCACGTGTTGTTGATTCTTCTGTTGCAACCTTGCCACCGAAGATGCCGAGGATGCCTGCTTTTTCAGCAGCTGCCATTTCAGCGTATACCCAGTGGTCGCCTGCTACGAGGTTAGTTGTTGCACCGTCAGCCTTGAGGCCTGCGATACGAACTGCAAGTGCGATAACCTGTGCATTTGTTGTGGTAAGTTCGGGACCGAAGGTGGTGGGAGTCATACCCTTGAATACGCCTGCTTTTGCAAGAGCATCAATGCCTTCATATGCCCAGTCGTACTTAGCCTTATCAACATCCGTGAATGCTGCAGCACCGTTTGCGATAGGATCGCCGGAAACGGGGTCTTCAGCGGGTTCAGAGGGTTCAGTGGGTTCAGAAGGTTCAACGGGAGTGGGATCTGCGGGCTTCTGTGCACCGGGGAGTGTTGCACCGCCGCCTGCGGAACCGCCCTTAGCGGAGATGAGAACTGCTGCATAGGCAACAGGCTGTGTGCCGTGTGCCTGACCTGCGATTGTGTAGGTTGCAACACCCTTAACAACTGCATAGTTCTTAGCAGCGGTCTTTTCGTATGCGCCGTCAGCAACAACTGTTACTGCGCCGTCTTCTGCAACTACCTTTGCGATAGCTTCTGCTTCCTTATCGTCAGCAGATGCAACAGCATCAGCAGGAACGAGGTACCAGGTGTATTCTGTTGCAAATTCAGCATCTGCGGCATATGTTAAGTCATATGTTGCATTTGCTTTTGCGGTGGAACCTGCAGTTACCTTGCCGCCTGCGATTGCAACTTCAAGCGTGGGAACGTATGTGGGATCGAGGATGATTGTAACCGTCTTGGAAACAGGTGTACCAACGAGGTTTTCTGTTTCGCCGTCTGTAGGTTCAACCTTCGGTGTTGCGGTTACGGTAACAGTCTTACCGATATCAGCAACTTCCGGTGTGAAGGTAGCGCCTGCAACAGGATCCTTGCCTTCAACAGTCCATGTGAAGGTGGATGCATCTGCATAACCCTTGTTATCATAGAAGCCTTCGGTAGCTGCTGTAAGTGCAATGCCTGCAACTACATTGTCAGCTTCGGGAGCGGGTGTGATTGCAACGCCTGTGATGGAAGGTGCGCCGTGACCGTGAACAGGTGTGCCGTACTTATTCACTTCGATTGCGGGGAAAGGACCTACTTCAACGTCCTTACCTACGCCGGAAACCAGAGCCTTGAAGGTATATGATGCGGAATCTGCACCGTCTGTAGCGGGACGAACGAGTTCGTATGTGCCGGAAGCAGCTACATATTCAGCTTCGTCAACCTTTACGCTCCATGTAATGGTGGAACCGTTTTCGCCGGTAGCGGGAAGTTCAACTGCGTACTTACCGTACAGTTCATCCTTGTCAGCAACTTCGGGAGCTGCATCCATCCAAGCATTCATAAATGCATCAACGGGTGCTGCAACGGAAGGAGCATCGAGGGGAGCGGAAGCTTTGAATGCGATTGTTGCGGTTGTATCTTCGTAATCGTCAACCTTAATTACGATAGTATAGCTGCCTTCCTCAAAGTCATCTGCAAAAGTAGTAAAGGTTATATACAGATACGGATAGTATAGGTATTCGGTCTCTACACCGTTAACTTCAACAACGGCTGTGCGATCTTGGAGAGCAGCAAGCCAATCCGAACCGAAATCAGAACTGTTTGCTACGGCTACGCCTACATCTGCACCCGCAATGTAGTAATCCTTTTCAGCAGGATAGGTTACTGTGATTGCACCTGCGGGCTTGGGAGCGGGAAGGCTGAGGCCTGTTGCCTTTGCAGTGTTGTAAATACCGTCATTATCTACTGCAGTAATGCTTGTGATAGAAGTGATGCTCTTTCCTGCAAGGTAAGCTGCAGTAAAGGTAATGGTTGTATTATCTACAATAGTAACGTCATCTTTAGAAATTTCGGTTTCGCCGATCTTGAAAGAGTCAACAGCAGCCCACCATGCTGCCTGAGCAGTAGGATCTGTAACTCTGGAGAGTGTGATCGTCAGATCTTCACCCTTGTACCATTCAGCTGCCATAGCCGGAGCGGGTTCTGCAACGGAGAAAGAAAGTGTAGCCAGGTCGCTTACGCCTTCGCCGCCAACGAATACGGTAATCATAGCACCGGCAACGTCAGCCTTGGGGAAGAACTTGAAGGAGAATGCACCTTCGGAAGCTGCCTTCTGACCTGCATAAACGACTTTTGTGAAGTCGAATTCAGTAGTCAGTGCGCCTTCTGCAACCTCATCTGCATCACGAACTGCGAGCATTGTTACGGTGCCGCTGGTTGTTGTACCTGCGATTTCAATTGCTTCACCTGCTTCATAAGCTGCTGCTGCAGCGTCTGCAGTTGTGGTGATAGCAACCGTCTTTGCTGTGGGAGCTTCTGCAAATGCAGCCATGGGAAGCATGCACAGAGCCAGTGCCAGAGCAAGGACTTTTGCAATTTTGTTTGTTCCTTTGAACATGTGTATTACCCCTTTCCTTTTTATTGGAAATTAATTTTTCTGCGAATACGTAGATTTTTCGGCAAAATCTACGCCCTCCTTTCGCATACACGCCCGTATAAAATTACATTTTTAAAGACAAAAACACGATTCTATACAACCATGCTCTTATATTATACCGATTTTTTTACCGAATTGCAAGCATTTTGTAAAATTATTTAAATAATTCATATTTTTTTGTTTAAAATATATAAATTGGCTTTGAAAAAATGTCGTTTTCTCGTTTTGGCGTTTTTATTTTTTTGTGCGAAACATAAAAAACGAAGGTGCATTTTGCACCTTCGTTTTGCTTTTTAGAAATTAAAGTAATTTTTAGCGTTCTTGTAGCTGATGCCTTGGACGATTTCGCCCAGAGCCTCAAAATCGGCAGGATATTCCCCATTTTCCACCCAAGTGCCGATGAGGTTACACATAATGCGGCGGAAATATTCGTGGCGTGTGTAGGAAAGGAAGCTTCTTGAGTCTGTGAGCATGCCGACGAATCTGCCGAGGAGACCGAGGTTTGCAAGGGCACGCATCTGGCCCTCCATGCCGTCACGCTGGTCATTGAACCACCAGCCGGAGCCGAACTGAATTTTGGAGGGTGCTTCCGTACCCTGGAAGTTACCGAGCATGGTGGCGAGAACGTAATTATCCTTGGGGTTTAAGGTATAAAGAATTGTTTTGGGGAGTCTGCCACTTTCATTGCAGGCATTAAGGAGTGATGAGAGGGGGGCGGCGATATTCTGATCGTCAATCGAGTCAAAGCCTGTATCGGGGCCGAGCTTTTTATACATACTTGTATTGTTATTGCGAAGGGCACCGATGTGGAGCTGCATGGCCCAGTCACGCTTATGGTATTCTGCCGCAAAGAAAAGAAGCATGTAAGTTTTATAGGCATTGATTTCGTCTTCGGAAAGTGCATCCCCTGCCATGGCCTTTTTAAAGGAAGCGTTTGCCATTTCCCTGTTTGTTTTGCCGAAGGGAACGCCGGCGAGAGCGTGGTCGGATACACGGCAGCCGACGGAGTGGAAGAAATTGATTCTGTCCAAAAGGGCGGCGCTGAGACCGTCAATATCGGAAATGGATGTGCCTGCAACCTTTTCCAGTTCCTTTATATAAGGAACGAAGGTTTCCTGCTCACAGTTTACAGCCTTATCGGGGCGGAATGTGGGCAGAACTTTTACTTTATCCTGCTTTTTCAGTTCGATATGGTATTCGAGCGAGTCTACGGGGTCATCGGTGGTGCAGATGGTTTCCACGTTGGACTTTTCGATAAAGTCCATAGCAGAAAAGCCGCCGCCTGCAATCAGTTTATTACATCTGTCGTAAATATCACGAGCGCTCTTTTCATTTAAAATATCTTCAATGCCGAAATAGCGCTGAAGCTCCAGATGTGTCCAATGGTACATGGGGTTGCCGATGGCATACTTTAAGCTTTTGGCAAAAGCTTCAAATTTTTCAAAGTCCGACTTATCACCCGTCATATATGCTTCGTCAATGCCGTTGGAACGCATAACACGCCATTTATAATGGTCACCGCCGAGCCAGATTTCGGTGATGTTTTTAAACTGTCTGTTCTCACAGATTTCTCTGGGAATGAGATGGCAATGGTAATCGATAATGGGCATTTTTGCAGCATAGTCATGATACAGGGTTTTTGCAGTGTCAGACTGCAGCATAAAATCTTTATCCATGAAAGCTTTCATCGTTTTTCCTCTTTTCCTTGTTTTTTCTATATTATAACATTACACAGAAAAAAAGGCAAGAGGTTTTTAACCGATTGTAGGTCTTCCCTTCCTTATGTTATAAAGGGCGTTTACGAATGCCCAGTTCTGGCGGAAGGGGCGCATAATGGTCCAGTAGGCGGTGCCGAGGAGACCGAATTCGTCCAAAAGGTCGTATTTTGCCGAAATGGAGCGAACATCTTCAAACCAGACTACGTGACGCCGTCCGGTATTATCCCGATAATAAAAATAGGGGGAGGCGGATTTTTCGTCAAACAGAATTTCCGCACCACGCTCGGCGGCTATCCGCACCGCCTCTTCATTGCCGATGTTTCGGGCACGGTTGCCCTTTTCGTAGGGAAGGGTCCAGTCGTACCCGTAATTGGGGATGCCCATGAGGATTTTGTTTCTCGGAATTTCCGTCACCGCATATTGAACCACCCTTCGCACCTCAGAAAGCGGTGCCACCGCAAGGGGCGGCCCGTAGGAATAACCCCATTCGTACGTCATGAGAAGAACGGTGTCCACAATATTACCGATTTCCCCGTAGCGGTGCGCTTCATAAAGAAGGCCCGGCTGGTCGGCGTAGGTTTTCGGCGCAAGATCGCAATGGGTAGGGTACCCTGCAGCGTGAAGTTTTTCCGTGGCATTTTCCAAAAACCTCAAAAAGCCGTCGCTGTCCTCGGGCGGAATATATTCAAAGTCAATATCGAGGCCCTGATATCCCTTTCTTTGCATGGTTTCAACAATGGATGCAAGCACCCTGTTTTGGAGACTCTCGCTTCGGAAGAGAGCGGACGCTCTTTCGCCGCTGAAGTTGCCGTCCTCGGTAATGGAGGAAAGGAGCATATAGGGCGCCGCATTTTCCGAAAGAGCCGCTTCGATAAGGCGGGCATCATTTATGGAAATGAGATTACCGTTTTCCGTAAAGCCGTAGCCGAAGGGGGTAAGGCGGGAGAGAAACGGCACCGTAAGAGAAAGAGTGGCGCGGTTTATGTTGGGGTATGCATAACCGCCTACGGTTATGGTGCGGCGCTTTGCATCGGAAAAGGAAATGGTAATCTGCTGGCCGGGGAAAAGGGTGGGATTTAAAATCAGCTCCGGATTATTTCGGCGGAGCGCATCGGCCGTAGTGCCGAATCTTCTCGCAATGGAGAAAAGAGAGTCCCCCTGCCGCACGGTATAAATTTCCTCGGGAAACAAAATGAGAAGCGCCTGCCCCACCACTAAAGGCTGACGGGCGGGAAGGCCGTTATCGGAAAGAATGCGGCTGGCCGACACGCCATAACGCCTTGCAATGGCGGAGACGGTATCGCCCCGTCTGACAACATGAATTTCCAAAATATACACCTCGCTTTTTTCTTTCAGTATATGAAAAAGGCAGACGAAGGGAACCTTGTCTGCCTTTTATTCGGAAAGTTCTTTTTTATATTTGCCGGGAGATTTGCCCATGAGTCTTTTAAACTGCTTCGCAAAATGGTATTCATCATAAAACCCGAGGTTATGGGCAACTTCCTTTACGGAAAGCTCGGGGAAAATTTTAAAATAGGAAACGGCTTCCTCCATTTTAAACTGCAGAAGATACTGGTGAAGGGTAAGCCCCGTGGCAGCTTTAAACTTATTCTCCGCCGTTTTTACGGAAACCTTCACCAGCTTTGCAAGCTTTTCATTGGAATAAAAAATTTCGGGGTTTTTATGAATAATGTGCTTCAGCTGTTCGGCAATATCGGATCTTTCGCCGCTTTCCATCGCTTCCGCGACGGTGCAAAGCAGAAGGTCAAACCACACGTCCGCTTCTCTTTCCTTTCCTGCAAGCTTTGCGGAAACTATATTTGAAAAATACTTTTTGATTTTGGGAATGCCGCCGGCATCCAGAAGCGTTGCCGCCATAATTTCTTCCCCGCATTTCTCTTTTAAATCCGAAAAGCGGTCCCCCATCTCGCGGCTTACGTGGAAATACATGGTTTTTGTTCCCTTTGTACATTCCTCCACGCCATAGTGATGCTCCATAGCGCTCAGAATCAGAAGGGAATCCTTTTTTGCGGGAAGGCAAACGCCGTTTTGCCCGAATTTCCATTCCCCCTGCAAAATATAAATAAAATCATGCTCCGCCATGGTGCGGGAAGGATGCATAAAAGGATTTTTATAGTAATTTACGTTTGCTTCCGTGATATGATGGCGGACGTCCGGAGAGAAAAAAGCGTACATGCAAGCCTTCCTTTCGAAAATATTTTCTTTATTTTACATCATTTTTTCCTTTTTGTCAATTTTTCTCCCAATGCCTTCCGTGTTATAATAGAAAAAAACATAATCGGAGAAGTAGCATGCGGATTTTTCAAAAAGGATTTAACTTTTCTCAGGACGGACCGGGAAACCGCCTCGTTTACCACCTTGCAGGCTGCAATATGCGCTGCATCTGGTGCTCGAATCCCGAAGGGTTTTCGGGGGAGGCAGGGGAAGAATATACAGTCGAAACACTCCTTTCAGAATGCATAAGAAGTCGGAAGCTCTTTTTTTCGGGCGGCGGCGTTACGTTTACGGGCGGTGAGGCAACCCTTCAATTTGATGAACTTTTGTCTCTTTTAAAGCTTCTGAAAAAAGAGGGCATTCACACCTGCCTTGAAACAAACGGCTCTTCGGAAAAGCTCGGGGATCTTCTCCCTTTTATCGATTATCTCATTATGGATATAAAGCATTATGACCCTGCGGTGCATAAAGCATATACGGGTCTCGGAAACGAAGTGACCTTGCAGAACTTTGCGAAAAACTGCAATTCGGGACAAAGGCAACACATCCGCATCCCCCTCATTCGGGAATTTAACGGCAATTTCCCCGAGGCTTTTGCAGATTTCTTTGCAAAGTACGACACAAAAAACACGTGTTTTGAATTTTTGCCCTATCACGAATACGGCAAGGAAAAATGGAAAACGCCTTACCTTGTTCAAGATGGATTTATGCCAAAGGAAACGGTGGCGGCTTTTAAAGAAGCATTTAAAAGTCGCGGTCTTTCAGTAATCACTACATAAACGGAGGAAAAATATGAATCAGATTTTAAGCCCCGAAAAAATTACGGAAATGGCAAAAGCACTTTACAGAGAAGAACGGGAAATCAAAAGGCTTGACGGATGGTTTCTCGCCAAAGAAACGGAAATGCTTTCGGAGGAAAAATATGCAAAGTTTGATCCCGAGGTCAAAAAGGCACATCTTTTATGTGAGGTACTTCGCACCATTTCCCTCTCCGTCAGCGAAAATGCCATCTTCGTCGGCACACAGCGGGATGCCTTTGCAAAAAGCTACGCCCTTATAAACCCTTCCTTTACGGTGGAAGGCTTTTCGGGGTACTGCGACCCCCTTGCCATTTATAGAGACATTGCACCAAACGAAGAATTTACGGAAGAAAGAATTGGACGCGTTCGCACCCACACGGCAAAATCTCCCATGGTTGCCGCTTTGAACGAAACATATAAAAAGGCGGAAAACTACACAGGGGAAGTTGTTTTTTTCATTGAGCAGGTAACGGGGCATGTAATTCCCGATTTCCGCTTTGCCCTACATTACGGCATAGATGCCTTAATTGCCGACGCCCAAAAGAAGGACGGTGCCTTTTATGAAGCCGCCGCCATCGCTTTGGACGGCGTGAAAATTCTTATTCGCCGCTACCTTTCCATTCTTAAGGCACAAAAGACAGCGGAAAATACGGTGCGGATTTCCAAAATGGAAGCCTCTCTTTCTTCCATCCTTTCAGGGGGTGCAAAAAACCTGCACGAGGCAATGCAGCTTTACCTTCTCCTCTGGCAGGTGATGTGCCTTGAACAGGCGCCGAACCCTTACGCCTTTTCCATCGGAGGTGCGGACAGAATTTTTGAGCCTTTCCGCGGCGCACTTTCGAGAGAGGAAGCCGCCGCCCTTTTTAAGCATTTCCTTGTTTTCTATAACGTTGGGGACAGAAGCTGGGCAATTTCTCAAAACGTTTTAATCAGCGGACGGGATGCGGAGGGCAGGGACCTTACAAACACCATGTCCTACGCCATTCTCGATGCCTACTTTGATATGAACCTGCCCCAGCCTATTCTGTCTGTGAAGCTGCACAAAAATACGCCTCAAAAGCTTTACGAAGAAATGGGCAGATTTTTCTTCTCCCCCGGTGTTCTGACGCCGTCCCTTTTTAATGACGATTCGGTTTTCGCCATTTTGGAAAATGACGGCATTGATTCTGCGGACCTTGCCGACTATGCCGTGGCAGGCTGTCAGGAACCCCTGATTATGGGAAAAGACAACGGCAACACCACAAACAGCTGGCTCAGTCTTCCGAAAGTTCTGGAAATGGTACTCTTTGGCGGTACATCCGCCATTTCCGGCGAAAAGCTTATGGAGACCGAGCCGTATGACCTTTCCCGGATTCGCACAGCTTTCTATAAAACCCTCGAAAAAGTTATGGACGAAATGTGCCGGGCGGCAAACGGTGCATCCTGCGCCCTTTCCCATCTTCGCGTGCCGTTTTTAAGCGTTTTTATGGGCGGCATGGAATACGGCGCCGATATGCGGGACACAAAGGTGCAGGGCACAAAGTATAACGGAAGCGGCTGTCTTATCCACGGGCTTTCCGTTTTAGCCGATTCCTTTATCGCCATTGATAAATTTCTTGAAAAATATCCGGACGGGGCGGAAATGCTCCTTTCTGCCCTCAAAAATAATTTTGAAGGCTATGAGGAATTACGCACTTTCCTTCTTGCCTGCCCGAAATTTGGCAACAACATCGAAGAAGTTGACAGGGAAGCGGCAGAAATCGCAGAAAGAGTTTCCGATATGCTTTCAAAACGGAAAAACTATCTCGGCAATCCTTTCCGCCCTGACTTTTCGTCTCCTTCCACCCACCTTACCTACGGGTACTGGGTGGGCGCCACGCCTGACGGACGGCGTAGCCGTGATATGCTGGGGTATGGCGTTGACCCCTTATATGGCGAAGCGAGCGGGGGCCTCGGCTTCCGTATGCTTTCCAATATGCAGCTGCCTTTTGAAAAATTCCGCGGCGGCTATGCTTCCCATCTCGGCATTGACCCGAAATATTTCCGTGGTGAAACAAACGAGGAAAAAGGCACAGAGTTTTATGAAAATGTGATTTTGCCCCTCTTCTTTAATCCGCTTTCGGAAGGTGTTTCGCCGTTTTACCTCTATGTAAACGTCACCACGCCCGACATGCTTCGCAAAGTTTTGGAAAACCCGAAAAAATATGCCCCCAGCGGCGTTTACATTATGCGGATTCACGGCACGTTCGTAAACTTTTTAGACCTTTCTCCCGCCATTCAGAAGGACATTATTACAAGGCTCGATTTAAACTCAACGAAAATGTAGCCTTTTTCTTGCAAAGAAATTTCAGGCGTGTTATACTGAAACCAGAAAGAAATTGGAGGAAATCAATATGTTTACTGATTTAACCCGAAGCATAAATGCAAAAAGCTTTGCCTTTTGTCCCGAAAACCCGAAAGGGGAAAAGGGAGGCGGAAGTCAGGGCGATCATCTTGAAAAACGGCAATGCCTTCTTTGGGTACAACCGGGGGAAACGCTGACCCTTGTAGACACGGACGGACCCGGTGTGATTGAAAGTATGTGGTTCGGCGGCTTTGCGCCCTGGGACTTTATTTTAAGAATTTACTGGGACGGGCAGAAAAACCCCAGCGTGGAATCTCCTCTTTCCGCTTTCTTCGCCTATCCTTTTTACGAAAATGTGGTGGATACGGACGGGAATTTTCCCACCCTTTCCTCCGCTATGGTTTCCGTTACCCCTTGCCGCGGTCTTAACTGCTTCTGGCAGATGCCCTTTAAAAAGCACTGCAGAATCACCCTCGAAAACCGCCATCCTTCGGAAGCCATCAAAACCCACTATATGATTACGGGGGAATATAGAGAAGTGCCCGAAGATTCCCTTTATTTCTGTGCATCCTACCGGCAGGCACTCCCCACGGACCCTTTGCGTGCGTACGTTGCCGTTGACGGCATAAAAGGGAAAGGGCATTTCGTCGGTCTTTCCATGGGCGTGACCCCCGGAGGCTGCGGCGGCTGCTGGACGGAGGGGGAACCGAAAATGTACATTGACGGTGAGAAATACCCCTCTATAAATTATACGGGACTTGAAGATTATTTCGGTGGCTCTTATAATTTCGGGGACTGCGACCCTCTTCTCGGCAAGTATCAGACCTATTCCACCCCTTATATGGGGATGTATGCTATGTTCGGCCCCATAGCGGGCAAACCTTTTTCGGGAAAAACAATGATGCCCCGCTTTATGCTTTACCGCTGGCACCTGCCGGACCCCATCCGCTTTGAAAAGGAATTTCGGATGACGCTGCAGGATATTCGTTTTTCGCCCCACGGTAACCTCCACCGCCACGATGATTTTGTGACGGTGGCATATTGGTACCAGACCCTTCCCACCTCGCCCCTTGCACCTTTGCCGAGTGCGGCGGAAGTTTGTCTGGGTTAAGCCAAGGGGAGGCGAACCCCATAAGGCTTAAGAAAGGAAGAGAAAAATGAAACTTGAAGGCTTAAAAATAAATTTTCTTGGCGACAGCATTACGGAAGGCGTAAAAGCTTCCAGTAAAGAAGCGACCTACTGCGCCATTTTAAAGCGGGAGGCAAATCTTGCAGAAATCCGAAATTACGGCATTGGCGGCACACGGTTTGCGCTACAGAAAGGAACGCCCCTTCGCCCTAAAGATACTTTCGTGGATGTAAACTCTTTTTCTGAGCGATATGATAAAATGGATGACGATGCGGACGTTGTAGTGGTGTTCGGCGGCACCAACGATTTCGGCCACGGCGATGCACCTATGGGCGCTTTTTGTGATAGAACGCCCGACACCTTTTACGGTGCCTGCCACTATCTTTTCTCGGGGCTTATCCGAAAATATCTCGGAAAAACCATTGTGATTATGACGCCACTTCACCGCACAAACGAAACGAAAAACAACGGGCAGGAAAAAGTTTACGGCTTCGGTACTTTAAAGGACTATGTCACCGCCATCAGAGAGGTGGCAGAATTTTACGGTCTTCCCGTTTTAGACCTTTTTGCCACTTGCCCTATTCAGCCTGAAATTGAAGAAGTCCGCGAAGCTTTTATGCCGGACGGCGTGCACCCAAGCGACGAAGGACATAAAATCATCGCCCAAAGGCTGAAAGCTTTTCTGGAGGTTTTATAATGCACGCCATTGGAATTGATATTGGCACCACGAGCATCTGCGGCATACTTCTTAATGCGGAAACGGGCGAGGTTTTAAGAAGGGAAACCGTCCAAAGTAATGCTTTTCTGCCCCCTTCCGCATCTTTTGAGAAAATCCAGTCCGTTGAGAAAATTCTGGACGTGGCAAAAGGGATTTTAGATGCTTTTATTACGCCCGAAGTCGCTGTCATCGGCATAACGGGGCAGATGCACGGCATTGTATATGTGGATAAGAAAGGGCAGAGCATAAGCCCCCTTTATACCTGGCAGGACGGACGCGGCGACCTTCCCTATAAAGACACTACTTATGCTATCCACCTTTCCACCCCTGCAGGATACGGGTGCGTTACGGATTTTTACAACAGAGAAAACGGCATAAGACCGAAAGAGGCTGCATATTTTTGCACCATTATGGACTATTTTGCCATGCACCTTTGCGGTCTCGCCGCCCCTCGAATGCATATTACAAATGCGGCAAGTCTTGGCTTTTTTGACCTTTTAACCCACAGCTTTTCCTATGATGTGGGAATCGTGCCCGAGGAAGGGTATCAAATTATAGGCACCTATCGGGGCGTTCCCGTCGCTCTTCCTATCGGGGATAATCAGGCAAGCGTTTTTTCTTCCCTTCGGGAAACCGGAACTGCCCTTTTAAACATCGGCACGGGCAGTCAGATTTCTGTGGTGACGGAAAAAATTTTGAAAACAGAAAATGTGGAAACGAGACCGTATTTTGAAGGCAAGTACCTCGCCTGCGGTGCGGCACTTTGCGGCGGCAGGGCCTATTCCCTTCTGAAGGACTTTTTTAAATCTGTTATTTCGCCTTTTGCATCACCGGATGACGGAGAAATCTATGCTTTTATGGATGAAATGGCAAATACGGCTGTTTCGCCCCTTTCCGTTGACACCCGTTTTGCAGGCACGCGGCAAAACCCGTCCCTTTCAGGGAGCATTTCGGGCATCCGCACGGAAAACTTTACCCCTGCTTCCTTCACGAAAGGCATTCTTCGGGGTATGGCGGAAGAGCTTTTCCGTATGCAAAAGGAAATGGGAATTCCACTTCGCGGCATTGTGGGAAGCGGCAACGGCATCCGCAAAAACGAGGCACTTAAAAAAGAGCTGGAAGAAATTTTCGGGCATCCGCTTTCTGTTCCTGCCCATCTTGAGGAAGCTTCCTTCGGTGCAGCGCTTTACGGACTCATCGCCGCAGGAAAATATAAAAATGCATCGGAAGCAGGGAGACTTATCCGATATGAAGCAAAATAAAAAGGGATGTAGTGCTTTGATATTGACAAAAATGGTAAGACGGGGTATAATAGCACTATGCCCTCTTAGTTAAGTGGATATAACAAGCCCCTCCTAAGGGCTAGTCACGTGTTCGACTCACGTAGAGGGTGCCAAAAAGAAAAGCGACTTGTTTTTAGCAAGTCGCTTTTTTATGAATTGCCTTCGGCATGAATTGAAATCTTCGATTTCATGATTTGAGCCTTTGGCTCATGCATTGCACCTTACGGTGCATTTTTACATTACATCGGCAAGGTCAATATACTGTGCGCCGACCTTTGCAATATGGTCCTTTCGCCCTTGCAGGTTATCGCCGAGGAGAAGCTCGAACACTTCTGCCGTTTTTTCCACATCCTCGGGAAGGACACGGATAAGGCGGCGGGATTCGGGGTTCATGGTGGTTTTACTCATCATGTCCGGATTATTTTCGCCAAGACCTTTAGAGCGCTGAATGGTGCATTTCGTATTGCCGAGCTGGGAGAGAATCTGCGCCTTTTCCTGCTCGGTGTAGGCAAAGAAGGTTTCGTTCTTTGTGGTGATTTCAAAAAGGGGCGATTCGGCAATGTACACCTTGCCTTCACGGATGAGTGTGGGCGTCAGGCGGAAAATCATGGCCAGAATCTGGGTGCGGATATGATAGCCGTCAACGTCCGCATCTGTACAGATAATAATTTTATCCCATCGCAGGTTTTCAAGGTCAAAGCTGTTAAAGTCCTTGGTTTTCACTTCAATGCCGCAGCCGAGCACCCGCATCAGGTCCATAATAATATCGCTTTTGAAAATACGGGGCAAATCACATTTTAAAACGTTTAAGATTTTACCACGGACGGGCATAATGGCCTGAAACTCTGCATTTCGGGCAAGCTTTACGGAGCCGAGTGCCGAGTCGCCTTCCACGATATAAAGCTCACGGCGTTCCGTGTCCCTTGTGCGGCAGTCCACAAACTTCTGGACTCGGTTTGTAACGTCAATATTCTTTGCAAGCTTTTTCTTTAAATTTACTCTCGTTTTTTCCGCCGTTTCACGGCTTCGCTTATTGAGAAGCACCTGCTCGGCAATTTTTTCTGCCTCGATGCGGTTTTCAATAAAGTAGATTTCCAGATTTTTGCGGAGGAAATCCGTCATGGCTTCGGCGATGAAGGGGTTGGTGATGGCCTTTTTCGTCTGGTTTTCATAGCTCGTCATGGTGGAGAAGGAGTTCATAACGAGGCAAAGGCTGTCCTGCACGTCCTGAAACGTAATCTTCGATTCGCCTTTTGTATACTTGTTTGCCCCTCGGATATAGGCATCCAGTGCCGAAACAAAGGCGCTTTTTACTGCCTTTTCAGGGGAACCGCCATGCTCGAGGAAGCTGGAGTTATGGTAATACTCCAAAATCGTATCCGTATTATTAAAACAGAATACCACCTGCATACGGAGTTTGTAATCGGGCATATCCTCTCTGTCCCGTCCGGTGCATTCGGCTTCATATCTGGCAATGCCCGTAAAGGCGCCCTCACCGCTGACCTCCTGCAAATAGTCGGAAATTCCGTTTTCATAGCAGTAAACGTATTCCTCCATGCCTTCTTTTGTTTCATTTTTCAGCTTGAAGGTAATGCCGGCGTTGACAACAGCCTGTTTCTTCATCGTGGTCTGGAAAAACTCGAGAGGAATATCAATATTCGTAAAAACGTCCAGGTCCGGCCGCCATTTAATGGTGGTGCCCGTGTGGCGGTATCTTACCTGTTCCTTATAAAGGCCGCCCTGATTTTCGCCCTTTTCAAAGAAAAGCTGATAGCGGTAACCGTCTCGCTGGACGGTGACTTCCATATATTCAGAGGCATACTGGGTGGCGCAGCTGCCGAGACCGTTGAGACCAAGGCTATACTCATAGTTCTTACCGGAATTATTGTCATACTTGCCGCCTGCATACATTTCACAAAATACAAGCTCCCAGTTATACCGTTCTTCCTTGGGGTTATATTCCATGGGAATGCCACGGCCCATATCTTTGACTTCTATGGATTTATCAAGAAAACGTGTAACCTCAATAACCTTGCCGTAGCCTTCTCTGGCTTCGTCAATGGAGTTTGAGAGGATTTCAAAAACAGCGTGCTGACAGCCCTCCAGCCCGTCCGAGCCGAAAATAACACCGGGACGTTTGCGGACTCTGTCTGCACCCTTTAAACTGGATATGCTTTCATTGCCGTAATTTGTCATAAATACCACCTACCTAGTCTACATTATACTATATCTTGTATAAAATGTCAAAAGATTTTTTTCCGCAAAAAAAGCCTTGCCTTTCCCCTTCCCTTGTGATACAATACCCCCAGAAAACAAGGAGAGAAGGGATTAAAGTGAAACTGCAAAGGCGGGATATAAATCTTACGGAAGGGCCGCTTCTTAAAAACGTTCTTCTGTTTGCAATTCCCATTATTTTATCAAGTATTCTCCAGCTTCTTTTCAATGCGGCGGACGTAATTGTTGTAGGCCGCTTTGCAGGAGAAACGGAGCTTGCCGCCGTTGGGTCTACGGGGACAACGGTAAACCTTATTGTAAACGTTTTTATCGGTCTCTCCATCAGCGCAAACATTATTGTAGCCCGGCAGATTGGTGCCCGTGATTATGCCGCCATCGGCAAAACGGTGCACACTTCCATTCTTCTCGCTATGATTATGGGCGTTTTTTCAGCAATTGTCCTCTTCTTCTTTGCACCCTATTTTTTGCGCCTTCTCGACACGCCTTCGGATATCCTCGCTTCTGCTTCCAAATATTTAAAGGCATACGCCGTGGGCGTGCCTGCAAATATTATCTATAACTTCGGCGCCGGCATTCTCCGTGCCAAAGGGGACACGACAAGACCCCTTTATTTCCTCGTGATTGCAGGGGTTGTGAACGTAATTTTAAACCTCATTTCCGTTCTCGGCTTTCACCTCGGGGCAGTTGGCGTCGGTATTGCCACGGCAGCATCCCAGATTGTTGCCTGCGTCCTTATTCTTCTTTGTCTTGCCCATGAGGACGGGCCTTGCAAACTGTATTTTTCAAAGCTCCGCCTGCGAAAAGCCGAAACCGCCGAAATTTTAAGGCTTGGCCTTCCGGCAGGCATTCAAAGTTCTCTTTTTTCTATTTCCAATATGCTCATTACGGCGTCCATCAATTCCTTCGGGTCTACGGCATTTATTGCCGGCAACGCCGCCTGTTCCAATATTGAAGGCTTTATTTATGCAGGGATGCACGCTATTTATCAGACGAATCTGACCCTTGCCGGCCAGAATCTCGGTGCGAAAAAATTTGACCGCATTGATAAGGGACTTGGCGTGTGCTGCGGCTGCGCTGCGGTAATTGGTCTCGTTTTAGGCGTACTTGCCACCATTTTCCGAAGCTCCCTCATTTCTATTTATTCCTCGGATCCCGCCGTAATTTCCTCTGTGACCGAGCGTTTTTACCTTTTGGTTCTGCCCTATGCCCTTTGCGGCCTTATGGAAACGGTAATGGGTTCGGTGCGCGGCGTCGGATATTCTCTTCTGCCTATGTTTACATCCTTAATGGGTGCGTGTGTGTTCCGCGTTGTCTGGATTTCTACGATTTTCGCCCATTACCACACGGAAGCAAGTCTTTTCGTTTCCTACCCCATCTCTTGGATTTTGACGACTGCCGCCCATTTTATCTGTTTCCTGATTGTCCGCAAAAAAATCAGAAAAAATTTGGCTTTGTAATTAAAAATTAATCCTTATATCCCCGCAAAAAAGGGAGAAACTAATTTGCGGGGTGAGAAAAATGCGAAAATTTAAAATTCTGCTGAAAGGGAGTGCGGTGCTTCTTATATCGTCGGCCGTGTTCCTTCTTCAGCAGTTTTCGCTTTTGCCCGGGCAGTTTACCATGCTCGAAGGCGAAGCGCATTCCTTGCCGGCCTTCTTTACGCCCTATGGGGCGGAGGACGGTTTTTTATTTGAAAAAAACGGAAATAAAGCATTTCTGACGCCGCAGAAAACAGGGGCATACAATGTGGATTTTTCCGTCTTTGGTCTTCTCCGAAAAACCGCCACCATTCAGGTGGTGGACCCGCAGGCTGTGATTCTGGGCGGCGAAACCGTAGGCATAAAGCTCTATATGCAGGGCGTTATTGTGGTGGCCATGAGTGAAATCCCCGGCGAGAGGCGCATATGCCCCGGAAAAGAGGCCGGCATCCGAACAGGGGACAGAATTCTGAAACTGAATCACGAGCCCCTCTCCGGAACGGATGCACTGGACAGGGCAGTAAAAGAAAGCGGCGGTGCGCCCATTACCCTTACCGTTTCAAGAGACGGCAAGATACAGGACACCGTCATCACCCCCGTATATTATGGGGACGGCGGAAGCTATAAAATCGGCCTTTGGGTAAAGGAAAGCGCACAAGGGGTGGGAACGGTTACGTTTTGTCAGCCGGAAACCGGCGTTTACGGTGCTCTCGGTCACGCCATTGAAGATTTTGAAACGGGGGGCGTTTTAGAGCCTGCAGGCGGCAGTATTACAGACTGCTCCATTGCTTTCATTACCAAAAGTGAACCGGGTGCCCCGGGAGAAATTTGCGGTGTATTCGGAAAAGACACCCTCGGCACCATTTCAAAAAACACCCATCTCGGTCTTTACGGCAAACGGGAAAGTCTTCCCTCGGCCCCTCGCATTCCCATCGGCGTCAGCACCCAGGTGGAAAAAGGCTCCGCCACCGTGTATACCGACATTGCCGGCGGCGCACCTGTAGGCTATGCCGCAGAAATTCAGGAAATATTTCCCCATAAAAAGGACAGTAATAAAAATATGGTCATCCGCATTACCGACGAGCGCCTTCTCTCTCTTTCGGGCGGTATTGTGCAGGGCATGAGCGGAAGCCCCATTGTGCAGAACGGAAAACTCATTGGTGCCGTAACACACGTATTTGTCAATGACCCAACACGTGGGTACGGGGTGTTTATCGAGAATATGCTGGCGGCGGCAGAGGGGGCAGAATGAATTGCCTTACGGCATGAATTGAAACTTCCAGTTTCATGAATTGAGCCTTTTGGCTCATGAATTGCACCTTTCGGTGCATGAAAAGGCAATTCAATTCATGGAGCGGAGCGAGAATTCATGGCGAAGCCAATTCATGACAGCAGGGTTGTCAATTCATTAACAGCACGTACGGGGTATTTATTGAGAATATGTTGACAGAATCTGAAAAAATTAAATAACTTAAATGCTCGTCTATGTAATTTGGACGAGTATTTTTTGTTGACAAACTAAAAGGGACGTGATATTATAATTGTATGATGTCATACAATATGGAGAGTTGATATGAAGAAATTTTCTAAAATCGAAGAAACTATAAGAGAAATAAAATCCGACATACTTTCAGGTACTTATAAAGAAGGCGAGAAGTATCTTTCTGAAAATGAGGTGTGTGATAAGTTTAAAGTAAGCAGAACTACTGTGCGTGAAGCGATGAAAGTGTTGCAGGCAATAGGTTTTTTAGAATTG
The DNA here is from genome assembly GCA_017436645.1 of Clostridia bacterium. Lineage (GTDB taxonomy): Bacteria > Bacillota > Clostridia > UMGS1883 > UMGS1540 > SIG447. The sequence continues at coordinate 47,297 of JAFSCR010000025.1, read as the reverse complement.
AAACCGGGAAAAGGTGCTTTTGTTGCGTCTTGTGATGAGTCGATGCTTAATAAAACAGCCGTAGACAGCATTTTTTCGAAAGAGGATGATTACCTTGAGATTTCAGAGTTCAGACTCGGAATTGAACCCACTGTCTCCAAATATGCGGCAGAGCGAGCAACTGAAGATGAAATATTCACGCTTTTCGGCATACTTTCTTTTTTTGAAAAGGCATATAAGAATCACGATATCATAGGGATGATTGAGTCTGATAATAAGTTTCATAATTGCATAGCTACCTGTGCACATAACGAAGTTTACATAAGGGTTTATAAGCAACTGTACGAAGCGTCAATGGAATGTAAGAAAAACTTATTTACAGTTGAAAACAACGGAAAAGCTGCAGTTTTAGAACATCAGGAAATAGCTGATGCAATTGCAGAACGTGATGCACAAAAGGCGTTTAAAACCATGGAAACACATATAAAAAATGTAATTGGTAATATTAAAACAATTGCAAATAAAAAAAGTAAATCAGAGGATTATTATGAATAAATTAACAATGAGGGCTGTTTTGGTAGCAGTATTCTGTAATGTTTTATTTGGAAGCGCATTTCCGATGATTAAGTTAGGATATAAATTTTTTAACATATCTGATGATGTATTTTCAAAAATTCTTTATGCTGGAATCAGGTTTTTTATATCAGGAGTTATAGTTTTAATCATTGATTCATTAAAACAGAAAAAATTTCCGGCCGTTAAAAAAGGGAATTGGATTAATGTTTTTTTTCTTGGGTTGACATATACATATATGCAATACATATTCTTCTATGTTGGTTTGTCAAATACAACAGGCGCATCCGGTTCTGTTGTGAATTCGGCATCGGCGTTTATAGCTATAATATTAGCACACTTTATTTACCCTGATGACAAGTTGAATTTCAAAAAAATTGCCGGTTGCCTTATTGGATTTTCAGGTGTAGTCATTGCTTGTTTTGCAAATAGCGGTGTGGAAAAAATCTCTTTTTGGGGAGAAGGACTTATATTGGTTGCCGGAACCTTTTTTGTTATAGGTTCCGCAATAAACAAAAAAGCTTCACAGCTAAATAATAGCTTTACCGTAACTGCTTATAATTTGTTGATTGGTGGATTTTTATTGATCATCACAGGAGTGTTCGGATATAGTGGAGAAATAACAGTTAATCTCCCCGGAATTATTGTTTTGCTGTATCTTATACTGGTTTCTTCTGCAGGATTTACTCTGTGGAGCATGCTTTTGAAAAACTACCCCATAGGAAAATTAAGTGTTTATAATTTTGTTATTCCTGTTTCCGGCACAATACTTTCAGGACTGTTTCTGAAAGAGAATATATTCACATGGCAGTATATTGTTGCATTATTGCTTGTGAGTTTTGGAATTTACATTGTAAATTACACATCAGAAAAAAGTAAAACTGTTGTCCACCATTGACAACAGTCGTGAGTGGTAGCCCCATCGTGCAGAATGGAAAATTAGTTGGTGCAGTAACTCATGTGTTTGTGAATGACCCAACGAGAGGATACGGGGTGTTTATCGAGAATATGCTGGCGGAAAATAAAAAATAAGTAAAATGCTCGTCTATAAAGGCGAGCATTTTTGTGTTCCTTCCCCAAAAACAGAATGCAACTCGAGCAAAATTTAATAAATTTGCAATTACAGTTAACTTCCGCTCTTATTATTCGAAATATATTGGCTTATTTATTGCTATATGCTATAATTTATTTAAAACCGAAACGGGAGGGCGCAAAGTATGGATATAACAGACAAAAAGATTTTAGAAATTCTTTCCAGAGATGCAAATACTACTGCAACAGAAATCAGCAATATGGTCAATCTGTCTGTGCCGGCTGTCAACAAAAGAATTCTCCGCATGCAAAAAGAGGGCATCATAGATTATTTTACAATCGTGACAAATCCCAAAAAGTTAGATAAGACCATTACGGCATTTGTTTTTATCGTCATGCAATACGGGGACAGTATCAAATCGCTTATAAAATATGCAAACAATGACCCTGATGTATTGGAATGTTATTCGGTGACCGGAGAATATGACCATATGCTTAAAATCTGTGCCAAGGACATAGAGTCCCTTGAAGAGAAAATTTTGTGTATTAAAAAAATAAAAGGTGTTATGCAAAGTCACACCATGATTTCTTTAATGGAGCATAAATTTTCTCCAACGATTTTACCGAGTATGGAAAAAGCGGAGGGGAAATAAGATGGATTTTGTTTCAAACGAATTGTATGAATATGCAGTATCTGTAAGAAGACAGCTCCATCAATATCCGGAAATAGGTTTTGAACTTGACAAAACCGTTAAGCTGGTATCGGAAGAACTTGATAAAATCGGCATTCCGTATACTTATGAATATGGAAAAGGAAGTGTTGTGGCGCATCTTGGGCAGGGTGATAAAATGATTGCCCTGCGGGCTGATATGGATGCTCTCCCCGTTGAAGAAAAAACAGATGTGCCTTATAAGTCTAAAATTTCGGGACAGATGCACGCTTGTGGACACGATTCGCATACGGCAGTACTTCTGGCAGTTGCCAAATATTTAAAAGAAAATGAAAACAAACTCACATGCAGAGTAAGACTTATTTTTCAGCCAAGCGAAGAAGGGGCAGTAAGCGGTGCAAAAATGATGGTAGAAAATGGTGTTTGCGACGGTGTTGACCATATAATTTGCACCCATTGTGATAATGCAATTAACACCGGCAAAATAGGAATATGCTATGGTGATTATATGGCTGCGTGTATTCCTGCAACCATACGTTTTAAAGGTCGTACCTCCCACGCAGCATTGCCTGAATATGGTATAGATGCTGTTGCAATGGCTGTTGAAGCGTACAACAAAATGAAAGCTATGGTTAAGGAAGAGGCCGGAGAATTAAAATACATCTGGTCTGTGGGGCACTTCCAGGGCGGTCATGTACATAATGTTATTGCGGATTTATGCCAAATGGATATTTCTTTCCGCTTTTATAATATGGATTTCTCAAAACGAGTTGAAAGAAATGTTCGCAATATTTGCAGCGAAATCGCTAACCGATATGGCGGCAGCGTGGAAATTATATGGAATATGAGTACAGGGCCAGTTCATAATGATGAAACTATTACAGAAAAATTTAAGAAAACAGCAAGAAATGCAGGCTTAAATATGCAGGATATGCCACAAAGAATGAGCAGCGAAGATTTTGGATGGTATCTTGAGAAAGTACCCGGCATGATATTCCGGTTTGGGACAAGAAACGAGGAAACCGGTTGCACAGCTCTTGCCCACAGAAATGACTTCTGTATTGATGAAGAAGGTATGAAAATAGCCATACAGGCATTTTGTGCATATGTTATGCAGTGCCGGAATTTTGGATGAAACTTTATAGATACAGGAAAATTTTATGATTATTAAAGCAGCTTCCTTTGTTATGTGTGATGGGGTAAAGCTTTTCGCAAGAATTGTTTTGCCGGATATGTGATTTTAAAGACGGAGGATTTATTATGTATGATTTAGAAATCAGAAACGCCCTTATTTACGACGGCAGCGGCAAGGATGCATATTATTCCAACGTAACCGCCACCGACGGAAAGATTGTTTATATAGGAGAAGAAACCCATCCGGCAAAGCGCATTGTGGATGCAGAGGGGCTTGCACTTGCCCCCGGTTTTATTGATTCGCATAGCCACAGCGACCAATCCATTTTTAAAGACCCGCACCGGGAGCACGTTCTTCGTATGGGTGCAACAACGGAAATCGCAGGGCAATGCGGGCACTCCATAAGTCCCGATGACGGCTCTATGAAAAGCGAAACCAGAAAATCTGTTAACGGCGGCGCATTACGGTATTTTCCGGATATGGCCTCCGCCATTGATGCTGTAAACGAGCTGGAACTTGGCACAAATCAATGTTATTTCACAGGGCACGGTCTGGTGCGCGGCGTGGTAATGGGCACAGAGGCACGGAAAGCAAGTCCCGATGAAATAGAAAGAATGCAGAAAATGCTGGAGCAAGAGATAAAGAGCGGAAGCGCAGGCTTTTCCACAGGGCTTTCCTATGTTCCCGGCATCTATTCCGATACAAAAGAGCTTACAATGCTGGCAAAAACCGCCGGCGAATGGGGCGGACTTTACGTTACACATTCCCGTTCTGAATCCATGGGACTTTTTGACAGCGTGCAGGAATGTATCAATATTGCAAGAGATGGCAACGTGCCCGTAAACATTTCCCATTTCAAATGTGTGGGGAAAGAATTCTGGGGGCGATGCGAAAGGGCACTCGGCATGATTGATGCTGCCAACAAAGACGGCCTCCATATTACGCTGGATGCATATCCTTACACGGCGGCGTCAACCACTACCCTCAGCGCCATCCCACCGCAGTTTTTGTCAAAAGGCGTGGATGCATTTGCAGAAAGCCTCGATAATCCCCTCGTTGTAAAGGCAATCTACCGGGAAATTTTTGAAATAAATGACCCTTCGTGGGACAACAGCATGTATTATGTGGGTCTTGAAAACTTCCTGATTGTCCGGGCAAAAGAAACGCCGTGGGCAATCGGAAAAACGTATGCGCAGGTGGGAGAAGAACTTGGCATATCCCCCTTTGATGCCGTGGTATACCTTTTAAAGGCAAACCGGGGCGTGGTGTACGAATGTCGTTTTTCCATGTGCGAGGACAATGTGGAAATGATTTTAAAGCACCCGAAATGTATGGTCGGCTCTGACGGCATTTATAAGCCGGGGGACCTTTCTGCACATCCGCGGGCATTCGGCACTTTTCCGCGGTATCTCGGTCACTATATTCGTAAACGCGGACTTCTTTCAAGGGAAGAAGCCATCAGGCGGATTACCTCTATGCCTGCCGAAACGTACGGGCTGCGCGGCAAAGGGCGCATTGCGGCAGGGTATGATGCGGATTTGGTGCTTTTTGACTACGATTCCATCACCGATAATCTTGACTTTGCAAATCCGTTTAAGCCCAATGAAGGCATTTATCAGGTATATGTGGACGGGGAATTGGTGCTTGAAAACAATGAACTGACGGGCGTCTATAACGGAAAATATTTGAGACGGAGTGGACGTTGAATATGAAGGCAAATGAAATATACAGAACGTATGCACAGATAGATTTAGGAAGTATTGTGCATAACGGCAAAATTATAAAAGATACATTTAAAAATAAAAAAATAATGTCCGTTTTAAAGGCTGACGCGTATGGGCATGGAATAGAAGGCGTTGTCCCTGCTTACGAAACCTTTACAGACTGGTATGCAGTCGCCACCATTGAGGAAGGCTTGCAGATACGTTTGCAGAGCGATAAACCCATCCTTATTTTTGGTCCCCTCCCGGAAGGGCAAATCGAAACTGCCGCAAAAAACGATCTTACGCTTACGGTTGGCAGCGTCGCATACGCGGAGAAGGTTTCGGCAAAGCTAGGCGAGGCGGGCTTAAGGTGTGACTGTCATTTAAAAATCGATACGGGGCTGAACCGCTCCGGCATACGGTGGCGTGAAAACAACGATGCCATAGAAGAAATTAAATACATATACAGCCTTCCAAACCTTAATTTCACGGGAACGTACACCCATTTTGCCTGCGGCGAAGGGCAGCTTGACTGGGAACTGGAATTTACACAGCTTCAGTTTAACCGTTTTATAAACGTTTTAGAAACGCTTGATGAAAACGGGTTTACGATCGGGCTGCGACACGCTTCTTCAACAGGCGGCTCTCTGGTGCATACAGAATATCAGCTGGATATGGTTCGGCTCGGCATGATGCCTCTTGGTATGTCTTACAGCGACGAAAGTGTTCGGGAGCTTGGTTTACAGCCCGCTTTAAAATGGGCAAGCTTCATTTCGCAAATCAGCGAAATCGAGGAAGGGGAGGCTGTAAGCTACGGCTGTACCTTCCGAGCGGAAAAAGATATGCGCATTGCTATGGTTACCTGCGGCTATGCCGATGGATACAGACGTGTTTATTCCAATAAATCCCACGTTCTGGTGGGCGGAAAGCGTGTTCGGGTTCTCGGCAGGGTTGCCATGGATTACCTTTTGATAGATGTCACCGACGTACCCGGAGCGAAAATCGGCGACGAGGTTATCCTTTTGGGTTTTGACGGCACAAATACCATTTCAGCGCAGGCGCTGAGCGAATTTGGCGAAAGTGTCAGCGGTGAAGTGACCTGTGTGATTTCAAAGCGCGTACCCCGAATATACAAAAAAATCAGGAAGGAAATTTAAAAAATGCATAACAAAAACATATTAAGTACAGCAGCGCAAAACGCACTTCCGAGCGGTGTAAGAAGGATGTTTGAGCTTGCCAAAAAATATGATGATTCCATTAACCTTACTTTAGGGGAACCGGGCTTTACGGCGCCCGACCATATTATTGAAGCAGGGATTAAAGGTCTAAAAGACAAAAAAACAAAATACACCCCCAACGCCGGAATTAAAGAGCTTCGTGATGCTATTGCATATAAGCTTGAAAAAGAAAATGGGATTAAGTGTGATCCGGATAAAAATTTAATTGTAACGGCAGGTGCCACGCAGGCGCTTATGCTCTCTATGGTAACGCTTGTCAATCCCGGTGATGAGGTTATTATACAAGGCCCAAACTGGCCGGATTACCGTGGTCAGATTGACATGGTAAATGCTAAAACCGTTTACGCAAAAGTGGATGAAAAAAATGACTTTAAAATGACAGCTGATGTGATTGAACCACTAATTACAGATAAAACCAAGCTGATTATTATAAACTCCCCCTCCAATCCTACAGGTGGTGTCCTTGATTATGCGGATTTAATAAAAATAGCAGAGCTTGTGAAAAAGTATAAAATTTTTATCATTTCCGATGAACCATATGAAAAATTAGTGTATGACGGTTTCGAGCAAAAAAGTCTGGCTTCAATCCCCGGTATTGAAGAGTACGTATTAACAATCAACAGCTTTTCCAAAACCTTTGCTATGACAGGCTTTAGAGTAGGATATATATGTGCAAATGAAAAGATTACGGAAAACCTTATAAAGCTCCACGAAAATATGATTGCAAGCGTTCCCGAACCCATGCAGCTTGCCGCAGTTGAAGCGATTTATAATGGTGAAAAAGATGTTCGGGAAATGGTGGCATACTACGACAGAAACCGCAAACTGATTGTTGAAGGTCTGAACAGAATTAACGGATTTTCCTGCCTTTGCCCCAAAGGTGCATTTTATGTGTTTCCTAACATTACAGGCTTTGGTATGCGTAGCCGTGAGACAGCAGAATACATTCTTGAAAAAACACACGTAGTAACCTCCCCCGGCGATGCTTTCGGGCCTGACGGCGAAGGATATATAAGAATATGCTACGCTTCGAAATATGAGGACATAAAAGAGGCACTAAGCAGAATGGAAAAGGCTTTTGGAACGAAATAAAAAAGGGGCTGTTTAAAAAGTTAACTTTTTTAAACAGCCCCAAACTTTGGGATGAGAAAAAATAGTTTGGAACGGACAAACTGAGCCAAAGCAGGAAAAATCCTGCTTTGGGTTATCCGATGGCGTACATCGGTACGCCGAGCGACGAAGGTTGTTCGTAGCAAAAAGGCTTGTTTTTAAAAGAAAAATCGAAAATTTGAGATTTTTGTCAAAAAGAATGAAAAACAACATGAACGTGCTGTTTTAAAAGCATCATTTTTTTGCCTTTTTGCGATCCGGACATTTTTTAACATCCCCTTATTTTTTCGCAGTTTTTCTGTATTGACCCGGTGACATGCCGACTTCTGCCTTGAAGGCATCGCAGAAATAGGTGTCAGAGGAAAAGCCTACGCTCCTTCCGATTTCATTTATGGGGTTATTCGTGTCGATTAGCAGTTCCTTTGCATGGTCAAGCCTTATATTGTTTCTGTATGCAAGGGGAGATGTGCCTGTGATACCCTTAAACACCCTTAAAAAATGAAACTTACTCATATTACACATTGTTGCATATTCGTCTAAAGTGTAGCTTTTCTGATATTCTTTGTTCATCTTTTGAATTACAAAAGAGATTTTATCAAAATATCTGCCTTGGGGAGCTGATTCTTTTTCTGTTTTTCTGCGTAAGAGGGAAATAATATTAAAAAGCTTTGCGGCGCAGAGCATTTCGTACGCCGGTTGTTTTGTTTGCAGTTCGCTGATCATTTCTTCAAATATGTCCCGCACTTTTGTGCTTGGCTTTGTATGATACACAGTGGAACTTTCAAAACCAAGCAAATCAAAATCCTCGGGCGCATTAAAACGAACATAATAAAATTCGCCCGTTTCATTTTCCATATGTTTATGCTCTTCTTTTTCAAAGGGTCTGAAAAATATAAATGCGCCTGCATCGACAACTGTTTCGTTTTTAAGAAAAAAAAGTTCTTTGCCTTTTGCTACATAAAACAGCAGATAATCGGATCTTCCTTTGGGACGACTGATTTTTCTTCCCTTTTGGGCAAAGATATGTCCACTGCTCACAATCGAAACGCCGGAAATACCCTTCTTCGTATCCTGATATGCGTTAAAAATCATATCAGCACCCCCTAAAAATAGCAATAAACCTGAATATATAGTCAATTTGTTCCATTGACTCACACTCATTATAGCAATATAATTAAAATATGTCAAATAAAATTAAGGAGTGAACATTATGAACTCATCCCGAAAACACCTTTTAAGAATCCTTTCCCTCGCTTTAACCCTGATGCTTTGTTTTTCCTTTGGAACAACTGTTTTCGCCACTGGAGAAACCTATTCTTCTGACAAAAATGAATATGAAAGCGGTATGCTTATAAAAGACAAGGAGCCGGCACGGGACTACGCATATTCCTTTGCGCTAATCGGTGACACACAGATTATGACATCCCTTTATTCCGACAAGCTTTCCTGCATTTATGACTGGATTTTGGAAAATAAGGATGAAAAAAAGATTAAATATGTGTTTGGTCTTGGGGATATAACAGACAACTCCACCACAAGGGAATGGCATGTGGCTAAAAAAGAAATCGACAAGCTCCGCGGCGTCGTTCCCAATATGCATATAAGAGGAAATCACGACAAGCCGGAAGACTTCCTCCTCGCTTTCCCATACAAAGAATATGCCGACCAAATCAGCGGCAGCTACAACAACACCATGCAATATACATATCATAAATTCAAAGTCGGCAAAATCAAATACCTGGCTCTGAATATTGATCTGGGCCCGTCGGATGACGTTATTGCCTGGGCCAATGGCGTTATTGAGGACCATCCGGACCACAACGTAATTATCGTAACCCATATCTATAAGAAGCCTGACGGTTCTTTGTATGATAACAAAAAATTAGGCCAATACGGCACTAACCTGGGGCCGGAAATTTGGGATAAGCTTGTAAAAAACCACGAAAATATCGTTATGGTGCTCGCCGGACATGTGGACACGAATAATATCAAGGTGCACCAAAGAGAAGGGGTGCACGGAAACACCGTTACGGAAATCCTTGTAGACCCCCAGGGCGTAGATTTGAAATACGGGCCCGGTGGCTTTGTGGCAATGCTTTATTTTTCCGAGGACGGAAAAAAGGTGCAGACGGAATACATTTCAACCGTTCACAAGGCATATGTCCTCAATGAAAGTCCGTCTCCCTTCGAAGTGAATGTCATAGAAGGAAAAAGTTACGTTCCGCTTTACATCATCGGTGCAGCACTTGTAGTGGCGATTGTACTTGTCCTCGTTTTCAGAAAGAAAATATTCCGGAAGCGGGAAAACAACATATAAAAGATTAAAAGGGGATGTAAGTTTTATTTACATCCCCTTATTTTGTGCAGAGAAACGTTGTGGATTGAAATTTCTGTTTTAATTCTTCGGGAAGCTGGGCATCGCTTACAAAATAGTCCACCTCAGAAAGCGAAAGGGCCACAAAACCGCCATCGCCGTTAAACTTATCGCTGCCGCAAAGATATGCCTGCTTCCGTGCGCAGTTTCGGATGGCTTTTTGCCTGCGCACGCCGTGTTCGTTTATAAAAAGAATCTGCCCTTTAGAATCAATGGCGTGTGACGAATAGAATGCAATATCAACCTTAAAATTTTCAAGAGACATAAACATATATTCACCGCCTAAAATACCCGGATATTCCACGACTCTGCCGCCGGTACAATAGGTGTTTATCCCGTGTTCACTTAAAAAATCTGCAAGGAGCATATTGCAGGTGATTACAGTTATGCCCTTTTTTTCCAAGAGAAATTGCCCCATATACTGGATGGTTGATGACCCGTCCAGAAAAATTATATCCCCGTTTTGTACGAGGGACGCCGCCTTTTTTGCAATGGCATTCTTTGCCGATTTCATACTGTGTTGGCGAAAGCGGAAGGGAGAACTGTTGGCATCTTTATAGGCGACGCCGCCATAGCTTCTCGTGATAAGCCCCTGCTTTTCCAAAAGCACAAGATCCCGTCGGATGCTTGCGGGACTGTATTTTATCTCTTTTACAAGATAGTCCACCGTGACATAATGGTTCTCTTTGAGGATTTTCATGATTTCATCCATTCGTTCCTGCTGATACAATGCCCACACCTCGTTTGATTATTGTTGATTATTTTGAAAAATTTTGGCCACTATTGATTTTTTGTGTTGGTTTTATTATACTGAACTTAAATCAAAAAGTCAAGGAGTGATTATTATGAAAACGTCCCGAAAACACTTTTTAGGAATCCTTTCTCTCGTTTTAACCCTCTTCATTTGTTTTTCCTTTGGGGCAACTGTTTTCGCCACCGGAGAAACCCCTGCTTCTGAAGAAGGCGAAGTAGGAAAACACGAAAGCGGCATGCTGATAAAGGACAAAGAGCCGGTATGGGACTACGCCTATTCCTTTGCAGTCATTGGTGACACCCAGACCATTACAGCCCATAATCCCGACAAGCTTTCCTGCATTTATGACTGGATTGTACAAAATGCAGAAGAAAAAAAGATAAAATATGTGTTTGGCCTTGGGGATATAACATATTTTTCCACCACCAAAGAATGGGCTGTGGCTAAAAAAGAAATTAAAAAGCTGGATGGGGTCGTTCCCAATATGCATATAAGAGGCAATCACGACACGCCGGAAACCTTTATCGGTGCTTTCCCATATGGAGATTATGCCGATAAAATAAGCGGCAGCTACAATAAAACCATGCTTTATACGTATCATAAATTTAATATTGGTAAAATCAAATATCTGGCCCTGAATATTGATACATACCCGGGGGATGATATTCTTGCCTGGGCCGCCGGCGTCATTGAAGACCATCCGGACCACAATGTAATCATCGTCACCCACGCATATCTGAGTGGCAACGGTTCTTTCTATAAGGTTTCGTCGGATGGTAACGATGGAGAAGATATCTGGGAAAAGCTTGTAAAAAACCACGAAAACATCACTATGGTTCTTGCCGGACACATCCCTTCGGATAAAATTGTTGTAAATAAGAGAGAAGGGGTACACGGCAACACGGTAACGGAAATGCTTGTAGACCCACAGGTAACTGACCAAAAATACGGGCCCGGCGGCTATGTTGCCATGCTTTATTTCTCCGAGGACGGAAAAAATGTGCAGGTGGAATACATTTCAACCGTTCATGATGCATATTTCCTCGAAGAAAATCAGTTTTCCTTCGATGTGAATGTAATAGAAGGAAAAGGAAATATCACGCTTTACATCATCGGCGCAGCACTTGTCTTGGTGATTGTAATTGTACTTGTTTTCAGAAAGAAAATATTCCGGAAACGGGAAAACAACATATAAAAATAAAAGAGCTTAAAGCGGCAAACTCTCGTTTGCCGCTTTTTCTATGTTTTTTGCCAAAAAGACTATTTATATTTCTAAAAAGTGTGCTATAATGAAGATAATATGAAAAATGGAGGCAATCTGATGCAGAAAAAGGTTATTATCGGCAGATTCCAGCACGAAACCAATTCCTTTTGCTCCAAACCGGGGGACGAAACCATGTTTCGGAACCTTTGTTTTGACGTGGGCGACTGCATTTTGAAAAACCAGAAGGGCGTCGGCAGTGAAATCGGTGCCTTTATAGATGTTTTTGAAACCCGGGACGATATTGTCCTTCTCCCCACGGTGGATTTCGTTGCAAACCCCACGGGGCCGGTTACGGGCGATGTTTTTGACTATGCCCTTCGTGAAATCCTTTCCGCAATCGAAAAAAATGCGCCCGTAGACGGCGTTCTCCTTGCCCTGCACGGTGCTATGGTGGCGGTGGGGCATCCCGACGGTGAAGGGGATTTACTGGAAGAAATCCGCACGGCTGTGGGTGCGGATGTGCCCATTATCGTCTCCCTTGACCTCCATTCCAACACCACGAAAAAAATGGCGGAAAATGCCACCGCACTTATTCCTTACGAGTGCTATCCCCACACGGATACATATAAAACGGGGCTTCGTGCCGCCCATATGATGCAGGACACTTTGGACGGAAAAATACATCCCCAAATGGCTTTTCGCCTTGTCCCTTATTTATTGCCCCTTTTTCCGAGTGAAGAGCCGGAAATGAAATGTATTTATGATAAAACGGCAGAAATGAAAAAGACGAAGGGCGTTCTTTTCCCCGGCTTTTGCCACGGCTTTTTTGCCGCAGATATAGAGGAGATGGGCATGGGCATTACCATCGTGACGGATGGGGACCGCCCCCTTGCCGAGGAAATGGCGGACGAGCTTTTTATCTTTATCTCCGAAAGAACCCCCACATTAAAAAGAACGTTCCCCACTTTAGACGAAGTTTTGGAAAAAGCACTTTCTTCCCATAAGCCCCTCGTCATTGCTGACGCTTCCGACAATCCCGGTGCCGGTGCCTTCAGCGATTCCACCCATATTTTAAGAGAAATACTGAAAAGAGGCATCCGCAATACCATCCTTGCCACCATTGTTGACCCGGAAAGCGTTACGAAATGCGAAGCGGCAGGTGTGGGAAGTACGGTGCGCCTTGCCCTTGGCGGCAAAAGTGACCCCCTCCTTTCAGGCGGACCATTGGACGTTACCGCATACGTAAAAATGATTTCGGACGGCAAATATGTGGCGAAAGCCAAAATTGCCCCGGGAGAAATCATCAAACACGGCAAAACGGCAGTTGTGGAAATCGAAGAGAATACGGTGCTTATCGCATCCATTCCCCGTCAGCCGTGGGATACGGAAGTATTTTATTCTCACGGCATACGCCCTGAGGAACATAAAATTATTATAACGAAATCTGCCGTGCATTACCGTGCCGCCTACGGCGAAATTACGGACAGACTGGAAGCGGTTGCCCTTCCCGGCATTGCAAATCCCGTGCCCGACGGGTACCCCTTTCAAAACTGGAAATAAAAGACTTTTTGCAAATTTCAGAGACTTTATAAGAAGGTGAAAATATGCGTAAATATTCTTTAGGTATTGATTTTGGAACGCTTTCGGCACGCGCCATTCTCGTTGATATTCATTCCGGCGAAGAAGTGGCAACATCCGTATGTGATTACCCCCACGGCGTTATGACGGAAACATTTATAGATGGCTCCGCCCTGCCTTCAGATTATGCCTTGCAGCATCCCGGGGACTATCTGGACTGTATGTTTTTCGTTATCAAAGACTGCATCGAAAAAGCAAGCGTTGACCCTTATGATATTACGGGGGTAGGTGTTGACTTTACTGCCTCCACCGTTCTTCCCGTTTTAGAGGACGGTACGCCCCTTTGCTTTACGGAAAAATTTAAAAACACGCCCCACGCCTATGTAAAGCTTTGGAAGCATCACGCCGCACAAAAAGAAGCGGACGAAATTAACGCGCTTGCAAAAAAGACGGACGCCCAATGGCTCCGGCGATACGGCGGCACCATTTCAAGCGAATGGCTTTTCCCCAAAGTTTTGGAAATACGAAAAGAAGCCCCCGAAGTTTACAGCGAAACGTTCCGATTTATAGAAGCAGGCGACTGGATTGTGTGGATGCTGACAGGAAAAGAGACGCATTCTATTTGCACAACAGGGTTTAAGGCGATATGGGACGAGGAAAACGGATACCCCGATAAAGCATTTTTAAAAGCCCTTCACCCTGATTTTGAGAACATCGTCGGCACAAAGATTTCGGAAGATGTAATAAAGCTTTCGCAGATTGCAGGATATATTACCAAAGAAGCAGAAGAAAAAACAGGTCTGAAAGCGGGAACGCCGGTCCACCCTGCATTTATTGATGCACACGCGGCACTTCCTGCCCTTGGCATTACCCATTCGGGTGAACTTTTAATGATCATCGGCACCTCCACCTGTCACATTCTTTTAGGGGATAAAAAATCATATATTCCGGGCATTTCCGGCTTTGTGAAAGACGGCATTGCAGAGAACCTTTATGCTTTTGAAGCAGGGCAGGCGTGCGTGGGTGACAGCTTTGACTGGTTTATTAAAAACTGCGTGCCGGCTTCCTATACGGAAAAGGCAGGCGCCGAGGGCATAAACATTCACAAATATCTTCGCAAAAAAGCAGCTTTACTTCCGCCGGGTTCCAACGGAATTTTGGCGCTGGACTGGTTTAACGGCAACCGCACCCCTTACGTAAGCGGTACTTTAAGCGGTCTGATTTTAGGGCTGAACATTACGACTTCCCCCGAAGAGATTTACCGTGCTTTAATTGAGTCCACCGCATATGGCACAAAAAGGATTGTGGACATTTACGAAAAAAGCGGCATCAAAATCAATAAGATTTTTGCCGCAGGCGGCATTGCAGAAAAGGATGAACTCTTAATGCAGATTTATGCCGACGTTTTAGGCAAGGAAATCTTTTTATCGGGAACAGGGCAGGCTTGTGCCTTTGGCAGTGCAGTGCTTGGTGCTGTCAACCAAAACGGCTATGCCTCTCTTACGAAAGCTGCAGAAAAAATGAAGAAAATCAAAGCGGTTTCCTATAAGCCCAATCCCGAAAACACCGGAATTTATGAAAAGCTTTACAAAGAATATGAAACGCTTTCCGAGTTTTTTGCAAACAGCGATAATAAGACTATGGAAATTTTGAAAAACGGCGGCAAATAGGAGGAATACGATGAAAACAGTTGATTTACGGTTTTCCACCCAGATTAATGACGGGCTTCATGAAACCTGTGCCGACGGGGCATCCCTTGCCTTTGACACCAAATACGGCATTATGTTTTGTGCCTATATGCCCGGATATCACGGAGACTATGGCGAATCGAGAGGGAAGATTCATCTTTCCTATTTCCCCGCTTCCCAGCCGACGAATATCCGCTATGTGGAGATAGCACGTGGGGACGATGTGTATGTTCCCAACATTTTAGGTCTTGGGGACGGAAGCGTCCGTGTGTTTTATGAAAGATACTCCCGAAAAGACGGGGATCACGCCATTTGCTTTCGGGATTTTGATTTTATCACGGAAGAACTTTCGGCTGAAAAGATTGTTTCTGTCTGCCGTGCAGACGGCACCCTTTCGCCCCTTTGCCTTTCCGAAGTAAATACATATCTTGAGAAAAACGGGTACTTTGACCATGTGTACCGTGCTTCTGAGCAGATGATTTTTGGCGGCTTTACACCGTTTCGGGACGAAGATGGCTACACTTACGGCGCCCTGCCGAGTGAACTTTCTGAGGTGGTTTTATTCCGCTCGAAAGACAATATGGAAACGGTTGAATTTTTTGCCGTATATCCGAGACCTGTCCAGTATGAATTTGACTATAAGATTTTGGACGGCAAGATTTACGCCTTATACAGAACGAATCAGAAGGAAAACGGCAACACCTTCGCCTATTCCGAGGATGGGGGCAAAACCTGGTCTGCCCCCATGGATATGGAAGGCAGTATTCAGTGCCGCCCAAGGGTAATTATAAGCGGCGGAAAAGTGGTTCTTTGCTACAATTATTTTGATGATAACAGCGGCAACCGCCCGAACGTGATTATGGGCAGAACGGCAATCCGCCTTTGCACCATGGAAAAAAACGAAGTGAAGCCCCTTATGGATATGCACTCTAAATACGGCATTGTAAATGTGGCACTTTGTGACGTTTTAGGGGATGTGTACCTTGCCTACTCCACAAGTCACTCCGCCCTTGAATACCAAAACGGCACGCCCTATGTAAGAGGGAAGGATGCCGTAAGATACATTTCTCTCGGCGATTTATTTGAAAAGGAGGAAGCATAAATGAACGCCCTTCGTGAGAAATTTAAAGAGAAGAAAAAGCTTTCGGGAACACTCGTGTGCCTGACGGACCCTTGCCTTTGCGAAATGATGGGGTATATCGGCTATGACTGTGTGTGGATTGACACGGAACACACCTATATGAGCTACAAAGAGGTTCTCGCCCACTTAAACGGCGCCAAGGCGGCCAACATTCCTGCCGTTATCCGCCTGCCGCAAAACGACCTGACGGCAACGAAGAAAATTCTGGAAATGGGACCGGACGGCATCATCTTCCCCATGGCAAAAAGTGCAGAAGAAATCAATTCTCTCATTGAAATGACCCTGTACCCACCCCACGGCACCCGTGGTTTCGGGCCTATGCGCGCCATCCGCTACGGCGCGGATGATGCCAAAACCTATACCGGAAAAGACAGCCTTGACCTTTGCCGCTTTGTGCAGATTGAGCACATTGATATGATAGAGGACTTAGACGAAATTCTGAAAAACCCCTATATTGACGGCTTTATTTTCGGCCCCAATGACTTATCCGGCTCCATAAATGAATTTTTGAATGTTTTTGGGGATGCCACTTTCTCCCTGATCCAAAAAGCCACGAAGAAAGTGCGCGAAAGCGGAAAAATCATAGGTCTTGCAGGCGGTTTTCGGGAAAGTGACATTGCGAAATGGGCGTCTTTAGACCTTGACATTCTGTTTTCCGGCGGGGACTGGAACTTTCTCTTCGCACAGGGAAAAGCTACGCTGGAAACAATGCGAAAATATATGAAATAAGAAAAAGCGGACTTTAGGCGTCTTCGCATAGGGAGAAATTATCCCTATGTGAAGACGCCTTTAAAAGTCCGCTTATTTTTCTTCCGAGGGGGAAATGCCCCAGAATTTTGTGTATGCTTTATAGAAAGAGGAATAATCCTGAAAACCGCACAAGGCGTATATTTTCGTAGGTCTGCCGCCGTCCAGAATATGCTTTCTCGCATGAAGGAGGCGTTTTTGCAGAATGAACTTATGGAGGGATATACCGCATTCCTTTTTAAAATTGTGGGTAAGGGATGAGGGCGAAGTGTGAAACCGGTTTGCAAGGCGGTTTACCGTTAAATCCGCAGAAAGATGGTCGCCTATGTATTCCATAAGGCTTTGCACGCCTTGGCTCGTTTCGGTAAAACGAGGCATCCCTTCCGTCTCCTCCATCTCAAGCGCCGAGATGAGCATGAGAAGAGCGGCATAGGCATGAAAGCCCTTGTCCTGCCCGTCTTCCCTTAAAGCACGGCATAAGGCCTCAAGCGCATAACGAACCCCTTCCCCCTGCACCTCCAATATCCGCAGTTTTTCTAAGGTGCGGGCAAAAACCGGCTCGTCCATATCCGTAGGAATGCTGATTTTCAGGCGCAAAAACCGTTCTTCATCCCCGATTTTGAAGAAATGATAGGTTTCCTCAGGGATAATAAACAGCGTTTTTTCTTGCACACATTTGGAGCCGCCTGCAAGGAAAACTTCCGCACCGCCGGAAAGGACATAAAGGATTTCATGGTAGGGGTGCATTTCCCGTTCCAAAAAGGCAGGACGGTCGCTGAAATAGAATTTAATTCGGTTATAGGTGATTTCCGTTTCAAAAAAAGTTTTCATAATTGCAGTATAGCACGCTTTTGCCTTTTTTTCAATGTTTTTTGCTAAAAAGGCACTTTTTATTTCATAAACACCGTGATATACTGTGCATAAAGGAAGGTGGAATGTTTATGTGCTTACAAAACGAAGCCTGTTCCGCAATTTTGCGTGCATCGGTCCAAATTAGTAACGGACTTACGGAAACGAGTGCCGACGGGGCATCCCTTGCCTTTGACAAAAAGTACGGCATTATGTTTTGCGCCTATATGCCGGGGCCGCAAGGCCATTACGGCGAATCGAGAGGGAAAATTGCCCTTTCCTATTTCCCTGCATCCCAGCCGACGAATATTCGATTTCTTACCATTGCCACGGGTGAGGACGTTTATTGCCAGAATATTTTAGGGCTCGGCGAAGGACGGGTACGTGTTTTTTACGAAAAGAACAGCCGTGCCGAAGGCGACCATAAGACCTTTTTTAAGGACTACGACTATCTTGCCGATACCCTCTCTCAAGAAGAAACGGTGATGCTTCAAAAGGAAAACGGCGAGGTCGTGCCCCTTTGCCAGTCGGAACAGTATGCCTACCTTGATAAGCACGGCCTTTCCGGCCGCATACACCGCTGCACGGAGCAAATTTCCTTTGGAAGTCACACCATTTTCACCCATTCGGACGGCTACACCTACGGTGCCATTACGAGCTATGTGGCAGAGCCGATTCTCTACCGCTCCAAAGACAATCTCAAAACCCTTGAATTTTTTGCCGTTTGCCCTTTTCCTGCACAGTATGAAATGGACTATAAGTTTGTTGGCGATACAATACATGCCGTTTTCCGCACGGAGAAGGATTTAGGCAGCGTGCATTATATCTATTCTTGCGACATGGGCAAAACGTGGGCAGAGCCGCTTGCATTTGAAAACAGCATCCAGTGCCGCCCGAGAATAATCAATTACAAAGACAGTTTCCTTATTTCCTACAATTATTATAATGGGGACACGAAAAACCGCCCCGAAATTCAGCAGGGCAGAACGAGCGTTAAGCTCGTTTATGGCGAGGCCTTGGAGGAAGTACAGGATTTATACTCGAAATGCGGCATTGTAAACGTGGCCGTAATCGACATTTTAAATGATGTGTATTTTGCATACTCGACCAGCGAGCTTGCCCTCGAATTCCAAAACGGCAACCCGAAGGTACGGGGCAAAGATGCCATCCGATACATAAAACTCGGGGATTTATCCCCACAGAAAGGAGCATAAAAAATGCATTTCCCAAACGGATTATTATTTGATGCCGATTATCAGAAAGAATTAAAGGCAAAGTTTTGCCATGCAGATGCGGACCCTATCTATGGGGACCGTCTGTTCTTTGAAAACTCGGGCGGCAGCTTGCGGCTTGAAGCTTGTGTAAATGCAAAAGCAGAGCTTGAATGTTTTCCAGACTGCCCTGAGCGGATTCATGCACGCTCCCGCTATTTAAAAAATATTGTGGACACGGGCACCAAAGAAATTTTAGAAATTATTTTCGGAGCAAAGAGCGGGGCGCTTATAACGGAGCTGACGGCTTCCCAGACCATGTTCCACATGGTGGGCCTCATTATGGAAAACATTCCCGGCAAAAATGCGGTGGTTTCCTCCATTGAGCACCCTTCCGCCTTTGATGCGGTGGAGTTTTACTGCAAAAAGACGGGGAAGGAACTAAGAGTTGTGCCTGCAAACCCCCAAACGGGCAGAATTGATGCGGACGAGGTTATTAAATATGTGGATGGGGACACCTGTCTTTTAAGCATTATGTCCGCCTCCAACATTTCCGGCACCATTATGGACATGGAGGACATTGTAAAGAAGGCAAGGGCCATAAAGCCTGACCTTTACATCGTTTCCGATGCGGTGCAGCATGCCCCACACCACGCCATGGATGTGGAATCCTTAGGGATTGACGGCATGAACTTTGCGCCTTATAAGTTTTTCGGCATTCGGGGATGCGGCTTTGCATATGTTTCGGACAGAGTGGCGGCACTTCCCCACCATAAGCTCATCGCCAAAGACCAATCCGTGTTTGAGCTTGGCACAAGCGCCCCCGGAAACTTTGCGGCGTGTATGGAAATTATGAATTACGTTGTAAACATCGGGGAACATTTTGGCTGTGCAGGGAGCAAAAGAGAGCGTTTTCTGGAAGGTATGCGCCGGATTCATCTGCAGGAAAGAGCGCTTCTGCACCGCATGCTGGAAGGGACAAAGGAGGTGCCGGGACTTCGCCATATTGAGGGCGTGACTGTATTTATGGACACGGCGGACCTTACAATCCGTGACCTGATTTGTGCCATTAAAATCGAAAATATGGACTATACGGCATGCACGGCGGAGTACCAACGACGGGGCGTAACGGTTTACGAAAGAGTGGTTTCCAGTATCTATTCCAAACGAATACTGGAGGCACTGGGTCTTGCAGGCGCCATCCGTGTATCGCCGCTCCACTGCCACGGCACTGACGATATTGATGCATTCCTCAAAATAACAGCGCAGATGGCAAAGAAAGCACAAAAATAAACGAAAAACCATTTCCAATTATTTTTTTTGGCGTGGGCATCGGAAATGGTATTGTAAATGCAAAAGCTTGAAAATGAAGAGTATGAAGGTATTGCGAGCCTTGCAATGAAATTTATAAAGAATGTGTAAGAATACGACTTAAAACACAGAATATTTTAAGGAATCATAAAAATTTTATTAAACATTCACATATTGTCATTTACATATTGCCATTTAATTTATATTACGTTATAATATAAATATAATTTGGGGAGAGGAATGACGACAAATGAGTTACATAAAATTTGAAAGTGAAAAATTAAGAAGCTTGTGTTATGATGCCTTTTGTAAAATTGGCTTTTCTGCGGAGGAGTCAGAGATCATTACAGACGTATTAATTCTGGCAGATTTGTACGGAATTAAGTCACACGGAACACAGAGACTTGCAAGATATTATCAGAGTATTGTAAACAAATCTATAAATCTTGACGCAAAGCCGGAGATTGTATTTGAAACGCCTGTTTCAGCAGTTATTGACGGGCATAGCGGCATGGGACAGCTAACTGCTCACTATGCAATGACTTTAGCTATGGAAAAAGCAAGAAATGTTGGTATGGCAATGGTTTCTGTTCGCAATTCCTGCCATTATGGAATTGCAGGTTATTATACTAAGATGGCATGTGATGCAGGCTTTATCGGAATATCCACAACTAATTCTGATTCTATAGCTGTTCATACGAACTCGAAACAAGCCATTTTAGGTTCCAATCCTATTGCCTTTGCAATGCCTGCAGATCCATATCCATTCTGGTTTGATGCCGCAACTACTGTTGTTCCGAGAGGAAAGCTTGAGGTATATAACAAGGAAGGCAAGCCAATGCCTGAGGGTTGGGCTATTGGTTCGGACGGAAAAGTTTCTTCAGATGCAGAGCACGTACTTGAATGTCTATTCAACAAAACTGACGGCGGCATTCTTGTTATGGGCGGAAATACCGAGGAAATGGGAAGCCACAAAGGTTATGGTTACAGTATGATATGCGAAATTTTAAGTGCAATAACATCATTTGGTAACACTTCAAATCACTTCGCAAGAGTAAAAGGACAAGGTTCAACTCTATGTCACAGCTTTATCGTAATCGACCCCAAAATCTTTGGCGATGCAGAATTAATGAAGAAAAATCTTTCTGTTTTTATGCAAGAGCTACGAGATGCAAGGCGTGCTGATGAAAATGTTCCAATATACACCCATGGCGAAAAAGAAATCATTTGTATGAAAAAAATGCTGAAAGAAGGAATACCTGTTAATATGAGTACTGTTGCAGAGATGATAGACTTATGTAACAACGTAGGCCTTGACAGCACAAAATATCTTGGAGATGTAGATGTTTCAAGTGCCAAGGTAATAAATTATGATAAGCTATATAAATAATGCAAAGAAGAATTGAATTTGTGTACTCGTAATGACGCTGACTTTTTCTGCTGCGACGAATGCACAGGGCGTGATGTATCCCCATCCCGAAGTTGAAACCGAAATCACCGTCCATGAAGAAGGCACACTAAAAAACGTTTCCGGCAGAGTCTGGAAAACAATTGCGGGCGAGGTTGTTCGCCCCGATATGGAACATGGTGCACTTCGTTATAACGTGTACCTTCCCGAAAACTTTGACAGTAAAAAAGAATATCCCATTCTTCTCTATCTTCACGGCAGCTCCATGGGTTACCGCCGCAATTCGAAAATCACACCGTGGTCAAGGGACCTTGAAACGTATTCTGAACTGATTGCCAAAGGCATATATGAAAAGAAACCCTTCAATATTTTGAAGGGTTTCTTCTTTCTCTTTTAATTCTAATCAAGCCGCTTTATAGCAACCAAGTTTAAACATTGCCTTTTTGCGGTCTGGGCTTTTTTTACAGCTCCCACTATTAGTTAATGATGGTGAGTTCTGTTTCCTTATCAAAGAGGTGAATCTTGTTTGCATCGATTGCAACCGTAATATCATCACCGACAGATGCGGTAGAACGACGGTTAACTCTTGCCGTGAGCTGACCACCGTTCATGATGAGGTACAGATATGTTTCGGCACCCATCATTTCGGTGTTATCAACGTGAACCTTTACGAGGCTTTCGGCGAGTGTGGAAAGGTGTGCTTCATCATCATAGATGGATTCGGGACGGACACCAACGACAACTTCCTTGCCGAAGTATTCTTCCTTGCCTTCGAGGGCCTTTGCTTTGCCTTCGGGAAGAACAATCTTCTGTTCGCCGAATGTGAGGGTAACCTTATCGCCTTCTTTGTCAAGCTTTGCATCGAAGAAGTTCATCTGGGGAGAACCGATAAAGCCTGCAACGAAGAGGTTTGCGGGTGTATCATAAAGTTCCTGCGGAGATGCAACCTGCTGAATGAAGCCGTCCTTCATAACAACGATACGTGTACCCATTGTCATAGCTTCAACCTGGTCATGGGTTACGTATATGAAGGTTGTAGCCAGTCTTCTGTGCAGCTTACCGATTTCAGCACGCATCTGTACACGGAGCTTGGCGTCCAGGTTCGAGAGCGGTTCGTCCATAAGGAAGACCTTCGGTTCACGAACGATAGCACGACCAAGCGCAACTCTCTGGCGCTGACCGCCGGAAAGAGCCTTCGGCTTTCTGTCAAGAAGATGTTCGATATCGAGAATACGTGCAGCTTCTTCTACACGTCTTTTGATTTCATCCTTCGGGGTCTTTCTAAGACGCAGACCGAATGCCATGTTTTCAAACACAGTCATATGAGGATAGAGAGCATAGTTCTGGAAAACCATTGCAATGTCTCTGTCCTTCGGAACGACTTCGTTAACGAGGGTGTCGCCAATGTAAATTTCACCTTCGGAGATTTCTTCAAGACCTGCAATCATACGGAGTGTTGTAGATTTACCACAACCGGAGGGACCAACAAGGATTAAGAACTCCTTATCAGCAATTTCGAGGTTTACGTCACTAACAGCAGTAACGCCGCCTGCATAACGCTTATAAACGCCTTTCAGACTTAAACTTGCCATTTCGAACATTCCTTTCTTTTTTAAAGAGGGCATACTTCACCCTTACCATAATTCATTAATACTTAGTATAGCATAGTTCCCTCTCCTTGTAAAGAGTGAACACTCACAAAATACAGGTGGGAAGTTTGTAACATTTGCATAAAACAAAAATTATCATGTCACAATAAGTCGAGTGGAAGCCCATGCATAAACCCGTCCAGCGCCGGCGACATGATATCTCCGCCGACGATTTTGCCGTCTGCCCAGTAAAGATTTGCAAACACGGGGCCTTGGAAGGGATAATTTAAAATCGTAAATGTATAGCGGATGACTCGCCTGCCGCTGTAAGGCGCCATGTCAAAACCGGTTTCCCGTTGCATAAAAAGATAATCTTGCCATACACGATCCTCCGCTTTTGGCAAAGTTACAGGCTCGGCATTTACAGTCGTGTCCGTTTCATATCCACAGTCCGAAAGATAGGCTCTGCACGTTTCTTCGGCGTCCGGCACCGGCAGAATCATGGCAAGAAGAATAAAGACGGCAAAAAGAATAAGAGGCAGCATCCATTTCCGGCGCATATTCCATTTCCTTTCAAAGCTAAAGTGTCCGTTTTACTCTATGCGAAAGGTAGGGGGAAAATGCAAAAACCACGGAAAATCGGGTCTGTATTCCTATTGTAAAAATAATTTCCAGAATTTGGCATTTTTCTCTTGCATTGATTTCCATTTTCTGGTATACTATACATAAATTGGAAACTATTTCCAGATTCCTGCATAAATTACAACAAAAAAGGAGAGATACGATTTGGAAGGAGAAATGATGATGGAAACCAACACAGCGCTGATTGCGGGGCTTGTGGAGGACGAGGCCGTATTTTCCCACAGCGTTTACGGAGAAGGGTTTTATACGTTTCACGTTTGTGTACCGAGACTTTCGGAGGCAAAGGACTCTATTCCCGTAACCGTTTCGGAAAGGCTGTGTGACCCTTCGGGGCTGAAAGTCGGGGACAGAGTGGAAATTGCGGGGCAATTTCGGTCTTACAACAATTACAGCGACGAGGGCAGCCGACTGATGCTCACTCTTTTCGCCCGTGACATTCGATTTCCGGAGGCGGAAACGGATGCACCGCCCAACGAGATTGTGCTTGTGGGATATATTTGCAAGCCGCCCGTGTACAGGCACACGCCGTTTGGTCGGGAAATTGCGGATATGCTGCTTGCGGTAAACCGTTCCTATAATAAATCCGATTATATCCCCGGCATTGCATGGGGCAGAAATGCGAGATTTTCAAAAAATCTGGCGGTGGGTGACAAGGTTCGCCTTTCCGGGCGGATTCAATCCAGAGAATACAGAAAACGGACGGCAGAGGACACGTTTATTACCAAAACGGCATACGAAATTTCTGTTGTAAAAATTGAGGCCTCCGGTGAATAAGTTTAAAATATCTCTTGACTTTTTCCCAAATTTCTATATAATAGAAAGTAAGGAAAAAATAATTTTAGGAGGTATTTTAACATGAAAGCATTTGATGTTGTTTTAAAATCCATTACGGATGTTAAGAACTTTGTAAACATCGTAAACAAGTATGATTTTGAGATTGATTTAATCTCCGGCCGTTACGTTGTTGACGCCAAATCCATTATGGGTATTTTCAGCCTTGACCTTGGCAAGCCCATTCGTGTGGAAGTGCACACGGACGCTCCGGAAGCTATTGAAGCAGATCTTAAAGATTTTATCGCTTAATTTTAGTTTCATACGAAAGACAAAAGGGACAGTGAAAATCACTGTCCTTTAATTTTGCTCTGATATGTGGAAAGGAAGAAAAGAATAAAGAAGTAATAAGAAATTTTCCGGCGGACAACTGGACAGTTATTCTTTATTCTTTCTTCTTTGTTCTTTTTATATTTTTGTGGGGTGTGACACGACACTATGCGCCCCGTGGCGCAACTCGCTAAACGTCTCCGACTTTTACATGCTTTCCGCTCGGCAAGCCCGCAGAGCGGTCTTCCTCGACTATCTCAGGTAAGCCCCTTCGGGTCTTCCTTCGAGCCGCCTGCCGCTCCTTTTGATGCGCTTTTGGGAAAGTGCGGATTTAGAGATTGGCGGCACAGAGGGAGCAGACACACCTCATCCACCGCAAGCGGTCCCCCTTCCCCTCAAGGGGAAGGCATGGCGAAGGGTTTAAAAAATAAAGAAGAGAGAATAAATGAAATAAGAAATTTCTCTTGGGTAGCAGAGCATTTATTCTTTATTTATTCATTATTATTTATTCTTTCTTCTTTTAATAGATAACAAAAAAACGACCTCCCGAATGGGAGGCCGTTTTTATTGAATCCTTACGGATTATTCTGTCTAACGATTAGGCGTTTTCCAGCTTGTAAACAACAACGTCTACGATAGCGCCGTCGTACATGCGGATGTATACCCAAGAACCGTCAGCACCAGCTCTGTTGTTAGCTGTGATCTTAGCGATAGAAGATACAGTAACTGTGGGGTTAGCTCTGTTGAGGTTTACTTCGTATACGGAGAAGGTGCCGTTGAGAGCGATAGCAATGTTATTGCTTTCGTCGTCAACAAGAATGTTGCTACCTGCAGCCCAGCCATCAGCCAGAGTGATTCTGGTGTTCTTTCTTTCAGCTACGAAACCGAAGATATCGTTTGCTGTGTTGTCAGCACCGATTTCAACGCCATCGCCGAATGCTGTTGTAGCAAGAGCTGTAGCATTGTCCATGAGAACCTGAGCGTTGTTGATGAGGCCTTCGCCGTTGAGGCTGAAGATGATAACGTCGCCAGCTTCGATGGAGACTGCATCAGTTGTGCCGTCAGCTTCGAGGAGAGTTACATCAGCAACATCGTATGTGCCGGAAACTTCAGCACCGTTCTGGTAACCATAGAGTTTTACGAGGTTTTCGTTGTTTTCACCGGTGGTAGAAGAAACCTTGGTTACAACGAAGAGGTTTGTGCCTTCTACGATAGCAGAAGTTGCATCGTAAGCAACAGCGATAGAGGGAACTTCGTCAACTACGTCGTAAACTTCTACTTCGTAGGATTCAGCATCCTGGAAGAGAGCGGAAACCTTTGTTACAGTAACTTCGTCTTCGTCAGCGGGAGCTGCAGAAGGAACGCTGAATACGATTGTTTCGTCTGCGAAGTATACGTTACCCATCTTGTTAGCAGAAGCCTTGAAGGTTTTGCCTGCGGTGTAATCGTAGTCGAGAGAGAAGATGGAATCATCGTACTGACCAGAGTTTGCATCGATGATGTACAGCTTGTTGATGTAGCCGTTAGCATCTGTTGCATACTGGAAGAGTCTGTTTGTACCGTCAGCGCTGATGGATACGGAGTAAACGCCAGCATCTGTTACGGAAGTTGTGAAGAGGGGATCGAAAGCGTCAATTACTGCAGCGGGGCTGCCGGAAGCGGGCTTTGCAGCAAATACGTTGGAAGCGGATACTACACCGTCAACAACAGCTGTAACCTTAGCAGCAGTTGTTAAGAGTTCCCACTTGCCTTCGCTTGTCAGAACCTTCATCTGAACAGCAGCGCCATCAATGTCCTTGATGTAGTCTGCTTTGTAGAGGTATGCGTATGCGCCTGCAGCAGCAGTTGCCTTCTTAGAAACGATTTTGCCTTCAGCGTTGATGAAGAATGTGCCTTCATCGCCGTTGTTAACGGAAGCTGCGAATGCGCCGTCAGCGTATGCTATGCGGTATTCTTTGCCACCGATTACGTAGGTGTCATCGCCGTCTTCGCCGGGGATGATTTCTTCTACAGAGCCTTCAACCTTAGCGTCGGAAATGTAAACTTCCTGGAGAGCGCCGTCGTTGGAAGCGTATACTGTGAGAACGTCGCCAGCTTTGATGTCAGCGAATTCTGCTACAGTGCCGTCAGCCTTGAAGAACATTGTGATAACGTTTTCGTCTTCAATGTCGATAGCGTTTGCAAGACCTGCTTTACCGGTAAGGGTAAGAGCTTCTGCATTAACTTCTTCGATAACGTCATTGTAAGAAGCCTGTGTTAAGAAAGCATATTCGTAATCGTCATCCTTGTCGTTAGAAACGAGCTTCAGTGTGCCGAATGTGTTAGCAACGTCAGCATCGAGGTCTGCAAGGAAGTCGTCAACAGCTGTTGCATAGGCTCTGCCGTTGTAGATTTTGCCTGTGAGTGCAAGTTCAACTTCTGTGTCGTTAAGAGCAGAAGCGCTTGCAAAGTACTTCAGGGTTGTGCCATCCAGGTCAGAGAACATGGTATGGTCAATAACGAGTTCGTCGTTGAAGGACTTCTTGGTGATGCCCTTAACTACGAGGTCGCCGGATTCTTCGTCTTCAGCAACGTATGCTTCTACAGCGTAGCCGAGGTAAGCAACTGCATTGGTCTTGCCAACGAGGAGTTCGTCGCCGCCGTCGATCTTAATCCAAGCGTCATCTTCAGGTGTGCCGTTTGTAAGAACGGTGTTTGTTACGATACCTTCAACTTTTTCTACGTGGAGGTAGTCGTCGAGGAGAGTATCGGAAGTAACTTCGTACTTAGCTTCGCCTGTGTTAGAGAATTCGCTCTGAGCCATCATGGGAACTTCGAGAGCGTTGTAAGCTGCACGAGCAACTGCTGCACGGGGAGCTTCAGCGCCAACCTTAACGCCAACACCCTTGGTGATGTCGTTCTGGGAAGCAACCATCATGTAACCGGAAGGATAGCCGCCCTTAGCTTCTGCTTCGGGGGTGTAACCGAGAGCTGCAACGATCATCTTAACGATCTGTTCGTAGGTAACAGGGTCGGAAGGACCGAAGGTACCATCGCCATAACCGTTGATGATGCCGCTCTGCTGTGCAAAGTTTACATAGCCAGCTGCCCAGTGGTCAGCGGGAACGTCTGTAAATACTGTTGCACCTGCAGCGTTTGCTGCATCGCCCAGATTCTTTAAGCGAACAACAACAGCAGCAGCTTCTGCTCTTGTGATGCTTGCATCCGGGTTAAAGTTGCCCTTTTCATCACCAACCATGATTTCAAGAGCGTTAAGGGTTTCTACTGCCTGAACGTAGGAAGCATCGTCAGCAACATCCGGATACAGGGTGCCGGCGCTAACTGCTACGCTAAGCAGCATCGTAAGCATTGTTACGAGTGCCAGAACTTTTCTGAGATTTTTCATGTCTCAATTCCTCCTAAAAAAATTTTTATTCTGAAAGAGATTTTGCGACGTGCACCGTCGCATCTCTTTCAACTGCGACTGTGCATGGAAAATACGGAGTATTTCCCTTACAGGACTGATTATAGCACCCCAAAAAACATTCGTCAAGCGATTTTCTCACTTGTAACACAAATGTAAACTTGTGTGAAAATCATTGTCACATAAGGGTACCCCTCTGCCCGTATCCAAGGCAGACAATCCTAATGGTAAGTATACGACTTTTTTCTCTTTTTGTCAAGGTTTTTTATCTTTTTTTCTATGGATTTTGCTATTTTTCCGCATATCCGGACGGATTTCTTCCTTATTTATATAATATATGTGTTTTCCTGTATTTCGGTTCCGGACAGGAAAAGCGGCTTTTCCGTATAAGCTCTTGACTTTTTCGCATCTTTTTGCTATAATAAGGAAAATTAAATTATTAGGAGGCCAGTCCCATGATGAAAACACCCCTTTCCATTGATCTCAAAGGCAAAGTTGCAGTTGTAACAGGCGCTGCAGGCGTTCTTTGCAGCATGTTTGCAGAAGCACTTGCCGCAAACGGCGCATCCGTCGCCCTTCTCGACCTCAACGGCGAAAAGGCAAAAGAAGTTGCCGCAAAAATCTGTGCAGAAGGCGGCAAGGCCATCGGCATTGAAACAAACGTTCTGCAGAAAGAAAGCATCGAAGCCGCACGTGAAGAAGTCCTCAAAGCCTTCGGCAAGTGTGACATTCTCTTAAACGGTGCAGGCGGCAACAACCCCAGAGGCACCACCGATAAGGAATACCTCTTCCCCGAAGATGTTGACAATGAAGAAATCAAAACTTTCTTCAACCTCGACCCCAAGGGCGTTGAATTCGTATTTAACCTCAACTTCCTCGGCACACTTCTTCCCACACAGGTTTTTGCAAAAGACATGATTGAAAGAAACTCCATTATCGTAAACGTTTCTTCCATGAACGCTTTCTGCCCCCTCACAAAGATTCCTGCATACTCCGGCGCAAAAGCCGCTATCTCGAACTTTACCCAGTGGCTCGCCGTTCACTTCTCTAAAGTCGGCATCCGTGTAAACGCCATTGCACCCGGTTTCTTCGTAACAAACCAGAACCGTGCACTTCTTTTAAAGGAAGACGGCTCTTACACCGACCGCTCCAAGAAGATTCTTTCCCAGACACCCATGGACCGTTTCGGCGAAGCAGAAGAACTCCTCGGCACACTTCTCTGGCTTTGTGACAACGGCGCTTCCGGCTTTGTAAACGGCGTTGTTGTTCCCGTTGACGGTGGTTTTGCTGCATACTCCGGCGTCTAATATATAATAAGGAGAAAAGTGCTATGGTTTTCGAAAGTGAAAAGGGACTTTCCCAGAGCGAGCTTCGTGCAGCACTGGAAAAATCCATCGAAGGCAAAAATCTTAAAAAAGTACTGCTGATTCCCCCGGATTATACCCGTATGTACTCCGGCGCAGGGGACATCACCCGTATTTACTATGAAATTTTAAAGGACAAGTGCGAAATTGACATTCTCCCCGCCCTCGGCACCCACGTGCCCATGACGGAGGAAGAATGGGTTGCATTTTTCGGTCCTGACGTTCCCTTTGACAGAATGATTGTGCATAACTGGAAAACGGACGTTGAAAAAATCGGCGAAGTGCCGGCGGAATTTGTTTCCGAGGTGTCGGAAGGTCTTGTAAATAATAAGGTTGACGTTGAAGTCAACCGTCGCCTTCTCGATCCCAGCTATGACCTTATTATTTCTATCGGTCAGGTTGTTCCCCACGAAGTTGTGGGTATGGCAAACTACTCGAAGAATATCTTCGTTGGCTGCGGCGGCAACAGCATGATTAACTCTTCTCACATGCTGGGCGCTTTCTACGGCATGGAACGCATTATGGGTAAGGACTTCTCTCCTGTCCGCAAGGTATTTGACTACGCACAGGAAAACTTCCTTTCCAATGTTCCCCTTCTGTTTGTTCTGACCGTTACCACAAACGTGGCAGACGAAGTGTTTATCCACGGTCTTTACATCGGCTCTGAACGTTCTTACTTTGAAAAGGCAGTTGCAAAGAGCCAAAACACGAACTTTACCTATGTGGATGCACCGCTTAAGAAGGTTGTTGTATACCTTGACCCGAGAGAATTTAAGTCCACCTGGCTTGGCAATAAGTCGGTTTACCGTACCCGTATGGCAATCGCTGACGGCGGTGAGCTCATTGTTCTCGCCCCCGGCATCCGCATGTTCGGTGAGGACGAGGAAAATGACCGCCTCATCCGCAAGTACGGTTATGTAGGCCGTGAAAACGTCTTAAAGCTTGTTGATGAAAACCGCGACCTGCAGGAAAACCTTTCCGTTGCAGCGCATCTTATTCACGGTTCTTCCGATGGCCGCTTCTCCATTACCTACTGCACAGAACAGGTGACGGAAGAAGAAGTCAGAGGCGTAGCCTTTAATTACATGCCCTATAAGGAAGCTGCAGCAAAGTATAATCCCGAAGTTTTAAAGGATGGCTTCAATACGCTTCCCGACGGTGAGGAAATTTACTATATCAGTAATCCTGCGCTTGGGCTTTGGGATGTAAGAAAGTAACAAGATAAAAAAGCACTCGAATGAGTGCTTTTTTTGCGATATGCTCGCTTTCGCTCGCGCGATATATTTGCTTTGCAAAGATGAAAAAAAGACATTTTTCCACAATGAAAAATGTCTTTTTTGGTGGAGCAAATGCTTTAATATTCGAGCTTTCTTCATTAGGACTTCCGGGGTCCCCGAAAAGCCATCGGCTTTTTGGGGAGAAGGAGGGGCAAGGAAGCAGGCGGATGTTTTTCTGCAAAGAAAAACGGAGCAAAGCGTACTTTGCCCCGACGTGGTGGACCTGAAGGGGATCGAACCCTCGACCTCTGCGTTGCGAACGCAGCGCTCTCCCAGCTGAGCTACAAGCCCGAATCTTGACGAAATCCAGTATACCATTATTTAGCCGGATTTGTCAAGTAATTTTTAGCTCTCTTTCCGCCAAACCATTTTATTCACGATACCGGTATAGCTTTGAATAAACTTTACAACCTTTATGGAAACGTTTTCGTCGGTATACATTTCGCAGGGTTTACCGAAATCACCGTTTGCCTGCATGGAAACGGCAGTGTCCACGGCACCGAGGACTTCATCGTTAGTAATGCCGGCTAAGATAAAGTTGCCGCTGTCCATGGCCTCGGGGCGCTCGGTAGAAGTGCGGATGCAAACTGCGGGGAAGGGATTCCCGACAGAAAGGAAGAAGCTGGATTCTTCGGGAAGGGTGCCGCTGTCGCTTACCACACAGAAGGCGTTCATCTGGAGGTTATTATAATCGTGGAAGCCGAGGGGCTCGTGACAGATGACACGTTTATCAAAGGTAAAGCCACGTTTTTCAATAAACTTTTTGCTTCTGGGGTGGCAGGAGTACAAAATGGGCATATCGTATTTTTCCGCCATGGCGTTGACGGCGTTCATAAGACTTAGGAAATTCTTTTCCGTATCAATATTCTCTTCTCTGTGGGCAGAGAGGAGAATATATTTTTGCTTTTTGAGGCCGAGGCGGGAGAGAATATCGCTCTTTTTGATTTTCTCCAGATTTGCATGGAGCACTTCCGCCATGGGAGAGCCTGTGACATACGTTCTTTCCCGTGGCACACCTGCAGCGTTTAAGTATCTTCTGGCGTGTTCGGAGTAGCAAAGGTTTACATCTGCCGTCACATCCACAATGCGGCGGTTTGTTTCCTCGGGGAGGCATTCGTCAAAGCAGCGGTTGCCGGCTTCCATATGGAAAATGGGAATGTGGAGTCTTTTGGCACCGATAACGGAAAGGCAGGAATTTGTGTCGCCAAGTACAAGAAGGGCATCCGGCTTTACTTCTGCCATCAGGTCATAGCTCTTTGCAATAATGTTGCCGATGGTCTCGCCGAGAGAATTGCCGACAGCATTCAAATAATGGTCCGGCGCACGAAGGCCTAAGTCATCAAAGAAGACCTGATTTAAAGTGTAGTCATAATTTTGCCCTGTATGCACTAGGATCTGGTCAAAATATTTGTCGCAGGCCTTTATCGTTGCCGAAAGACGGATGATTTCCGGTCTTGTGCCGATAATGGTCATAAGTTTCAGTTTCGTCATGTTATACCTCCTCAAAGAACGTATCGGGGCGAGTGGGGTCAAAGCATTCGTTTGCCCACATGAAGGTGACAAGGTCACCCTCCCCTACATTTTCAATGTTATGGGTGTAGCCGGGAAGAATGTCCACAATTTCATGTTTCTCGCCGGAAACAAAGAATTCATGCACCTTTTCTTCACCGATTTTCCGAAGGCGGATAACGCCCTTTCCGCTAACCACCATAAACTTTTCGTTTTTCGTATGGTGCCAATGGTTGCCCTTTGTGATGCCCGGTTTTGAAACGTTTACGCTGAACTGGCCACGCTCCAAAGTACGGATAATTTCCGTAAAGCTCCCTCTGTCGTCCGTATGTTTTGTGAGGGGGTAGGCCATTTTCTCCGGGGGGATATAAGAAAGGTACGTTGCATAAAGCTTCATGGATAACCCTTGCATGTTGGGAACGTAAAGCGACTTTCGGCATTCTTTGCAGGCTTCAATAATCTCTACAATTTCGCCGAGGGTTGTATGATAGGTGGTGGGGACGATGCAATAGTCCCCGTCATATTCCGCTTTCCCTTCCAAAAGGCCGAGGAGTGCATCCACCACATCGTCAATATAGGCAAGGTGCATTTTATGGCTTCGGTCATTGACCGTAATGGGCAGGTCTCTTGCCATGTTATGACAAAAGGTTGCCACGGCGCTGTTATAGTTTGGGCGGCACCACTTGCCGAAAAGATTGGGGAAACGAAATACATACGCCTTGGCGCCGGTGCGTGCGGCGTAAGAAAAGAACAAATCTTCTCCTGCCTTTTTCGAGCGGCCGTACGGGTTATCAAGGGTGGCCTGAATCGACGAGGAAAGCATAACAGGGCACTTGTTCCCGTGTTTTTCAAGGGTTTTCAGAAGGGTTTCGCCAAAAGAGAAGTTCCCTTCCATAAAATCCTCTTCCTTTTCGGGGCGGTTAATGCCTGCAAGGTTATAAACAAAGTCCGCCTTTTGGCAGTATTCGTTAAGTACTTCAGGGGGCGTGTCCAAATCAAAGGGAAGGATGGTAATGTCCGGCGAAATGCCCCGTGTTTTATCCTTGCCATCCCGAATGTTTTCAAGGGCATACACCAGATTTTTCCCCAGAAATCCGGCGGCGCCGGTTACGAGAATTTGCATAAAGTTTCCTCCTTAGAGGCCGAGAGCCTCAAAATGTGCGGCAATTTCTGCCGCTTTTTTTGCCGTTTCCGCATTCTTCTCGGGCACGGCACTGCGGCGGCCATGGAAAGCACGGTCAAATAGGCGCTTTATATAATAATACCAAAGTAAATATTTCTTGTTTCTTAAGGCAGGGTACAAAATGGACATGGTGTGCATGGTGGGAAACAGAATCCGAAAGATTCTTTTAAGTTTTCCCTTCCGGATTGTATCTAACGCACCAAAGGCGGCGGCATGGGCACGGCTTCCGTAAAGGTCGCTTTCGAGAACGTATGCTTCCATGTCAGAAAGAAGGGGCGTTCTCTCGCCTTCCCCAAACCACATTTCGGAAAGGGCGATTACGTTTTTCGTAAAGCCCCAAAGGCCCAGCTTCCCGAGTTCTGCTTCCAGATAGGCAAAATCAAGGGTATTCCGCTTTTTTGAAAGATACAAAAACACATCGAGAAACACTCTCGGGCCGATGCCCGTACCTTTATAGTGTTTTGTAAGATGCACAATATGGTAAATAAAGTAATCCTCATCCGAAAGGAAGTAGGCCCCCCTTTCGCCTTTGATGGCCCTCTCCCAAATATCCTCGTAATAGGCGTGCCACACTTTATAATCGGGGGAAACCATATCAAAGTGGATTTCCAAATCCACGCCCGCATCGTTTACGGCATTGAGTTCCCGCATGTTTTCAAAATTGATACGAAAACCCATTTGGTGCAGGATTTCCCGTGCCGTTTCCTTTTTTTCGGGAGGAATCAAAATGTCAATGTCACCCATATAGCGCATGTCAGAAGAAGGATACAGTTTTTTGAGTACGTATCCTTTTAAAATCATATGGGGGGTGCCGCCATGGCCGAGCACTTCCAAAAAGGCGGCAAGCGCCTTTTCCTGCCGTGCCTCCTGCGCCATGGCACGGTAAATGCTTTTTTCAAAAAGCGACCACACATCCTCGGGAAAGCTATCACGCCTGTCCCAGAGCCCATATGCAACTATATTTTCAATGCCACGCTTTTGTGCCGCCGCATAGACCTTTTTAAGGTCGGGCATTTTTTCGGGAAGCATGTCTTCCCCGAAAAGTGCACGGCGCACAGCCAGGAATATAAACTGAATGATGTCCATGAAAACCTCTTATTTATTAAGTTCTTCCCTGATATATTGAAGGGCAAGGAGTCTTTCTTTGACTTCCTCTGCCGAGAGAAGTTTTGTGTTATTGGAATTGAATTCCGAAAGGGCCGTTCTTTCCGTGTTGCCGTCTTTAAAATATTTATCGTAGTTAAGGTCACGTCTGTCGGCAGGGACACGGTAGAAATCGCCCATATCAATGGCGCCTGCACACTCTTCGTTTGTAAGAAGGGTTTCGTACATTTTTTCGCCGTGGCGGATACCGATGATTTTAATCGCTTCCTTGTTTCCGCCGAACAGCTCGCAAACGGCTTCGGCCTGTGTTTTAATGGTGCAGGCAGGGGCTTTCTGTACGAGAATGTCACCGCTTTGCCCGTTTTCGAAAGCAAAGAGGACGAGGTCAACGGCTTCTTCAAGGCTCATGATAAAGCGGGTCATGGTCGGCTCTGTGACGGTAATGGCCTCGCCCTTTCTGATCTGGTCAATCCAAAGGGGAATGACGGAGCCACGGGAGCACATAACGTTACCGTATCTTGTGCAGCAGATTTCTGTTTTCTCGGGAGAAACCGTTCTCGCTTTTGCCACCGCCACCTTTTCCATCATGGCCTTGGAGGTGCCCATGGCGTTTACGGGGTAGGCTGCCTTATCGGTAGAAAGGCAAATGACTTTTTTAACGCCTGCCTCGATTGCGGCAGTCAGTACATTTTCCGTGCCGAGAACGTTGGTCTTTACCGCCTCAATGGGGAAAAACTCACAGGAAGGCACCTGCTTTAAGGCGGCGGCGTGGAAAATATAGTCTACGCCGTGCATGGCGTTTTTCACGCCGGCAAGGTCACGGACGTCGCCAAGATAAAATTTGATTTTACCTGCATGGGCAGGGTATTTTGCCTGATACTCGTGGCGCATATCATCCTGCTTTTTCTCATCTCTTGAGAAAATGCGGATTTCACCGATGTCTGTTTCAAGAAAGCGATTGAGTACCGCATTGCCGAAGGAACCGGTGCCGCCTGTAATCAGTAAGGTTTTATCTTTGAACATTTTTTCTCCCCCTAATTGTTCTTTATCTTTTCTTTTAAATCGGAGGTGGAAACACCTTGCGTATACGGCAGGTATTCAATGGACACACCGATTTTCGAAAAAGCCGCTTCTGTTTTAATATATCGTTCGGAGCCTTTCCAGTCATCCCCCGAAAAGAGGACGTCAAACCCGAATTTTTCCCAAAGCAGCATTTTGTCATCTGTCTCCGTAAAGTTTACAAGGACAGCGCTGTCCACACACTTCAGCGCATTCAGAAGACGAACCCGGTCCCCCTCGGAAACAACGGGTTCTTTGTGCTTGATATCCCGCACGTACCCGTCATCACATACTGCAACGATAAGCTCATCGCACATTTCCTTGCATCTTTCCAAGAGATTTAAATGTCCCACATGGAAAAGATCAAAAACGCCGACGGTGATTCCTCTTTTATATTTCTTCATTTTCATTTCTCCAATACGTTTCATTTTTATGGTGCGTCACCTGTTTTTCAGGCGGCGGCAGAATCATATAATCTCCGTAGAAGGAAGAAAGAATTTCGTGGTACCCTACGGGTGCACGGAACATTTCTCCCTCAAATTCGAGAAGAACATGGCTCTCGTAGTTTTTCTTTTCGGTTCTGTTTTTGATGCCGTTATAAAGAGAATTGGTGGCCCCCACCATTTTTGCTTCTTCATAAGGATAGGGTGCATTGATTTTTTCAATTTTGGCAAACAGCTTTTCCTTGCCGAGAATGTGGGCATGGATACGGGGGAAAAGGTACAAAAGCTTTCTTTTCCACGAATAAGTGCCTACAAGCTCATAAATTTCTCTGAAAATCCGGTTTTTCTTCTTATAGTATTTTTCGTATTCCCTGTCGTCCTCGGGCTGGCCGTCTATCGGAAAAATATCAATATCAATACCGGGGGCCTTTCCATCCTCATAGTGCATCCCTTTTTCTACCTTGGCAGTACGGGTATCCACTACCTTAAGAAAAGTGTGCCGAGAGCCGTCCTTTAAAGGAAGCAGCGCCCTGTATGGGGAAGCGTCGTTTTTTTCATTGTACAGTGACATAAACTTTTCATAGTCGGGACGGGGCATCTGCAAATCAATGTCATCATCCCAAGGAATAAAGCCTTTGTGCCGTGCAGCACCGATGAGGGTACCGTAAGCAAGAAAATATCGGATGCCGTTTTCCTCGCAAAATGAGGTTACAGTTTTCAAGATTCCAAGCTCCAGTTTTTTTGTCTCTTCGAAACTTAACTTCCGCATGTTTATCATCCTTTCCGGTTACTTTTTGCAGCCGCACTTTTTCGCAATCTGTTGGACAGCTTCTTTTTCTGTCCCGTTCATGCCGAAGAAATATACTGACAGCCCGTATATTATCAAAAACAAAATGATTTTAACAACGAACATCAGAAGTGTGTTAGGCAAGAATTTTGCAAGAGGACATCCCAGTGCCATGCTGAGAAGAATCGAGGGAAAAAGGCCCCGTAAAATATCTTTAAACATTTTAATAACGTCGAGTTTAATCACTTTATAAAGATAGATATTCATAATTAAGCCGTGACCAAGAAGAATGGAAATTGCCGTACCAATAGCAGCCCCGATATATCCGATATAGTGAATCAGCACTATAGATATTGCTACGTTCAACCCCGCCATTACGGATAAAATCACCGAGCGGGACATTCTTTTCATCTTTGCATCGAGTATTGCCTGATATGCACTTTGGATAAGCGGTATGGTTGTGGGAATGATGAGCCAGAGGACAACTGCGTAAACGGGCTGATAGCCTTCTCCCAGCCAATGCAGGATAAATTCCTTTCCAAAGAGGATAAATCCGCTTAAAACGGCACCGACCAGCATCAGCTGATATCTGCCGATGCGGGAAACAAAATCCGTAAGCTGTTCCGCACTTGCTTCATTTGCTACAAGCCGTGTGGCCGCCGGGGTAAAGAGCCCGGCAATTATGCTAGAAACACTGTTATACGTTGTATAAATCACAAGCCCGACAGAATAAAGCGCCACCGTTTTGGAATCTGTCATAACGCCTAAAATTACGCTGTCTAAGTTCTGATTCACCTGATTGATGATGGTCTGGAGTAAAATCGCCGCAGAAAACAGCATGGAGCTTTTGAACATTACTTTATCCCAGTAATGAAATTTTATTTTTTCCCCGAGCCGACCCATGCCGTAAAAAACATTGAATAGAAGAACTAATGCGGTAAGGGCCAGGTCTGTGGCTACAATGGCTACGGATTTAAATCCGAGCCGAAGTATAACGACCAAAGTAATTACACGCAAAACAAGGCGCAACGTCCTGATTCCGTTTGCCACGGCAAATTTCTCGTGCCCCCGCACCATGCCTGCAAAAAAATCGTTCACAACGGTCAGTGCCATATTACCTACAAAGAAAAGAATCAGTTTTTTCGCTGTTACGACTTCCGCCGGCGTGAGCGAAGATTGAAACATTTTATCGGCAGCCGCATACATACCTGCTCCAACGAGAAGCGTAACCGCCGCCATTGCCAAAGATATAACAATACCCATGGCGAGAAAATTTTCTTTCTCTTTTTGTTGCCGCCTTGTGTCATAATATACGATATTTCTCGTCACCAACGTTGCCATGCCCAGCGTCATAATCGCCAGAGGGCCGGCAAAAGACTGAATAACGCGGTAAACCCCGTACTCTGCATCTCCTAAGGAACGAATCAAAAACGGCGTAAAGAATATGTTTATGCACATATTCAGAACAAGATTAAAATAAGAAATGACAGCGCCGGATTTAATTTGATTTTTCATTTTAATAAGCCCTTTATCCGTTTTTTCAGTTTAAATATCATACATTTTTTCATATATAACTTCTTTGCAGCTTTTTCAAAGCCCCATTTTTTGTATGCTTCTGAAAAGGCCTTCTTTTTTTCGATTTTTTCTTGCGCTTTTTTATACGGTTCAAACGCATACGCCACATCTTTTGGGGCAATTTCGCAAAGTTCCATAAAAGGCGCAATTTCCAAAAGTGCCACCTCACCCTTTTCCGAGTTGGTAATGAGCAAGGAAAGTCCTTCGTTATCCGTCTTTATGCCTGCCGCACCGTGTCCCCAGAAATCCCCCAGGATGATGTCTGCCGCATGGTTCTTTCGGAATCGGCACGAAAAGCACGTTTCTCGTTTAATGGTCCCTTCGTGCAAAAAACCACGGAAATATGTGTCCAAATAGGCATACGCCTTATACGTTTTTTTGTTATCAAAATCTATTTTTAAAGCATATTCCTTCCATCCGTAAAGCTTTGGGCGAAAATTCACGTCTGTTACTTTTCCGCCGTACTTTTTCTCCAAGGTTGCAAGATGCTCCTGAAAATATCTGGGGGAAGCACCACCGCCGCAAATGAAATCCACCGTAAGAAGATTCGGGTAGTCTTTAGTTAAAAACAGCTTCAGCCCCGTGACGTGGCAGGGCGTGCCGACAAACAGCACCTGTTTCCCTGCTTCCAGCGCCACCTTTACTTTGTGGAAGCTGTCTCCCACATGGGCTTCCACATACTTACTTCGACGAAGCGCATCAAGGGATACTTCTTCGGTGCTCTTATAAGAAACAGACCAGGGGTCTTTCTCGTATGCAGCGCCAAATACTACGCCGCCCTTCGCTAAAACTTTCTCTGCAAGCGCTGTGAAAACACCGCCGGAAGAGCTTTTCCGAACGGTTTCTTTATCTTTTGCCCTGCCGCAGAATAATTTTTTCAGCATTTGCCGCTCTTCGGTATTTAGCATGGGGCAAACCCGGGTACACAGACCACAATCCTTGCATTTATCAGCTAAAACCTTCGGGTACGGGAACCCTTCTTCATCGGGAATCATCCTGATGGCATCTGTGCGGCAGGCACTTTTGCACGCCATGCATCCCGTGCAGGCTTTTCCTACTTCTTCAATATACATAAAACTATCCTTCTATCGCTTCTTTTAAATACCGTTTTGATTTTTCAATTTCTTTTGGCAAGACCTCTTCAAAATATGTATAATCTATTTCAAATGCCGGCTTGGTTTCTGCCGAAAGCACACGGTCCGTCAAGTGAAAAAGTTGCAACATGGAGTGTATTCTTGCAGGCGAGGCGGGATTAACAACGGCATAAAATGGTTTTTTGAAAATCGAAGAAAACACACAGCCGTGATAGGAACTGGATATTACCATT
Source organism: Clostridia bacterium (assembly GCA_017436645.1). Lineage (GTDB taxonomy): Bacteria > Bacillota > Clostridia > UMGS1883 > UMGS1540 > SIG447. Next base: position 7,228 of record JAFSCR010000025.1, on the reverse strand, counting down.
TCTGCATCCCGAATCAGTTTCAAAAATTCCAAAGGTCCTGCATCGCGTACCGTTTTTGTGCCATAAATGCGACGGTATGTATCATACTGCACCGTCACAATTTCATATCCTGTTTCTTTATAAAGCTTTTTTAAATAGGCATTAAGCCATAGAGGCCTATAAAGGATATAGACCAAAATATACGGTTTTTTTAAAGGGGTCCTTCTGCTTTCCGCACTAAGCTTCTCCCATTCTTCCTTGGCAAGGAGATAAGACGGATCCACGTGGACTTCCACGTTTTTATCATAGTAGGCATTTACAAGCGGCAGAGATTCACTTTCCCGAATGGATAACCGATCAAAAGCGGAAAGATATCTGCGAAAAATCTCCTTTGCATTTTCCGGCACATTCTGCACAGAAACACTTCCTGCATAGGAAATTCTTTTCGTATTTTTATCCCCAAACTGAAGGAAAAACAAAGGCTTAACATCTGTGGGATTAAATACCTGGTCGCTTCCCGAAAGGTATACTTCCCCTTTCGGCGGATTTTTCTGAAGCGTCGCAAAGTTTTCATACGGCGAGGTTGTTTTATGATATTTCAAAAAGAACTCGTTAAAGGCTTCTTCACCTTTTAAAATGGTTCTTCTATGAAAAAATCTGTACAGCTTTAGAAAATAATGGCGCACTCTTTTCTTCAGTGCCTTTGGAGGCTTTTTGTCTCTTTCATCCCGAAGCAAAATCAAGCGGCTGTCATAGCCCATGGAATCTAGCGTTTTCTGCAGTGCATAAGATTGGAGACAGGCCCCAAAATTTTTGGTCCTGTGATGTGTTGTGATATAAATCATAATTTTTCTCCCTATTCCTTATACCAGAAATTTTTCAAAACAGGCGCAAGTGAACACGGTCCCTTTTCTGCGGCATCCGCTTTGGAAACAAGTGCCAAAAGCCGTTTTGCCGCATCTTCCGCATTCCATGTGTTTTGCAATGTTTCGTAAGCATTTTTCCCGCTTGTCCGTCTATTCTCAGGGTTATCCAGCAAAAATACCGCTTTGTCTGCAAGGGCTTTGATGTCGCCGCTTTTATATAAAAGGCCGTTTTCCCCATCTTTGATAAGATAGGGTGCCCCACCCATGGCATGGCTTGCAATGAGGGCACAGCCGCTGTTCATCCCTTCATTTAAAACGGCGCCCCAGCCTTCCTGAAAATCGCTCGTGGCAAGGAAAATTTCGGCTTTTTCCATATATTCCCGTACCTTTTCGGGAGGCATACTGCCCGTAAGGGTAATCACGTCTGCAAGGTTTTTCTCTTTTATCATTTTTTCAATGCGGGGTTTTTCCACGCCGTCCCCAATCATGGTAAGATGAAAATCCTTACCGTTCTTTTTAAGCTTTTCCGCCATTTTTACGGGTGCTTCCGGGTGCTTCCAGTCGATAAATCTGCCGACCCATAAAATGGAACGGGGCGTTTTTTTAGAGAGCAGGGCCTCTATGTCGTGTTCTTTTACTTCGGGAAAATATCCCCATTTAAAGCATTTTTCCGGCGGAAATCCGCAAAGAGAAAGGTCGGAAGCGGTATATGCGCTGGAACAAAGAATGTATAAATTATTATTTTTGTATTTTACATAGCTTTCATAAATTGTCTTTTTTGTTCTGGGAACAAGCCGCCGCCAAGTCCCTTTTTTAAAAGGTCTTTCAAGATAGCGGAAGGTAAGACCATTCTTTTCCATCCGCTTTTCAAAAAGAGCTTCATCGCCGGAGCCGAAAATCATCACGTCGCAATCTATCGCCCAGGAAAGCGCTTCTTTTTTTTGCGCCTCACTTTCATAGGGGCGGAGTATGAAATCATATTTTTTATTCATATCTTCATACCCGAGGCGAAGCCGCTCTTCTCCCACGGTGCAGCGAGCAACAAATCGGAAGTTTCCATCTGAAAGATTATAAAGTGCTTTTGACATCGCTTCCTGATGGTGATTAAAATAATTGGAACAGAAGGCAATTTTCATAAAGGCTCTCCCTTTTTCTTTTAATCAAACATCGGCTGCCAGAAAAATTTATACGTTTCTCCGGCAAGGGAATTTTCCCCGAGAGAACTGTTTAAAAAATAAACGCCGACGATGAGATATAAGGAAACAATCAGAATTTTAATGAATAGGTCCTTTTTGGGATCCAGCGCCGCAACAAGGTTCGGCACATAGATAATAATAAACAGATAATAGTAATAATAAGAACGCATGGCAACGCCGCCGCCCTGCAGGGCAGGAAGCAGCATCAGCATAATGCAAAGGCTGTAAAACGGCCAGCTGTTTCCTTCGATTTGCCTGTACCGGCGAAGAAACATGCCAAGGCCAACGGTTACAAGCACCATAAGATAAAGGCGCATGCCTGCCGTTCCTTCTTCGAGTTCGCCGTATTTCGCATAACGTTCTGAAATCATCTCCGCCGTATTGCCCATAAGCACGGCCACCGAATCCCGCATTAAATATGCAATGCCAATGAAGAAAAGAAAGATAAAGATGATATAATTATCCATGGGCAGCTTTTTCAAAAACCAGAGTGGCAGGGCGATAATGGCGGACTGATGTATCGTCTGTGCGATAAAAATGCAGAGTACAAACTTCAGAAAATCCCACACCGTTTCGTTTTTATCCAGCGTAATCGCAAGTGCCACCACGCTCATGGCGAGGGTTTGCCGCATCATGGTAAGATCCAGAATAAAAAATTCAAAGCAAATATAAATAAAATAGCTTAGCCACGGCATCTCGGACTTTTTATAGATCATATAAGATACCACGGAAATGTTAATGAGGGCATACAAAATGTTAAAACCGGCAAAGCCAAGATGGAGTCTGTGCCCTAAAATATTGAAAAGAAGATATCCCTTTTCAGTCGCGTCAGACAAAAGCACCGCACGGCCGCTCACGTCCTGCAACTTTGCATATGTGTAATAATAATTCAGCGTGTCTCTTCCAACAAACAGACCGCGGCAGCCGATTACAAAAATCAAAGCCAAAGATACAAGAATAAAGTATACTTTGATTTCCCGGTTTTCTACTTTATTAAAGTCCGGCACTTTTTTAATTCGGTTGGCAATAAATTTGCAAATCGGGAACAGAAAGACGCAAAACGCCAGAAGAATCCAGTAAATTGTCATTGATAATTTCATCCTTTTTGTTTGTCACGTATTTTGATTTCTAAAAAAGCGCTTCTCGCCTTTAATCATATATGGGTTGCCAGAAAAATTTATATTCTTCGCCGACGAGAGACCCGGGACCTAAGGACAAGTGGAAAAAGTAAATGCCGACGGCAAGATACAACAGAACAATCAGAATCTTAATATGTGTATCCTTTTTCGGGTCCAGCGCCGCCACAAGATTCGGCACATAAAGAATAATAAATATGTAATAGTAATAATAAATACGCATGAACACACCACCGGCCTGCACCGCCGGAAAGAGAAACAGCATCATGCAAAGGCTGTAAAAGGGGAGCCCGTTTCCTTTTATGTTTTTATACCGTCCAAGGATCATGCCGAGAGCTATGGTAACCGCCACCATAAGATACAGGCGCATCCCCGCAGTCCCTTCCTCCAGTTCGCCGTATTTCGTATATTTTTCTGATACGTCCCCTGCCAGTTCCCCTATAAGGCCGGCAATCTGCGTACGCATTAAATAGCCAAGCAGAATTACAAAAAGCGTAGCGACAACGCCGATATTATTAAGCGGCAGCTTTTTTAAAAACCACAGCGGCAGCGCGATAATAGCCGACTGATGAAACGTCTGTGCAATAAAAACGCAGAGTGCAAACTTCAGAAAATCCAAGAATGTTTCATTTTTATCCAGCGTAATTGCAAGGGCCACAATACTTATGGCAAGGGTTTGCCGCATCATGGTAAGATCCAGAATAAAAAATTCAAAGCAAATATAAATAAAATAGCTTAGCCACGGCATACGGGACTTTTTATAAATGATATAGGAAATAATAGAAATATTGAAACTTGCATATAAAAGGTTATACCCTGCAAAGCCAAGGTGAAGCCTGTGGCTGAGAACCTCAAACAGCATATACCCCTTTTCTGTTACATCCTGTGCCCGAAGAACCTGCAAAATGCCGATTCTTTGCAGACTCGCATAGGAATAATAATAATGCAGCGTATCTCTCCCCACCAAAACACCACGGAGTCCGATGACAAGAATCATGGCAATGGAAACCAGAATAAAATACAGCTTTATTTCATTGTTTTTAAGTTTCTTAAATTCAGGAACGCCTTTTTGTTTGTTTAAAACAAACTTCATAACCGGGTAAAGAAGACCGGTAAATGAAAGAAGCGCCCAGAAGATGGTCATATCTCATCACCCTTTATAGAGATTGATATAGTCAAGGAATCGTGCTTCCGCCATATAGAGTTTTTCTGCACGTGCGCGGCATTCGGCAGAAAAATCGTCTGCTGCCCATTTTTGGGCTTCGGCTTTCATTGTTTCTACATCCCCTTGGGGTACCACGCTGCCGCATGTTTCATCCACAGCTTCCGGGCTGCCGCCTGTCTGAAAGGTGACCACCGGCGTGCCGCAGGCAAGTGCCTCCAGATTTACCGTGGGGAAATTATCTTCCAGCGTGCAGTTTACAAACACATCTGCCGCCGTATAAATGCCGGCAAGCTCTTTTTGGTTTTCCGTTCTTGTGATGCCGATTATGTTTTCAGGAAGAGAAGCTATCTGCTCCTTTGTGAGTCCCACCAGAACAAGACACGCATCATCGGGAAGAAGCTTTGCAAGCTCGAGGAAGTACTTTCCGCCCTTTCTCGGTTCAAACGCCATGGCAACGCCAAGATAGATTTTCTTGTCCGCAAGACCGTATTTTGCACGAAAGTCCGATTTCGTCGGTTTAAAAAGATTCAAATCAATGCCATTTGGTATCACCTTGACGGGATACTCCCCAAGATGGGACTTTTTTATAAGGTCTCCCAGCCAGGCAGAGGGTGTAATCATTGTAAGGTCACGAAAGCCTTCGAATAAGGTTTTCTTTTTTTCATATAGAAATTGACTTTTATCGAAAAACCAGCTGTATTTTTTCTTCTGGGGGCAAGTATGGCAGCCCGTTTTCCACCTGTCACAGCTTACATAATCAAAATACATACAGTATCCTGTAAACGCCCAAGCATCATGATGTGTCCAGAAAATTTTTGCATCCGACTTTTTCAAATAGCGGAAAAGCATGCCGAGGTGCACATTATGGCCATGAAGATTATGCAGCTGAATCACATCCGGTTTGATTGCTTTCAGCTTTTTTATGAGCCGTTTTGTCATCATGACGGAATGAAACCCGTATTTGCCGCTGGTTTTTGCAAACAGCGCATTGAGCTTAATTTCCTTGTCCGAGGCATATTTTACCGCATTTTTAAAATCGGAGTTTCCCATGGAATACAGTATGTAATTTTCAATGCCGTTTTGGTCAAGAAGCCGACTGATATCCACGGCAATTTTTCCTGTACTGCCCGAACATACAGCATTAATCTGAACAACTTTCATTTTTTCACCCTATCTTTTAAAAGCCAGTTTTTTATAAATTTTTTTGGCAAATTTAATACCTTTTCCATACAGGAAATATATATAAATCTCTATGTATGCAGCTATTTTCTCCCCTATCCCGGACGCCATTAGGGGCATTACAGATTTTAAAACAGAGAGATTGCCGTCAATTGCCGCTTTTTTTCGGTAAACTTTTATAAGCGGCATGTTTTTTTCCGTATCTTTCATAAGTGCCTCAAACACTTTTTGGCAAAGGCGAGCGCTTTCTGTGGTAAAAAGAGAGGAATGGGTGACAGTTACCTGCTTTCCGTGGATACGGGTTGCCACCAAAGGCTCTGTAAAACAGGTAAACTTACAGCCTGCAATAATCAGGCGGTACCAATAATCTGTGTCATTGACATAGCGAAGTGTTTCGTCAAAAAGACCGACTTTTTCTATCAGTTTTTTGGGGACGAGAATGCCGCAACCGTTAATACGGAGTCCTTTTTGCAAAAGGGAGAGCATCTCTTTGCCCGAAAATGCACCGTCCAGCTGTTTCTTTGGATGGGGAATGGGTTTGCCTTCCGCATCAATAAGCTTATCGCCGCAAACAATTGCCTGCACATCCGCTTCCTCGGGTACAATACGCTTTACCATTTCTTCTGTGCGAATCGGCATATATAAATCATCATGACTCAGCCATGAAAAATAATCTCCCGTCATATGACGAATGCCTTCATTCAGTGCAGAAGAGGAGCCGCCGTTTTCTTTTGGCACATAAATAATTTTATCCCCATAACTTCTTGCGATTTCATCCGTTTCTCCGCCATCGGGAGACCCGTCGTTTACGACGATAATTTCTATGTTTTTATACGTTTGCCCGAGAGCGCTGTCAATGGCCTCGCGCATAAAGTTTCCGCCGTTATAAACGGGGATGATAATGGATATTTTCGGTTCAAACACGGGTTTTAAGCCCCCTTTAATTTATCGCTTCCCAAATACACTCTACCGCCTTTTCTGCGGCATGTCCATATTCTTCCACGAACTTCTCTCTGAACTTTTTATTTCGTTCCTTTTCTTCCTCTGCATGCATGTTCTCAAGAAGACGGATGACACCGTCCTCCGTTTCGCTTCCGGAAAGATACGCCCGAATATCAAAATATACGCCTCTCTTTTCCGCATATTCCTGATAGTCATAGGTAAAGTGTAACATCACCTTATCCATGATGGAAAAATCGAAAAAGATGCTGGAATAGTCGGAAATCAGAATATCTGCGGCAATTAAAAGGTCCTCAAGGCTGGGGTAGGAAGTCATATCTCTGACAAATTCGTTTTCTGTAATTTCCATACATTTTGCCACCTCATAATGGGCACGGAACAAAAGGCAATGGGTTTCGGAAAGCGCATTCTCCCACTTTTTTAAGTCCATTGGCGGAGCAAGGACACATCCCTGCGCTTTATCCTTATTGTATTCCCGAAATGTGGGGGCATATAAAATGACAATTTTATCTTTGGGAAGCCCCAGCGCTTCTCTTTTTTGCAGTCGTTCTTCCGCCGTATAATTTGCAAGACGGTCATTTCGGGGAAGCCCGCCAAGAAGAAACTTCTCCCTTTCTATCCCGAACACACGTGCAAAAATATCAGCTTCAAAACGGCTTTGCGCCATCATGGTATCTACACGAAAGCCGCCTTTTTGCTTGAACGACCCGTTGTCTTTCTCTATATCGGTTCCCATTTTTTTAATAG
>JAFSCR010000024.1 GCA_017436645.1 Clostridia bacterium | reverse complement strand
TGATTTATGAAAGAGAAAATTTAAATTTTTTACGTTTTTTTTGAATTTTTTTAGTTTTTATTCTGTCTGTTTGAAAACTGGCCTTATCCCGTCCAACGAAGAACGCCGCTGGACTCTTTATTGATGCCGGCATGTCCGCCATTTAAAATATTGCGGCAAAGCTGGAACTTATAGGCCAGCTCGTCCATGCCACCGAGATGAATTTCCATACCGGAAACGGTCTGGAGCACAATGTCCACCGCAGAAGAAATGCGAATCTTTGCAATGGGGACCTTTAAATCCGTCTTTTCCAGTTCGGCCAGAATACTTGTGAGATTTTCCAAAAACCGCGCATCCGCCATAGAAATGGCTTGTCCCGGCGTTGCGCTTTCCACGTTGTCACCGCTTACGATGCAAAGCGGCTCTTCTTCGGGCGAAAGACGAAGCACCCTGCCTTCCTTGTCAATGACCGCATAGCCGCCCTGACACTCAACCGCCGCCGCATCCTGTCGCTCCGTAACCGTAATGGAAATGCGGGCAGGAAATTTTCGCCTTACGTCTGCCGTTTTAATATAGGGAATGGCCATAATCTGCTCTTCTGCTTTTTTCACGGAAATCCGATAAATATTTTTACCGATGGGTACTGCCCCCGTCGCCTCAATTTCCTCTTTTGATACCTTTTCATTGCCGGTAACAGTTACGGAAGAAATATTTAAAATGGGAAGGGTGAGTGTAACCGTTACCGCAATGATGAAAAGCAAAAGGAGCAAAAGAATACCACCGATTTTTCTGCGTCGTCTTGCCATGTTTATCCTCCGGTTTCTTTATTCTATACGTCGAATCTGTGCGCCGAGAGATTGCATATCCTCTAAAAACGTGTCATACCCTCTGTCAATATGGGACGTGCCGGAAACGATGGTTTCGCCTTCGGCCCGAAGCCCTGCAAGAACCAATGCGGCACCGCCACGAAGTTCACAAGCTTCCACCTTTGCGCCGGAAAGTGCGGGGACACCACGGATAATTGCCAGACTGCCACGGGTTGTAATATCTGCGCCCATCCTGCAAAGGGCACTGCAATGTTTAAATCGGTTTTCAAAAATTGTTTCTTCTATCACACTCGTACCGTCCGCCACCGAAAGAAGGGCCGTTAAAAGTGCCTGTGCATCGGTGGGAAATCCGGGATAGGGCATGGTGCGAAGAAGGTTTATGGGACGGGGCCGCATGGATGCTGTCAGCCGTACCGTATCATGATTTACAGCCAAAACTGCCCCTGCATCTTTTAGTGCCGCAAGCACCGCTTCTATGTGGGACGCTTCTACCGAGCGGAGAAGAATATCGCCGCCTGTAATGGCACCTGCACAAAGGTATGTTGCGGCCACAATCCGGTCAGGAATGACCCGATGCATGGCGCCCGAAAGACGGGGCACCCCGATAATACGGATTTCATCCGTTCCGGCGCCGCAGATTTTAGCGCCCATTTTATTTAGAAAGTTCTGTAAATCACAAATTTCAGGTTCTTTTGCGGCATTGGTCAGAATCGTTTCACCACGACACCGCACGGCCGCCATCATGAGGTTTTCCGTAGCACCAACGCTTGGAAAATCAAGATGAACCCGACCGCCTCTGAAATCACCGAGCTTTGCGCTGACTGTGCCGCAGGTTTCTTTCACACAGATACCGATTTGCCGGAGCGCCTTGATATGTAAATCAATGGGCCTCGGCCCCAGTTCACAGCCGCCGGGAAAACTCATTTTTGCCTCGCCGCATCTTGCGGTCACAGCGCCTAAAAATGTGATGGACGAGCGCATTTTATGCATAAGTGCATCGGAAATGGTGCTTTTTGCAACGGTAGATGCATCTACCGTTACCGTATCGCCCTCTCTTTTTGTTTTACACCCTAAGGCTTCCAGAATTTTAAGAGAACAGTCCACATCGTTTAAACGGGGACAGCCTTTTATAACACTTGTGCCTTCTGCAAGCACCGTCGCCGCAAGGATGGGCAGGACGGAGTTTTTGGCACCGTGGATGCTTGTGCTGCCACAAAGGCGCCGTCCGCCTGTTATATGAATGTTATACATTTTATACCTCCATAGTATGTAGCCTTCAGAGTACATACTATGCGGCGACTTCGTTGTTTGTTACCTTGCATTTTCCAAAACCCAGCCGTAAATCCGCTCACAGGCGTCGGTAATGGCGCATTTTTTTGCTTTTGCCGACATTTCCTTTAAAAGCGCAGGACTTGACAGGAGCGTTTTAATCTGCTGGGCCAGAACCTCACCGGAAAGCTCCGATTCGGGAATGAGCACCGCCGCCCCTGCCTCTTCCATGGCACGGGCGTTATGGGTCTGATGGTCGTTTGTTACATTGGGACTGGGAATGAGAATTGCCGCCTTCCCTCTTGCACAAAGTTCACTTACCGTAATGGCCCCTGCACGGGTAACGGCAAGGCTTGCCTTGGCCATCATTTCGTCCATATTATAAATATACGGCAGAATCTTTTTGTTTTCGCAAAGACGAATGTTTTCATCCTTGATTCTTTGCATCACATTCTCATAGTTTTTCTCGCCCGTGGAGGCGATAATGCCGTAATAATCCTGCCCACCCATTTTCAAAAGGTCAACAAGGGTATCGTTTATTTTTGCCGCACCGAGGCTGCCGCCAAAAACCAGCACAAGCGGTTCTCCCTTTGCCTCCGTGTTTTCTGCACGAAGGACTTCGGGGCGGATGGGATTACCCGTTAAAATCAAGCGTTTTGGTTTCTTCTTAAAATATTTTTCCGTTTCGGGAAAGCTGATGGCCGTATCTGCTTTTCCACAGGAAAGGCGCACGGCAAGACCGGGAAACACATTTTGTTCATGCACAAGTGAAGGTATGCCCATCTTCCCTGCCGCAAGCATAACGGGAAGGCTTACATAGCCGCCCGTGCCGATGACCACATCGGGCTGAAATTCCTTCAGAATTTTTTTTGCCGCAGAAAAGGACGTAACAAGCCGCACGGCAGTTTTGACGTTTTCAAGAGTCAGCCTGCGGCGAAGTCCCTGCACACGGATATAACGGATGGGGTATCCTGCATGGGGCACAAGACGGGATTCCATGCCGCCTTCATTGCCCACAAACAGAAACTCTGTGTCCGGTTTTTGTTCTTTTATGTAATTTGCGATTGCAAGGGCCGGATAAATGTGACCGCCCGTGCCGCCGCCGGAAAGTAAAACTCTCATTCGTTTTTTCCTCCCCGTTTTGTAGCTTTGTTTTGTTTCGGCACCATTGCCCCTTTTGGTTTTATGTGCCTTGAAACATCCAGCACAACCCCCATGGCTGCCATAATCACCACAAGGGACGTACCGCCTGCGCTGAAGAAGGGCAGCTGCATACCGGTATTGGGAATGCTTGCCGTAACAACGCCCACATTAATAAGATACTGCAGCCCGATAATAGATATGATACCGAACACGGTAAGGCTCGAAAACGTATCAGGCGCATGAAGTGCAATATAAACGCCTCTGGTAATCAAAAGTGCAAAAAGGATGGCCACTGCGATTGCCCCGACAAAGCCGAGCTCTTCGCAGATAATGGCATAGATATAGTCGTTATGTGCTTCAGGGATATAGAGAAACTTCTGCCTGCTCTGCCCGAGGCCGAGTCCGAAAAGACCGCCCGAGGCGATTGCATAAAGCCCCTGCACAATCTGCCAGCCGTCACCCGTCAAATCCGCAAACGGGTCCATAAATGCCATCAGGCGCTTTAAGCGGTATTCTTCCAAAATTGCCGCCGGCACCAGAACACAAAGGCCTGCTCCGCCCATAATGGCAAAATGGGAAAACTTTGCACCGCCTGCAAGCAGCACAATCATGGCAGACGTGAAAATTACAATAGCACCGCTCAGATGGTCCTGCAAAATCATAACACCGACGAATGCGCCGATAACACACATATAAGGCAGCAGACCACGGGTAAAATTCTGAATATGATGACGAGGCCGCTGGGAAATTTCTTTTGCGAAAAAGAAAATCAGCGCAAATTTAGCAAACTCGGACGGCTGAAAGCGAATGGGGCCGATGGCAAGCCATCTTTGTGCCCCACCGCCCGTGCTGCCGATGAGAAGCACCAGCACCAAAAGGAGAAAAGCGCCGATGCAAAGAATTTTCGAAAGCTTTTTAATTCTGCGGTATCCTATCCGTGCAGTAAATACCATGGCAACAAATCCAATGGCAGTCCACAAAAGCTGTCTTTTAATGTAAAACAGCTTATCGCCTTCATTATAAAAAGCGGAAGGAGCGCTGGCGCTGAAAACCATAATAAGGCCGAAAGCCAGCATGACAAGCATGATGGATAAAAAGGGGATATCTACACTTCCGCCCCGTAACATTTTCTTTTTATTATTCAACTGCCACACTCCCTTCTTTGATTTAAATTGCAAAATAACCGAGTATGCAGAAAAGCACCGTTACTGCCGTAAAGACAGAAACGATTTTTACTTCCTTCCAGCCGCACATCTCAAAGTGATGATGGATGGGGCTCATTTTAAATATGCGCTTTCCCGTCAGTTTAAAGGATGTAACCTGCATAACGACGGACAAGGTTTCAAGCACATAAATGATGCCGACGATGGCCAGAAGAATTTCGTGGCGCAAAAGAAGTGCCGCCCCCGATACAAAGCCGCCCAAAAAGAGGGAGCCTGTGTCGCCCATAAAAACTTTGGCGGGGTGAATATTAAAGAGAAGAAAGCCTAAAATGCCGCCTGCGAGAACGAGGCAGATGTTGGACAGGGATGCATTCCCCAGCTTATGGGCCGCAAGGGCAAGAAACAGCGTTACAACCAAGGTAACAAAGCCGGCAAGGCCGTCAAGCCCATCGGTTAAATTTACGGCATTGACAAATGCAAGCTGTACGAATACGGCAAACGGGATAAAGAAAATGCCGAGGGATAAGGGTCTTGCCAAAAACGGCAGAAAGATTGCCGTATCAATGGTATTTGTGTGGAGAAGATAGAGAATGAATGCAACCGTCACAAGAAGCTGGGCCGCAAATTTCTGCACGGCCGTAAGCCCCAGATTTCTCTTTTTTACAACCTTGATATAGTCATCGCAAAATCCGATGATGCCGTAAAGCACGGCGCAGATTGCAAGCGCCGCCGCACCTCTGTTTGTAATAAAAAACGGCGTTACCATTAAAAAAGCACCAATGAAGAAGAGGCCGCCCATGGTGGGTGTGCCGCTTTTCTTTTCATGCCATGCAGGGCCTTCCTCCCGAATGCTTTGCCCGAATTTGAGTCTTCGAAGAAGGGGCAGAACAAAAACGCCGAGGATTGCCGCTGCTATAAATGCCAGACCAAAGCTTAACGCCTTTTCCATTCTCATCACCTGATTTTTTCAAAAATTTCTTCCATTTTCATGCCGTGGGAGCCTTTAATAAGCACTCTGTCCCCCTCGGTAAGAATTTCGCAAAGGTAAGCGGCGAGGGATTCGTTATCCGGAAAGTGTTTCGTTTCTCCTACGCCCTTTTTCTCCGCTTCGGCCGCCGCATAAACAGAAAACTTGCCGACACAAAGCACCATATCTGCGCCCATCTCTGCCGCACATGCGCCCACTTCGCTGTGGCACGCCTGTGACAGTTCGCCAAGCTCCAGCATGTCGCCCAATACTGCAATCCGTCTTTTTGCCTTTCCTTTTGCAAGCATCTCGAGCGCCACACGCATGGATGCGGGGCTTGCATTATAATAATCGCAAATTACGGTTATGCCGGGTCGGATTTCCTTTTCGCTCTGCCTTATGCCGTCGGGCGCATAGCGAAGAAGTCCCTTTTTGATTTCATCTTCGGTAAGGCCCGCCGCCTTCCCTACGGCATACGCTGCAAGGCCGTTATATAAATTATGCTTGCCGCCCACGGGTACGGTAAAGACCGTATCGCCGACGGAAAAGCTATCATCCGAAAGTACTTTGCCGCAAATCTCGGCATGGGGAAAATCAAAGCCGAAGCGGACCGTTTTTACACCTTTGGGTGCGGCAGACTGCAAAAACGGGTCGTCTCCGTTTACGAAGAGAATGCCGCCTTCAGAAAGGCCCTCCACAATTTCAAGCTTTGCATCCCTTATATTTTCCTGTGTTTTTAAATTTTCAATGTGGCTGAGGCCAACATTTGTAATCACTGCCATGGAAGGCGCCGCAATTTTCGTAAGATACGCAATTTCTCCTCTGGCGCTCATACCCATTTCAATCACAGCCGCCTCATGTTCCTCGGACATGGACAAAACCGTGAGGGGCAGACCGATGGCATTATTGAAATTACCGCTTGTTTTCAGCGTGGAAAATTTCTCCGATAAAACAGCACCAATCATTTCTTTTGTCGTTGTTTTCCCCACGCTTCCCGTAACGCCCACCACGGGCATATGGAACTTGCGGCGATGATAGGATGCAAGACGGCCAAGGGCAAGTACGCTGTCTTCCGTTTTTATGTATGCACAACCTTCGGGGCATACGGCATCCGTATTCCCGATAACGATGCCGGCGCCTGCTGCAAAGGCTGCAGAAATATAGGCGTTGCCGTCAAACCGCTCGCCCCGAATTGCAATAAAAAGCGCATCTTTTTCTATGCGGCGGCTGTCGGTGGAAATGCATTTAAATGTTACCGCTCCGTCACCGGTTAAAATGCCGCCTATGGCCCTTGCAACCTCAAATGCCTGCATCTTTGAAAATCTCCTTTACGATGGCACGCTCATCAAAATCTATGGTTTCGTCTTTTAAAATCTGATATGTTTCATGGCCTTTGCCGGCTAAAATGATAACGTCGCCTTCTCTTGCCATGCCCATGGCATACCGGATGGCTTCCTTTCTGTTTGCAACAACATGGTATTTATCTTTATAGGCGGAAAGTCCTTCTTCAATATCACGGATAATGGCCATAGGGTCCTCCGTACGGGGGTTATCGCTCGTTACAACGGAAAAATCGGAAAGAGATGCCGCCACCTCGCCCATAATGGGGCGTTTGGTCCTGTCACGGTCACCGCCGCAGCCAAACATGGTGATGACTCTGCCTTTTGCAAAACCACGAACGGTTTTAATAATATTTTCAAGGCCGTCCGGCGTGTGGGCATAGTCGATCAGTACGGTGTAAGGTGCGGAAAGGGGCACAACCTCTGCCCTTCCCTTTACGCCTTTTGCAAGCACAAGACCTTTTAAAATATCATCCATGGGAATGCCCATGCCAAGGCATGCTGCCGTTGCCGAAAGTGCATTGTATACGGAAAACATACCGGGAATTCCGAGGCGGATTTCATATTTCTCGCCCCCTAATTTTGTGCTGACAATGACGCCACGCTCCGAAAGGCGGATGTTTTCGCCAAAAAGGTCAGCTGCCTTCTTTGTGCCGAAGGTCATAACGGGGCATTCTGCCTTTTCCAGTATTTTTTCGCCCCAAGGGTCATCCAGATTGATTACACCGTGACGAGATTGCGAAAACAGCTTTGCCTTAGCTTCCATATAGTTTTCCATGGTTTCATGGAAATCGAGATGGTCCTGTGTAAGATTTGTAAACACGGCTTCATGAAAGACAATGCCGTGTGTTCTCGAAAGGGCCAGCGAATGGGAGGAAACCTCCATAATCACATGGGTTACGCCTTTCTCCACCATATCCCGAAATAATTTTTGCAAATCAATGGATTCAGGCGTTGTACGGGCGGCGGGCAGAATCTCGTCTCCGATGATATTCTGGTTTGTGCCGATAAGGCCCGTCTTATAGCCGAGAAGGTCCAGGATTTGTTTAATGAGGTATGTGGTCGTCGTTTTGCCGTTGGTACCGGTAACGCCGATGATTTTCAGTTTTTTACTGGGCTCGCCGTAGAAGAGGGCACCCACTTCTGCCAGAGCACGGCGTGTATCCGCACATACCACACAGGGCACATCGGTTTTTACGGGTTCTTCGCATAAAATGGCCGCCGCACCTTTTTCGATTGCTTTTTCGATATAGGCATGGCCGTCCGTCTGATACCCACGGACAGCTACAAAAAGACTGCCTTTCGTTACTTTTCTTGAATCATTTGTAACGGCAGTGATTTCCGTATCACCGCCTATCAGTTTATGTTCTGTACTGGTTAAAAGTTCTGTGAGCCTCACGTTTTTTCCATCCATTCTTTCAATTACTATTCATTGCCCGCATACCGGAATTCCACCTGTATTACGGTACCTTGCGGCACCTCTGTTCCCGGTGCAGGCTCCTGCCGTACCGACTGAATGACCCCTTCTGCATGGAGTCTTCCCGTGCCGAGCAGCATAAAGTTTAAGTTACTGTTTGCCAGCAGATAATTTACGTCAGAAATGCTGTATCCCACCACATCCGGCACCACAACATTTTCTTCCTCAGCGCCTTCCATGTAGAAAATGCAGATTGCATCTTTTCTTACCGCTGTACCTGCACGAGGCATCTGGGTGGTAACAACGCCTTCTTCATTTCCGCTGACAAAATATTTAAGTCCTGCTTCATTGATAATTTTTGCAGCTTCTGCACGTGTTTTGCCCGTAACATCCGGCATATTAATGTCAGATTCTCTTTCTTCCGCTGCGCTGTACTGCCGTTCAACGCCAAGATAACGGAGGGAATCTTCCATAATTCTGCCTACAACCGGCGCAGCAATAAGGCTTCCGTAATACTCGCCCACCGGGTCGTCTAAAATCACAATGCAGGCAAGCTGGGGGTCATCTGCCGGTGCAAAACCGAGGAAGGATGCTACATATTTATTACAGCCACGGGGTTGCTTTTCACTTGTACCTGTTTTGCCGGCAATACGGTAGCCTTTTACATAGGCATTCTTACCGCCGCCTTCCGAAACAACGCCTTCCAGAATGTTACACATGGTGCGGCTTGTTTCCGCACTGATAACCTGACGGACAACCTTCGGCTGTGTCACTTCAACGGCATTGCCGTTTTCATCGTTAATTTGTTTTACAATATAGGGCTGCATAAGATAGCCGCCGTTTGCCACAGCGCTCATGGCCGTAATCATCTGGAGCGGTGTTACGTTAAAGCCCTGCCCGAAAGAACTTGTGGCAAGCTCAAGCTCCCGCATCTGGGATTCTGAAAAGAAAATACCCTCTGCTTCCCCGGGAAGCTCAAAGCCCGTCGTTTCACCGAACCCAAAGCTCTTATAATATTCACGGAACTGCTGTTTGCCAAGCATGGCACCGATTTCAATAAACGCAGGGTTACAGGAATTATGAACGGCTTCTTCAAAGCTTTCAGCGCCGTGGCCGTTTCGGTTATGGCAACCGATGGGAACGCCCGAAACCGTTTTGCTGCCGCTGCAGAAAAAGCTGCTGTTTAGGCTTACCGCATTTTCCTCCAGTGCCGCCGCCGCAACCATGGCTTTAAAGGTGGAACCGGGTTCATAGGTATCTACAACGGCCTTGTTTCGCCAGAGTTTGTTAAGCTCTGCCGAATATGCACTTTGATAATCCTCTCCCGAAAGGCTTTTAAGGCTTTCCAAAACGGCAGGGTCAGAAATGGTCATAGGCTGATTAAGGTCATAATCAGGTTTTGTTGCCATTGCCAGAATTTCCCCTGTTTTCGGGTTCATAACAATGCAGGCTGCTCCGTTTTGTACGCCGGTTTCCGCCACAGCTGTTTCAAGATGCTTTTCTACAAAGTGCTGAATGGTTTCGTCAATGGTCAGCACAACATCCCGTCCCTGAATGGGGTCCATATACTGTTCGTATTCATAGGGCATATCCGATCCGTTTGCGCTCTTTGCGGTGATAATACGGCCGGCCTTCCCTTTCAAAACGTCATCATAAACGCTTTCAATGCCCCAAAGACCCTGATTGTCATTGCCGGTAAAGCCGATAACATGGGATGCGAGACTACCGTTGGGATAGTACCGCTTTGTATCCGCATCCAGACGAATTCCAACGAGATTCAGCGCCCTGATTTTTTCCACCTCTTCGGCTTCCACACGGCGCTTGATAATTTCATAATAGCTGTTTTTCTGGGTTTTGGCATAGACCTCTTCATAATCAAGGTCCAGAATTTCAGAAAGGGCACGTGCCACTTCCTCGCCGTTCCCTTCTTCTTTGATGTTGACAGGCACCACGCATACCATATTGGTACTTGCGCTCTGGGCCAGCACCTTATAGTTTCTGTCGTAAATGGTTCCCCGCTCGGAAGAAACCACACTGTCTCTCGTTTGCTGTTCAATGGCGAGTTGTTTTAAGGATGGGCCTTTGATAATTTGGAGATAGCCGGTACGGATTAAGAGCAGAATCATGGCAGAGAGCATTAAGACGTATAAAAGCGTCATTCTTTTCTTGATGTTCACTTTGCCCTTTTTCTGTGCCACAGGCTCACTCCTCTCATTTATCAAAAGTGGGAGCGAGGCCATAAAGGCGCGCTCCCCCGCTTCCTTATATCTTATGGGTACTTAGCCGAAATATTCCAAAAGGTTATCGGCAATCAGCATAAACAACCCCTTCTTCTCTTCCTTGGGGGCCACGGTCTCCGCATAATCATGGTTGCCAAGATCCACGTAAACCGTCTGTGCCTTGGTGGGCCTTTGCATGCCGAGACGCCCCATGGCTTCTTCCTCAATCTTGCCGAGGTCCATGCCGCGCTCTATGGCAAACTGTCCTGAGACCACCTGTGCATTTACTGTATCCAGTTTTTTCTGCATTTCTTCAATCTGTGCATTCTTCTCGAGAATCTGAGAATTCGTCAAAAGAATTCCGAACGCCGCCAAAACGGAAATGCCCAGTAAAATCATGCCGCGCATTGCCGTCTTATTCTTTTTTCGCACACGGACCTTTTTGACTACCTTGCGAACAGGCTTTGCATAAGATTCTCTCTCATACTTATAGGCACTGGAGCCATATACGGGTACCTGCATGATTTCACCTCTTTTCTGCAATTCTCAGTTTTGCACTTCGTGCTCTCGGATTTTCTTCCAGTTCTTCTTTCGAAGGCAAAATGGGTTTTCTTGTCAGAACCCGGAGTGTGGGTTTTTTGCCGCACACACAAACGGGAAAACTTTTCGGGCAAGTACAACCCACCGAGCCTTTTAAAAATTCGTTCTTTACGATTCTGTCCTCCAGCGAATGGAAGGTAATAATGGAAATGCGCCCGCCGGGAGAAAGAACATCCACAGCATCCGAAAGCACATCGGATAAAACGTCCAGTTCTCTGTTTACTGCAATACGGATTGCCTGAAACGTCCGCTTTGCAGGGTGGGGGCCATCCTGTCTTGCACCTTTCGGCACTGCCGCTTTAATGATGCTGACAAGCTCCATGGTCGTTTCAATCGTTTTTTCTTTTCTGGCAGAAACGATAAACTCGGCAATACGCCGTGCCCAGCGTTCCTCCCCGTAACTTTGGATAACGTCCGCAAGTTTCTGCTCGTCATATGTATTAATCAGTTCTTTTGCAGAAAATGCATTTTCCCTGTCCATTCGCATATCGAGGGGTGCATCCTGCATGTATGAAAATCCACGCTCCGCTTCGTCAAGCTGGGGGGAAGAAACGCCAAGGTCGGCTAAAATGCCGTCCACTTTTTCAATCCCGAGCGCAGACAGTACGCTTTTTATTTCTTTGAAATTACTTTTTACAGCCGTAAAGGCCGAGCCGAAGGGCGTAAGCCGTTTTTTTGCGGCAGAAAGTGCCATCCGGTCCTGGTCGATACCGATGACACGGCCGCCCCGCCGAAGAATTTCCTCACTGTGACCGCCGCCGCCGAGGGTCATGTCCACATAAAGGCCGCCCTCTTTGACGGAAAGCCCGTCCACCGTTTCAGTTTTCAGCACCGTTGTATGTACAAATTCTGTCATACACCCATCCCCGAAAGTCTTGCTGCTGCTTCTTCAAGGGTCATGGAGCCTTCACCGTTATTGTATTTTTCCCAAGCCGCAGTATCCCAGATTTCCACTCTGTCAATGGCGCCAATGACCATAACTTCTTTTTCTATGTTTGCATGCTGCCTTAAATGGGACGGAAGAAGGATTCTGCCCTGCTTGTCCGTTTCACAAGTCACCGCTCCGGATGAAAACATACGGATAAGGCGGCGTGCATCCGCATTATGGGACGGCATGCTCATAAGCTGGTTTGCAAATTTATTCCATTCTTCTTCAGAATAGACGGAAAGACAACCTTCATAGCCCGGCGTGACTACAAACACTTCGCCGAGCTGTTCACGGAAGCGTGAGGGCATGATAACACGGCCCTTCGCGTCCAGGTTATGACAATATTGACCGATGTACATCCACTCACCCCCCACTTTGTGGCATAATTACACACTTTTCACCACTTACTGAAATTTTACACGATTTTTTCATGAATTTCAATACTTTTTTAAAAAAAAATTATTTTTTCTTTTCTTTTTTTTTACAATAAAAATAAAAGACCAATATATGGATATTTATTTTTTTAAAAAACAATATATGGTATTCGTTCCCTTTTCTTTTTGTAAAAAAATTTTTTAAAACCGGAATATATTTTTACCTCGACGATATACTAAATCAAAAGAAAGGATGATTTTGCGTTGAAAAAAGTCGTGCATATACTTCTGACGGCTGTTTTGTCTGCCGTTATTGCCTTTTTTGTTTCCGTGGTTATGCTGGATTCTGCTTCTCCTGCGCCCACAGACCCCTCCACCCTTGTTGCAGAAGCGGAGGACGGTACGTTGCAGGGTGCGGCAGAAAAGCTTTCCGCCTCGGTGGTGGGCATTTCATCCGTTAAAACAAATCACAGTTTTTCCCTGCCGTCTTCCTCGCAAAGCATCGGAAGCGGCGTGTTTGTCAGTCGGGAAGGTCATATTCTGACAAATCATCACGTTGTGGGGGACGCTGACAGAATTTTTGTTACCCTCGAGAACGGACGAACAAACGAGGCAAAACGAATCTGGAGCGATGCTGCCCTTGATATTGCTGTCATACGGGCGGAAGGCGACGGCTTTTCTCCCGCACCTTTGGGCAATGCGGACGACCTTGCGGTGGGAGAAACGGTGCTTGCCATCGGCAACCCCTTAAGCCTGCAGTTTCAAAGGACGGTGACGGCCGGCATCGTCAGCGCCAAAAACAGAATCCTGTATTTCAGCGATACGGGTACCCTTATGGAAGATTTAATCCAGACGGATGCATCCATAAACCCGGGCAACAGCGGCGGGCCTTTAATTAATCTCCGTGGAGAGGTGGTGGGCATTAACACCGTAAAAGCACGGGATGCGGAAGGCATGGGCTTTGCCATCTCCGCAAACCTCTGCCGCCCCATTGTGGACAGAATTCTTTCGGAAGGTCAATATGAAATGCCCTATCTCGGCATTTATGCCTATGACCGTGAAACAGCCATATATATGGGACTTGAGCCGCCGGAGGAAGGGCTTTACATTAGCGAAGTGGAGGCGGACAGTCCCGCAAAGGCGGCAGGTCTTCGGAAAGGCGACGTGATCACCGCCCTGGGAGGAGAGCATCTTCCTCGCATGGCCTCTCTTCGGGAAAAGCTTTTATCACACCGCCCGGGTGAGGTGGTGGAACTGGAAATCCGGCGGAACGGCACGCCTTTTACCGTCTCCGTCACACTCTCGAAACAGCCATAACATAAAAACCAAAAGTCGTTTTTGGCTTTTGGTTTTTTTGTTATATAAAAGGAAAGAAATGTCTTTTCCGCCTTGACAATCCTTTGCAGATTATGTATAATATAAGGTAATTCTATAAATAAGGAATGATTGACATGGAAAAATTAGGTTTAAATGAAATTCGAGAGAAATTTTTAAGCTTTTATGAAACGAAGGCGCATCTTCGTCTGCCCAGCTTTTCGCTGGTTCCGCAAAACGATGCAAGCCTTCTTCTCATTAATGCCGGCATGGCACCTTTAAAGCCGTATTTTACGGGAAAGGAAGTGCCGCCCCGTAAGCGTGTCACAACGTGCCAGAAGTGTATCCGTACACCTGACATTGAACGTGTTGGTAAAACGGCCCGTCACGGCACCTTCTTTGAAATGCTGGGCAACTTCTCCTTCGGGGATTACTTTAAGCGTGAAGCCATTGCCTGGGCATGGGAGTTTATTACAAAGGAACTCGAAATGCCTGTGGACAAGCTCTGGGTCACGGTTTATCAGGATGATGACGAGGCAGAAGAAATCTGGATTAAAGAAATCGGCGTTTCCCCTGACCATGTTGTAAGAATGGGCAAAGAAGATAACTTCTGGGAAATCGGCACAGGCCCCTGTGGTCCCTGCAGTGAAATTTACTTTGACCGTGGCGTAGAAGCCGGCTGTGGCAGCCCTGACTGTAAGCTGGGCTGTGACTGCGACCGCTTCGTAGAATTCTGGAACCTGGTATTTACACAGTTTGATAAGGATGAGGACGGCAACTATAACCGCCTCGCACATCCCAATATTGATACAGGTATGGGTCTTGAACGCCTTGCCGCCATTATGCAGGGCGTTAATAACCTTTTTGAAGTTGACACCGTTCGCAACATTATGCTGGCCATAAGCGACGTTGCCGGTGTAAAATACGGCGAAAACGAAAAGTCGGACGTATCTCTCCGTGTTATTACCGACCATATCCGCTCCACCACCTTTATGGTCAGCGATAACATTGTGCCTTCCAACGAAGGCCGTGGCTACGTTGTAAGAAGACTTCTTCGCCGTGCCGCCCGTCACGGAAAGCTCCTCGGCATCAAAAAGCCGTTCCTTTATAAAATTGCAGAAACGGTAATTCGTGAATCCGGTGCGGCTTATCCCGAGCTTCGTGAAAAGCAGGAACTGATTTGCAAGATTATCCGCCGTGAAGAAGAACAGTTTGATAACACCATTGACCAGGGTCTTGCCATTTTAAACGGCTTTATTGCAGAGCTCCGGGAAAAAGGCGAAAAGGTACTCTCCGGCGAAAAAACCTTTAAGCTTTATGATACCTTCGGCTTCCCCATTGACCTGACGGTTGAAATCCTCGCTGAAAAAGGTCTGGAGGTTGACGAAGAAGGCTTCAAAGCCGAAATGGAACTCCAGAAAAAGCGTGCACGTGACGCCAGAAAAGAAGGCGAAGGTGCCGGCTGGAGTGAAGATGTTTATACAAAGCTTGATAAATCCATCACCACAGAATTTAAAGGTTATACAGAAAAGACAGTCGAAGGTAAGGTGCTTGCCCTCATTGCCGAAGGTGCAGTATGCGACGCCATCGGCGAAGGCGAAGATGGTGCTGTTATCCTTGACAAAACTGTCATTTACGGTGAAAGCGGCGGTCAGGTTGGTGACTGCGGCAGTCTTACAAATGCAAATATAAAAGCCATCGTAAAAGATGCAAAGAAACTGGCGGACGGCAAAATCGTTCACTTTATCCATATGGAAAAAGGCGTTTTAAGCCTTGGCGACACGGTGGAAAGTGCTTTCTGCCGGAAAACTCGCCGTGCCACCATGCAAAATCACTCTGCTACCCACCTTCTCCAGAAAGCACTTCGAGAAGTAGTAGGCGACCATGTAACACAGGCAGGCTCTTTTGTGAATGCACAGCGCCTCCGCTTTGACTTTAACCACTTTGAAGCTGTAACACCCGACCAGCTCCGTGAAGTTGAAAAGAAGGTAAACGAGGCCATTCTCTCTGCCCTTCCCGTTGAAAAACTGGAAATGGCACAGGATGATGCGAAAAAGCTGGGTGCTATGGCACTCTTTGGCGAAAAGTACGGCGACGTGGTCCGTGTTGTAAAAATGGGCGACTACAGTATGGAACTTTGCGGCGGTACCCATGTAGATAACACCAGCGAAATCGGTCTCTTTAAGCTCTTATCCGAATCGAGCGTTGCGGCAGGTGTTCGCCGCATCGAAGGTATTACGGGTATGGAAATTCTTTCCCTTCTCGCTGAAAAAGAAGCCCTCATTGCCGAAACGGCTCAGGCTCTCAAAACCAGTCCTGCCGATATTTCCGCAAAGGCTGCACAAGCTTTAGAAGAAGTGAAGAACCTGCAGAAGGAACTGGAAAGCGTAAAACTCAAAAATGCAAGCGGCCAGATTGACAGCCTTCTTGCCTCCGGCGTAGATGTTGACGGCATCAAGGTTGTAACCGGCAAGTTTGACGGCCTCGGTGCTGACGAAATGCGTGCCATCGGCGATAAGGTACGTGATAAAATCGGCTCCGGCGCTTTAGTTCTGGCAGGCACAATGGAAGGCAAGGTCACCTTCATTGCCATGGCAACGAAGGATGCAATCGCCCGTGGCGTACATGCCGGAAACCTCGTCCGTGAAGTGGCAAAGGTTGCAGGCGGCGGCGGTGGCGGCAAGCCTGACAGCGCACAGGCCGGCGGCAAAATGCCCGAAAAGGCTGACGAAGCGCTGGCCGTAGTTGCCGAAACGGTAAAAACACAACTGAAATAAGGAGTGTTTCATATGGATTGTCTTTTTTGTAAAATCATAAAAGGGGAAATCCCTTCTAAAAAAGTATACGAGGACGATATGGTCTATGCCTTTTATGACATCAGCCCTGCCGCCCCCGTACATGTACTCATTATTCCCAAAGTGCATATTCCTTCCGCAAATGCCCTTTCGGCTGAAAATGCAGATGTTGTCTCCCATATCTTCGTGGTAGCGGCAAAAATTGCTGCAGACCTTGGCATTGCTGAAAAAGGGTACCGCATTGTTAATAACTGCGGTGAGGACGGCGGACAAACTGTGGGCCATCTCCACTTCCACCTGCTTGGCGGAAGAAGCCTCCAATGGCCTCCCGGCTGATAAAACAAACAGAAAGACCACACGAATTCGTGTGGTCTTTTTTATAGTTTTACTCTGATTTCTTTATGCAAAAACTCGCTGTTATCATCGGAAGTGTCTGCATTTTCTACAATGAACACGTGGGCATCGGGACTTGTGGCAATGGTATGCCACACACCCCTCAATACGTTATAGCATTTAAATTTCTCCATGGGTACTTCTTTGGCATCTTCACCGATTAAAAGGGTTGCCTTCCCTTCCAGAAGAAGGAATACTTCGTCCGTTTCCATATGCCTTTCAAGAATGTTGATTTTATCCGGGTCAAACCGCTGGGAATAGTTTAAATATGCCACACGCCATGCGCCAAAGGAAATAACCGCTTTATAGTCTTCCCCTCTGAAATCTTTTATTTCCAGTCCTTCCATCGTATCACCTCCCCTTTATGATACACACTTTTTCGTTCTTTTGCAAGTCTTTGTTGCATATGTTTTACAAGAGGTGATCTGATGCTTGTCATATTAAAGCGGGGCGGCATTTTATTTCTTGCCCTCCTTGTCATTGTTTCGTTTCTGATTTTCACATTGCGAAAGGAGCCCACGGTGAAAACCGCTGCCGAAGGCGGGGAGATTATTTTGGTGGATGCCGGTCACGGCGCACCGGACGGCGGCGCCGTCGGCGCTAAAACAGGCGTTTTGGAA
Organism: Clostridia bacterium; assembly: GCA_017436645.1. GTDB lineage: Bacteria > Bacillota > Clostridia > UMGS1883 > UMGS1540 > SIG447. The sequence continues at coordinate 9,493 of JAFSCR010000024.1, read as the reverse complement.
AAGGACCTGAACCTTTCCATTTCGGGAAAGCTTGCCGCTCTCCTTCGGGAGGCAGGGGAAAATGTGCTGGAAACAAGGCAGGACGACAGCGGCCTTTTCACAAGGGAAGATGCAAGTCTTCGTGAGAAAAAGCGGGAGGACATGAAGGAAAGAGTGCGCCTTACCGAAAAAGAAGGCGTTTCACTTTTTGTCAGTATTCACATGAACCACTTTACGGATCCCAGATACAGCGGCCCTCAGATTTTTTACCAGAAGGGAAGCGAGGACGGGAAGCGGCTTGCAGAGGAAATCCGCTCTTCTTTCCTTTCGGAAATCGGCCCCCACTGCACGAGAGAAACAAAGCCCACCTCGGATCTCTATGTCCTTCGGCAAACAAAAGTGCCTGCCGTAATTATTGAGTGCGGCTTTTTGTCAAACCCGGAGGAGGAAGCGCTGTTGCAGGACGAGGCGTATCAGGAAAAATTGGCTGTGGCCATTCTCCACGGCATTCAGAATTTTAAAACGAAGGCATAAAACCCGTAATTTTTGCCTATACTTGTCCATAGAGGGAGGGAATGGAAATGCAAACAAACTTATCAAAAATTTCTGCTTTTTTAGGGAAATATATGGGAGAAAAACCGAAGGCACCCGAAGGGGACACGGAGCTTTTACGCCTTCTTCGTGAAACCCAGAGCGAAATTGCAAGATGCAGAAAAAATCTCATGTTTGCCGATTCGGATGCACTTTTAGACATGTACATTTATTCCATAAAAGCCAACGAGTTAAGATACGATCATCTGCTGCAACTTGCAAAACAAACAGATTTATAAAAAAGCGGGTGCCACGAGGCACCCGCTTTCACTTTTTTCTTATTTACGTAATTCTTCACGACCTGTGTGAATTTCGGAAACGAGATTTGAAAGTCTTGTTTCAATGTTTGCAAGAACATCATCCGCATACTGACGTGCACCAAGGCGAATTTCTCTTGCATTCTTCTGTGCATTTGCAAGCACTTCGTTTGCCTGGTCATATGCCTTTTTGGTGATTTCATGCTCTTCTACGAGCTGCTTCGTCTGTTCTTCTGCACCACGGATAATTTCCGCTGCTTCTTTATGTGCTTCTTCCATAATGGTTGTGCGCTGTTCGGTAACCCACTTTGCCTTCTTCAGGTCTTCGGGAAGGCGCAGGCGAATATCGCTCAAAAGCTCCATAAAATCTTCTTTATCAATCATTGTTTTGTGAAAAATCGGTAAAGTAAAGCTGTTTTCAATTAAATCCTCCAGCTGGTCGATTACGTCAAAGATTTCCATTTTCTAAAATCCTCCTACCGAAAAATTGCAAGTATACATATATGTTCTTTTGTATTCTATCACATCCGTGTGACATTGTCAACTAATTTTCGTCATTTTTCTCCCGCTTGTAACAAAAAAATTCGGCACAGCCCGAAGAGGCTGTGCCGTTTTCTTTTTATACGTTCTTATATCCCGTTACCTTGTCAAGATAAATTGCATCACGTGCATCTTCTTTTTCGGTGAAGAATTCTACGTTATAAAGCTTCAGATTATCCACATATCTTGCAATCATGCCGTATACGGGGCTCACGGGGCCTATAACATCGCACTCGGGATATCCGTCACGAAGGTCGGGAATGATTGCCTTTCTGTCTTCTTCCGTGCCGCCGCCCTCTGCCGTAAACTGAATATTGGAAAGGGACAGATTCTTAATAGTGCTGTTTTCCTGACCGATAATAATAAACGGATATGTTTTCGGGGTAATGGTATCGCTTTCCTGAATAAAGGTCCAGTAATTCTGACTGGGGGCATCCCACTTTTCGTAGGGGCCCGTAATGGTCAAATTATTAATGGAAACATTCTTGATTTCGCCGATGGTGGTGCCTTCGGGACCGTTTGCACGGTTGAGAACCATAATAAGAAGGGGGTTGCCTACATTCCGCATAGTAATGTTTGAAATGGAGAAGCCTTCCACGTGTGCACCGTCCACCGATTCAATGGCAATGCCGGAAAGATAGGTGTTATGGATAACACATCCTGTAATGGAAACGTTGCGGTAACCCGTGTGGGTTTCCGTGCCGAATTTAATGCCGTTGCAGCGGCTTGTGACAACACAGTTTGAAATGGCAAGGTTTTCCATATACTTATATTTTCCTAAAGTATAGGAGGTTTTCGGCACAATGGCGTCATCCCCTGCATTGATAATGCAGTCGGAAATGACAACGTTTTTACAGCTGTCGGGGCTGATGCCGTCAATATGAACATAGAGGTTAAGCCCTGTTATAATGACGTTTTCACACCCTGCAACATACACGGCAAGGTCAGTAGCGTTTCGCATCGTGAGTTCTTTAATGGCAACATCCTTACAGTTTTTGAAGGCTACGATTTTGCAGGCTCTGCACCACATTTCATCTGCAACGGGATAAATTTCCCAGATGGACTGCATATCAATGGTGCCATAGCCAGTAAGGGCAATATCACAAACCTCGTCCGCGTGGAAAAGGCTATGGTGAAAATAGCTGTGGCTGACGTCCTGATAAAGGGCATTGGAAGGATTTTCTTCCTTCGGGTCAAAATCGGAAACATCCTTACTGCCGTAAATGGTGGCACCCTTTTCAATAATGATGTGCACGTGGGATTTAAAATGCATGGTGCCGCAAACATAGTCCCCCGGGGGGATACAAACGGTGCCGCCGCCATTTTTCGCACAATCATCAATGGCTTTCTGAATACTTTTATGGTCCAGGGTGACGCCGTCGCCCCGAGCACCGTAATCTCTGACGTTATACATATTTATTTGTCCTTTCTGCTCACATTTTTTGACAACATAATTATACCATATTTTTCTTTTTCTGTCAAGCGTAGGGAACGTTTGACTTTTCACTTTGTCTATGGTATAATCAGGAAAAACCCCGAAAGGATTTTTTCATGAACGTTTATGATTTTGACGAAACCATATATAATGGGGACAGTACCAGAGATTTTTACTTTTTCTGCCTGAAAAAGTATCCGAGGATTGCCCTTTTATGGCCATATCAGCTCTTTCATTTCCTGCTTTTTGCCGCAGGATTTCATAAGAAAACGGCGTTTAAAGAACGGTTTTACCGTTTCTTCCGTCTTGTGCCCGATATGGAAAAGGCGGTTTCGGATTTTTGGGATCGTCATTTTTGCAATATTAAAAAATGGTATCTCGATACGAAAAAGCCGGATGACGTGATTGTTTCCGCCTCCCCCGCCTTTCTTCTGGAAATCCCCTGCCGAAAGCTGGGTATTCCTGCCCCCATTGCTTCCCTTGCGGATATGCACACGGGGAAATACCAAGGGGAAAACTGTTACGGCGAGGAAAAGCCGCCTCGGTTTTATGCAGTTTATCCCGAGGGCAAAGTAGATGCCTTTTATTCTGACTCCCTTTCCGATACGCCCTTGGCACGTCTTGCAAAGGAAAGCTATATCGTAAAAGGCGAAATGCTGATTCCTTGGGAAGAATACACACCCTCTCGCCTGTCCCGTCTGAAGAAAACTTTTCTTTCCCCTTCCTTTATCCGTTTTCTTCTTGTGGGCGGTCTTTCCACTCTGGCAACCACCTTTTTTGCCGTCCTTTATGAAAAGTGGATTTCCGTTCCCGTCCTCGCTTTTGCAGTAGGGTATTTCACCACCCTCGTCCTCTCGTTTTTCGTAAACTGCGGCTTTACCTTCGGCGCAAAACCTTCTTTTGCAAAATATATAAAATACATCGTTTCTTATATCCCGAATTTTCTGATTCAATGTTTTTCGGTTTTTCTCCTGCACCATGTTCTCGGGCTTTGGGAGATAATCGCATATCTTCTTGCCGCCATTATCGGTGTACCTGTTACCTATCTTTTGATGAAAGTATTTACATTTAAAAAACAGTAGTCTTGCGACTACTGTTTTTTTATTTGCCGAGGCAAAACTTTTCAAATATTCTGCCGATCACTTCGTCGGAAACGGAAAGGCCCACAATTTCGCCAAGGTGTGCCGCCGCATTTTCCAAATCCACGGCCACAAGGTCAGGCGGAAAGCCGTCTTCAATGGTGGAAAGCGCCATCGAAACGGATTCCTTTGCCTTTTGTGCCGCATCACGCTGACGGGTGTTTGTAAGGCGAACTGCATCGGCACGACGGAGAGAATCACCTTCTGAAATGGAATCGAGAAGGGATAAGATTTCTTTTTCCATTTCGTCGAGGCCTTCCCCCGTCAAGGTGGAAATCCGCACCGTGGGGGCGTCAAACTGCCCCTCATACTGCATAAGGTCCGTTTTATTTAAAACAACAATGTGAGGTTTATCTTTTGCAAGGTTTAAAATCTCTTCGTCCTCCGCTTCAATACGGGCGCTATCCAGAACCACGAGGCAGAAATCGGCATCTTCCACGTAGCTTCTTGCCATTTCAATGCCCACTTTTTCCGCTTCGCCCTCACCCTCACGGATGCCTGCCGTATCACCGAATTTTACGGCAATACCACCCATGGAAACCACTTCCTCCACAATATCACGGGTGGTGCCTGCAGCAGAGGTGACAATGGCACGGTAAGAGCCGACGATGGCATTAAGCAGCGAGGATTTCCCTGTATTCGGCCGCCCCACAATGGCACAGCGCACCCCTTCCCGAATCATCTGCCCGCCCCGTGCGGATGACACAAGGCTTTGGAGGGCATTTTTAATTTGGGAGAGCTCTTCCGTAAAACGGGCAAGCGTAATATAATCAATATCTTCCTCGGGATAGTCCGCCGCCACGGAAAGGCGGGCAGTAAGGTCGATAATCCCGTCCCTGATCGCATTGATTTTTTCGGAAAGACGGCCTTTCAGCTGGTTGACAGCAGCTTTTGCCGCCAGATCCCCTTCGGCATGAATTAAATCGCCTACAGCTTCCGCCTCGGTAAGATCCATTTTGCCGTTTATAAAGGCACGGCGGGTAAACTCACCGGGGAGAGCTATGCGAGCACCCGCATCGAGGACTGCATCGAGGACCGATTCCGTCACCCGGATGCCGCCATGGGTGTGAAGCTCTGCCACGTTTTCCCCCGTAAAGGAATGGGGTGCATACATGGAAACACACATGCCCATATCAAGGGGTACATTCCCGTGATGAATCTGCCCGTACTGCAAAAAATATGCAGGGGCCGAAGAAGGTTTTGTTTTTCCTTTAAACACTTTATCCGCAACAAGAAGGGCATCGGGCCCGCTAATGCGGATAACGGCCACCCCACCCGTACCTTTCGGGGTGGCGATGGCCGCAATAGTATCGTCTATTCTCAAAATAAGACGCCTCCGTTTATCTGTTTCCCTTGTAAGCGATAACCACCTTGCGGTTCGGTTCTTCGCCTGTGGAATAGGTTGTAACCATGGGATCATTCTGAAGTTCAGAATGGATGATACGTCTTTCATACGGGCTCATAGCTTCCATCGTTACGTTTCTTCTGTAACGAACAGCATTGCCTGCAAGCTTCTTTGCAAGACGCTTTAAGGTTTCCTCACGGCGTTTTTTATAGTTTTCCGTATCAAGCACGATGCGGTAATACTCTTCCGTGTGACGGTTTACGGCAAGGCTCGTTAAATACTGCAGTGCCGAAAGGGTTTCGCCACGGCGACCGATTAAAATACCCATATCATCGCCTGTAATGTCAATGGAAATGGTATTTTCTTCGCCGGATTCAACGTTCAGGTCTGCAGGAAGTTCCATGGAATCTAAGATGTGACGCAGAAAATCTTCTGCTCTTTCTTCCGGTGTGACTTCCGTTTCGTTTAAGGTTACAAGAACGCTGGCTTCTTTACCATTAAGACCCAAGAAACCTTTTTTACCTTCCTCCAGAACTTCAACAGTAACCATATCTTCTGTGGCGCCGAGTTCTTCCAGTGCCAGTGCGATTGCTTCTTCAACGCTTTTTGCGTTTTTGATTAAGCTTTTCATGGTAAGATAATCCTCCCTCGTCTTCGATTTCCACTTTCATAATTTTTGAAAGTACATACTGCTGCAGAACCTGCGTAATACTAGAAATAAACCAGTACAAGGAAGCAGAAAGCGGCAGGGTAAATGTAAACACCAATGTCATAAGCGGCATTATGGTGGTCATACTCTTTGTCATTTGCTGGGCATCTTCGTTTTGGGTGTTTGCGCTGGGGTTGCCGCTCATTTTCTGGCTTACAACACCGGAAAGGTAGGTGGCAAGGGTTGCCAGTGCAGGCAGAATCCAGGAAATGAGAACCGGAACCGTTACGTATCTGGTAAATACAGGCTTTGTAGCCAGATCAAACACGTTTAAAAATTGAAAGTTCATGCCTGCGGCCTGTGCGGCGGCAATCTGACTTGTCAGATCCTTTGCCACATCCGGCACGTTCATAACGTACGTTGCAGGGCGGTAAACAATATTAATCATGATAATCAGGATAACCATCTGAAAAATCATGGGCAGACAGCCGCCAAAGGGGCTGACATTGTTCTTCTTATAAAGCTCCATGGTTTCACGACCGAGTTTGTCCTTATCATTGGCATATTTTCTCTGCAGTTCCGAAAGCTGGGGCTGGATTTTCTGCATAGCCGTCATGGAACGCTGCTGTTTTATACTGAGGGGTAAAAGCACGATTTTCATAAAAATCGTAAAAATGATAAGCGCCACACCAAAATTTTCACCTGTGTTGGAATAGATGAATTTGAGAATGGAGCCGAATAACTCATAGAGCCAATTAAACATGTTTTTCTTCCTTTCAAAATAAGCCCACGGTTTATTTTACAGGGTCATACCCGCCCGGATTCCATGGATGACACCGCAAAATACGCCGAAAGGCCAAAAAACTGCCTCGACATGCTCCGTACTTTTCTATTGCCTCCATAGCATAAACCGAACAGGAAGGATAAAACCTGCACGTCGGTTTTTTCAGTGGAGAAATATATTTTCTGTATCCTTGAATACAGAAAAGCAGTACTTTTTTCATGCCAGCAGTCCACACTTTCCGAGGAGTGTTCTGAGTGAGGCGCCGGATGCATGGAAATCAGACGTTGCCATGCGGTTTCTGGCCACGATGACAATGTCATACCCGTCCCGAATTTCCGATTCCATGAGACGGTAATTTTCCTTAATCAGACGCCGCACACGGTTGCGCGTTACGGCATTGCCGACTTTCTTGGAGACGGTAATACCCAGGCGGCTTTGGCCATACCGGTTCTTTTTAAAGTACACGACCAAAAGGCCGGACGCCTTAGAACCGCCTTTGTAATACAAACTACGAAATTCATGGTTTTGTCGTAATGCTACCGTCTTTTTCATAAACTCTTACGCACAAAGAACCTTTCTTCCTCTGCGTCTTCTTCTTGCGAGAACCTTGCGGCCGTTAGCCGTGCTCATTCTCTTTCTGAAGCCATGCTCCTTCTTTCTGTACCGTTTGGAAGGTTGATATGTCTGAAGCATGAATACACCTCCTTTTGCTTTTTTCACATAACAAAATCTGCGCCACAAGGCACAAATGCTATCTTATTATATCGAAGCGAGTCCCATTTGTCAAGCTTTTTTGGAAATATTTTATGCCTCCCCACCTTTTTCGGCGTCCTTTTCCAGCTTCTCGATGCGGATAAGCATGCGACAAAGTTCCTGGGAAACCGGGTCGGGCAGATGAATCTGGTCGAAGTTATTGACCCTTTCGTTATCTCTTTTTACGATTCTTGCAGGAGAACCGACACAGGTGCAGTTCGGCGGCACTTCGCCAAGGACTACGGAATTTGCTGCAATTTTAGAGTTATCCCCCACCGTGAAGGGGCCGAGGACCTTGGCGCCTGCGCCGATAAGGACGTTATTGCCGATGGTGGGGTGACGTTTTCCAACGTCTTTCCCCGTACCGCCCAAGGTCACGCCCTGATAAATGGTAACATTATCGCCGATTTCCGCCGTTTCACCGATGACCACGCCCATGCCGTGGTCAATCAGAAGGCCGCGACCAATGGTGGCGCCGGGATGAATTTCAATGCCCGTTGCCCGCCTTGCAACATTGGAAACAAAACGAGCCAAAAACGTGCGTCCGTGACGATGAAGAAAATGGGCAAGGCGGTGATAAATAACCGCCCAGAGGCCGGGGTATAAAAAGAAAACCTGTGCCGCACTTTTTGCGGCAGGGTCACGTTCCATAATGGTTTTTATATCATACCGAAGGTTTTTAAACATAAAGTCGCCTCACTTTCAGTAAAGTACACCACACTTTCCGTAAAGTATACCACACTATGCATACTGTGTCAAGAATGGCGTTGACAAAAAGCGAAGGCAGATGCTATAATATAACTAAACCAAAAAGGAGTCTATGCCATGTACGACGTTTTTTCTTTGCCCGATACGATTTTTCCCGAAGGTTTTATCTGGGGCACCGCTACGGCCGGCCACCAGATTGAAGGGGATAATATCCATAGTGCAAATTGGGCGGACGAGCAAAAACCGGAATTTTATACCGATAAGTTCCGTGCGCCTTCCGGCCGTGCCTGTAACCACTGGGAGCTTTATCGTGAAGATACGGCCCTTTTAAAGGCGCTGGGGCACAAAACGTACCGCATGAGCCTTGAATGGAGCCGCATTGAGCCGGTGGAAGGAGAATTCAACAAAGAGGCGGTGGACCATTACGTAAGGGAACTTGCCCTTTTAAAGGAATACGGCATTACCGTGTTTTTAACCCTGATTCACTTTACCACCCCTGCCTGGTTTATTAAAAAAGGCGGCTTTCAGGATATTGAAAATATCCGCTATTTCGAAAGATACGCCGAATATATCGTACCTATTGTAGCACCCTATGTGGACTCGTGGAACATTTTAAACGAATTTAACCTCGGCTTTGGGAAGGAAAGATACGAATGGAAGAAAAACAGCCTGAAATTCCACGCCAGAGGCTATCATATTGTTAAAAAGTATTCGGATAAACCTGTAAGCAGCGCCCACGCCATGGTCCAGTATACCCCGAAGCGCCACCACGACCCCTTTGACAGGAATCTTGCAGAATACCACGACTGGGCGGCCAACGGCTTTTTCCTTCATGCCATAAGAACGGGCGAAATTGTTCTGCCCTTTACGGAGGCGGAAGTTTGCCCCGAAGTACGCGACAGCCTTGACTACTGGGCCATTAATATGTATACCCGTACCATTATTGATGCCAGATGCGAAAACGGCTTCGGCACAAGGTACGAGCACAAACAGCTTAAAATGATTGATATGCCCTTTTACCTTGAGGAAATGTATCCCGAAAATATGATTGCCCAGCTTACCCGTCTTTATGATAAGCCCATCTATATTACGGAAAACGGCTGTAGCTGTAATGATGACCGTTTCCGCATTGTATATCTTGCCCTTTACCTCAATTCTATAAGAGAAGCGATGCGTATGGGGGCCGATGTGCGAGGATATCTCTACTGGTCCTTTATGGACAACTACGAATGGAATTCCTTCTATCCCCGTTTCGGCCTTGTGGACTGCGATTTCGAAACTTTTAAACGCACCCCCAAGCCCAGCGCCTATTT